>CALHLC010000044.1 GCA_938034385.1 uncultured Bacteriovoracaceae bacterium
AAAAGAACAATCCAATCAGATGGAAAAAACAAACAAGAAATTGGGAGAAGATACAAAAAGTATCTTTAAATCCTGAGAAAATTGTGAAAGACTATCAAAAGGTAGCCTAAATCTAGGCGACACCTTTACGGTCATATACCAGTCGATAGAAGTGTAAACTTTACACTTGTAAAAGATGATGCAAGTTATGTAATTAGTCCTCCAGGGTCAACGACAGCAGTATTAACTTATACGTTAACAAATACTGCAAACGATATCCTAGACTTTAACCTACTTGCTGTTCAACAAACGACAGGTTCGACAGATGCATTTGGTGGAACAGATAACCTAGATGCAACTGCTGTTTCTGTCTTTGTTGATAGTAACAATAACGGTGTCTATGATATTGGAACTGATACTGCTGCTTATGTTGATGAACTTGCAATTGGTTCAAACGTAAAAGTTTTCGTTCTTCCTACAGTACCGACTGGAGCTGCAACTAACGATGTTATTGGTATTAATCTTCAAGCTACTGCTGCAGCGTCTGGATCTACAGGAGTTGAAGGTTCGCCTTTAGTTGCTGATACAGATGGTGATGATGAAGATGTTGTAGAGAACTTGTTTGCCGATGCAACTGGTACAGGTGGAGATAGTGCTAATGATGGTCAGGTCCATGCACTAAATGCATTACAAGTTGAAGCGGCTGATCTAGTTGTTACTAAGACTTCTGCTGTAATCAGTGACCCTGTAAGAGGAACAACAAATCCATTAAGAATTCCAGGTGCTGTTGTAAGGTGGACTATCACTATTACTAATAATGGTGCGGCAACTGCTAGTTCTGTTGTTGTAGATGATCCTCTTGATAGTGGAACTACTTATGATCCAGGAACAATCGTAGTTGGTGGAGTAGCTGAGGATGATGACGCTACTGGAGCTGATGAGACAGATCCGGATGGTGCAGATTGGAATGTTACAACTGCTGGTTCAGTGACAGCTACAATTGGAAGTATAGCAGGTAGTGGTGCTTCAACGACTGTTGTCTTTGACGTTACTATTAACTAATAGCTTTTAGTTATGATGAGAGTAGGGCTTAAGGCTTTATATTTATTTATCGCTCTAAACTTAGGTATGATTACCTTTGGTCCTACACTTATGTCTCAAAACATCTCAAATACAGCAACAATCGAATTTCTTGATGAACTAGATAATAGTCATGTGATTGATTCTAATACTGTTGCAGTGAGGAAAATTCCTGATGCGACTCCTTCTGAAATAAACTTTTATCATTTCACGAGTTCATCAGGAACTTTTTCTACTCCAGCTGATGGAACAAAATGTTTGACGGGAGGAGTATATGTTGATCTTCCCGATCCAACTACTTCATCGGGTGGAACAATTGATCTTTCTAACCCTGTCGATTTAAATAATGCAAGCTCTTATCATATTGGTGAACCAGTTTTTATTTCTCTTAAAGATTTAAATAGAAATACAAACAATGGATTAAGAGAGTTTGTAGAAGTAGATATTGAAACGAGTAATGGAGATATTGAAAAATTACGACTTCAAGAAACAAGCCTGGATTCAGGAATGTTTGTTGGAGTTATTCAAAGTGTGAGGGCTCCTCCAAGTGCTCAAGTGAATAATTGTGAACTCAGTCTTGAAGTTGATAGTGAGATAGAGGTTCGTTATGTTGACACCTTTTATGTAACAGACAGAGCACAATCAAATGCACTTGTTGATCCTTTTGGGACAGTCTATGATTCATCAAACGGTAAAGAAATTGATGGAGTCTTAGTACGTTTAGTAAAAAATGATGGGACTCTTGCTCAAGTCTTTGCTGATGACGGTGTAACGCCTTATCCGGCAGAAATTATTACTGGTTCAAGTTTTAATGTAGGTTCTCAAACTTATCAGATGCCTAAGGGAGGATATAGATTTCCGTTAATACCTCCAGGAGATTATCGTTTAGAAATTTCAAGCTTACCTCCTGAGTATTCATTTCCAAGCGTCGTGACAAACTCTAGACTATCTCAGCTTAATGATTCCGCAGGAAATCCATATTCACTGGAAGGGGGTCTTAGAGGTGAAAGTTTTAAAGTTATTGCAGGACCAGCATTAAATATAGATATTCCTCTTGATCCTCCTAAAAAAGATCTTCTGATACAAAAAACAGTTCTTAAGACTCAAGTTGAGACCGGAGACTTTGTTCCTTATCAAATTGAAGTCACCAACCAGAACGTTATTGATAGTGGAGTTGTGGAGATCATAGATGTTCAGCCTGTGGGGTTTAAATTGGTTGAGAAGTCAGTTTTTATAAATGGGAAAAAGATTAATAAAGAAAATATAATTCAAAATAAGAAGTCATTTAAAATCATTATTCAAAACATTGAACCAGATCAAAAAATAATTTTAGACTATGTTCTTGAAGTAACGGTGGAAGCCAAGGAAGGACTAGCACTTAATATCGCTCAAGCGATAAGTTCAAATGGAATGAGTAGTAATGAATCTTATGCAACAGTAGATGTGAAAAGTCCTTTTATGATAAACCAAACAACTATAATTGGAGAAGTTTTAGAGATTAATACTTGTAATGAAAACAAAGAAGAGAGTAAAGGATTAGAAGGTATTAAATTATTGTTGGATGATGGAACTTATGCTGTAACTGATCAAGAAGGAAAATTTCACTTTGAGGGAGTGAGTTCAGGTGGTCATATAGTAAGATTACTAGACTCTTCTTTACCTCTTGGTTATAGGTTACAAGTTTGTGAGAACAACACTTGTCACAGCTCAACTAAAAACTCTCAATTTGTTGATCTTCAACCTGGAAGTTTATGGAGATTAACTTTTTATGCTAAGAAAACAAAAAACTGTTATGTGCAAGATAAAGAAACCATTAAAGATATTAAAAAGAAAAAGGTAGAAGACATTATTCCTGACTCTATTGCCAACGGAATGGCTAAAGATTGGCTAAAAGGTCAGTACCAAGGTCGATCATGGTTATTTCCAGAGGATAAAAAGAATGCAAGACTTCCAGGTAGCATTGTTGTTGTAAAACATCTGCAACAAGATAAAGTAACCGTAAAAATAAACTCAGAAGTAGTGCCTAGTATTTTGTTTAACAAAATTTCTTCTAATAAAACTTTAGGTGTGTTTATTAGTCAATGGAGTTCTATTGCTCTTAAAGAAGGGCTGAATACTTTTGAAGTTATTATTAGAGATAAAGATAATAAAATAGTTAGTAAAGAAAACCGGATTGTATATTATTCTAATATATCTTATTCAGCACAATTTTTGGAAGAAAGATCAGAGCTTCATGCAAACGGAATTACCCCTATTTCTTTAGCGTTTAGAATCACAAACAAAGAAGGAAGACCAATTCGAAAGGGTGCGAAAATAGCTTATAGAGTAAATAGACCATTTGTCCCTTTGAAAGTAATTCAAGCTCTTCAAAAAGATGATACTTCTATGTTAAACCGGCAAAGCTCCGAAATGGAAATTATTAATGATAAAGGTGAAGCGTATATTGAATTAGCTCCAAGTAGTAAGGTGAGTCAAGTGCGAGCTGATATACATGTCCGTCCACATCATACACAGGAGTTTTCGGCCTGGCTTAGACCTGATGTTAAAGAGTGGGTTATTGTAGGTTTTGCAGAGAATACATTTGGACATCGAACATTAAAAAGAAATGGAATTTTTGATTCTCAAAAGCCAAATAAAATTGAAGGACAAGCACGTATCTACGCTAAAGGGAAGATTAAAGGTGAGTGGATTGCTACTATTGCTTATGATAGTGAAAAAGAGACTAAGTCAAAACAAGATTCTTTTGGAACATTAATAGATCCTAATCAATATTATACTCTCTATGGAGATTCGAGCATCAATGAAAAAGATTCTGTTAGTAGTGAAAAACTATATTTACGAATTGAAAAATCTAAGTTCTTTGCTTTATTTGGAGATTATAAAACGGATTTAACAGATACAACTCTTGCTGCTTATGATAGGGCCTTCACTGGAATAAAAAGTGAGATGGATGGAAAAGTCGTTGGATTTAAAGTCTTTGGAACAAAGCAAGATAGTGGATATCAAAGAGATGAATTTCAAGCAGATGGATTTGGAAATATTCGATTTAAAAGATCTCCAGTAATATTCAATTCTGAAAAAATAATTATAGAAGTTCGAGATAGATATAACTCAAGTAATGTTTTACAGTCACGAGTCTTAAATAGGTATTTAGATTATAGTATTGATTTTTATAAAGGAGTTATAAATTTAAAAAACATTGAAGATTATCAAGCTAGAGATTTTAATGGGAATCCTCGATTTATTCTTGTTGAATATGAGACTGAAGAAAATTTTAATAATGATTTCTTAGGTGGAGGGCGTGCTGAAATTAAATTACTTGATAACAATTTAAGGATAGGTGCTACACATATACGAGAAGAAAATGCTGGAGAATTAAATCATCTTGAAGGAGTTGATGGGAAAATTAAAATCTTTGAAAACACTGAACTGAAAGTGGAAGTTGCTCAAAGTAAAAAGATAGATGGCTCAAGAGGTGAATTAAAATCAAAGGCCTTAAGAAGCGAGATTATCTATGCAACAGAGAAGATAAATTTAAATATTTACGGGCAAGTAGTAGATAAGGATTTTGGGTTAGATCAGTTTTCTTCAGTGGATCAAGGAGTTGATAAATATGCAGGAGTATTTAGATATATTTTTAACGAGTATTGGAGAAATGAGTCAAAGTACGAAAAGAGTTATTTTAATGATGGTAATTATAGAGAAATTATTGAAAGTGCAATTGGTTATCGACTAAAGGCTTTCGAAGCTAACCTTGGTCTGAGACAACTTAAAGAAGGTGGAGTTTCTAGGAGCAATAATAACTCAACTCAATTAATTGGAAGTGTGAAAAAGAGCTTGTTTAAAAATAAATTTGAATTGGAAGGAGTGGTAGAGAAAAATATTAATCAAAGCATAGAACAAAGTAAAGATTTTCCAGATCAATACCTTCTCAGGCTAGGATATAAGATAAACCCTCAAACTCGATTTATTCTATCTCAAGGCTATTCAGACGGAGCAGATTTTAACTTCTTTACTACTAGACTAGGAGTAGAATCTTCACCTTGGGTTGGAGCTCAATTTAAGTCAGGAGTAAATAGGGAATTTTCTAAATTTGGTAGTAGAGATTACTCAAACTTAGGTTTTGTTCAAAGGTTCAGTTTAAATAAATTTTGGAAAATGGATATTGGCTTAGACGGAACAAAATATTTATCGGGAGATATTCCAATAAAACAAACCGATAAGAATATTCCATTAAGCAGTGGAGGGATTTTAGGGAAAAATAATTTAACTGAAGAATATAAAAGTGCTTCACTTGGTACAAACTTTAAAAATGATGATTCATCTTGGACTTTAAGGTTTGAAGGAAAAGAATCTGACTCAGAGAAGAGGTATTCTATACAGACAGGTTTTTCACGAGAACTCAAGAAAGGAATAGTTGTTTCATCTAGAGCGATGTACATAAAATCGTTTTTTACTGATGATTCCCATGGATATGCTTTAAGTGGAGATTTATCTTTTGGTTATAGGCCCAAAACAAGTAATTGGTCGATTTTAAATAGGTTAACTCTAAGATATGAAGATTTAGAAAACTCAGAAAATGAAGCCCTGTTTAATAATAAAACTATAAATCCTAAATCACCGTATAAAACAGGTGCATTTGTTAATAATTTCAACCTTAATAAAGTCTTTGATAATAAAAAGCATCAAGTTTCATTGTATTATGGATCAAAGTTAAGCTTTGATAAAGTTAATAATATTGATTATCAATCTTATACAGATATGGTCGGAGTAGAATATCGACGATATTTTAAGAAACGATTTGATATAGGGCTACAAGCTTATGCATTAAATTCCTGGAACTCTTCAGTTCATAAGTACTCTGTAGGCCCATCAATAGGTGTTAGTCCTATCAAGAATACATGGGTAAGTCTTGGCTATAACTTTTCTGGTTTTCAAGATAAAGACTTTTCAGCCTCTAGATATACCAATAATGGAATTTTTCTTAAATTAAGAGTGAGCTTTGATGAGCATACATTGGGATTACGAAGTCAACGTCACTTAGATCTTTTGGATGAAGAGTGTAAATCTAAAGAAAAATCCACTCGAAAAATAAGTGGTCGAAAAGTTTTAGACTTTGGAACGGTATTTTTCGAAGAAGATAGAGCTGATTTTACCGATATTTCTAAAGTTCAAAATCTAGATAAATTGATTCGACATTTAAAAGATCATCCAGAGATTAAAAGAGTAGAGATTCATGGTCATACAGATAGTAAAAACCACGATCAATACAACCTCGATCTTGCTTGGAGAAGAGCAAGAAGAGTTAAGAATTATTTGGTAAATTATGGAGTTGATCCAAGTCGCTTGATCGTAAGATCATTTGGAGAGCAATTGCCAATGGCTAATAATGAAAATGAAATAGGTAGACAATTTAATAGAAGAGTTCAGTTCATTGTAGTTGAAGAAAATCAGGAGACAAAAAAATGGCCTTAAAATACAAGTTCTTATTTGTTTTTATAGTAGTAGGGGGATTTTTATTCACTCCTAGAGTCTATGCGACACCTATACAACAATATTTAACATTAGCTGGGAATTTAAATTTTGTTGTAGGTGGAGGAACGCTGCGAACGAATCCCAATAATATAGATCCTTGTTCTGTAACGACGGGACCAGTGACAGCACCAGTGAACGGAATACCTGCAGGCTCAACAATAGAATTAGCAATACTTTATTGGGCCGGTAGTGGATCTACTCCTGATACTGTAATTAGTTTTAATGGTACATCCATTACATCTCAAAGAAGTTTTACAGAAACAAATACTTACAATGGAGATCTATATACATTTTGGCAGGAATCTTATGATGTTACATCTCTAGTGACTGGAAATGGAAATTATACTGTTAATAATATGACTGTAGATAATGGTGTCCCATATTGTACTACTCAGCAAGTACATGCTGGCTTTGCTTTAATAGTAATTTACTCTAATCCCATTGAAGATTTTAGAGTTGTAAATATATTTGATGGGCTTAGTAAGTTCTGGGGAAGTTCTATCACTTTAACTCCTAATAACTTTGTGATTCCAACGTCACCTATTAATGGCAAGTTTGGGGTACTGAGTTGGGATGGTGATGAGAGTGTTTCTAGTGAAAGAAATGGACTTCTAGAAAATGTTGAATTAAATGGTACAGCCTTGACTGATGCGGGTAACCCTTTAAATAATCAATATAATTCAACTATTAATCCTTATGGTACTTCTAATAATTATTATGGGGTAGATTGGGATATTTATAGTATAGATTCATTTTTATCAGCAGGAGATACAAGTGCAACATCAACTTATAGTTCAGGTCAAGATTTTGTTTTACTAGGAGCACAAATCTTTTTAAATACTAATACCCCAAGTTCTGACTTAGTAATTAATAAAACTCATGTCGGAGATTTTTACTTAAATAATCCGGGAGACTTCAGCATCGGTGTTACCAATAATGGGCCAAGTGTTACTAGTGGAATTACAACAGTAACCGATACATTACCACCTAATGTTGAATTTGTATCAGCTCTAGGCAGTGGATGGAGTTGCAATTTCATCGCTCCGACACTTACTTGTACATCAAGTCAATCTGTTAATAATGGCTCAAGCTTTAATCCAATTACTTTAAAAGTCATTCCTCGGCCTGGATCTGACCCGCAGTTTTCTAATACCGCTGAAGTAAGTGGAACTAATTTTGACTTTGATTTATCTAATAATACTTCTACAGATATTGTAAATGTTTTAATTGCATTTCCTGACTTATCTACAAGTACAAAAACGTATCAAGATTTAAATGGTGGGGAGGTTGATGTTGGAGATGTATTAAGATTTACGATTGAGCTAAATAATACAGGAGGTCTTAGCGCTCCTAATGTTTCAGTAGTAGATGATATGCCACTTCATATTGGAAACTTAAATGTCATTTCTATACCAACTGGATCTGCAAATAATTCAACTGGTAATGGAACTGGAGCAAATAATAATGGTCTACTAGATATTTCTAATATTACAGTATCTAGTAATTCAATACAGACAATAGTTTTTGAAGCTACGGTTTTAGCAACAGCAAACCCGGGAGATACGACTAGTAACTTTGCAACGATCAATATTCCTACAGGTACTAATGAAGTTGTGAATACTGGTACTATTACTATTTCTCCTTCTTTAATAATAAACTCTGGTGTGAAAAAACTATATGTAGAACATGATGGAGGGATGGTTCTTCATAGAACCGAAAATAATTCAACGACTAATATTACAATAGACCCAAATGAAAGTAATACATATATTTTATCTCCAAGCTTGCAAACATCCACAGAGTTAGGAGCCGGGAATATTATTATTCCTATTCAAATGAGAGAGACAGGCCCTGGTTCTGTGAGAGAAATCGAAATGACTCTTGATTATATTGGAGCAGCAACAGGTATAATAGGAACAGATATTATAACTAATGATTTTAGTATTGGAAGTGCATGGCAAACTTTAACTTTTAGTATAAACCTGGCTAATGATTTAACTTTACCAATTGGTACTCAATTACGATTACGAATAAAAAATAATAATACAGGAGCCAGGGAACGTATTAGGTATAGAGAGTTAAGGCAAGGTGTAAACTTTGTTGTAAATTTAAATTCAAATACTGTTATCAAAGTAGAAACAACGGAGACCTATGATGCTCCTTATAATACAGGAAATATAGAATTAGATTTTACTCCAGGAGATACAGTTTATATTAGATCACTAGTCTCAGATCCATTTGGGAGTTATGATATTAACTCTGCTAGTATTTCTATTCAAGACCCATTAGGAAATCCAATCCTTACAAATGTAGCAATGAATGAAGTTAATGACTCTGGTGCAGCAACTAAGATTTATGAGTATGCATTTATTATACCAACTGGCATTGCTGATGGACAATGGAACTTTCAGATAACAGCACAAGAAGGAACTGAAGGAACGATTGAACATACACGATCTGGCTTATTTAATGTATCAAGTGGAGTGGTGGATATTAAAACCTTAAAAGTGAATTCTTTAATATCAGATCCAGTAAGAGGAACAGCTAATCCTTTGAGAATTCCAGGTTCTGTTATTGAGTATATCATTCAGCCTCGAAACGAAGGACAGTTATCTCCAGATGCTAATACAGTTGTGATCACTGATCGTATCCCTCAAAGTACTAGTATGTGTGTAAGTACAATTTGTTGGCCGGGAGGAACCTTTGTTCGCTTTAGCGATGGATTACCAACAAGTAATTTAAGTTTCAATTTTCTAACAGACGTTACTTTTTCAGATCAACCAGGAGGAGGAGCTCCGTATTCTTATACTCCTATTCCTGATGCTTTTGGATATGATTCTTCTGTAACAGGATTTCGGGTACAACCATCGGGGACTTTTAGCGGAGCTTCTGGAGGATCACCATATCCAAACTTTAGTATTTTAATGAGAGTGAAGATTGATTAGATTCTAATAACTTGAAATTTTTTAGCCATTGCACCTAAGAAGTTAATGTTTTTATTTAATTTCTTTTGAGCTAATTCTTTTAAGACTACTGTTCTTTGAAAGCTTAATTCTTCAGGGCATATAATGGAATCATTTTTATTAATAGCTAGTTTAGCTTTCAGCTTATTACTTTTTTGGAAAACTGTGATCAAATTTGTTGCAATTTTTTCTTGAGTTAAAATCGGATCTTTTAAAGTAAGTTCAAGTGAATTAGTTAAAGAGTTATACTTCGCACTTTTAACCTGTGAGCAATATCCTTTAAACTCTAGGGGAGCAGCTTGTAAATCTAGCCCAATAAGAGCAAAGAAAAAGAATAAAATGATTAATGGCTTTGTCATTGGAGAGACCATAGCACTATTTTGCGTAGTGTCAAAATGCTCTATCTAAAATTTATACAAAATGAGTAATTATTACAGCTTATGTACTGAAAACGAATATATTCGACTTGATTAGATTGTCAGGTTGCAATTATCCAATACGGAACTGGCATTTGGATTAGAAAAGGTCAGACTGACTACATCTTGGGCATTTATTAGTACACCTGTTCTCTTACTAGCATTATCTATTCCTACCTTAACCCTAGGAGTATGAAATGGAATATTATTGGAAATGAACTTCAGTTCTAAATCGTGACTTGGTATCAAGCTAGCTACGTCTCTAATTATTGCAGGAGCTTTGTGCGTTTTAAGATTTTGTTGAAAAGAAAAATAATTATTAAAAGATTGAAGGTTCTTATAATTTTCTAATCTACCTTTTCTGCTTCTAAAATTACATCTTAGATTGTGAATACTTTTACTACCTTGTTCACAAACACTATAATTATCATTTTTTACAAACTTTGATCCTAATCCCTCTATTATAAGGGCCTTTGAGCCTTTCTTAAGAATGATTAACTCAGGAGTAAAGTCTTTTTTAGCATGACTTAAATCTGTTAAATTTAAGTTGTCAGCAAGTATGTAGTCAGCAGACTCATCGTAAACATAATACTTTCTTGATTTTGAAAATTGATCATTTGAAGAAGAAATATTTATCTCTCTTGTACTGTTTCCAGAGTTTTCTTTTATGTTCAATTTGAAACCATTAGAAGCACAATTTCTATCTTTAATAACTTTCGAACTAACTTGTTCTAGTTCTTGAAGAATATTCTCATCAAAATCAATTGATAAAGATAAAAGTGGTAAAAGTAAGATGAATAGCATTTTCATAGAAATTCCTTTTTCTAATCTTATTTTAAGCTAAAACTGTCCTTTTGAGGGATGTGTACCTTATTTCCTATATAAACTTTACATAAATTCAGGACAATGAAATAATTTTTAGGTGGAGCTAATTAATTACGATGTATTCATTGAGGGTTTTGGTCAGGTTAACTTTTATCTAGGTATAGGTATCAAAGTATTAACTGCTGTATTTCTTGGGTTAATCATTGGATTGGATCGAGAAAAGAAATTTAAATCTGCAGGAATAAAAACCCAGATCATGATTTGCGTTGGTGCTACAATTTATACAGCGATTAGTATTTTAAATATGGATTTGTATGGACATGGCCCTAATATTGATCCGAATAGATTACCAGCTCAGATAGTTAGTGGTATCGGTTTCTTGGGAGCTGGTGCTATTATTCAAAGTCGTGGAGCAGTACTTGGTCTAACTACTGCAGCAACAATTTGGGTTGTAGCGGCTATTGGTATGAGCATAGGGTCAGGTTATGTTTTATCATCTAGCTTTTTTACAATTACAATTTTAGTCATTTTAAATTTAATCGAACCCATCTTAAAATTCTTAGGTAAAGAAGAGCTCGTTCATATAGAGGTTCGTGGTAATAAGAAAATGGTTAAGAGTATTCTGAGATATATTGATGATAGTTCGATGGAGCTATTAGATTCAGAAGTTTTTCATTCAGAAGAAGATGATAGGTGTAACTTTCATCTTGAAGTAAAATCTGGTACCAAAGATATGAAAAAGTTTTTAGCGTTTACAAGGTCTAATGATCGAATTGAAGATATTATTCACAGGGCAATAAGGAAGAGTAACTCTTAGAGGTTACCTTGTTTACAGCTTGGATTATATTTTATGGGAAGTTTACTAGCTAGTTTGCACATATTGACCCATTTATTTTTTTCATTTCGAGAATATCCATAAAACCAAATAACATTTTTTACCTTCGAGGAAAAAATAATTTTATCAGCATATTTATCTGGGACTACACCATTTACAAGATAGCACCAGCCAAAAGCAAGTAGGTTTTCATCATTTACTACAACTATAGCTTTATCTCCTAAAGGTGTATCAAGTATTTGAGCGATACCTTGTTCTGAACCTTTGAATATAATTTTATTCTCATCTAAGAAATCAAGAGTAACTTTTCCAAGAGATAGTCCATCATAGCTCTGATCAATTTTGTTTTTTACAATTGTTTTACCTGTGCAGGGATGCTTTAGTGATATTGATTGAGAAAATGAAAAGTGAGTAAAAGTTATTAGTAATAAGTACTTCATCAAGATGCCTTTAAAGTTAATTATGCTAGTTATAATAAAATCAATTCGTTTATACCTTGAGAGAAATGAGTTTTCTAGAAATAATATATATTTCGCAATAGGCCAAGAGCATATCAATACTTCTTTTGATAGAGTAGAGCATATTTTCAAACTAATAAAAGGGTAATAATTATGAAAATTTATGGATCACCTAAATCAAGTGCTGGTAGATGTTTTTGGACTTTAGAGGAATGTGGAGTGGAGTATGAGGTTGGAAAAATTGATTTCAGACAAAGACAACACAAATCACCTGAGTTTTTAAAACTAAATCCTAATGGGAAGATTCCTGTATTGGTAGATGGAGATTTTAAATTATGGGAATCAATGGCCATTAATTCTTATCTTGCTCTATCTCACGCACCTGAATTATTAGGAAGTAATATTAAGTCAAAGGCATTAGTGAATCAATGGAGCTTTTGGGCCTTAGCTGAATTACAAGATCCAATTATCCAAGTATTTATTCAATTAGTGTTTGTTCCTGAAGAAAAAAGAAACTATGAATTAGTTGAGAAGATGCAAGCAAAGCTTCCTGTGTTATTTGATGTGTTAAATACATCACTAGAGAATAAAAATTTTCTTGTTAATAATGAGTTCACTCTTGCTGATTTAAATGTCTTATCTGTGGTAGAGATTTCTCATGAGATAAAATTTGATTATTCTAAATATGCAAATATTACAAATTGGGAAAAGAAAATCTCTGAGCGAGCAGCTTATAAAAAGTACAAGAATCTCCAGCAAGAGAGTTAATTTTTTAATTTATAAACTGAACTTTTCCAGTTCCTAATTCGTAATATGCTCCGAGGACTTTTACTTCATTTTTATTCATTGCACTTGAAATGATCTCGGAGTTTTTTTCTAAATTAGTAATTGTATTCTTAGTATTTTGAACAATGATTTCTTTTATATCAGCACCTTCTCCACAAGTACTTACTGCTGGAGTAATATGGCTTAATAATTGATTAATATTTGAACCATTATCTCCTCCATCAATCGCAGCTTTGACAGCTCCGCAACTTTCATGACCTAAAACAACTATCATTGAACAATTACAATGTGCTACAGCATATTCTATACTGGCCACTGTTTCTGTGTTTGCGACATTTCCAGCAACTCTAATGACGAATAATTCACCAAGACCTGTATCAAATGCAAGCTCTGGCACAACTCTACTATCAGCACAACTAAGAACTATAGCAAATGGTTCTTGTCCCTTAGTTAGAGAAGACCTTCTATCTTGGTTTTGTAGACCTCTGTTTAGGTTATCTGACACAAATCTTTTATTACCGTCTTTGAGTCTATCGATTATTTCGTTGTGGTTCATGTTAACTCCTTAAAAAAAAATTCAATGGATATTATGTCTAAAAAACAACTTCTTGCAAAGACATCTAATAGATAATCTTTGATATTGTGAAGGCCTTGTCTTATAATGTTGTTTACTTGTTAATTAGGAGCACCTTTATGTTTAATAAAAAGACCTTATCTGACGATCTAACTTCATCATTACTCGTTTTCTTGATCGCTATGCCTTTATGTTTAGGTGTTGCAGTAGCATCAGGAGTTGATCCAATAAAGGGTATTTTTACCGGGATGATTGGTGGTATAGTCGTTGGTTTATTTGCAGGTTGTAAGTTACAAATTGCAGGTCCTTCACCAGGCTTGGCTATCATGGTTTTACATGTTGTCGAAAAATATGGTGCAAATGCTCTTATTCCTTTAGGAGTATTAGTTGGAGTTCTTCAAATCTGTACCGGAAAGTTGAAAATTGCTCATTATTTTCAGGCCACTCCTCCAGCTTTAATTAAAGCATTGTTAGCAGGTATTGGTGCGCTGATCATTATTAGTCAGATTTATATTCTTTTTGAGTTACCAAAAAATTTAAAGAGTATTGATAACTTACTTGGATTACCTGGGATAGTAGGAGATATTTTCACTGGAAGTTTTTCAGCAAGGCAATATCAAGCGGGCATGATCGCTTTGTTAGTTTTTACTATTCTAACTCTCTGGAAAAGAGGAAATGCAAAGTTTTTTCATGTTGTTCCTGGCCCTTTAGTTTCTATCCTCTGCGCATCTGTTTTAGTTTATTTTCTTGGTTGGGATTTAAAGATGGTTACTTTGCCTGCAAATCCTTTTGCTGCAATATTTGATATTGATTATATGGCAAGCATACAAACCTTAGACTTTGGCTTTTACTCATATGCATTCGGACTTGCTTTTATTGCTAGTACAGAAACTCTTTTATGTGTTAGTGCGGTTGATAAAATGGCCCGATCAACTTCAAATTATAATAAACAAATTACAGCACTTGGAATTGGAAATTTGCTAGCTGGTTTAGTTGGAGCGATTCCAATAGTTGGAGTTGTAGCAAGAAGTGCTGCTAATGTAGAGTTTGGAGCTAAAACTAATTTATCTAACATGCTTCATGGTACATGGATTGGGTTTTTTATAGTTCTTCCGATGATTATTGGTTTTAATGTACTAGAGTTTATTCCTATCTCAGGTCTTGCAGGTCTCTTAGTTTTCATTGGATTAAGATTACTGGACCCTCTAAAGATATTTGAATATATTAAGAAGTTTGGAAAGTCTTCTATCATTTTTTTCACAGCTTTTCTTCTAATTATATCTGTTGATTTGTTAGTTGGAGTTATTGCTGGGTTTGCAGCTGCACTCTTGATATTGATCTTAGATGTCTTAAAATTTGATACGGTAATAGAGCAGAGAGGAGAGAATAAGGTTCTTAAATTTAAAGGAAAATTATCCTTCCTAGATTTACCTGTTCTTTCAAAGACTTTACAAGGGGCTGATCTAGAAAATGCTTCTAACTTAGAAATTTGTTTAGAAGAAGTAGAGTATATTGACCCTGCTATTTCAGAGCATTTAAAAGAGTTTAAGGAAAAAGCTGAATCTAAAGGTAAGGTTGTAGAATTAGATTATCGTAAATTATCATTTCATTAAACTATCACTTTGACTTTTTATCTAAATGATAAGTTAAGGCCATATTGATACAAGTTTTAAGAATAGATTTTGGTACTTTATCCTCAAGATTGAAAATAATGGCCCTGTTACCTTCAAAAGTGAGTGTCCTGCCAAATAAAAGCTTAAACTTTTTTATTAAATCTGTTTGGCAATTAAAATACATACCATATTGATTAGGCTTTGATTTAAGCCAAGCTATGCGGATTGTCGTACCAATATTTTTCCTCTCTGGGAGATAACTAGGTTCACCCCACTTCAGAGTTTCGATCATAGTTTCAATTTCAGGGTTTTTAAGTGATGCTTGAGAAATAAGTTCTCTTAGAAGAATAATTTTTTTTCTATAGGCCAAAGGGTAAGTCATGATTTTACTTTTAACTTGGGGCTCGATTTTATTAGCTTTCAAGAGGCTCCTTTGTACTTTTTTTCAAAAATCTTAGTTTTGTAGGGAAGCTCTATTATTGAGAAGAAAATCCGTTTTTGCAATTTGAGTCTTAACTGATAAGTTGGAGCCAATAAATCTAAGATTAAAATTCAAAAGGAGAAAAATGAAAAATTTAATGATTGTATTATTTATAACTTTTTCTGGAGTTGTGTACTCTGGAGTTTCAGATGCTGCTGCATTGAAATATGGTAAAATGACTCAAGGGCAATATGTGACCGGCGGAATAGTTGGCTCATCAGTTGGTTTTGGAATTGGACACGCTATTCAAGGAAGGTATGGGGATAGAGGTTGGATTTTTACTCTAGGTAAATCAGTAGGTCTAGGTTTATCTATTGCTGGAGTTGCAGGGCTTTCAGATTCTAATTGTCTAAATAATGATGATATTGAGTGTGAAAGTGATGACCTTACTTTAACTGGAGTTGGATATGCTATGATGATAGGAGTGCATATTTGGGAAGTTGTAGATGTTTGGATACGAGGAAAAAACCTTAGACAACGTAACCTTGAGTTAAGTAAAAGCTCAGTAAGAAATTCATTTAACTTTGCGTTTGTTCCAACAATGAATTCTAATAAGAAGATTGATGGGTTGGGAGCAGGACTAAGCTTTAATTTCTAATTTTTAAAAGAAGTACTATTCAAGTTTTTTCCAAGTAATAATTTGAATAGTACTACTTTCACTCCAATATAACCTTGGAGCTCCCAAGCTTCCTAGTGCTTGACCATCACCAAAAATCTCGCTTTCACTAACATCATTAATTAAAATCCATCCTAAGTTTTGATGACCACTTTTAAGCCGTGCATTAATTGTATCTGTAATATCAAAAACAATTCTTGAATCACTATCTAGATAATGCTCTCTTATATTGTCATCGTCTGATAAGTCTGACTCTGGAATAAATACATCATTAAAGTTTTTTGGTGAGATGCAACTGAGTTTATTAAAGTCTGCACCATCACTATTCCATGATCTTCTTTGACTCTTCATTGACCAGGTTGCGTGGAAAGTCCAATTTGTATCTAGAGAGCAAAGTTTCAAATTTTCGGAATCAGACCTTACTTCTTTAAAATCTATAAAAACTCTATCATCAGTGCTTGCTAAAATTCTCTCTTCTGCCTCATGGAGAGTTTTAAATTTTATTAAGATTCTATTTTGATCATTGATTTTATAGGTATCTTGCTTAAAACGACTTTGGTTTAAAAGATTGGAATCGTTTTGATTGATTTGTTTAATCATATCTAATGATTCTATCACTTGGGTTTTAACGACCTTCTGTTCAGTTACGGGATAACCACAAGACAAGAGTATAAAAATTAAAACATATTTCATAAAAAATCCTTAGAATTTGTATTTAGCACCTAGAGAAAAATTTCCATTCCCAGCACCAAAGCCAGTAATATTACCAAGCTGCTCTAAGCCGACATTGGATGTTGAATCAACTTTATATTTAAAACTTCCCTGAACTTGAAAGTTATTGAAATGATAAGTTAACTCGGGACCAATAGTAACTATTCTTAAGTTATCTTGACGGTCTACATAATTAACATCATCTTTTTCAATTGATTCCCCAGCAAGAAAGACCTCAATAACTCCACCCAGGTCAAGATTACCCACACTTGTTCCTGCTTTTAAATGAGTCGAAATAATATCACCAAATTGATATGTAATGTTTGTAGGACCAACTGTTTGAGAAGTCTTTGATTCGAATGTGTAAGCAAGATCATTTTGTATATACATATTTCCATCATTATATTTAAGACCCATTCCCACGGTGTATGCATCTCTTCCTAGGTATGAATTTGTGAACTCTTCATCAGAAATAGAATTGATACTTGCTTTTGCAAATAATTCGGCATCAAAACCTCTCCTGGTAAAAACCAAGCTTCTCAAGGAAAGACCAATGGGCCCTAAGTAATTACCACCTTCCATTTCTAGAAGGTTTAAATCAATTCCTACCCCAAGTACTCTTTTATTCTTACCAAAGGGAAATAAATAACTTTGAAGAGTTGTAATACCATTTACTTTATTATTTGATTCAATATTAGGATTTACTAAAATACTTTGAGATATTCCTATCGTTGATGGATTATTTAATTTTGATTTCTTGACAACTTTTTCATCAAACTTTTCAAAACTGACGTTTTCATAATTTCTCTTCGTTGAAGATTGAATATTTTTAACTTCGTCGACTTCTGAACTCTGAACAACAGAGGCAATTAAATCATTTGTTGTTTCAGGATCAGTGATGGCCATCGTGATCTCCTCTACAATCTTTTCATTTTCTCTCATCGATTTAGGTAATGCCCTATGAAGACCTTCGTGTATATGAAGAGCCACTAATTGTTTCTCATTCAGCTTTTTTACATGTGGAAAAAACTTCGTTGCAGCATTTGGTTTTGGATAAGTACGAGCAAAGATATTCTTACCTTTTTCGTTTCCTCCCAATTTTTTTATTGCTTCAGGGGAGAGGTTTTCATTAATCATTAAAAGCTTTGTATTCCTAACTTCACTTAGTAGGTTGCCAAGCTTGGCAATAGAATTTGTATTAGTTTTTTTTAGCAACTCAATTGCCTTTAAGCGTGAAATTAAAATAGGGCCTTCTCTTATTTCTGAATAGGTAAGGAGATCATCTCCATCATTTCCATTCCCCACTTTTGTAATAGGGAAAGCATTAGAACTTGCTAGTATTACTACGGTCATTAAAATAAAAATCAGCTTTATCATACCGATCACTCCTTTGTAAGCTTAAAGAATGCCATTTGAAGTTGATATACCTCATCAGCTTTTTTATCTTTGTTATATTTTTTTGCGATATATTCTTGAAAATCACTTATTTCTTTTTTTATGTTTTTTAAATCTTTTTTATCAATGGAAAATCCAATCCCTGAAATATCTCTTTCTTCGACTTTTTGTAATTCAATGGCATCAATGGCTTTTTCAAGAATGTCTTTATGATAAGACTTGATAGCAGCTGAAGGGACATCCGTAGATGTTTCAATCAAACTTTCTTTGATCTCAAACTTTTTTCCCTTTGGGCATAATAATCCAATACTAGTTAATTTTTCAAAAGCATTGTTTACTTCAAATTCACTGACACCAAGTTTTTTTGCAATCCAAGAGATGTCCCATTTAAAGTTTTTAATTTTTGCTAAGTTTAAAATTGCAAAACAATACCAATTTGAGATGACAAAAGAGTAATCTAAATTTTGAGACTCTAGCTTTTTACTCTCAATTGGTTCAATTTCAATATTTTCATTATTTTGAAAGACAAGTTCTTTGAGCCTTTCAAACTCAGCATTGGAGTAGCCCAAGGCCTTTGCTACCTTTTCAGCTGATTTAGAAGTTAACTTACGTTTTCCACTCAAAATCTCTGATAAGGCCCCAGCTGACACCCCTAAAAGCTTAGCAAATGCTCTTTTAGAGTATTGAGGGTTTCTCTTAATTCTTTTTAAGAATTCAGAGTTTAATAGGTCTTTATATGTTTTTATATCGTACATTCTGGAGATGTTTTAGGACGAGATATATAAGATGGCAAAGATTTTGGAACAAAGTGTTCCAAGAAATGGAACATTTAGAAAATATTTACAATATTAGGCTTAGTGGCATATTTGGAGGTTGCTAAATAGGTTTTGGAAGTTTTGTTAGAAGTAGTATAGGCAGTGATTCTGGCTTCGTCCTTTTAATTCTTTTAATAGGAGTTTTAAATCAACAGGGGATGATTTTCCTGAATGTGGCCCAGCAAGAGTGGTTTCTTCAATTGCATCTTCTAGCTTAGGAGTGAGCATTTCAAGAAGTACTGGATGATCTTTTATCTCAGTCACTTGAAAGAGATTCTCGATATAAACTTTTACAGAATAAAAATCCTCGGCACCGTATTTCTTATCTCTTATCAGTTTGAGAAATAAGTTTTTGAAGTTTTTATTAACTTGCTTTTTTACTCTGGGAGAAAGACTCTTGGACTCTTGTAAAAGTTCGTATAGCTTAAAAGAACTGTTTGAAGCTTGTATTCTTCCAGTCTTTATCCCTTTTACAATTTCACGTGAAAACTTAAGGCTAAAAGCCTCTGTTTCTTTATATTTGCTTAATTTTAATATAATGTCGCTTAAAGTAGGAGAGATTTCTCGAGAAGAACTTTTGAAGTATTGTTTCTTAAGTAGTTCAAAGTTTTCTTTAATCTCATCGTTTATATTTTCTAATTTGTTTATTTTAAAATTAAAGAGTGTTTCAAAGTTAGATAGAAAGTTTGTTTTTTGAGAGGAAGAAGGTAATTTTTTAACAAACACTGAGTACAATTCTTCAAATTCGTCTTTTGAAATATTTTGAATATATCCTTTTACAATTTTAGAAATATTTTTTTTTTCAAAGTTATTGATAATAGTGTTGGTATAGTAAAACTTACTGTTATCGATTGTCCCTGCCAAATCATTAAACTTTTCACCCATAGATGAAATTTCATTGAGAACTTTAATTTTAGTGGTATCAGGAAAACTATTAAATATTGCAACTGGAAAGCGTGCTCTAAATAGGTTGAAGTTTTTTTGTACTTGAGAACTCGTATAACTCATTTCGTTAATTAGTTTTGAAATGAAAATAATTTGTCTTTCATTTATTTCATCGAGTCTTAAGGATGAATCTAGGATTTTTTTAAATAGAGAATCTCTTTTCTTAGCACCATGAGAGATTTCTTGAAACTCGATTTGAAATGGACGTTTAAATATTTCTTGTTCAGTTTCTTGTAATTTGGTCTTTGAAAAAACCTTATATTCTCTCCAGTCTAATCCGTACTCATGAATTTCTTGAAAAACGTTTGATAAGAGTTGTTTACGACTTTTTTTCTCAAATTTATCAATATTAGGAGAGAGTTCAAATCCTTGAGAGATTTTTTCTTTAACATACCAGGCCTGTGCTTCAAAAAACTTTCCAAGTAATGAAAGTTCTTGAGAGTTTTTTTGAGGTCTAATTGCTCTGTTTTCAATCATTTCTCTTTTAACATCAGGCCTAGATGCAACATACTTATTTTTAGAGCGCATTCCCAGAATAGGGATTTCTTGGCCAGGGTTATGATAAGTTTTTAATAAATTAGCCATAAGTTTTTTAACATTCATTGTTTGGCGTTGATCAAAATAGGTGATAACTCTATTGAGGTCAAAGTCTGAATTGGCTAAAATGTTTTCTAATCCAATAAGGAACTTCCTCCAGCTTTCATCATGATCCGTGAGGACTTTCTGATATTGATTTCTTTGTTCTTCTTTAAATCTAGCTACTATATTGGCATTATAACTATCCTTACCCCAAAAACCCCAATCAGAGTCATAATGTTTTGCTTTTAATTTAAAAAGATTAGAAACCCAAAAACTATCTCCTCCGTAACCAGAAATACTGATGTGTCCACCCATACCATCAAATTGTTTAGTTAACCCAAGTTCTTCTGTTAGATCATAAACGTATTTTTGAACTTGCAATTTATAATCTTTAAAACTGTTTACGCTCACTGGTTTTGTTTGCCATTCCAGGCCACCAGCATCTAGGCTTGATACGATATAAAACCCATCTGGGAATGTGACTTTATATGAAAGTAAGCCATGGCTTTCTCGAATGGTATCGAAGATACATTCACTACATCTAGACCTGAGTAAATCCAAATATTTTTTCTGTGTTCCCAAGTTATTTTCTGTCTGAATATTTAAGATCCCTAAACCTTTTCCTAAGAAGATCTTCTTAAAGATGCTTTTAACAGAGTCCATCATTAATACATAGTTTGTTCTGACTGGCTCAGTCCCCATAACTATTTGATTTGTTCGAATAGGATCAATTGCCAGCGAGTTAACTGATAAGATTGTTATAAAAAAAATATTTAAAAAGAATCGATTCATTTATAAAAGCGGCTCCTTTCAAAGTTAGTGGAGACTATATTTTACTCTATTTAGAAAAAAAAATCAGGGTATAGTTCTAAGTAGTTGAGTTTTTATCTCTGTGATTTTAATCGAAAAAATCATCTGGAGTATCTGGTAAGTCTATTTCATCAACAATTCGAAAACCATCAGGAAGCTCAGCTGAATCTATTATTTCTAAGTCTTCAAGATCAAATCCTATACGCCATGGTTCTACCATCCTATTTTCAGGATATTTTCCATCGTATGATTTTTTTATAATATCTTGTACTTCTTTTGGAATCATAGATTCAATTTTCCTTATACTTTTTGGGAGTTTGATTTTCATATTATGATCTTGAATTTTCATCCACTCTCGTGGCCATAAAAAATAGGAACCATCACTTAGTTTAAGTCTATCTAATTGAAGATTATAAAGATCAATGTTTTCTTTAAGAGGCCATTTATAAGGACCTTTTTTAAATAACTCATCTATTATTTTCTGAGGCAGTATATTTTCTTGTCCTCTCGGAATAGCTAGTTGATCTGAAGGGAGAACCCAACTTAATGGAAATTGAAATTCGCTACCGTCTTTTAGATAAAAAGTTTGCATATACGAGTTAAATCTATTTTGAATAGGAGGCCACTTGCCTCCTTTACCTACAATCATCTCACGGTAATTTTCAGGCACAAACTCTAATTGATCTTCTGGGATGCTAATTCCACTGTCAGAAAAAAAGTCGTCATCTGCTTTACTGAACCAATCTTTAGGAAATAGGTATACTTCATTATTGTAACGAATCTTTGATTGATTAATTAGCCTTGGACTTACTTCAAAAAAATCATGATTTTTTCTGGGACCAAAGCCATAGAAGAAATCTGATAGAATCTTAGGATAATCCTTTAATTCATGTGCTGGAATTTTTATAAGGTTATTTCGGTGACTTGAATACCATCTTAGAGGTAAAGTCATTTTAGTATTTCCTATTTTTACAGTTCTACTTTCTTTGGTCATATAACTTAAGTTAATAGGGACTTCTAATGGCCATAAATCATTTTTTTCTAAAACTTCTACTACTTTTCTGGGAACCTTAGATTTATATATTGTTGGAACATGGAATAAACCATTTTCTGTAATGAATTCGATCGGAATTTCCCAGAGTAGTTCTTCTGATTCATCATTAGGTTTAAAAAAATTTCTAACATATGAATCATCTTGGAAATATTTAAGATTTAAAGCTTTGGTAGGAGGCCAAGTTAGAGTATATTTTTTTAGTTTTTTTATTAAATCTTTTGGAGCTTCAATAAAAAAGTTTTCGTTTGGAAGAAACTTACCTTCATAGTTGAACCAATTAAGATTAAACTTAAACTCCTTAGGAGCATCATTTTCATCTAAGTATTGATAAGGACGAGGTAATTGAAGATTATATCTATCGATTTTTTCTCCATTACGCCATTTAACTTCAGAAAAATTATCTAGAATTTTAATAACTTCATTAGGTAGTTTACTTATTTGATGTTTTTCTATCCATATATTCCCATCATAATATTGCATCTCTTTTGGAAACTCCCAAATAGTACCATCGGAAAGCTTAACTTGTGGTAAGGGTTCATCTCCTTTATAAGGAATTCTAAATTTAGGAGCTGGGTTTTTTAAATTTTTTTCAAAATTTTCTTCTAGATGTTTAGTAAATACTGGATTATCTTGATAAAACTTCATTAGCTTTACAACTTGTTCTCCAAGTTCTATTTCATCGAAAGGAACAGTGTCCATATCTGCAAAGTCAAAAACTCCATCAAACTCACTCTTTTTTTCTAAAACTTTTCCTGTGGAGTCAACGATCTCTTTAAAGATTCTTGGTTTGTTTTTATTTTTTGAACCTTTTTTTATTGTTGAAATTGTAAATATACTAGTTGCTTCGTCAGCATCATTGGGAGAGTAAATATCCCAGAAGTAGACTTTAAAATCTCCATTTTTATCAATAGGATCCACTCTATATGCTTGCATATCATGAATGCCGCCTGGAATCTCAAGAGGATTTATACGCTTTTTTTCATCAGCGGCAGATGCAATCCATACAACTGGATTATGGTTAAGCTCATTTATTTTAAAATGTAATTTTTTATGCAAGTCCTTTGCTTCTTTGATCGTAAATTTATGGTAGACCTGTCGTAGTACCTTGAAATAACTTGAAAGATTTATATTTCTTTCGGCCCATTCCAAAGCGATATGCTCCTTAAGATAATTTGTGATTCTAGGGTGAGAGCTAGCGAATTCATATAAATGGTTATAGCCAGGAATAATGACTGGCTCTTTATTGTTCATAATCTTATCAATAATCAATTTATAATATTCAAACCATTCATCACTTCCTACATTCCTAGGATAGCTTGCTTGATTAATGTTTCCTGGATCAAAGTGACTTAAACGATTCCAATAAGTAAGAGCAGCTGAAAAACCATGACAGTACCCAAAGTCTCTTTCGCAAACATCTCCAACATCACCATTATCAAAGGGAAAGTGGTTTTCAGTTCTTGGAAATCTTTTATGATAATTAAGTTTGAAAGTATTTTGAAAAGCGACTGGTCCTTGTTGTCTAAGGAGTCGATGGTAAGAAGATCCTCTTAAGAAAAACCTTGTGCATTGAAGAGCTATTTTAGGAAATGATTTTATATATCTTTTGACTTGGTATTTACCTAATTGTTTTTGTGTTTTTACGTGCGGAGGAATGATTAAATTATCTGTAGCTTTTAATTGAACAGATAGCATGAGTATTAAGATAATGAGTTTCATTTTTTAATTATCGACTAAAGATAGAGGCTAGGGAAGATGGGAAATATTGTTTTAGTCGGTTATTGTGAATTTAAATCTAAACCCTTTGAAGTACTAATAATTCTAAATTTAATGCTATGGTGGCAAGAGAGCTTGGAGATAGAATGGCTAATTGTATAGAAAGAAAGCTATTAAATATTAAGTTTCCAGTTAGTACTCATGGTAAGCCTACAAAAATAGGACAGCCTTATAATTTCCATAAAAAATAAAAAAAGCGATCAATTTACTTTTAAGTATTAATTTTATATTCAGTATAGATGAATATTCTACTGCTAACACAACAAGAGAAAATTTCAGAAGATACATATGAGATAACTCAAAATAAGTTTTTACATATAAAGAACATATTAAAAGTTATAATAAATCAAAAATTATTCGCTGGTCGTCTTGATGGATTGATGGGAGATGCAATAGTTCATCAGATCAATGAAGACTCCATAATTGTTAAGACTCAATTTGAAAAAAAACCACCAAGTCCTCTTCCTATAACTTTAATCTTGGCATTACCTAGACCTAAGATGTTAAAAAGAATATTGAGAAATGTTAGCATGTTAGGGGTAAAAGAGATTTACCTTATTAATACTTACAAAGTAGAAAAAAGTTTTTGGAATTCTGAATTATTAAAAAATAAAAAATATGAAAATTATTTTTTGCAAGGGCTAGAACAAAGTAGAGATACAGTCATGCCAAAGCTTTATCTTAAAGATAGATTTAAACCATTTGTTGAAGATGAGTTACCTGGAATTATAAAGGGTTCGACAGCATTATTGGCTCATCCTGGAAAGTATCCAACTTTCCCTCAAGGGATCAGGGAATCACTTGTTTTGGCCATTGGGCCAGAAGGAGGCTTTATCGACTATGAAGTTTCTAAGCTAGAAGAAGTTGGTTTCAAGACTGTTGCTTGTGGTGAGCGAATACTTCGAATGGAAACAGCTGTTGTTTCACTCTTATCTCAGCATGATTGTTTTTTGAGCTAAGTACTCTTGGCCATATTATATGTAAATATTACAGCTAGTTAGAAGAAATTATGGCGATGCGTTATCTTGAGGTATGGATTTTCTACTTATCTTGATTCTTACTGCTTTTTTAAATAGTTGTGAGTCAGATTCGAAAATGATCAAACCTAAGTCTTCTAAGGTGAAAGCTGAGTTAAAGCTTGAAAAAAGCAAAGACTCAGAAGCCAAAAAAGCTAAAAAAATAATCCCAGAATTTAAGGTTGTGGGAAATTGTGACCTTTAAACTAGTGTTTTGTGAGCATTAAAAGTCTCAAATACCTCACCTTAAGTTATACCTGAATCTTTACCTAGGAAATTGTTAAGATGAAAGCTATTGAAAAACAGGGTGAGTTAGTATGTTTTTAATTTTTCAATACTCAGAGTATAATGAAGATGTATAATTAAAGACTAGAAAAGGAAACAACAATGAATTTGTTAAGAAACATTTTAATTTTATTATCTCTTGCAGCATGCGCTAGCCATCAAGGCGAAAACTCTCATCATAAACATGAAAAACATCTACATCACAAACATCCTCATAACCATCATTTATCTCATGAGCATGTTCATGGTAATAAGTGTGGGCATAAGTCTATAAAGCATGATGATCATGTGGATTATAGTCATAATGGTCATCTACATCATCAGTTAGATGGACACACGCATGATTGTGAGACAGCTGTAAAGAATTAAAAATCAGAAAGAATTAGTTAAATACAAAAGAGATTGTTAACTCTATTTACACTTTGGATACTTAGCAAATTTAAACTTCAGAAGATAAGTTTTTTCAGGATTTAGCGAAGAAGGTAGTTCAATTTTTTGAGTGCGATAGTCAGAGGTAGCACTCGAATCAGTAGAGTAATGAGATCTCAAGGTTAGATTTTGTGTAAGAGAATATAAATTTCTTTTTACATCATTAAAGCTTTCGTTATCTAGAACATTTTCTAATAATTCCTGGAAGTTTTTAGTAGATAATTCAACTTTTAAAGTTCCTTCTTTGTAAGTTTGAAGTATTGGTGAATATGAAACTTTATATTTCATCATAGATAAAAAATTTAGGTCAATGTTCTTTTTGCTAAATGAGACACTCTTGCTGTTTTTATTTTTGTTTAGAATGAATTTACCTTTTATTTTTGCAATTTTTTTATCTCTATTAAACTGTCCTTTAATCTTCTCACCTTTTTCAACTCATAATGAAAAACCATGTGTTCCTTTTGAAAAATTTTTTTCCTGAGTTCCTTGGCCGACCCAGCAAGCCAACGAATTGAGACTACTTATTATGAGTAAGATGGTGAAAAAAATTTTAGACATGACTTATTCCTTTTAGAGATTAAATAGGTAATTAACATAGTTTGTTTATTATAACCAATACTCTTTAGGAGAAAGAGTAATTGCAAAAAATTCATTATATTAAAGGACTCTATTCTAAGTCCTTGCTTTTATAGAGATTTCATTGTTTAAGCAGTATAGGGAATACACATATCTCTTGTAATTTCGGGATAAGAATCAAAGAGTAGATATTCGACATACTCTTTATTCGTAAATTCTCTTTTCTAATGGTTTATTAATATTAAGTTACTAGGAGACCATCTCTTGGTTGAAACAAGTAACTTTTACAACTAATCTTGAGATGTATCATTGGATTATGTATGTATATTGAATGAAGATATTTATTTTAATTTCAATATTGTTAAGCTGTGCTTCTTACCCACCTTTAAAGGGCAATGGTTCGAAAGAAGATGATCCTACCATAAAAGCTATTTTGAGAAAAAATCCAGGACCAATGAGAAGGTGCTATGAAGAAGAGTTAAGTAAAGATGAAAGTCTTGCTGGAGAGGTAAGAGCTACATTTACTATTAATGCAGATGGGAGCGTTTCTGATGCTGAAGTTTCTAGAGAACTGGGAGAAAAACTTGCAAATTGTATGGAAGGAGAATTACTAGATCTTAAATTTCCTAAGATACTAAGTGGTAAGACTATTTCAGTTGGTCAGCCTTATAACTTTTATAAGAGGTAGGTAAAATGGCTTGCTTTATCTTTTCTGTAAATTTAGATCTGCTAGAAGCAGATAGTCTTCTAGCTAGAATATGAACTTGCTAAAATTAATCTAGGTTTCTTTCTTGAAAGAATGATTTATATTGTGACTCAATAATAACATATGGGTCATTACGAGTTTGTGTATAGATTCTGGCAATATACTCACCTATAATTCCTAGGAACATTGAGTTCAAGCCAACTAAGGCAAGTAAGATGATAACAATTGTTGTAAAACCTGCAGGAATACTTTGAGAATAGAAGTATAAGCTAATATAGAAAGCTCCTAAGAATATAGATAGGGTTATTAAAGAAATCCCTACAAATGTTGCAATTCTAAGAGGTAGGATCGAGTGGCCAATAATTCCATCGATAGCAAGAGATAACATTTTGAAGAATGGAAACTTACTTTCACCTTCTAGTCGTTCAGACCTATCATAAGTAATACCTATTTTCTTGAATCCTTGAGAGAAAATTAATCCTCGGAGATAAAAATTTGAAAGATTGTATAACTTTAAATTATTCAAAACTACTCGATCAATTAGCATAAAGTCGCCTGCATCGTGAGGTAAGTCTTCAGAACTGATTAAATTAATCAATCTATAAAAAGTCTTTCTTAAAAAGGTTGAAAATACAGATTCTTTTCTTGATAAACGGACTCCATAGACAATTTGATGTCCATCTTCCCAGTGTTTAAGAAACTCTCCTAAAAGCTCCGGTGGATCCTGTAGATCACAATCTAGTTGAAGGACTGCTTCACCTTTTGACTGAAGGTAACCGGCTAAAATCGATGATTGATATCCGAAATTCTTAGAAAAATTAATTAATCCGATGAATGGATACTTTTCCTGGTATTTTAGAATTTTATCTTGAGTCTTATCTGTTGAGCAATTATTGGTAAATATTAACTCGAAATCATACTTCTTTAGTTGATCGATTAACGGTAACACTCTTTCAAAATATCTATCTAACGTAAGTTCTTCATTATAGACAGGTGTTACAATACTAATGATTTTCTTTTTCATGAAGATATTTTATTCTCTCAAGTCCTTTTTGTAACGAAAATAAGACCTCATGGCCATGAATGATCTCTTTGGGGTCACAGGCATCTTCAACTCTTAAATCCTTCTTAGACCATTTTATCTCTAGGTGAGATTCAAAAATTTTACTTGCTAGATTGAGTGCTTTTTTTAAAGCCATCTTCTCTCCTGAAATGAAGAGTCGGTCTTCACGCTTAATGGTGGTAATTAATCAATAAATCCTTCTGACACATCTCGTAATTCGCTGATAAATTCATAAAAAAACAGACATAGTCTTCAACTTATTCAAAATTAAATTGCAGTAAAAAATTAACCAAGGAGAA
>CALHLC010000045.1 GCA_938034385.1 uncultured Bacteriovoracaceae bacterium
CATGGCCAATAAACTGGAGAAGTAATAAGGTGGCTCGAGCTAAACTTATGACCAAACACCTTCTTGAAGAAGACTATGATGTTATAGCAATTCAAGAAGCATTTAAAAAAAGAGTCTATAAGCATTTTTTAAAGCATTTAACTAAAAAATATCCCTACCATACAGGAAAACCACCTAAGTCCAAAACCTTGCCTGTTATCACTAATAGTGGCCTTATGATTTTCAGTAAGTACCCTATTACCTTTCAAGAAATTGAATACTTTCAAACTTCAAGAGGCTCGGACAGACTTTCATCAAAAGGTGCCATCATCACAAGAATAAATGCAAGTGGAAAAGAATTTGAATTTGTTGTCAGCCACATGCAGGCCGGAGGAGAAAATAGAGCTTGGATTAGAAGAAAACAATTAGAGAGGATTGATAGTATTCTTTCTAAAAAAGAATCTGATCTTCCAATAATTATAGCCGGTGATTTAAATATAGATCGTTACAAGGATGAATTTTTTGAAATGATTGATTACTTCAGGGCCCAATACTATGAAGTTGATGGGATGAAATACACTATTGATCACTGTTTAAATACTCTCAAGAAGTGTCCAACTCCTAATGTCCAAGAACATCTCGATCACTTTATCAGCTATGATAATTCAGCTGATGTTGATATAGAAAACTTACAAATCAGAAGACCTCTTGGGAAATACAGATATAAATTTGGCAGAAAGAAAGATAATAGAGACTTATCTGATCACTTTCCAATAACTGGAACAATTTTATTATATTAGTTTTTTACAGTTCTTTTTTTTTAATAGATTTTCTCTTATATCCATTAAAATTTCAAAATACTTATATGACTTAGGAACATCTGCTTTTTGATGATGGTCAGGTAATAACTTCAAACCTTTTGTTTTTAATAAAAGAGCTTTTACTTCCTTATTTTGCATCACTTTTTCTTTGATCGCTTTGTAGATAATTTTATAATGAAACTTTGATCCAGAATCATGATCTTTATAGTTAAAGCGTACACCTTTATAACTCACCCAATTAAAACCGTGCTTTTTGTTGATTATATTTGCAAGGTCTCCGGCTTCTTTTGCTTCAAATCCATGCATCATAGCTACTTCATCTCTATTAAATGGATAATCATACTTGGACCTAGGATCCATAGTTTTTTTGATTTCAGGGTATTTCATCATCTGCCAAAAACCCTCTACGCTAGCATATTTATCCCTATTTAAAATAAAGGGAGAGTGTCCAAAATTGCTGAAAATTCCAAGTTCATTTCGTTTAGATAGAATTACTTCATTTTTAGATCTATCTGCTTCATGAGGAAGTATTTCCCAACTTGGAGCATTGGGGTCATCAATTTTTTTCCACCAATGGCTTGGATAAGAAAAACTTAAACTAGAAAATAAAACAATGAACGATATAAATAATTTCATATGCGAATTTTTATAACAACTGGCAAGTGATCAGAAAAGCCTTTTCTGGCTTTTGGGTCAAATCTATAAGGAACACCTTTATAAATAGTAATGTCTCCAGTAGATCTATCTTCCCACTCAATATCAGTAAGCATAAAGTTATGAGCTAAGATATTGAAATCTTGATAAAGAACCTTAAAACGTCCACTTCTTTTATAGACAAAAATTTTGTCTAACGATCCCCAGTTTCCTCTATAAAAGTGAGTTCCACCCTTAAGAGTCTTTCTGTGTCTAGATAGCTCTCTTCCTTTTTCTTCAACATCGTAGAAGTTTGGGTTTATATGCTCTTTGAGACCATTTATGTCATCATCCTCAACAGTATTAAAGTCACCAGCTGCGATAATAGCACTGGATCTTGTCTTGTTTTTAGCTGCTTTTAGTAAAGTCTCAGCCGCCTTTAACCTAGTAAGGTCATCATTATTCTGGCTTGGCCAATGGTTAGCAAAAACAGTGACAAGCTTCCCATCCACATTTAGATTCGCTTCTAAAATTCCTCTTGTAGGACGGCTAGAGTAATCTGAAATATCTACATTGTGATAACGATTAGAAACAATCTTATATTTTGAGAAAACTGCTACATCAATTCCTCTTCTATCTGGGCCTTCTATTAAGGAGATATATCGATAACCTTTTGCTACAAGACCTTTAGTAATTAAATCTTTCAGAGCATTTTTATTTTCAATTTCTTGTAAAACAACAATATCTGCACCTTTACCAGAATCATAAGATGAGATGACTTTAGCTATGTTTTTAAGTTTAGAATGATAAACTGAGTTACTCCAATCAAAATTTAAGCAATTTTTCTTATAGAAAGGGTTTGATAGGCCTTCACAGTATTCCTTAACTATTCTTGATCTTTGTTTAATTTTTAAAGGTAAATAAGTATAATCTTCTTTATTTTTATCGTGATGAGTATCAAAGAAGTTTTCAAGATTATAAGTCATTACTGAAAAAGTTTTAGACTCTACGTTCAATCCTAGAAACATCAATGACATAAAAATTATTTTCATATAACCCCGATTATTTTGATTAATTACACCTAGATCATACTTATACTTGAGTTCATGACAAGGGAAAATCTAGAAAGTCAGAAAGATAGGCTAATATGTAAGATATCTTAAGTACTCTTAACAAGAACTTAAAATAGCAAATAATTTACAGTAGATTGAGGTGACAAATTGCATTATAGCTCAGATGAAACCAGGAATTCGTCCAAATCAGAGCCACAATCTTTTAATATCCAACTATCCCCAACTCTTGAATTATTCAGATTTTTTATACTTAAAATTAGTGAGTCCACACCCTTGTCAACTAACTTCAACTCAACTTCATAAGTATTATTTTCTCTTATAGGTATGGCCTGAATATTTTGAATGAAAAAAGGAGAGATAGTCATAACTGTTTTAAAACGAGGAACACTTAACTGATAATCTAATTTTGATTTTCCTTGTAAAGATTTAATACTTTGATCAATATTTTTAAGACAATACGGGAATACTCCATGGCTTCTCGTTTTAAGCCAAGTAATATGAGTATCATCTATATAATCATTGACCTGGTGGATGGCCTTCATACTTAATCCATGCAAAATTTTATTCTTATTATTTTCACTAAGATCAAGCTCTGCACATTTTCTAAGTTTGTTATTTGAAAAAATTGGTGAGCTTCTGAAATCAAAACAAGTTGCATTTATCCCTATTCCTAAGTTCTCTACTAAATCAAAATTTACTTCTGAGTAAGCACTTCGAAGCTTAGACCTATCAATCGTATAATTTCTAGCTAATATTCCTACAAGCTTCTTCGTTCTTTTATTGATAATTGGAGCACCTGAGTTCCCTTCAACTATAGGGCAGTTTTTAAAAGCTAAGATTGAATGAGTTTTATATTTTGCGAACTTATAAATATGATGATCAATAACTGCTTCACAATCATACTTTTTAATCATTAAAGAATCATTACTCTTATTCCAATCGGTTACAAAAACTTCAAAACTATCATTAGCATTTAAATCGTCCCCAGTGTAATCAACAGGCTCATTTACAACTTCTTCGGACAATTGAAGAATCGCATAATCTTTATCATTTAGATCTAATTTATCAGACCCAGTATGAAGAATTTTACGGCATGAATACTCTAGAGTTTCAACATTATAAGGATTATTAATATAAACTTTTACTCCCTCACAATTATCGACTGAGTCAAATATACAATGATGATTAGTCATGACTTTGTTCTTACCTATTAAGAACCCCGTACAAACCCTTTTTTCATTGATTCTAATATGAGCTATATATTCAGGGCATTCAATTTCATCACAGGCCATTGTTAACTCTGAAACTTTAGAAGATATCGCTTCTGTAGTATCGTGATAATTTTCTACGGATGCTATCGATCTAGAAGGTTGTTGAATTTCTGATTTTTGCCCTAGAAAAGACGTTATGATCGTAACCAATATTAAGCATAGAGGAATGGAAAAATATCTCCTCTTCATACTATAATTATACCTTAAAATGGCACTTTTATCTCAATGTCATCAAAAATTGCCTTAAATATAAGAATCAGGTGTTTTGAGCCAATTTAAGGAGGCTATATAAAGTTTAGAAGAAATTTATGAAGAAGCACAATTAGCTCAGAAGTGACTTCACTAAATCGGTTGCTCTCCTACCTTCGAATACACCTTTAATCTTAGGGCTAAGTTGTTTCATAACTACACCCATGTTTGGATTATCATGAGTTGAAATTATTTCTTTAATCATTCCAATAACAGTTTCTTCATCTATTTGGGCCGGAAGATATTCACTTAAAATACGAATTTCTTCTTTTATTCCATCTATCTGTGTTGATCCCTCAGGAAACATAGATAAAGAGTCTTTAATCTTTTTTGCATGGGCAATTGTAATATCAATTTCTGGTTGTTGTTTTTTTGCAGTATCATTTTCAATATATAACTTTTTTAAATATCTCAATACATCTAAACGCTTCTTATCTTTAGCTTTCATTGCAGCTATAATTTCCTTGCTAACTCTATCTTTTAACTCACCCATATGTATCTCCTCTAATTGGATTGAGTATAGCAAGAAACTTTCATGAATAATAGCATTTCTCCTACTATCTTCTATTGAAATTACAATGGGGAATTGTTACTAAGAGTTTATGAAATTATTTATCTTTCTTTTCTCTCTTTCAAGCTCTTTGTCTTTTTCTCAATCAGATTTTGAAAAATTATACTTAGCTGGGAAAAACCATTATTACCAACAAGCATACAATAATGCCTTGGAAGATTTCCAAGAAGCTGAAAAAATCGATGATAAGCATATCGATCTAAAATTCTTCATAGGTGCAACTTTTTTTCATTTGAAGCAATGGGATTTCTCGCAAACTTACCTTAACGAAGTTATTAATCTAGCTCCTCATTATAAAGGAGCATATTTAATATTGGCTAATTCATACACTATTAGGAACAAGTATAAACGTGCTATCAAAATTTTAAAGCAGTGGCATCGACAAAGTAGCGATGATAAGAGTGACACCTATTATCAAATTGCAAGAAACTACTATCTACTTGGTACAGGTTATCAAAAACAGGCCCTAAGTAATATTGAAAGTGCAATTACCCAATCTAGTCGATTCAAAGAAGCGTACATATTAAAAGCTCAAATACTCTATGCTATCAAGTTTTCAAATTTAGATTCTAGTTTGAAGATATTAGATAAAGCAATACTGATCGATCCTGATTTTACATTGAGCCACGTGACAAAAGCAGACCTTTTAGCATCTAACTGGAAATTCTCTCTTGCTGAAAAAACCCTTAAAGATTCACTGGCATATCAAGTAGATAAAACGCTTATATATGACAGATTAATAAAGGTTAAAGAACTTCAGAAAATAATAAGACATTGGGAAGTTGAATTTAATTATAACCTTTCTGATTTCAAAGAAGATCATCTTGAAGATTGGAATCAGTTTTACCTAAGTACAATTTATACTCTAGATCCTCACACCAAATTCTATACCTCTTTGATACGGACTAATCGTTTCAATAACTACGATCAAATTCTCAGGGCCGAAGTTTTAAAAAGATTTAGAACTTGGTTTTATATTCATGCAGAAATGAAGTTTAACACGCATATAAACTTTAAAGAATCATACATGGCAAGACTAGGCAGTAGCTTTGTTACTAATCCATTAAAGAAAATTGGTGGGACAGGAACTGTAGCAAGAATTGATGTCGAAAGAAGATACTTTCAAAATGCTCCAAACGTAGACTTTATAAACTTAACTCTCGAGCAATACTTTACTGACAACTTAGTCATAGCGGGAAAATTATTTAATGTTTTTACGATCGATGAAAGATATAGCGTATGGTTCATTAAAACAACTTACCGACCGACTAAATACTTATCGATTTATGCAGCTTACGGATCGGTAGTCGAAGATATAGTTAATAGTGTTTATATCAAAGGAACATTCAAAGAGGCCGGAGTAATCTTTCATCCCACTAGAGATCTGGATGTTTTACTTGGTTATAATGTTTCTCAGACTAATAAATTTGAAATGAGAAGATATGAAATAAAGGCACGCTATAGATTTAACACTAGGAAGAAAAACTAATACCTTCGCTCTAAGGTCTCCCAACTAAAGACTTTTCTAAAAAATATTTCTTCAAAAATTTTGATAGCCCCGACTATTTTAGCATATAGTAAAATCTGTCTATAGCCTAAGAACTCTATTATTGAAATTATAATTAGGGTTGCAGAGAGTTTCGAGTTCTTTATATTATCAAACTTCGTCTTTTCATAAAAAACACTAATTGCTGTTATTAATACATTTATACAAGTACTCATTATAAATAAGAAAATAAAAAGATCGAAGTCTAACTTTTTATCCATCACCGCAAGAATCAAAAAAGGGTAAGCACTAAATTCAACGAAAGCACTAAACATTTCAACTAATAAGAAATATGGGAATGTAAAAAAACTTCTCTTACCTTGATTGAACTTAATTAATATTTCTCTGTGATCAAACAAACACCTTATCAATCCTCTATACCAACGGTCTCTTTGTGATACAAGGTCTGAAGTTTTATGTGGGACCATAGTATAACCTACTGTATCCGGAATATAAAAAATCTTGGCTTTTGGATTGTTTTTATAAATCTGCATGACTATATCCATATCTTCACCGATAGCATTCGTATTAAAACCGCCTTCTTTATTGATTGCTTCCCTGGCAAATAATGATACCGCTCCAGAGTTTATAAAGTTGCCTCCAAAAAAGTTCATTGCAACTCGTCCTATTAAAAAGGCCCTCAGATATTCGATTAATTGAAATAACTCAAACAAGTTATTTCTTCTCTTATTTAAAGACAAACAAGAGTTTTGAGTTAACAAGGCTCCACCAACACCAATGTAATTCCCATCATAAAAAAACATTGGTATGACTAATTTTGAAATAGCATCCTTTGTTAATATAGTATCAGCGTCAATTGTAAGGATTAAATCATCTTTACTATAATTAAGTCCTGCATTTAATGCATCCGCTTTAAATCCTTTATTAAACTTATCAATAACTTTAATATTTTTATATCTTCGGGATTGATATAAAGCAGTAACTTCATAAGAATTTAGGTCTGATAAGGGCATAGAGTCATCTAGTTTAAGAGATAAATTTTCTTTTAAATGATAAAGGGTTCCATCAGTACTTCCATCATTAATGAGAATAATATTAATTTTCGGATAATCATTTTTTAATACATTCCTTATAGTTTTCAAAACAGTTTTTTTTTCGTTATGCATAGGAATTAAAACACTCACAGATGGAATCGTTTCATGTTCTAGGAACATTTTATTGAAATTGTTCTTTCGAAATGAATCACTTATAGACATTGGGAAAATACTTAACAAAACAAAGAGAAGAGAAAAGAACAACACAAAGCAATAATAATAGATATAAAATGTTTCTAAAAACTCATAAAGGTGAGGATGTAAAGAAAGTACATTCATCGTAACAATAAATAGTATTAGAAATAATACCAAAAATTTTAAAAAGAAAGTATTTCTCTTAAGCAAGGGTACCCTATCCTTTACATCTTATTTAATAAACAACTTTAACACGGCTAAAAAATTATGGAGTAGATAAGAAAAACCTGATCCCGAGTTCTTAGCTCAACTTCCCCCTCACTCTTTCAGCCACTTATGATATAATTAGAAATAATCTCAATTAGGAAATGAAGTGTTTTTAGACTTTATAAGAACAATAAATTATAGCCATATAACTCTCTACCTGAGTTGCATTGTAGTCTTACTCTTATCTGTACTATTTCTCATTTTTCACACTAAAGCATTGAAGAACATATATTCATATATCTTCAGGCTTAAATATGATAAAAGATCAGTTTTAAGTTCAGCTAATTATTTACTAAACCCAAGAAAATTTGAGACGAATGATTGTATTAACTACCTTAATTCAATTAACCTCAACCACCCATTTAAAGAAATAGGAATAGATTATTTCATCCACAAAATGAACCCACACCAAATGTCTTCCTTATTATTTAGTTGGGAGTTTATTGAATCAGATCCATTAAAGATAAAAATCTTACAAGCAGCCACACGTAAAAATCATCTATACTTCAAAGACGCCCTTGAAGAAATTGACTTTGAAGCAGTTTCGTTAGAAATAAAAATCATAATCTGCCACCTCATAAGTGAGCTACAAATTAAAAGTATACCAATACTAAAAAAACTTCTTAATGACTCTAACCTTAATGTACAAATGAATGCTATAAACTCTTACTCATGGTCAATTGATAAAAGCATAAACAAAACACTAGCAGAGAAACTAGTCGCTTCTAATATAAAGATACGAAATAAAGTGATACAAGAACTTAAGAGGAAGAATTTATTAAATATGTACTTTAAAGATTACTGCCAAGATAAAACACCTCCTATATATAAGACATCTTAAAATCAAAGGAACTAAGTATGAAGAAAATAATTCTTTTTATATTTATTATTTCATTTTCTCTTTTTGCAAATAGTCTTCAAAGTGTATCAGTAAATCAAAATATTGGTAGAAGCTTGAATGCTAAATCTCATCAAAGTAAATCAAACATTCAATTTAACTATTTCTATAAAGATATAAACATCATTCCTTCGTTTGAAAGGCAAAGTAGATGGGATAAGTCTTCTCTACAATATGGAATACAGGCTTATTGGAAAATGGGAAAAGGGATCTATTTACATGGTTCATACTTACATTCTTCAGATATACTCTACCCTTCTAGAAATGCCATTCTTGAATTTTCTAAATCTTTAGGCAACACTTGGGAATCATCTCTAGGTATTCAAAATTTCAAACCACAAAATGGCCCTAATTTATATATGCCATTTAATAATATTACCAAATATATCAATGATCATTTCTTACAAATTCAAATCAAACCAGTTTTTTTCCAAGGGAGTTTTGAAGCTTTATCAAGTACTTTAAAGTTCCACATCATAAAAGATAATATCAAGATAATTCCTAGAGTTAGCCTAGGTAAAGAACTAGAACTGCTCAATCAAAAGACCTTAAACTTTACTCTTGTAAATTTTCAAGAATATGGCCTGCAAGCGAAGTATACTATTAATAAAAGTTGGGAAGTCCATCCAGATATTGCCTACAGAAGTGAAAAAAGTGATTTATTTATTCAATCAGAAAACAATTTTATTTTTTCAAACATAACTGGAGTTTATAATTTCTAATTTTAGTTTACTTTGATTTAAATAGTTCATATGACATTTAAATTATCTCCATAACTCTTGAGTTAACAATTTGTAATCTCAATTTTTTATAATTCACAAGAGATCTCAAACCAAATTTTTCATTTACCTTGCCCAAAAGATCATAACTCTCAAATTTAATTTGATCAGAATGAACTTCTTATTTACCTAGTATTATTTTCACTTACAATCTTAAGAGCCTATCCTTGACTCCATTTCAAGTACAGTTTTAATTTGACATCCATGAAAAAATGTACAAATATGTACAGGTGCAAAACTTTTTAAAAAACTTGAAACTTGCCCGAAAAAACGCTGGTTTCACTCAAAAACAGGTAGAAGAGAATCTACAATTAAGATCTCTGGCGCTAAAAGATTATGAAACAGGGAGATTGAAAATTCCTGTTGAAACTGCGATATTACTTTGCGAGTTATATAATACAGACTTAAATACTTTGTTTGGTAAGTACAGTTCTATCAAGCATGCAATTGATCTGGGTTCCATACATGGACTTTGGGATAAAAAGTTCTCAAATGTTGTCCTTCTAGATCCAATCATAAAGGCCCATGTAGAGAATTATAAGGATCAATATATTAATAATTCAATTTTAGAAATTATATTAATTGAATTATCATCAAGTACTAAAAAAGAATATATTTTAGAGATTACAAAGTTTATGAATTCTCTTATAGGAATAGATGGCAAAGTTCTACCTAGTGAGGTAAGTCTTAGGAATAATCTTCTAGAGCACTTCAATTGTATGAATAAGCTTAAAAAGACAATTCAATATATTGATTATCCCTATTATCCTGAACAGCTTCCAAAGTCTTTATATTCACTACCTGCAAAACACTTTATAATTTGGTTACTTTTCTTCCTGGCCCATTTTGATAAAGATGTAGACTATAGGGAATTAGAATATATTGAAAAATTGGCAGAATATATAAAAGTAACAAAATCAAATTTTGATTATATATCACAATTTTTTTATAGCGAGGAGTATCTAAATGCTTAGTTTATACATATGGGCCATTACTGGAATTATAATGATACTAGCAGAGATGGTATTGCCCGGAGGAATAATTATATTTCTCGGGATGGGTTGTTTAACAGTTGCTGTTGGAATTTATATAGGATTAATAACTAATACGGTTACTGCTTTCTTAACTTTTTTTATCACTAGTTTAATCTACTTATTAATACTAAGATCATTATTCATGAAATACTTCGAAGGAGATTCAGAGGTACACAATACTGATGAAGATCTTGATACCATAAATAGTGTTGTGGAAGTTATAGAGCTCATCACTCCCTATAAATCTGGAAGAGTTAAATTTAGAGATTCTACATGGGAAGCTCAAAGTGAACATGAATTAAAAATTGGTGAAAGTGCTATTATAACTAAAAGACTTGGAAATATTTGGATCGTTGATCCAGTAAAATAAGGAGAACTAATATGACTTTAACTTACATACTCATATTCTTTCTAATCATCGCGTTTATTTTGTGGAATACAATTATGATTGTTCCAGAAAGAGAGCATTGTGTAGTAGAAAGACTAGGAAAATTCAGAACTGTTTTAAATTCTGGCATTCACTTCTTAGTTCCATTTTTTGACAGAGTTGCTTACACTCATGAAGCTAGAGAGCAAGTTTTTGATATCCCACCACAAACCTGTATCACACAAGATAACATGCAGGTCCTCATTGATGGTTTAGTTTATCTAAAAGTAACCGATCCTAAGCTCGCAAGTTATGGGATTGGTGATTATAAAAATGCTTCTGTGAACCTTGCTCAAACAACGATGAGATCTGAAGTTGGAAAACTAACTCTATCAAAAGCTTTTTCGGAGAGAGATCTTCTTAATGAAAAGATTGTAAGAGAAGTTGATATTGCCAGTGATTCTTGGGGGATAAAAGTATTACGGTATGAAATAAAAAACATTAGACCAAGTTCTACTGTTATATCTACATTAGAAAAACAGATGGAAGCAGAAAGGGAAAAAAGAGCTGAAATTACTCTAGCTGAAGCAGATAAAGAGAATAGAATCATTCTATCAGAAGGTGAAAGAACAGAGTCTATTAATATCTCTGAAGGAGAAAAACAGAAACGTATTAATGACTCTCTCGGGAGAGCAAAAGAGATTGAATTAGTTTCCACGGCAACTGCCGATGGAGTACGTCTTGTAGCTGAAGCCATTAATGTTCCCGGCGGAGATATGGCCGTGAAACTTCAACTCGTAGAACAATTCATCAGTGAGGTTGGAAACGTTATGGATAAATCAAAAATTTCTGTTGTCCCTGTTGAGATGGCAAATATCAAAGGTTTTTTCGAAGGAGCTTCAAAAGTTTCTTCTACAATTAACTCTACAACACCAGGAGCAATCAAATGAATTTAGATAATATAACAATCTATGATATTTTTAACCTATTTATTATTGGTGGAACTTTTTTAATTGTCATTATTAAGTTCTTTCAATCAATTCGCCTTGTCCCTACAAAAAAGGCCTATATTGTTGAACGCCTTGGGAAGTACCATAAAACTTTAGGCCCAGGTTTTCATGCACTTATTCCATTTATTGATAAAGTTGCATTTATTCAGGATTTAAAAGAAAGAACGATAGATGTTCCTCCACAAGATTGCTTTTCAAGAGATGAAGTAAATGTAGTTGTTGATGCTGTCATTTATTTATCTGTCATGGATCCGGCTAAAGCTAGTTATGGGGTTACAAATTTTGTCTATGCTGCAATTGAATTAGCACAAACTTCTACGAGGTCAATTATTGGAACACTAGATCTTGATAGAACTTTCGAAGAAAGAGAATTAATAAGTGCTAAAGTAGTAGAAGTTCTCAACCAAGCGGGTCAAACTTGGGGCTTAAGGGTTCATAGGTATGAAATTAAAAATATTATGCCTCCTCACTCTGTTCAAAATGCCATGGAAAAACAAGTTAATGCAGAAAGAGAAAAAAGAGCAATTTTAGCGAAATCTGAAGGTGATAAACAGAGTCGAATAAATATGAGTGAAGGTAGTAAACGTGAAATGATAAATATATCTGAAGGTGAGATGCAAAGAAGAATAAATCAGGCTGAAGGTAAGGCCGAAGAAATTTTAACAATTGCCAAAGCTACTGCTGAATCAATAAAAAGAATATCATCAGCCCTATCTGAAAAAGGTGGCGAGAAAGCGTACAATCTCAAACTTGGAGAAAAGTATTTAGATCAGATGGAACACCTAGCAGACGGCTCAGTAGAGATCATAATGCCTGCAGATATTAGCAACTTTAATAAGTGGCTAAAATCAGTTGATCTAAAGTTCTGATTCCATTTTTAATTGAAAAGGAGTACTACTAGAAACATTTTAGGGGTACTCATTTTAAATAAAAAATCCTTCTCTTCTCCTTAGTTGATGATATTACTAAGGCTCTCTCTATATATTCTTGTCACTCCAAGTTAAGTAAATCTCTGATAAAATATCATTACATATGTTAAATATTTTTATTACATTTATTTATATATTTCTTAGTTCATGTTCTTCAATACAAAACTCATATCGTGAATACTCTTCGATTAAAAACTCAAGTCAATGTAATTTGAAAACTTTAACTGATCGTCTTAATACACAAGAAAATGATTATTTATATGACTGCAAGAAACACTTGTATTCACCTAAGTTTGCAAAACTTAATATATTTTCTGAACAGAAAATCTTAAATACAATAAAATCTTTAGATACTCATTCTCAACTAGAAGAAAAACTATATTTTCTAGGAGTAGCTTTTTATCATCATACTGTAAAAAACTATACTATTGAAAACTATTCTAATTTATCAAGATTAGCATTGGAAAAAGAAAAGAGTTTGCAGATTTTAGATCTCTTCTCTAACGTAGATCAAAACAAAAGTCTCTTTCAGTCTTGGATAAAATTTATAGACGGGTTTAAAAAACCATCTTCTCATGCTTTCTTAAATCTAGAAAAGGTTCTGCTTTACTATAAAAAGTCATCTCCTTTATCCAAAGAGGACAAGACCCTTTTGTTTAGCACAATAGTTCTTTCACAAAGGTTATTTTCCAATAAAGACAATATTGAATTTGTTTCAAGAAACTTTTTAGAAATTATAAATCATTATTCATATTATCAATCAAATATTCAGGAGCAATACATTATTAACAATGCTATTTGGGCTATGAGGAATTATTATTCATTTTCTACAGGTTCAAACTTTTCAAGTCTAAATCCTTATGTTGAACAATTGTTAAAATCAAGGTTGCAATCATCTAAAAAAGATTCCGAAACATATCTTTGGACATTAAAATCCTTATTGCTTAGAAAAGAATGCTTTAGTTTAAACAATCAAAATAATTCAAAGATTTGTAAAAAAGACATCGATCAAAAAATTTATACAAAGATATTAAAGAATAACTATAAATATCAAAATGAAAACATAGAAGTCATCACTAGTTTATCTAAAAGTACAATTAACTCCTTAATAGAAGAACTAAAAAAAGTTAAAGAAAACTTCCACCTACTGACAGGAGTAATGACTCCTTTACCAAGTGATATCAATGAAAAGTTGAAAATGGTAATATTTAACTCACCAGAAGATTACAAGAAATACCAACCCTTCTTACATGACTTACCTACTTCTAACGGAGGGATATACATCGAGAAAGGAGCAACTTTTTATACTTATCAACGTCTCCCTCATCAATCTAGATATACCCTTGAAGAGCTTACCAAGCATGAATATGTTCATTATTTAACTGGAAGATATATCAATCATGGATATTGGGGACAAACTGATTTTTATAGGAAGTCACAAATGCCTTGGTTTGAAGAAGGGATAGCCGAAGTTTTAACTGGAAGCCATCTCGATGGACTTAGATTTAGAAAAAAACTTTCACATTTAATAGCACGAGATAATAAAAAAATGAGTCTTTCTGAAATTATTAAATCTGAGTATTCTTCAGGTTTTAGATTTTATCGCTATAGTTCAGCTTTAATCACATTCTTGAATCAAGAATATCTAGATTCAGAAAAAACATACCTTCAACAGATACTTTCTTATTTTATAGAAAATGACTTTTCTAAATATCAAGAACTTCTTGCTTTTATAAAAAATGACAATGAATTAAACTTAAAATTCCAAGATTTTATAACTTCTATAACAACTAAAAAAGAATATTACATTTTCAATAAAAGAAAAGATGGCTATATTGGAAAAAGGCCTATCGTTAAAAACTCAAGCTCTTTATTTAAAAGTTCTTTTGTAGAACTTTACACCATCAACTTTAAAGACCCTGAAAATAATTTCATTTTAGATTGTGAAATAGTAGAAACTTCAGGAGTCAAAATAAGAAATGATGGAAAATGTATACGATCAGGAACTCACTGGAAGGTCGACATCGCTGTAAATGGAAATGTTCCTGAAGAAGAAATATTTTTTAAACTAAGACTCAAAGACATTGATGGCTGGTCAAATATTAGTACTCATAAATTTATTCGCTCAAATGCCAAAGACAATTCAGGCAACCTCATACAGTTAAGCTTAGCACCAAAAATAATAGATATTAAAAAGAAAACTAAAAATATTCATGTCGAACATTTTTACATAGAAGATTTAGTAGAAAACAACGCTCCTATCAGAACTTGTAAAGTGATCCAAAACAAGGGATTAAAAGTCAGACAAGGCGGGAAGTGTTTAAGAGCAAGTAATGGCAAATGGTTTATTGATATAGAGCTCAGGCATGAACTCACAACAGATAATAAGTTTTTTATTTATGAAGTGACAAATAAACATGGTTCATCAAGGGCAAAGGTTCAATACACTTTATTAGAAGATTAAGAAATTCTTCTTTAAGCCATATTTGAATAAAAATTTAAAATACTTTATATATACATATGAAAGTTTTTATATTATTTGCTCTTCTCTTTTCTCATCATTTCGCCTTTGCCCAAAAAAAACATGCCATCACAATTACTGGGGGAGTTTCTCTTGGTGTATACGAAGCAGGTTTTTTATATGAAGCGATACGCTTAAGTAAGAAAGATCTACAAAACGGTACTGTTTTTACTGGAGCATCAGCTGGTGCTATGAACTCATTTATATCAATACTAGAAACCTGTTCTCCTGATCAAAAAGAAATGAAGGACTCACTTTTTTGGAAATCTTGGGCAGACTTAAATATTGATGATTTTTATTACAAAGAAGCAAAAAAGAAGTCCAGTCTCTTATCTCGGGAATCTTTTAATAATTTGTTTTCTAATATTCACTCTTATTGGGAAAAAGGATTAAAAAAGGATTGTAAGGCATATTTGGCCTTATCTGTTACTAGAAAAAACCCCTTACATTTCATAAAAGGCAAAAAGCTACTATCCCCTCGAACTATTGAATCGTTTTATTTTGTTATCACCGGAAGAGGCCAAGGACAAGAACCGGAGATTAAAAATCATAATCTAAACGATGGATCTATTCATGCCTACCTTCCTTTCAAGAAGTCAGGCAATTTTGAAATAATTAAAAACATCATGATGGCATCATCAAGCTTCCCCCTAGCGTTTGAACCAGAACCCTTAGCTCATTGCTTAATATATCCTCAAGAACCTCAAGAATGTAACAAGAGTAAACTTAGAGTTGATAACTTTATTGATGGTGGAGTCTTTAATAATGGCCCCTTAGATCTTGCTTATAAAGTCAGTAAATCCATTGGGAAAATTCAATCAACAGACTTTTTATTTTTTGATCCAGAGATTCAAAATTATCCCTTAGCTCAAGAAGAACAAGTTGGAGTTAAAGAAAAAAGTGTCCTCAGTAATTCAATGTCTTTTATTACAAACTTCATTCTCTCTTCACGATCAAGTCAAATCTCTAATTTCTTAGGGGCACACCCTCAAATTGAAAAGAAGCTTCAACTTATAAAAGGAGAGATTCCCTTAGCCTCAGATGCCATTTCTGGATTTTTTGGTTTTTTTGAAAAAGATTTCAGAGCTTTTGATTTTTTAATAGGAGTTGCAAATGCGAGAAGAAATCTCTTAAAAAAATCTGGTATAAAATTTGATTTTAATAGAAGTAGTTCTCCTGTCGATCAATTCCTGTCATGTTATGTGGCCTTGCAAGATCTGAATCACAATGAGCTTAAACGTTGTAATTTTGGAGACTCTAATTTTTCAATCTTATTAAAAGTAGCCTTGGAGAGATTATTTGAAAACTGTCGAATTTTAAAAAACACATATATACCTGAGAATAAATTATGCCACTTCTCTCAAGGAGGAGGCACACTTAATAACTTATTTCCTAACTGGAGCAAGAATTATCAAAAAAAGAAAACTGAAACTTCTCTAGATTTTCTAATGAGAAGATTAAGTTATTATCAATTTGAATTTAAAGACTTGGGCCTGTCAAAAGATGAAGCATCCATGGGCCTAGTAAAAGTAAAGCATAAACTTAGGAAGGCCATAGAAAATGCAGCAGATGGCCAAGAGATAGGAGAACGAGTCCTCTTAAAAAATTTATCTGCCCCTATGCTTAATTATCTTTTTTACTCTCCAAACTTTTCTGAAAAATATTTATTATTTGGAAGTAATTCATTTGATTTTGGGATCAGTAATGTAATTAGTAAGTCATCTGTTCCAGGACTATATCATAGATATAACTTTGGACTCACACTTAATGGAATAAACTCTTATGAGAATGCAGGGAAATGGAATATTGGTTTAGTCCCCTATTTAGGATATCAATATGAAATCAAAGCGATATCAAATCCAACAATTCAAAACAGATTGGAACTAAGACTAGGCTACCAACTTAGCAGCAAGCAAAAATTTAAAATGGGTGTTTGCAATGTTCCTAATGATTTTGCAGAGTCTTTCCCTCACTGTTCTCATCCAATCATAGCTGGAGTAGTAGGACTTCACTTTTTTGATTCTATTAAAATTCAAATAATGTACCAAAAAGCAATAAAAAATAACCAAAACAATAAAAGCTTATCTTATCTTTCTCTGCTTTTTGGTTTTGTCTTTTAGATTAATACTTTTTTCTTTTAAATGTTGATTTTGAAGATCTCTTAGATTTCTTAGAGCTTGTTCCCTTTGATTTCCCACCATTTTTTCTCATTGTTCTCTTGAAATTCTGACTAGCTTTTTTTACTTTCTTAACGACTTTAGGCAATTTTTCAAGATCAATATGATAAGGCTGTTCGCGATCAACTGGAATAGAGAACTTAATGTATCGCTCTACTGCTTTTAATAATTTAACTTCAGTTTCATCGCAAAATGAGATAGCTCTTCCGTCTCGCCCTGCCCTAGCAGTTCTTCCAATTCTATGGACATATGCTTCAGGCTCCATAGGTTGATTATAATTTATCACATGACTTACATGATCTACGTCTATTCCCCGAGAGGCTATGTCTGTAGCAACGAGAACTTTCATCTTCCCTGATCGAAAACTATTCAATGCTTTCTCTCTAGCATTTTGAGATTTATTACCATGAATAGCAGCTGAGGCTATATTATTTTTTTCTAAAAACTCAACTACTTTGTTCGCTCCTCTTTTAGTCTTTGTAAAAACTAAAACTGCTTGAATTTTCTCATTAACTAGAATGTGCTTCAAAAGATTTGCTTTGTTTTTCTTTGCTACAATATTAAGGCTTTGATCTATCCTGTCGACAGTTAAAGATTCAGGACTAACTTCAACCTTTACTGGATCATTTAGTAATGAATTAGCAAGACTCAAAATACTATTAGGAATAGTTGCTGAGAACAAAAGAGTCTGTCTCTTAACTGGAAGTTTTTTTATTATTTTTTTAACATCATGAATAAAACCCATATCGAGCATTCGATCGGCTTCATCTAAGATAAAAAATTCCAGCTGATCATATTTAATATATCCATCAGACATTAAATCAAGCAGTCTTCCTGGAGTTGCAATTAAAATATCTATTCCCTTTTTTAGACTCTGAATTTGACTCCGATGCCCTACTCCTCCGAAAATAACACTACTTGAAATATTAAGCCCTTTTGAATAACTTTTTATATTTGCTTCTATTTGAGAGGCAAGCTCTCTTGTGGGTGTTAGAATTAATGACCTTACCTGGTTTGATCTAACCTTTTGCTTAGATTCTACAAGTTTTGTAATTAACGGTAATGAAAAAGCAGCAGTTTTCCCGGTTCCTGTCTGAGCAATACCTAAAAGGTCTCGGCCTTTTAATAAGTGAGGGATTGATTGTGCCTGAATAGGTGTTGGATTTTCATAACCCTTTTTCTTAACTGCTTTTTTTATAGATGGTAAGAGATTCAGTGAATCAAAGTTAATCATTATGTATCCAATATTTTAAAAGTTACTTATTGGTTTAGGACTTAATAACTTCTTTAACAATCTAATAAATTATTAAACTCACTTTATTAGATGAGTTACTAGCTAAAATACAGAGAAACTCATTTCTTTCGACTTGATTAAATAAAAAACATCTACTCCTTGAAGCCTAAATCTACTTATCTCTCAATTCTCATGAGTTTTTCTCAGATAGATGACTTGAAGAACAATCACATCTCACTCGATCACTCAAAGAGAGGTATAATTGTCTCCGCTAAATGTATTGTATTCTTCTTTGATAAAATATTAAAAAGTCTTTTTCCAAGGTGGTATATTTGTACAAACTAATTATATTATTTTTTTCTATATCATTGCATTCTCAAGAAAGACCTTTAATCGAACGACTTAACTCTTTTACTGAAGTTAATATTAGTGTAAATCAATATTTAAGTCCACAAAACTTAAGGAGAGGTTTAATTGATCAAACTGAAGCAATTCTTTTGAAAATTGAAGCGGCCCTAAGAATAAAAGAGTTGGACTCTACTTACGATTTACTTCCAAAACTTAGAGAAATTAGGTCTGAAGTCAAATCTCCACGTTCATATTTTTCTGTTAATGATAAAAATGCTCTTTTAAACCTTTTAAGACTTTTAGAAAATGATTCTAATGAGTTTCAAAAAATTAAAAATTCTATTTATGAATATACATTACGACCGATAGATATGGAGAATGCCAATATCTTTGAAATGTATCGTCATCATAAGAATTCAAAAAAAATATCTAGACTTGATTTTCAAAGGTTGGGTTTTCATCAAATTAATAACTCTAGAATGACTATGAGATTGCTACAAATTGGAATAAGTGATTCAAGGATCTCCAATTGGGTGGCTGAAGATCGGACTGAAAATATATTTACAAAAGAGATAGTAGAACAAATAGCACAGAATAATTCGACTGTTCAACCCCAGTGGTGGAATAACCTTAATGAGCAATCTCCAAATTCAACTAATTCTCTTTCCTCAAGAACACAAATACCTTCAAGTATATCAACTCTAAGTTCTAGCCAAGTTAATACTCCTGATTTTCAAGTAGAGAAACTTCAAAGCAAAACTAATATTTCTATTTCTTTAGGAACAGCAAAAAGTTCTTATAATTTTTCAGATTCAATGAGACCTATATTATCATCACGGTCTTCTCGGTTAATAGTGGAAACTTCTCAATAAATCTCTATAACACATCTCGTAATTCATAGATAAATTCATAAAAAAACAGACATAGTCTTCAACTTATTCAAAATTAAATTGCTGTAAAAAATCAACCAAGGAGAA
>CALHLC010000046.1 GCA_938034385.1 uncultured Bacteriovoracaceae bacterium
GGTGTATCACTATAATCACTATAGGCCTCATAGTTCATTGAATTACAGGCCACCTGCACCCAAAGCTAAAATTATAAAAATAGAAAAAAGCTATGTTAAACCGAGTTTGATAGTGGTATGAAATAAGGGGGAAAGGTCACAAGTATCACAATTGAAATGCTTCTGACCCATAGGGGAGGTCTGCAAAAATCTGTGAATCAAAAACTTCACAATGTTTTAGAAGAGAGCAAAGTCGCTGGGCAAGCTCAAAGAAAACTATTAATTTCGCAAATTTCAGAATATATGAATAAGCCAATAGGACAGTTTCATTATTCAAACTTAGGTTACGTTCTTGTTGGGCATATTTTAGAAAATGCAACTGGCCTTAAATTTTCTAAGCTTATGAAGACTTACTTATTTGAGCCTTTAGAAATGAACTCTTGTGGATTTGGAGAAACAAGTACGAGAGGCAATGTTCAATCTAAATGGGGACATTTCTATTCTAAAGGTAAGCTTAAGGCCTATCATTATGATTTCCCAAGGCTTTATGAGCCGGCAGCCAGTGTACATTGTAACTTCATTGATTGGAATAAATTCTTAAAGGTGACGATGGATGGGTATATTAAAAAGAGTGATTTCTTATCCAAAAAAAGCTTTAAGAAATTATATTCAACATATGACAATAGACAATCAGGTTATACATTTGGTGGTTGGGAACTTAAAAACCTTTCTGGATTCAATGGTCCTATTTTAACTCATCATGGTTATAATCAACTAAATTATGCTGAGATTTTTCTTGAACCAAGTAGAGAAAATATCTACGGCTTTGCCTCAAACTCATATCATAATGCATCTTTAGCAGTAGATAAATTACTTAGTTATATTTTAAAAACAAGAGATTAGACTTTTAGTTTTGAGATAAAGAAGAGCTCGATAGTATCGAGCTCTTGAAATTAATTCTTATAAAAACTTACGTAATTCTTTTTCAGTAAACTGACGATGGTAAGGATTTTGAACCTTTTCAACATAGTTCAATCTTGATTTAAACATCTTCAAGTTCTTTGAGTAAATATACTTATTAAAGAACTGAGTTAAATCGACATTAAAGAAATCTTCCATTTCCTTTTTAAAGAATTCATTAGAGATAACACTTCTTTGATTTCTTTCAAAATAGTCTTTTAAAAATTTCTTTAAACCACCTTTAGATTCAAATTTATTATCTAAAAATCCTAATAATTTACTTCCAGGACCATAAGCATTTCTATCAGTCGTTCTTCTGTAAGGAGAGTGGCTAGCAACACCAGTTACTTTAGGAGATGACGTTTGTTGATAATTATCATCACCCCAACTTGCAATGGCTTCATCGATCCATCCAGCATTCCCTCGTCCTGGCATAATATTTCTTGCAAAATATGAATGATCCATTTCATGTCTCAAGGCACGTAAAGATGTCCAAGTCGCACCAGCGTATTCCATACCACCATTAAAAGGTCCAACAGCATTAACTAGGAAAGCATCATGAGGCCATGGCCCATAATCTTCTTCTAGAACTTTCATAAACTTAAGAGCATTCGTTTTAAAGCTGTTAATAGATAAAAGGTTTGACTTTGAATAAACTGTAATAGGAATAGTTCTTCCATCAATAGATTTATAATTAGCTTCAGTTAGTGAGTATGAACCGGTAGGAACTAAATGATAAAATATTGAAGAAGCAGTGTAGTATTTTGGATAAGATATCTTAAAGTGATTGTTAGCAATTTCTTTAATCTTTCCATTCGTAAAAATAACATGCTTTGAATTAGCACCTTTAATTTTCACATCCATCGTAACTTTAAATTGGTCGTACTCTAAAGGAGCAGGTAGGTATTGCTCAAGGTATTGTCTGTCACTTAGGTCAGACATCCAGAATGCACTAGAGACTGAATTAGATTGAAATTTAACTAATCTATCAAAAGTATTTTTAATTTGAACAATATGTTCACCTTTAGCGAGTTTTTTTGTAATGACTTTTATTTTTGTTACCCCACGAATCTCAACTTCTTTAAGACTTGCAGTTGTATCATTAACTAAAACTTCGAGAGCTTCTGGGACAAGATCTAAAACAGGATAACCATTTTCTTCTAAGTTAAAAATAAAGCTTGAAGTGGCACTAGCTTTTTTGGTTCTAACATCATATTCAACTTCATAATGAGCAGCTAGAACATTTGGAAAAACTGCTTGAGAGTCTTTGTATTTTAAAGGTTTTTGCTTAACGTGAGTTTTAGCTTGCAGTGAGCTTGAAAAAAGTGATAGCGATAAAATTATCATTAGTAGTTTCATTAGAATCCTCCATTTTTCCTACTCTACTCTTCTGGAGAGTCCTTGAGAAGATCTATCTATTATAGAGTTTTGTTATGCTGCTACTAGTCGAATGGAGCTAGTTGAAATTATTATGTTTTAATTCATTTTTTCTCGATTTATGAAAGTAGTGTTAGATAATATTAAATACGGTGAGAAGTAAAAAAGTTCATAAAGGAATAAATGTGAATATTTATATTGCTGATAGCAAAGATCGAGACTTTATTGTTCAGTCACAATTACAGATGGCCCAAGAGAGTGAGAACTTAAAGCTTGATGAGAATACAGTTAAAAATGGTGTCGAACACATTATAAAGAATTCGAATATTGGCTTTTATCTAATCGCTGAAGTTCAAGAACAACCGGCAGCCTGCCTTCTTGTTTTAAAAGAATGGAGTGATTGGAGATGTGGTAATGTTCTTTGGATTCACTCAGTATTTGTTATCACTGAAAAAAGACGTTTAGGAATTTATTCAAAGATGTATAAGCATTTACAGTCTAGAGTTGAATCTGATGAGTCATTGAGAGGCCTAAGACTCTATGTTGATAAATCAAACGAACCAGCAATAAAAACCTATGAAAATCTTGGTATGAGTAGGGATCATTATCATATGTATGAATGGATGAAGACCTTCTAAAGAGTTGACTCTATGCTGTGGCTTAAGAGTTGAGTTAATTTTTCTAGATTTTCTAAGCTCACATTGTGAAACATAGAAATTCTAAATTGATTTCTTCCAAGTTTCCTATAAGAGTCGATATCGTAAATTACATTTTCATCTCTTAGTTTTTGAGTGAGTTCACTGACTGGAATTTTCTCATCAACATCAATTGTAGCTACAGATCTAGAGCGATAAGCATCATCTTTTATGAAGCAGCTTAAGTACTCTTTGCTTTCGGCCCAATCATAAATATGCTTAGCCTTCTTTTGAGCCATTTCATTAATCGCAGCTCGTCCAAGTTTATTCATATCTTTTAATTGCTGATTTATAAAAAAGAGATTTGAAACACTTGGGGTATTATAGGTTTGATTTTTTTTAGAGTTATCGATCGCCAGTTTCCAATCCATAATAGTAGGAATATATCTTTTCTCGTCTTGCTGGATTTTTAATGCACGCTCTTTTGCTTTTGGTGATAAGAACCCAATAAATAATCCACCTTCTCCTGCAAAGATTTTCTGCGGAGAAAAATAATAAAAATCTACATTTTTATGAGTACATTCAATTTGCCCAGCTCCACTTGTTGCATCCATGCAAATAATAGTTGAGTCATCATTGGCCGGGACACTTTTCATCTGAACTCCAGTAGAAGTTTCATTTAATGTTAAAGCGATGAGATCACATTTATCTGAATTAGAAGTAATAAGGCCCTGCCCGTATTCAACTTTTTCAAGACAAGTCTCAATCCAGGGAATCTTACTATGAGCTGCGTGCCATTTATTAGAAAATTCTCCACAAACGTGATGCTTAGAGCATTTTTCAGTTAATCCAAGACCTATCATATCCCATAAAAATGTCGCTCCACCATTTCCAAGAATAACGTCATGATCAGTTAGTTCAAAATATTCAATGAGCCCGTCTTGAACTTCTTTGACGAGATTCTTAACTGCTGGTTTTCTATGGCTTGTACCCAAGAGCTTCACTCCAGTACTTGATAGTCTTTTAACATATTCTGTAGGTATTAAAGAAGGACCAACACCGAATCTAGGGTCATCGGGAATAAGACTGGAAGGAATTGATAAATTTTCAAACATAATTTGTTACCTCAATTATTTTTTATTTTAATCATATGGGAGCTAAAACCATTAGGAAAATCGGAACTTTTTCTTTAAACTAATTTCAGTTATGAAAGTCTTTTTAATTTTATTCTTATTTGCGATCTCCTCTTTTACACAAGATAAGAAAATTTCTCTTGAAGAAATGAAGGTAGATGGAATTATCTTAATTGATAAAATGGTTCGACCTGAATTATTAGACGAAGAAGAAATAGAAGATCAAACACTTAGTGATGAAGAAGTGATTAATGATCAAAAATTAAAAAAGAAAGATTTAAATAAAAAATTAGAAGAATTAGAAAAAAGACCTGGTCTTGATTCTATACCTGAAGCTCCGCTTCCTGAAACTCCTAAAGAGCCAGAAGTGAAAGCACCGGAATTAAAAGAACCTTCTCTTGAAGCACCTAAAAAGAAAAAAGTTTATGACTTTTTATTTGATAAAGAAAAGAAAGCGGTTTTTAAAACAAAAACCTTTTTTAGAAGTTTTAAGTTAGGCTTAGGAGCGTTTAGTTTTTACCCTAATAAATATCAAGAAAGTGGTAAAGGTGGGAAGATAGGTCATGAACTAAACCCGGCCCTTGGCTTAGGGATTGAATACGGTAGCCCTAACTTTCTTTCTTTTCAAGTTGATACTTTTTTTACATTACCAAAGACTAGCCCTGATAAATTAATGAATGAGTTTAGATTTGGTCTTGAATTCCATGCATACTTTAGAGTATTACCAATCCTTAGACCCTTCGTTGGTACAACGGTTGCGTTTAATGTTTTAAATAGTAAAGAGACAAATTTGCAGAAACTCCCTGGTGGCCAAGGATCATTTTTTAATGTTGCGACACCTAGAACATCTATTAATAATACTTTAGATGTAGGTTTAGAATTGAAGTTAAGTAAGCTCTCCTTTGATCTTAAAACTAGCTTTACATCACTCTTTGATAAGCAAAAAAGAGATATGAGTTATGGATTGATGGTGAATTATTACTTTGATTGGGCAAAGAAAAAAGAAATTTCTGAGCAAGACAATAATTTAGATAATGAATTACCTGAGCCGTCTTTAGAATCAACTTTACCTGCACTTAATAATAAGCCTGAAGTAGAACCTGATATCAATAAAGGAGAAGTTGTTTCTCCTGCTAGTTTAACAATTCCAGAAGTACCTTCTCCATTAGAATTACCGAAAGAATTACCAAATGATTTACCAGATGAGATAAAACAATCAGAGGAATAAAGATGAAGTTTAAAATAATTTTTATACTTTTTATGAGCTTCCACTCTTTTAGTGGAACTTTTATGAGCTCAACTGGTTCGTATTTTAAAAAATCAGAAGTCAATGTTAGGGTTACTTCAAACTCAAGCTGTACAAATGCTGGAACGAATGTTCAAGAACTCATTAATTTCATAACGCCTGCTATTGATAATTATTGGAACGAAGTAACAACAAGTAGACTTAAATTAATTAATGGGAAGAAACTCAATACATCTGATCCACTTTTTAAAACCGGAAAGATATGTGTTAATCAAAGTACTACTGTTTCTTGTAATGGTGTTGCTAACCCAATCCCTAAGGTTACAGATATTGTGATTGCTTGTAATGATAATGTTGATAACTTCTCTATAGGAGGAGGTTCTCCAGCTTCAGTTATTGCTATTACGCTCCCTAATAATATTGTAGGAAGCAATATTGTAGGATCAATAATTCTGATTAATGATACTCCGAGCTCTCCTTTTTCATCTTTGTCAGAAGAAGATAAGATTGCAGTCTTGGCCCATGAAATAGGCCATGCCATTGGAATAGGGCACTCTACAAATGATGCAAACTTAATGTTTTGGACGCCAACACCTGAGAGGTTTGCACTAGGTCCAGATGATGCCCAGGCTCTAACTTATCTTTACCCTAAGAAATTTGATGGTTGTGGAATAGGGGGAACAATTAAAGATGGTCATTCAGGACCAGATAACCCTAATTACTTATTAGGCTTTTTGATTGGTTTATTTATGAGTGTGTTATTAGTTTTTACTTTTATAAGAGCTCAAAAATTCTTTTTTAAATTCTAGAAACCTATTTTCTAAAATTGCTTTTCTTGCTCTCTTGGCCAGTCCAACGTAAAAAGCAATATTATGAGTTGTTACTAAGATAGCTCCTAAGATTTCATTAGAATCAAAGAGATGTTTTATATATGATCTTGTAAAGTTTTTACAAGTATAGCAATCACAATTTGGCTCTAATGGGTAAAAATCTCTTCTATAATTTTTATGTCCAATTCTGATTTTTCCTCTATTGGTAAAAACCGTTCCGCCTCGAGCAAACTTAGTAGGGATAATACAATCAGACATATCTATTCCGTGCTCCCATATCATTAAGAGATCTTCGGGATTACCAACACCCATCACGTACCTTGGCTTATTCTTTGGCATAAGTGGAGCCGTGTACTTTACAATTTTTTCCATCCATTCAGGGCCTTCCCCAACAGAGACGCCACCAATAGCGTAACCTGGGAGGTCGTGGGAGCAAACCTCATCAACACATTCTTTTCTGTATTTATTATAGGTAGAGCCTTGAATTATTCCAAAGAGTGACTGCTTTGGGTTGTCCCATGCTTTGATACATCTTTTTAACCATCTATGAGTTCTCTTAATAGAGTTTGCTGTATACTTTTCGGTAGCTGGATAGGGAATACATTCATCAAAGGCCATCATAATATCTGAACCAAGGTTTTGTTGGATTTCAATTGATGATTCAGGGCTTAGTAAAATAGTATTTCCACTTGGTAACTTAAATTCTGCACCTTCTTCTTTGATTGATTTATTCTGTAGAGAAAAAACTTGAAAACCACCAGAGTCAGTAAGAATAGGTCCATCCCAGCCCATATATTTGTGCAGACCACCAGCTTTTTTTACAAGAGTGGATCCTGGTGAGATCTCTAGGTGGTAAGTGTTAGATAAAATAATTGGGATATTATGATCTTTTAAAACCTTTGGCTGTAAGGCCTTCACGGTTCCATGGGTTCCAACTGGCATAAAGATAGGTGTTTCTATCTCTCCGTGTGGGGTTTTTATCACTCCAGCACGGGCATTAGAATTAGCATCTTGATGGACTAATTCAAAATTGAAATGCTTCTTATTTTCACTTCTTATATCACTCATATGTGATTAATTGGTACTTAATGAAACAGTATATAGCAAAGACTTTTCTAGAATCAGATAAAAATTATGTGCTATTTGGTCTTTTAGTCATCATTATTTTATTCAAGACTATATATTGGGAGAAAAATAGGGATGTGTTAGTTGTTGAGGTTATAGATGGAGATACTTTAATTGTTGAGCTTGATGGAAGGCGTGAGAGAATTCGACTCAAAGGTATTGATGCTCCAGAGCTTGGTCAAATGGCCAAAGGTGATAGTGAATGTATAGACATAGGAGAGTATTCAAAAAAGTATTTAAAACAAAGGCTACATAATCAACTCATTAATTTGAGATGGAAGAAAAGAGATCGATATCAGCGTATATTAGGTCAAATATACCTTGATGAAGTTGATATTAATCTTGAGTTGGTCCATGCAGGTCAAGCTCTTATCTATTGGTTTAATATCTTTGATTCAAAAGAAAAAGCAGTAACTTATACCAAAGCTATGAAGTTTGCTAAAGAAAATCTTGTTGGTATTTGGGGACTTGGAGATTTTTATGATCCATATAAGCACAGGTCAAGAAAAACTAAAAAGCAAGTCTTGCAGAGACACCTATGTTATGAACGCCTTTACCGATAGAGAATCTATATTGAGTAAGAATCTTGAGTTTCCAAAGATCTAATTGAACACCTGTGAAGAGATTTGGAATAAAAACTGCTGGTGACTCATCTTCAGAGAGATTCGCATTTACTCCAGTAGTTGCAGTGTTAGCAGTATTATTATTATCAACAACAGTAATAGTAGAGTCAGCGAATGTAGCTTTTCCAGAACCAGATCCAAAGTTTAGGTTTCCACCTAGGCCTGCATATAAATTTAAAAACCTAAAGAATCTAACACTTCCAGAAAGCTCTACTGGGATACTAAATGTACTAATATCTACATCTAAATTAAGAGTACTGATAAATGAAGCAGTTGCGTTCACTCCTCCACTTGATGAAGTCTCAGTTAAGTTAACTGGCTTTTTATAGTTAAGAGTCATTTTGTTATATTGTAGTCCTGCTTGAAGATATACACGTGTTTCAATCAAAGAAGACTTTGAACTCTTAGAAGGACTTTTTACAGAAGGAGTAGGAGTCACAACTTGTGTTGCTGGTACTTGAGCATTAGGAGGTGAATTATTAGAATAACCTCCATTACTATTTTCTGTTGAACTTGTTTGTCTGTTTATTGTTGTTGGAGTTTTTGATTCTTTGTTCTTGGCAAATAATCTGAGCCTATATCTTGCTCCAACAGTTTTAAAGTCTAATTTAAAGTCACCATCTTCTACTCCGGCAGCAAATGCATTTACGATAAATGCACCTTTATTAGCAAATTGATAACCTAGCATGATAGAACCTGATGCAGCAGCTCCTTCTATTACGTCTTCTTGGAATTCACCAGCAAGGAGATCCATTGGACTTGCTCCATCACCAACAACAGCAGGACTTATATTGGCACCAAATAAAAATTTGAACTCATTTGTATAATCAGAACCAACAAATGAACTTGATATAACTGAAGCATTGGCCGAACTTTTAAAGTATTCAGTGATGTCAAAGTTTACTATATCCGTTTGGCCAGCGTCTTCAACGTCTTGTAAGAGGTCCTTAATAACTGTCTGTTGGCCAGTTGTCCATGTTCCATTAAATACAGTTCCATCGATATCTATATCGAAAAATGCATTTTGTGAGTAAAGGGTAGTACTAAGAAAGATTGATAAGTATATAAAAGTTTTCATTATCTTCAATATTAAGACAATTCTAAAAAAAATCTAGGGGGAAAGCAGTAAAAGTATATTTATTGGATTCTAATTTCATACTATAAATGCTATCCTCTCAGTTATTTGGTCAATTATTAAGGATATGAAATGAAAGTTTTGATTACGGGTGCAACTGGTTTTATTGGCTCTGGTCTAGTTGAAAAGTTCCTAACAAGGAATTATTCCGTAAATGTTCTGACAAGAAATGTTCCAAGAGCTGCAGTTAAATTTGGAGATAGAGTTAATTACTTTAAATGGGATCCAACTAAAGAAATTGCTCCAAGTGAAGCTTTTAAAGGAGTTGAGTCCGTCGTTCATCTTTTAGGAGAAAATGTAGCAGGTAAGAGATGGAGTGAGAAAGTAAAAAAAGTAGTTTATGATTCAAGAATTATCGGTACTGAAAATTTAATAGAAGGACTTATCGCTAGTAAGTCTCAAATTAAAACATTTGTTTCTACTTCTGCCATTGGGATCTATGGAGTAAGAGGGGATGAAGAAGTTTCAGAGCAAGAAGAAATACTTCCAACAGATTTTCTATCAAAGCTATGTATTGATTGGGAAAAAGTCGTACATGAAAAACTACCAACTGAGATTAGGAAATGTATCTTTAGAGTGGGAGTTGTATTAGGACGAAATGGTGGGGCACTATCAAAAATGGAATTGCCATTTAAGTGTGGTGTTGGTGGTGTTGTTGGATCTGGTAAGCAAATGATGAGTTGGATTCATGTAGAGGATTTAAGAGAGTTATATTTTGATGCTGTGAAAAAAGAAGAATTTTCTGGAATTATAAATGCAACTGCTCCTAATCCAGTAAATAATAAAACTTTCACAAAATCATTAGGTAAGGTTTTATCTCGCCCAACCATTTTTCCAATGCCAAGCTTTGCAGCTGAAATGGCTTTTGGAGAACTCTCTACTATATTGCTAGATGGGCAGAAGGTAATGCCTGAGCGTGCCTTAAAGTTGGGATATAAATACCAATATCCACAAATCGATAAAGCCTTAGAAAATCTTTACAAATAATGAAGAAGATTAAAGTTGTCATTGCTCAATTAGGGTCGCCTAAGACACCGACGACTAAAGATGTTAGATCGTACTTAAAAGAGTTCTTAGGTGATCCAAGGGTTGTAGATGTTAACCCCTTTCTGTGGAAAATTATTCTAAATTGTTTTGTATTACCATTTAGACCAAAAAAATCTGCATTTTTATATTCAAGAATTTGGAATGAAAAAGATCAATCATTTCCCCTTATTTCAATTTCTGAGTCTTTTGTTGAGAAGTTAAAAACTCATCTTGCTAGTGAAGAAGTTGAAATAGATTTGTGCTTTTTATTAAGCACGCCTAAACCAATCGATGTTTTTGCGAATTGGGAGCAAGAAGATGAATTGACTAGGGCCGACTCGGTTCTTCTTTTGCCACAATTTCCTCAATATTCAGAAAGTACAATTGCTTCTGTTTTTGATAATGTTGCAAAAGATGCAAAACATTTAATCAATATACCTAATTTGAATTTCGTTAGTCATTATCATAATGCAAAATGCTTTATTGATACTTATGTTCGATCAATTAAAAAAGAATTAGATCTTGGTTATGATGAACTAGTTATTTCGTTTCATGGAATTCCTCTTAGGAGAGTTCTCCAGAAAAAAGATATTTACTACAGACATTGTTATGAGACTTTTTACTTGATAAAGCAGCGTTTAGATATCAAAGATGAGAAAATACATTTTACTTTTCAATCTCGGTTTGGCTCTGAACAGTGGCTTGGTCCTTCAACTGAAGAGTATGCAATTGAACTTGCAAGAAATGGTGCTAAGAAATTAGTTGTTGCTTGTCCAAGTTTTACTGTCGATTGTTTAGAGACAATTGATGAGATAGGAAACGAATTGTCTGAAGAGGTGCACGAATTTGGAACAGAAGTTGTTTCTGTGAGTTGTCCTAATGATGATGATCAATGGGTGAAAGAATATGCTCATTTTATTAAAACGAAAATTTATGGATCTGAAAGTGAAAAAAGAGATTTATATTATGGCATAGATCATGGAGAAATAATGAATTCAATTCCTGAGCAAGTAGAAGAATCTCCTCCATTAACTAAAGAGATGAAATCCACTCTCAAGATTGTTTTTCTTTCTATTTTTTTAGACCTAATAGGATTTTCGATTATTTTCCCTCTTTTTCCTGAATTAATTAAGTATTACCTTGAAGTTGATCCGGATAGCTCAATTTTAAATTTTCTATGGGGTAACATTCAATCATTAGTTAGTGCTAATAGTACAGATGTTGGCATTCAAAGTTTTAGATCTATTGCCCTTTTTGGTGGTGTTTTAGGAGCTTTATATTCATTCTTGCAATTCATCGCCGCTCCTTATTGGGGAAGACTATCAGATAGAATCGGCCGGAAACCTGTTATGTTCTACACTGTTTTCGGGTTAGCGATGAGTTATGTTATATGGTTTTTCTCTGGGAGTTTTTTAACACTTATTATTGCTCGTATCTTGGGAGGAATAATGGGAGGGAATCTCTCGACTGCTACGGCTATTGTCTCAGATATTACAGACAAAAAGAGGCGTTCTAAAGGAATGGCCTTTGTAGGGATTGCATTTGCTTTTGGATTTATTTTTGGTCCAGCTATTGGTGGTATCTTATCCCAAGTTAGATTAAATGAAATTTTTCCTTCTTTAGTTCAATACGGAGTGAATCCATTTTCAGCTCCTGCTTTATTAGCTGCTATTTTAAGTTTTATTAATTTATGGATGATAAAGAAAAACTTCAAAGAAACTCTACCTAAAGAAAACTTTGTAAAAGAACATTTTAGAAGTTCTAATATTTTAAAACTTTTCAAGACTTTACCATACCAAGGAATTAATCAAACAAACTTAGCAAACTTTTTCTTTATAGCGGCTTTTTCAGGGATGGAATTTACTCTTACCTTTCTAGCTGTTGAGCGTCTTGGTTATGACTCTTTAGATAATGCCATGATGTTTGTTTTTATTGGGTTTATGATTGCACTTATTCAAGGTGGCTTTGTCCGGCGTAAAGCTCATCAAATAGGTGAGAAAAAAGTTGTATTAATGGGACTTGCTTTATTAGTGCCTGGACTTATTAGTATCTACTTTAGCTACTCTACAGTTTTATTATACCTAGGACTGTTTTTCTTATCTGTAGGATCAGCAATGATAGTACCTTGTCTTACTAGTTTAGTTTCATTCTATGCTCCTGAAGAATCTCAAGGAGAGGCGATCGGAGTTTTTAGATCACTAGGGTCACTTGGAAGAGTGATTGGCCCAATTATGGCAAGTATCATTTATTGGAAGTATGGTTCAGGCTATCCTTATCTAATAGGTACTTTTTTATTAGTCATTCCGTTTTTTCTTGTTTTTAAATTACCGACCATTAAAGTTGACTGAACTTCTCTAGCTAAGGCTAAGTGCCAACTTAGATAGTCGGCAAAAAGAGGTAATAGTTTCATTTTTTGTAGCAAGTACATGTATCACTTATAATCAAAGAATGAAATATTTTATAATCTTTATCTTATTTTTCTCGTGTCTTCGAAAGCCTAGGACGGGGATATCCAATGACTCAAATAGTGGAAAGTCAGTAGTTACAACCGATACAAATGGTGGTGAAGCAGCAGGAGGAGAAGACTCAGCAGGTGAAGATGATGGAGGAGATGACTCAGCAGGTGAAGATAACGGTGGAGATGATTCAGGAGATGATGATGACCATGACGATGAAGATCCGGTGGGACCACCTAAAACATCAGCAAACTTTGTTTTTGAAGTAGCAGATAATAAAATTGAACTTGCTTTAAATGAAGAAGTTATCATCCCAGTAAAAATTAAGGCCTTAAAAGACTTTAAAGGTGGAGATATTGATTTAACAATAGAAGATATTCCTGCATATATTGAAATAAAATCAGATCTAGAAAAAATTAATTTAAAAACAAATGAATCAGCTGACTTACAAATAAGTGTAAAGGTAAACACAATGAGTGAAAGCTTTGATAGTAAGAAGTTCGTTCTTCTGGGATCTAATGGAAATGAAGCCATGGGTAACAAAATGAAGTTTGATTTAAAGGTTAAACCGGAAATTACTATTGGGATTATTAATGATGCCATCCCACATGAGTATAATATTAAAGATAAAGATATTTGTTTAAATAAACATAATGAAGGTCTTCAAGTTATTTTTAAAAATATGACAATGAACTTTGGAGATAATGGTAATGGTCCATGTATACATACAGTTAGACCTTTAAAACATTGTGATACTAGTAAAAGAATGAAGCCGGGAGATACTTACTTACCTCCAAAAGTGATGGCTGATGCTGGAGATAGATCTGCTGTTTTTTATAATCACTTCGCTTCTAATGATAATATCCAACGAAAATTACACTTTAATGTAACAGCAGGACAAGAGGCAACTAAGAATTGTACACAAGAGAATAATGATTAAGATTTTATTATTATTGTTTTTATTTTCACTTCAAACTTTTGCAAGTCATAAATTTACTTACTCAGTTCCTGATATTGTTTGTGAGACTTGTGAAAATGCAATTAATAAATATTTGAAATCTATTAGAACTTTAATCTCTTCGACTTATGACAAGAAGTTGAAAACAGTAGTTATAGAGTTAAAAGAAAATAAACCATTAACTGAAGATGAAATGAAAGGTTTAGATAATCAAGAAGGATATCGAATTCTAGAAATTAAGAAAAAAACAGCTTCACAAGAAAAGCCAAAACATAAGCCAAAATTAAACTATAAGCAAAAGCAATAAAAGGCCATTTGTAGCCATGAGTTTCTCGCTTAATGACTGCAAAAGTAGAGATACATTGTGGAGCAAAAATAAACCAAACAATTAAAGCTAAAAATACTCCGAGACTATATTGACTACTAAGAGTTTCTTGAAGATTGCTTAACCCTGCTTCACTTTCTGGATCATCCACTGCCATCACTGTAGCAAGAGTCGAAACCATTACCTCTCTAGCCGCAAAGCTTGGAATAAGGGCCACTGTTAATTTGTGATCAAAGCCCAATGGTTCAAACACTGGCATTACGATATTAGCTAATTTACCGGCATAAGAATGCTCTATCCCTGTGTTGGGATCAGTTCGACTTGGAAAATAAGTTAAAAACCACAAAACAATAGTTAAAGCGACAATGACTGTTCCAGCATTCTTTAAGAACTCCCATGCTTGAGAAAATACATTTTTTAAAACCATCTTCATATTAGGTAATTGATAACTTGGCAGTTCTATTAAGTGAGCTTGTTTATTATCAGACTTCAAAATAAATTTCATCACAAAGGCAACAAGGAAGCTTGAAACTATTCCGATGACATAGAGTAATAAAAGGGCAGGTCCTTGATAAGAAAGTGGTAAAAAACATGCAAGCAATAAAACGTAAACAGGTAGTCTTGCAGAACATTGAGTTAAAGGAGCAACAAGAGTAGTGATCATTCTATCTCGTTCATTATTTAATGATCGAGTAGACATAATTCCAGGGATGGCACAGGCATGACTTGATATAAGTGGGATGATTGCTTTACCTGGAAGGCCCATTTTCATCATGAAAGTATCTAATAAGTATGCAACTCGTGATAAATAGCCTGTCTCTTCCATGATCCCTATAAATAGAAATAGGAATATAATTTGAGGTAGGAAAACAACACTTCCTCCAATTCCTGCAATAACTCCATCGGTTATAAAGCTTTCAAACATTGGAGGTAATCCAAAAGAAGCTACCACTGAAGAAAGAGCGTCAAAAGAATTTGATATCATGTCTTGGAATGGTCCTGAAAATTCAAAAAGTGTTTGAAAAATACAATACATAATAATAAGTAAAAAAATTGGACCAGAGACCGGGTGAGTAAGAATATTATCGATTTTATCACTGAGAGTATCAGGTCTGATTTTTTTTATGATTGCTTCTTTTAAAACAGAGTCAATTTCATCAAATGTGTCCTTTGACCAATTATCAACTGAAATTAAATGGGAGAGCTTACTAGAGTTAATAGATTGAACGTCTTGCTTTTTGGTTTTCGCAAGTGCCACAATTTTTTCTTTTAATTTTACAATTGAATTTTTATCAAGCCTTGATGTTTCATAGACTGGGATAGCTAAATGTTTTTTTAAGATCTCTATATCTATTTCTTGATTTCTTTTTTCAGATAAGTCAGTTCTACTCAAGACAAGTACTGTAGGGATATTTAATCTTTTTAACTCAATACATAAATACATGGATTTAGCTAACTTAGTTGCATCAGCGACAATGATGAGAGAGTGATAATTAAGTTCTTCTTTAGTGAACTTTGCTAGCAGGGGATTAGAGTGATCCTTGATAATATAATCACGAGCAATTTTTTCATCCAACCCTTTGGTTTTTAATCCATAAAGACCTGGTAGATCAATGATTTTTACTTCTTGATTGAGACTCCCAATACTTGATTCAACGGTAACTCCGGGATAATTCGCTATTTTTTGATTTTTATTTGTTAATAAATTAAATAAAGTGGACTTTCCCGAGTTTGGAGCTCCAATTAAAGCAAATGTATTCAAACTTTACTCGTTGTTGTTTTAACTTGAATAAGTGCTGCTACAGACTTTCTTATAGCAACTCGTGATCCTCGGATGAGTAGTTGCATAGGCATTAAGCAGTTATTGCTCAAGATTTCTATTTCTTCACCTATTAAGAGACCATGCCTTTCTAGTAAAGTGTCATCTGACTTCACTACTTCTACTAATTGAAATTTTTTACACTCACTCAGTTTCATATAGATGTTCCCTATGGCAAACAAATATTCGCCATGTCTGACTATATTGAGCTTTTTATTATCTGACAATAGGTTAAGAAGGAAAACCTGTATGATTAAAGGAGAGATTCCTCTCTAAATACCTAGGCTTTCTAAGAGAATGCTTTATAAGATTAAATTATTTTAATGACTTATAAATCGATAATGTAATTAAAAACTAAATCTAATTCATCACTACTTAAAACAGGTCCACCAATTGGCATATTTCCCGAATCCACTTGCATGAAAAGCTCGCTTGAGTTTGGTTCACCAGGAACGACTCTTTTTAAAACTTCATCTTCAGATTTCACCCAAGCATGGCACCTTAAGCACTTGCCAAGAAGAAGATCGTTTTTTAATTGCTCAAAAGTAACGATTTCGCTGGTGGGACTTGCTGGTGTTGTTGTATTTGAACTAGGAGCTTTTATAGGTGGTCTTTTAAATTCAGAAGAAGAGTTTCGAACTTCTTTACATGAAATAAAAAAAAAGAATGTTAAAAAGAAAAATTTCATTTTTACTCCTTAGTATATCCTAAGTTAAATATAAGTTATTTTTTCAAATTGATTTAGAGTAAAAGCTGTATAGTTATAATTCCTTTTTGGAATAGATAAAACTTAAATAAACAATGATTAGTTAACTGAAGTATAAGGAGCTAGACTAATAATGGTTTGAATTTCATAATCTTTTTTATGGAAGATTTATTCAAAAATGTCATAGGAAAAAAAGCGGAACAATATCTTGATATGTTGATTACCTTTGTACCTAAGTTTATTCTTGCAATTTTTGCATTGATAGTAGGTTTAAAAATTATAAATGTATTAATTGATTGGGGTCAAAAACTTTTAGAAAGAACAAATGTTAGTTTGGAATTGAGACCTTTTCTAAATAGTACTTTTTCTTTTTCTTTGAAAATAATCTTATTTTTTATAGTTGCTTCTATTATTGGAATAGAAACTACTAAGTTTGTGGCTGTTCTTGGTGCTGCTTTTTTTGCAATAGGGATGGGGTTGCAAGGAAGTTTAGGGCATTTTGCAGCAGGTATTCTAATATTAATTTTTAGACCTTATAAAGTTGGTGATGTTGTTGAAGTTCAAGGTCAACTTGGAATAGTAAAAGGTATACAAATAATAAACACTAATATTGAACTCTTTGATAAAAAAATGGCTATTATTCCCAATGGTATTGCTATTAGCGATATAGTAACAAACCATTCATTTGAAGGGGTAGTAAGAGTCGATACTGAAATCTCTATGCCTTATGCTGAAGATTTTCCGAAAGTGAAAAAATTATTAGAAGAGGTTGCTCAAAGTACTCCCGGAGTTTTGAGTGAGCCTAGTGTCTTTGTAGGAATTAAAGACTTTGATTCTCACAGTATACGGTTGTCTGTATGGCCTTTTGCAAAAGTAGAAGACTACTGGGACGTTTTATTTGCAGTAAATGCTAATCTAAAAAAAGCAATGAGTGAAAATAATATTAAAGTCGCTTATTCTGAAGGAGTTGAGTTGGGTCCTATCGGATCTTAAGAAACTTTATATGACCTTATGAGGTAAGCTCTCAATTCTTCCAGCAGGAGTAATTTCAATATAATCTAGTTTTCTTTGTAACTCACTAATCGTTGCTGCTCCAGCATAAGTTAAGCCAGATCTTAATCCACCAATAATATCAGCTAAAATGGCGTGTTCATTATCTGTTGCAGGTATTTCAGTTGAAACTCCCTCAGCTGTTTTCCAGTCAGGCATTTTTCCTTTGTAATCTTCTTGCACTTCCAAGCTTGCCATTCCTCTATACTTTTTAAACTTCTTAACACTCCCATCTGGCATTGTTTTATCAAAAGTTTCTCCTGGAGTTGGACCAGTTCCTGCCATCATAGATCCTATCATGACAAAGTCAGCTCCAAAGGCCAATGCCTTAACAATATCTCCTGGAGTCCGAATTCCACCATCAGCGATGATTGATCGATCACATCTTGCACATTCTTGAACAGAGTTTAGCATAGGAACACCAAAGCCTGTTTTGATTCTTGTTGTGCAAACAGAACCACCACCAATTCCAACCTTGATAATGTCAGCTCCTTTTGACGCAAGATAATCTGCTCCCGCATAAGTGGCAACATTTCCGCCTATTATACAAGCTTCTTTACCAAGAAGTTCTCGTAGGTTTCTAAGCATTTTTCCAATATATTTAGCATGAGCATGAGCGACGTCTATGCAAAAATAATCAGCTCCAGCATCTTTAAGGGCCTGAGCTCTTTCAAATTCATTCACATTACATCCAACAGACACAACTACTTTTGATTTACATTTCTTAAACTCTGCAACATTAGTATCAATATCCATAAATCTATGAAGAAAACCTATTCCGCCTTTTTCTCCCATAAAGTTGGCCATAGCGCTTTCAGTAATAGTGTCCATATTAGCAGTCATTACTGGGAGCTCTAATGAGAGCTTTCCTGTTCTATCAGTTATTTTGGTTTCCACTATTCTTCTTGATTCGTAGTGGTTGTAACTGGGTACTAGTAAAACATCATCATAAGTAATTGCTCTTTTGCTCATTTTCTTCCTTTGAAAAGATAACATGTAATAGTTAAGCAGTGGTGGCTTTGTGTAAATAGAAGTTCTGGTTTAACTTGAAGATGTAATATTTTTATAGATCACTCTCTGATCGTAGTTTAGTACTTCTATGATTTCTTTGACCTGCTTGTCTTCCATGTAAACAACAAAATCAATTTGAGAGCAAATTAACTTCATGACGGTTTCAAATTTTAAAGTATTGCTTTGAGAGTAAAATTCAAAGAGTATACCCAATCGATGCATTGTATCTAGAGCACTATTGGCATGCAGGGTAGACATAAACCCCTTTAATCCTGTGTTCATACTTAAGATGAATGGATATATCTCTATAGAACGGATCTCTCCAAGTATTATTCTATCTAGATACATTCTTAAACTGTACGAGCAATACTTCATAAGTTCTTCTGCATTGCTAGAAGTTAAAAAAGTCCAATGATCATGAACTGGCAATATTTCATTTGTATCTTCTATGATGAGAACATCTTCATTAGGGCAAGTACTTTGTAAAAGTGATTGCATGAAGCTCGTTTTTCCAGAGCTACTAGCTCCAGAGAACATGATGTTTTTTCTTTTTTTAAATAATTCAACGATTTTATCCGAGTATTGATAACTCTCTAGGGGGAAATATTTTTTTATTTTTTTACGCAAAAAGTATTTATGGTTTTTAGAACCAGTTGATTTGTGAAGTAGTGAAACTCTATATTCAGAACCTAAGAGAGTGATTTTCTTTGAAACAAAAGGACAAGAGACATTCCATGTGATTTTATTTTTCATGCATAGTATTTCAAACGTCAGTTCAAGAAGTTTTTGAGAAATATCTAGTTGATGATAGGATTTAATATTGTTTGTTCTTAGGGAAGCTAAGTTACTGTGATGGATAACTAATTCTTCAAAGTCACTCTTTAAAATTTCTGCCAGAAATTGAAATTCAAAGCAGTCTTGATAAATTCTTAACGGGATTAAATCTTTTTCAGGTAAAAGGCCAAGGTTTAATCGAGAATACATTTTTTCGATGACTTCATTCATTGAGTAGCCAAGCTGAATTTGTAAAATGCAATAATGCACTTATAACTAAGTTGTTTTTTTTGATCACTGAAAATCAAGCCAACGACAGGAATTTGTCCTAAAACAGGAATTGATTTTTTATTCTTTCTCTCGGAGTACATGGCCATCTTAAAGAGTGGTTTGAAATTGTGATCCTCTTTTAAGAAATGGCTTCCTTCATACTTTCCTCCATGAACACTTGTGTTTTGGAGATTAGTAAGATCTATTTTATAATCTAATCTTAATTTTTCTTGAATTGGCTTTATGAGGTACTCAAGTAAAAAACCTGTGTCTTTCCAATTAGTATGATTGATATTTTCTTTAGAAGTAGTGGTAAAAGGAGTACTTGCTCCAAGACGAAGTATGCCTTTTGAATTAATAGTAACGGCTATTGAGGGTTGGGCAATTGTGCTTAATTGATATTTATGATTAGCAATATGAATTAAGTTGTTTGAGATGAGGTCTATGGCTCCTTTAGATATAAGTCTTCCTACTGTAGATGAGAGTTCTTGAAGCCCAATAGAGAACTCTTGGCCATCACTTCTTTCGATTTCAATAAGTTTTAAATTCAGAACATGGTTTTGATAAGTTAACTCTTTTAAATAATGATGTACTCTAACCCCTGTCCTATCTAATATGTTTCTTTCTAGGCCCGTACTTCTCTCAAATGCTTTATATGAACATTGAAGTTCTTTAATATTCGTACAGATATAATCATCCATCTCATATTGCATCATCATTTCATAAATAGATTGAATAATTCTACGGTTTAACACATTACTCTTACTCGTTTTATCAATTAAGAGATCATGATATTTATTTTTTAAATTTAAATAGTCTCGAAATTGTTGAGAACTTTTAAGCTCACCTGAGATCTCAAGTAACTTTCCTTGAAATGAAATATCTAGGTCTAGCGCTTCAAAGGATTTTGCTATTTGAGCAAGTTTTAAACCTTCTCTTTTGGAGAGAACATAAATGTGAAAATGTTCTTTTTTCCCATTAGTCCTCCAAATGATTAAATCCGTATACCCAATAGATTTTCCCTTAAGGTAGAGCGTCTTTTTTCTTTTTAAAATCTTAGTACTTAAAATTTGGCTATTTCCTAAGGAGTAACTTTGGAGTTTATGAGAGCTGAACTGAATCTGCTCACCTTTAGAAATAAGACGAGTATTTGACGCTAGGCATAGAGCTGGAAACATAAATCCCATTTTGACAAAGCACGTAAGATGAGTGATCTTAATGAATCTAAATATTGAGGGTAGATTTATGGCATCAAATACAAAACAACTTAAAGCAATCAGAAAAAATAAAAAAACAAAAATGGGTACAAGAAGAAAAGCTGCCAATAGAAATAAAGGTACAACACCAAAATTTCCTATCCATTTAGATAAGCAAGATAAGTAATTCATTTTAATTCCCTAAAAATTTTATAATTTTTATTAAGCATTCTCTTGTTTGCGAGAATCTTTATTTTATTTCTTATACAGATCTCTAAAATTTCAAATTGTCCTAGCTTTTTAGAGCACTTTTCTCTCTTGAGCGCGATGAAGTGATCAGGGAAGTTGAAGTGGTGGTTTATGATTACTTTGACTTTTTTCGCATCTTCAAAATCCTTGTACTTAATCACCACAGGCGAAGAAAATGAGTAAAAGCTCAATAGGCTAATAATGAATTTCATATTGCCTCTTAATTTTTTTGAGTTGAACATTTTTTAATATTGGAGAAACAATTAGTTTGTTACTTTGTAAGAAAATATCTTTCTTTATAGGTGAAATTGGCTTTATAGAAGCTAGTTCTAGCTCAGAGTCATTTAGGCTCTCAGTACTATGTAAATACCCAGATAGGAGTTGTTTGGAGAAGTTGAAATTATAGACTCCTATGAGGATATTTGGAGATGGAGTAGTTTTTACTATGGCCTTAATCTTAATTAAAGGGACTGGATTAAGGTCACTACTTTGATCTGGCGGGTAGACCTGTGCTACTATCAAACCGGCGGTAAAAGCAGCCAGAGGTATGAATTTTAATAATTGAGTTTTCATACATTGTCCTTCATCTTATCTTGATAGACTTGTTGATTCTTTTAGAGGATGCTTCGATTTTTCTTTCAAGCTGCTCTCCTAGCTTTTTCACAGCAAATAGACAGAAAATGCCGATTAGACCTGTAACAAGAACGTACTCCATTAAGGCCTGACCTTTTGTGTTAATAAGCTTTAATTTTTTCATTTTTCTCCTTTTAAAAATTGAAAACTCTTATGCAAAAAGGAAAAAAATTCTGATATCTTTAAGTATCTAATATTTAACGGTATGATTTTGACGGTTTTTCATGTTTTACATTTATGAAAAACCTCGAGACAATGTGTTGATTAATTGTATGGGGAGAGTGTGTATGGACCAGGATAAATCTTTTATTTTTAACAGAGTTGAACTAGCAATTTTGATATTGTTTTTTCTAGTGATGTCTGCCACTTCATTTGTTCTAGGTATTAGGTTTGGAAAGAAGTTTACACTTGCAAACTCAAACACTCATAAGAGTTCAATTATTACAACTCACTCAGATGCTGAAGTGGGAGATCAAGTTTCTAATAAAGCTGCGGCAAGTATTCGAGATCAACTTGAGTCAAGAGAAGAGCCTGAATTTGTAACAACTATTTTGGGTGAGAAGTTAAATAAGTTAAAAATAGATGATGAGACTTATAGAGATATTCAAAAGAAAATAGCTGAACTTGAAAAAAATGAAAAAGTAAAAAGAGACTTAGACGAAATTGAGAGATCTCTACAAGCAGCAAAAAATGAGCCTGAGGCTTTTAGTGATAAAGAAATTGAATTGGCCAAGAGTTCAAAAATTGAAGAATTAGAAAAAAGTACTAAATCAATTGAAGAGGAATTAGCACAAGTCGTGGCTGATGTTGAAACTGAAGTTGATCAAGATACAATGAATAATATTAAGGCGACTATTGATAACGAAATCATCAAAGCAGATGAGAGCTTGATGGGGAAATATACAATTCAGGTTGGTGCTTTTAAAACAGCAATTGAGGCTCGAGATTTTGCTGATTCATTTGTGGCAAGAAGCTATAGGCCTATTATCAATGAAGTAGATCTTGGAATTAAAGGTACTTGGTACCGGGTAGGGCTTGGATTATTTGATACAGAAGCTTCTGCTAAAAAATATCTATCTAGGGAGTCATCCCTATTTGAAGGGCAGCAAGCATATATAAATATCATTGAGTAGGTTGTCACACTCATATCTTATAGAAAATTTAAGTTCATCATTGAGCATTTATTGTTTATTATCCAGAATATAGTTCAACTAAAGGATAAAATAATGAAGCTTTTACTTACTTTTTTCTTGCTACCATCTTTACTATTTTCAGCGTTTAATCAGCCAGAATATGTAGGTCATAACAGTTCAGAGGCCCATGTGAGCTTTAATGCTTACTTAGATTTAAAACAAAATAACCTCAGCTCCAAAGAATTAAAGAAAAAGATTTATGCAAGTACTAAGTATCTAGTGGGACCAATGAAGTCTGCAAAATATCCGGCTAGTTTATTAGGTGGTTATGAAGTGAAGGTTTTACAAGTTGAAGGTAGAGGAGAAATTAGTCGTATCCATTATAACATTTCAGGGAAAATGGTTTTAAAAAAGGGGATTGAAGGAATATATAAATTCTATGTCTTGAATAATCCTAGCTTTGCCCGGGCAAAAGGAAAGAGTTGTAATAATGGACAAAGTCCTTACTGGTATAGTTGGAAACCTGGAACTCATTGTGAATTAGAAGCAGGGATTGATTATCAAGTTGTGAAAATGAATATTAAGAGGATTGCTAACACTAAAAGAACTTACCCTGAGTATAAAAAATTAGTTAGTAAGAACGGTGTGATGAGAATTGATTTATATTTTGGTATGGCTCAATATGATTCTTTTCCATGGGACCCTGACCAATCAACAGATGCCAATGCATATCAGTTTAGATCTGTTCGGAATTACTTATTAGACCTTGGCTATAAGTTAGAAGTTTGGAGTAAGGATAAAATTGAAACAATTTATAAGCCAACAGATTCTAACTATCCACATGTAGAAGAGCTCACTTTTAAAGGAAGCACAGCAAAGACAAAAATTAGAATGTTTTTTGCTGATACGGGATATTCTCACACCTCAAAAGCTTTTCATCATTTTCTACAAGATGGAGTGAAAAATGCAGATGTTGTTATGTATGGTGGTCATTCTGGTTTAGGTGCAAATTTTAATTTACCAGCGATTGCAAGAAAAACTGGATTGAATATGGATACAAATAAGAAAAAATATCAAATTTTTGTTATTGAAAGTTGTGTTCCTTATGCTTATTACACTCAAATGCTTCATGACTGGAAAAAGAGTAAGTATGATAAGTCGGGGACTAAGTTTATGGATGTCTTTTCTACTGGAGGGGATGTGATTACTTTCTCAGATATCGGGAGAGACATGAAAAAACTATTATTCTTTTTCCACAACTATAGTGATAGTGGATTACAAGCAAGTTATCAGGAAATTACTTCTAAGATTCACTTTAATAGAGCTCTATTTGGTGTTTCCGGAGATGAAGATAATCCCACTGCTGCAACTAAGTGATTAGTCTTTTTATCTTTGGGTTAGGACACTTAGGGAAAAAAATTGTTTTAGAAACTCAAAAATCAGATAGAGAGTTCAATGTAGGTGCTACCTATAGAGAGCTCTCGAGAGTCGAAAAGTTTAAAAATCTCAGACTAGTAGAATTCAATATTCAAAATGAATTACCTCAAGTTAGTGAAAGTGTCGTTATTTTCAACTTTCCTCCAGCACCAGGATATTTAGAATTTCTAGAAAAGTGTAATAAAAAGTATGATGCAAACCAACATTGGATATTTGTTAGTTCGACATCTGTGTTTGGTAGTGGAGATATCACAGAAGAGTCCGATCGTAATGGGAATAAAAAAAATTCAAAATACTTAATAGAACTGGAGAATTACTTATTATCCTTGAAAAGAAATGTTTCAATTGTTCGACCAGGTGGATTAATTGATGAGCAGAGATTACCAGGTAGATTTATGAAGTTTAAAGATGTTCTAATTGATTCTGAGCGAGAGATTAACTTTATTCATACTGAAGATGTTGCGAGATGTATTTTGCATATTCTTAATAAAAAAATAATGGGAGTATTTAATATTGTCAGTGATGTTCCAATAAAGAGAAGAGATATCTATCTTAAAAATCATCCAGGGATAGAATGTGATCATCAAGGAAAAGCAAGAAAGATAAGCAATACGAAAATTAAAGAATCTGGATTTGATCTAAAATTTCCAAACTTAAGAGACTTTTTAAAAATTTAGTGTTGATCCATGCAATTGTGCTGACCTTAGCAGATTAACACTTTCGCTCCTATGAAGAGGAGCAAATCTACTCTCAATCTCGTAACCTATAACTTGAGGGAAATCTCCCGATGTTTTAATTTCATCAAGATAGTATTGAGAGCTTACCCCAACGATTTGATTCTTTGAGTTTATTAAAGGTCCACCAGAATCTCCAGGATGAATTTGAGCAATCTGACTATGGTATGTGGATTTATAAGAGGTATTGTAAACATACTTAGTTCGCTCTGAAGTATGAGGCATCATAGGATTATTTACTTGTAAGTACAGGTGCCCAATTTGTTTCTTTCTTGTATTGTTTTGATTTTTTAAATACCCCCTGAAAAACTTAGCCGTAAGGTTTTCGATGCTCTCGATGATCGAATCTCCAAAACCAATAGTCCTGTATTGAACTTTTTTATTTTGAATTTGTGATATTGCAAAGGTGGTTGAAATTTCCATTGTTTTGTTCTGAGTATGTTCTTCAAGAATAATTATACCTATATCATATCTTGGATTGATTTCTCTGTGGCACTTACCATCTTTTTGGGTTGGAGGATTAAGAAAGTCAGAGTTCAAGAGGGTAGAGCTGACTGTTAAGGGTTTTGAATCTTCACTTAGAGAAATAAGAATATCCTTACCTGAAATTTTGTAGAGTTCGCATGACGCTCTATCTGTAATACAATGAGCAGCAGTTAAAATAGTATTGGAGCTTATAAAAGTACCGGTGCAATATTTAGTCAGACCTGCTGGAGTTTTTACTTCATAATTTATAACTTCAGTGAAATTCCCTTCAGAAACTAATTGTCCGCCGATGACTTGTTCTTTGGCCCATATTGGGTTCATCAGTAGAGTTAGAAGGTAGAAAAAGCACCATTTCATCAGCTGAACTTAGCATAGATTGCGATACTAGATTTCAAACTATGAAATTATGACTTAGCTCTGAGACTATGATTATTGAGATTAGAAGGAAATATAGTGAGAATTGATAAATTTAAAGCTTTATGTTTAAAAAATTAATTTTGCATCAGGTCGAGAGATCTTATTGGGATGATCTAGTCCTTTGATAGGATAAGAATACTTGGATGATACAGGAGCATGACAATAAGATTTTTCAATAAAGGTTAATTCCATTGTATCAGTAAAACCTTGCTCACTAATAGTTTGAGAATAGTTATTTCCATGAATATGCAGAATATGAAAAAATTCTTTCAGTTTTTGAACTGAACTATTAAACAGATTTAAATTTTTCTCTATATCATGAAACTCAATAGCAAGAAGATTAAATTTTTCAGCATGCTTTAAAATAGAATCTATAACTAAATATTCAGCACCTTCTATATCCATTTTTAAAAAGATAGAACTTTGAGATTCTTTAGGTAATGCCTCTATTGTATCTTCTAAAGTCTTACTATCTTCTGATCTATCTTTCCAAATCCTATTTCTAAAATGTTTACATTTTCCTTTTAGGAATAAGAAGTAATCCGGAATAACAACGATGCCTGGTAATGTTTTTTTTAATCTTTTTTTATCAAAAGTGAGGATATAAAGGATACTTAAAAGGCAACACTTGAGAGTATATTGAAAGAGAGAAAATAAGCTTAAGGTATGATCATAACCATGAATATGTACATTAGGGTTTAAATTATAGAAAGATTTTTCTAGAGACCAGTCCTTGTTGACTCCATAAGAGAGAATAGATTTAGTAGTGGACACTAATTCTTCAGGTAGAATATAACCACCATCATTATCTCTTCCAAGTCTGATTAGTTTATCCCAATGAATAGGTTGAAGTTGTTTGGTATTAAGCATTGATAGCAAGGTACTCATCATATGTTGTATATTTATCTTCTTTGATAGTTGTCTCGATATCTATAATTCGATTTGCAACTGTTTGAATAAACTCATGATCATGACTAGTGAAAATCAAAGATCCTTTATAGCGAATAAGTCCATCATTAACTGAAGTAATACTTTCAAGATCTAAGTGATTGGTTGGTCCATCAAGCATTAAACAATTTGCTCCAGAGAGCATCATTTTAGAGAGCATACACCTAACTTTTTCTCCCCCAGACAAAACATTACTTTTCTTAAGTGCTTCTTCTCCAGAAAAGAGCATCTTCCCTAAGAAGCCTCGCACAAATGTTTCAGACTTATCTTCGCTATATTGCCTTAGCCAATCAACAAGGTTAAGACTTCCATCACTGAAATGTTCTGTATTATCAGCTGGGAAGTAGGATTTAGTAATAGTAATTCCCCATTCAAATTTTCCTGAATCAGCCTCTTGTTTGCCATTTAAAATATCTAAAAGTGTTGAGTTTGCAACATCACTACCAAGTAAAACAATCTTATCTCCTTTATTTACTGTGAAGGTTACATTATCTAAAACTTTTTCACCCTCTATAGATTTTGATAAACCTTCTACTCTTAAGATTTCTTTTCCAGCATCTCTATTTGGTTCAAAGTGAACGAAAGGGTATTTTCTACTTGATGGTGGAAGGTCTTCAAGCTTTAATTTCTCAAGTTGTTTTTGTCTTGAAGTCGCTTGCTTTGCTTTTGATGCGTTGGCACTAAATCTTTGAATAAATTCTTTAAGCTCTTTTGCTTTTTCATCGTTTTTCTTTTTAAGGTTTCCTCTAAGTTTTTGAGCAAGCTCACTAGATTTTCTCCAGAACTCATAGTTTCCGGTATAGATTTTAATTTTCTTAAAATCTAGGTCTGCAATATGAGTGCAGACTTTATTTAAAAAGTATCTATCGTGACTTACAACGATAATAGTATTTTTAAAGTTCATAATGAAGTTTTCTAACCAAACAATTGCTTTTATATCCAAATGGTTGGTTGGCTCATCCAGTAAAAGAACATCTGGATTTCCAAAGAGAGCTTGAGCTAGTAATACTTTTACTTTCTCTCCACCTGTTAATTCTTTCATGCTTTTTTGCTCTATCTCTGAGCTTAATCCAAGACCAGATAATAAAACACCAACTTCAGCTTCAGCTTCCCAACCATTCATTTCGCCAAACTCTGCTTCTAATTCACTTGCCTTAATTCCATCCTCATCAGAGAAATCTTCTTTAGCATAAAGTGCATCTTTTTCACTCATGATTTGAAATAGTCTTTTATTTCCCATTAAGACAGTATTGATGACAGAGAATTCATCAAATTCAAAATGATCTTGCTTTAAAACTGAAAGTCGCTCACCCGGAGTGATATTGACCGTACCAGTTTGTGGCTCTATATCACCTGATAAGATTTTCATAAAAGTAGATTTACCAGCACCGTTAGCACCAATGAGGCCATAACAATTTCCTGGGGTAAATTTAATATTTACATCATCAAAAAGTTTTTGGTCTCCATAGCTTAGAGATATTTCGCTTGTACTAATCATAAATTGCTCCTGAGTGGAATTAATCTAGCACAAGGAATGAATCTTAGAAAGATCACTTTGCTCAAAGAAAAAGGCATTTTCAAACTCTTCAATCAACTCTAGGCCTTTATCTGTAATTTTATTCATTTCACTTGCCTTCATCAGCTCTTCTTGGGCCTTTGCTAGCATTACTTCCTCTTCTTTAAACCGTGCGTAAAACTTCGCTTTTTGGGCCTTTGAGAATTCATCACTATCTATAGTTGCTAAACTTAAGTCTCCATAAAGCTTATAGGCCCATAAAAAGGTTAAATAGGCATGATAGAGACCTCTGATTGTTCTTTTAGAATCTCTCCAAGGACTATAGAAAATAAGCTCATCATCTTCTAAGATCAGCTCCTGTTGGTTTAAATGATAATTTAAGTAATGATGTCCATTTTCATGAATCAAATCATCCATAAGATCTATTTCATCTCGATCAAACATATTTATAAGAGAATATCCGGGAAGCTCTTGAATGGAATAACTAACGACACCTGATTCATTGATAGGGATCACAACATTTGTAAATTCCTCTAAGGCCTCCATACAAAATGGTGAATATTTTTTTAGTCGGCTAATAGCTAAAGAAATATTATCTTTTTGATTCTTTAATATAAGTTCATCAAAGTTATCTCTTGGTACAAAATAAAAATTTGATATTTTATCGTACTTATAATCAGATTCTTTTTTTATTTCATGGAGATTTATTGAAAAGTTTAACCTTATCGATGCATCAGTTAAGTGAATGAATTGATTATCTCCTATTTCAGGAATCATGGTATATTGAGACTTCATTCCTTGAGACAGTTGATGATCAAGATGAATTTTATAATACGAGATGATTTGATCTTCGTATTTTTCAATAAAGTTAATAGCTATATCTATTGAGGAATTACTTTTTATCTCCTCCATAAATTCAGTTGCATATTCACTATCTGTAAAAAAATCAAAAAGACTCTCTTCATCCTCTTCATCGATTAATTCAATTAAAAGAAGTAGATCATTAATTAATTGTATCCAATAAAAATTTTTTGGCGAAAAAGAAGAAACCTTCGGAGAGACAACGATTTTATTGAGCTCATTTACAAATGAATCACTAAAGAGCTGGATCTTGGAGATCTCATCAAGTTGGGATCTGAAGTCCAAAACAAAGTCTTTATAGTCGAGAGCGAGCTTATTTTTGAGGTCTTGATAGTGAGTCTTATTAAACATGTTGGAATTTATAGCAAATTTTATTAGATTTGGTCTATAACTAGTTTGACGGAGGAAATATGAGCTATAAATTTTATCAATATAAGAATTGTTCTACATGTAAAAAGGCCCAGAAGTATCTAGATAAGCAAGGGATCGAGTATAAGGATATTGCTATTCGCGATACTCCTCCTACAAAGGCTGATTTAAAGAAGATGCTAAAGTTTATGGATGGAGAGATAAAGAAGCTCTTTAATACTTCAGGTCAGGACTATAGAGCGATGAATATGAAAGATAAGCTTCCAGGGTTGAGTAATGAAGAAGCCTTTGATCTTCTTAGCAAAAATGGGAATCTTGTAAAAAGGCCATTTTTAATCAGCAAGGGGTTTGGAGTGGTTGGATTTAAAGAAGAGATCTATAAGAAGAATCTATAAAATTCAAAAAAAAAGGGAAGTCCTGAGACTTCCCCTTCATATATCAAAAGTGATTATTTACTTAAGATAAGTGCTTGCTAAGAATCTTAGCTAATTCAAACATTGTAACTTCTGCTTTTCCAAATACTTTTCTAAGTTTTGAATCTGCAAGAATGTTTCTTCTGTTCTTAGGATTTTGAAGGTCATGCTTCTTAATATAATCCCAAATTTTCTTAACTGCTTGAGACCTAGGAACTGGAGCTGATCCAATTACTTCTGCCAAATGAGCCGAAACTTTCATTGGCTTTAAAAGAGCTGGGTTCGCTTTTCTTTTTTTCTTAGGCTTTTTCTTAGCTTTTACTTTTTTCTTTTTAGGAGCGGCTTTTTTCTTTTTCTTAGTCGCTTTCTTCTTCTTCTTAGTTTTTTTCTTTTTCTTAGTAGCTTTTTTCTTTTTCTTCTTAGTAGCTTTTTTCTTCTTCTTCTTTTTCTTAGTAGCTTTCTTTTTTGTCTTTTTCTTCTTAGTAGCTTTTTTCTTCTTAGTTTTTTTCTTTGCTACTTTTTTCTTCTTTTTCTTCTTAGCTACTTTTCTTTTAGTCTTCTTTTTTGCAACCTTTCTTTTGGTTTTTTTCTTTTTTCTTACTGCCACGTTTGCCTCCTATTATTTGATAAACGTTATAATTATAATCAAGTATTATATATAACTAATATGTTAGTAAATATTTCTCATTAATCAACATCTTTTTATTAGTTCTTAGAAAAAAAAATTAGTTGGAATTTTAAATTTAATTTTAAAACTTAAAAAAAATACGAAAGCTTTATGAATAAAACTAGAAATTAAATTTTTAAAAACTTTGATTTAGTTTAGAGCTAAACTGGCTCAAAACTGTCTTAGATTAGAGTAGGGAGGAGATTGTTTGTTTTTTGACACCTGTTTACTAAGGAGTCTATTAGAAAAATAACCTTAGCTCTGCTTCAAGTTGGCTAACTTTAGGGGTGTTTGTTCCTTTGAAAACGTTTTGATATCCGAAGATAAGTTTTCCTGGCAGAGGGAATTTTTTGTTTTTATAGAGAGTTATAGTAGTAAATTCCAGTTGAACTTTGTAGCTAAACTTCTCAAGGTCAGTATTTGCCGCAAGAAAATCATTGGCATTACCAAAGCTAGATTCATAAGAACTTGAAAATCTTTTCTCAAAAGCAAATCCAGGGTTAATATATAAATAAGGGAGAACTCTAAACTCTGAATAGGTCGTTGCTGAAATCATATTTCCAAGCTTTTCTGTAAACATTCCAGAAGAATCAGAGATATTTAATCCTTGTGCAAATGGAACTCGTAATTTTTTTTCACTTTGAATTTGATAAGTAAATCTTGAAAATGCATTTAAAGTTAAGAAGCCATCAAAAAAACTTTTTGCTCCACCTAATTCAGCAAAAACGTCCCATTGACCATCTCCAAATGAGAGATCTTGAAGAATATCTGGATTATCTACTCTGCCAGTTGGAGCGACTCCACCTAAAGTTGCAGCAAGACCACCAGTATCTGTTCTATAAAAATTATAAATAATTCCAAGTTCAGCATCGCCAAAGCCTTTTCCTTGCCAGTCACCAAGTGGTTTATAGCCAAGCTCATCAGTGATAATACTTTGAAAGTTCTCTTCTGTTACATCTGGTAACTCATCACTTACTATTTGAGCAATTGATTGGCATTCAGGGCAGTCAATATTACTTCGTAAGTTAGTACCAACTTCTTGATAAGTATTTTCTTTGGTCTTTTTAAGGTCCATTGCTACGTTGGCCCTCATATAAGGAATAAATCCATAAACACTTAATTTATCTGTAATCCCTATTCCTAATGCAAAGGCATCAGCATTGATATCTGCTTTTGCTCCCAGTTTAAATTCACCTATAGATAGTTTTTTATAGGCTTCAGGTGCAACTTGGTTAATATCATGGATAGTTGATTTGAATTCATCGATTTCTGAAACTACTGAGGTATCTAGAGTGAAGCTCTGGTCTAGAGATTCAAATTTACCTTGATCGTTAAATCCTCCAAGTATTTCACCTGTTTGAACTCTCTTGTAGACAAATGTCCTTACTCCTTTTGGAAGAGTATCGTGATAAGCACCAAGAGCTGATAAAGAGAGTAAAATAGGAATAATAATCTTAATCATTAGTATATTTCTTTTATATTTAGGGTTTCGCAAAAACAGAATAATCCAAAACAGGATTAAAATCACGACAAAAAGACGCGCCGTGTAAAAAGGATAGGCTTTAACATTTGCCCATCGAATTGGTGTTATATTTATCTACGATGAAAATTCTTAGCATATTACTTATCTCTCTTTTCTTATCATGCTCTCAAGAAAGCGAAGTCACTCCTGCAGTAAAAGCAAGCTCATTAAGAAAGGTTCTTAAGGGAAAGAAGTTTACTGTTAAGTATCCGCTTACTGATTATGACCTTGGATATTATGCAGATGAAGATATTCTAGGTAGCAAGCCTACGAATATTTTAGAATCTTTTATCTATACTATTAAAAAAAATATCATTGAATTTGCAGTACATGATCTTCGTGAGGGAAAAGCAAAAGTTGAAATGCAGACCTTTTTACCGCTTGAGCTCTTATCATTAGTGAATACAGTGAAGTTGAAGCGTGCTTTTTTTATGGTTGATTCTTGTATCTCAAAAGGTTGTGAAAGAAGAATAGGAGATAAGGTATCTATTGGATGGTTTGATAATGTTTTTGCTGGGATCTCTCATTATCCTGGTTATCCAGAGTTGGGAGTTTTGGAAAGATCAAGGAAAGGATATAAAGAATTAAAAGATGATATTAATGCCTTATTTTCAGGGAAGAAAATCAAGAAGAGTAAAAAAGACTTTATACATATTGCTAGGGTCCAAACGAATAAAGGAAGAAGAAGATATTTAAAAAATGAATTTTTATTAAAAGGAAAAAGAGCAGATCTTGTTAATATCAATGATTTTTTTAGTAAGAACAAAGAACGATTAAGAATTATTTCACTTGCTCCTCTTGGAAATATACTTTTTGTTGAAACCAAGGATGATGGAGTTGCTTTAAAGAAAGCTTCCAAATTTAATGGAGAGCTTAGATCATTATTAAGAACAAGTTATGGAGTTGTAACTCCTACACAATGCCACACAGGAATGTGTATTGATTTTGAGGTAAATGATACGAATTTAAAAGATTTCCTAGACGATGATAGGAATTTAAATATTCATGCATCTTTTGATATTGCCAAAATACCTAAATTGAACTTTAAATTTAAAGGCTTTCTAGAAATAGAACTTGAGTTTAATGATGAAAATCTAAATTTTTAAGGAAAAAAATGAAATTATATTTGGGAGTGATGGAGCTTCAAGACGCCAAGAGGATTCAAGCTGAGTTGAAAAACTCTGAGGTTAATGTTGAGTTAAGGCATAATGATGAAACTTGTACTCGAGGTTGTACTATTAGAGTTGAAATGTGGGGGGAAGAGAAAAATCTAGAATTGTTTCAAGAGTTTTTCTTTAAAGAGCAGGCCCGTCATGTTGAAGGTTTAGAGATAGATCCTAATTTAATTAATGAGGTCTTTGATCCAACTTCCGAGGAAGTTGTTTGTCAGGCATGTGGTTTTAAATTTAAACCAGCTGCTCAATGCCCGGATTGTGGTCTTAGTTATGCTTAATACGTAACTTTCTTAAACTAACTGTCATAAAATTCATAAAAAAACATATATTGGTGTCAAAGTGATTCCAAAATTGCTCATTTACCTAACACTGCCTTAACTGAGAGTCAGAAGCTAAAAGTACTATCTATCAATAATTAAGCTAGAATTATATAAGAGTTAACCATTAGAAAAAGGAGTTTCTAGTGAAAGTATGTATTATGTTTTTGGGGATCCTCTCCATTTACTCATTTTCAAAATCACAACAGCAACAAAGAGTCAAGGCCATTTACGGTGAAGATAATCGCCAAGACTTATCTGATGTTAGCGATCCTATCTTAAAAAAATATGCAGATGCGACTGCAGCGATGATCTCTAAGAGTAAATTAGAAAAGATCTCTGCTTCAGAGTATAAAATTGTTGCAAACCTTTTAGGTGATAGGCAATTCCTAACAAGTGGAGGAAGTTCAGCTCTTTGTAAAGATGAGAGGTTTTTAGATCAACCTCAGGCTGCAAATTGTTCAGGGTTTTTAGTGAGTGAGGATCTATTAATTACGGCGGGACATTGCGTAACTAGTTTAAGTAGTTGCAATGAAAGTAGATGGGTTTTTGATTATAAAGTTGATGAGAGAAGTGGAGAAGTTGAAAATGTTGGGATTGATAGTATTTATAGATGTAAAGAAATTGTCTCTAGAGCGTTGACTAGATCTGGATCTTCACCAGATGACTATGCTCTCATAAAGCTTGATAGAGCAGTGAAGGGAAGAACACCTTTAAAGTTTAGAAGATCTGATACTGCTCAAATAGGAGATGAAGTTGTTTTAATTGGTTACCCTTCAGGACTTCCTGTAAAGGTTGCTCAAGGGGGAGTTGTAAAAAGTGTCTTTGATACTTACTTTGAAGCAAGTATTGATGCTTTTGGAGGAAATTCTGGTTCTGCAGTTATTAATGAAAGAACAGGAGAAGTTGAAGGCATTTTAGTTAGAGGAAGAGAAGATTACTCTTTTGATTTTAATGACCGTTGTACAAGAGCGACAACATTTTTAACAAATACTAGTTCATTTGAAGGTGTAACACATATTACGAATATAAAAGAGCTAGAAAATGTTAGCCAGCCCGTAGTTGTTCCAGATGAGCCCGTAGTTGAAGATCCTATTGTAGAAGATCCAGTAGTGACAACTAGGACAGTAAGAAGATGTTTTTTATTTTGGTGCTGGAACGTTGAAGAAGAGATTTGATTTAATTTATAAAAATGTGTCTAATGAAGAGGATGAAGTATTTACTTATCCTCTTTATTTCTTTTACTGGTTTTTCTAAGCAACCGTTTTGTTCTATTGAAGGACAAAACTATAAAGAAAAAATTTCTCAAATGTTCATTGTAACTTATAAGCGTGGTAGTGAATTTAAAAAGTATATGAAAAGAGAACGATTTGGTGGAATTATCGGTTTTTCTTATGATTTAACAAAATTTAAAAATATCACGAGTCTAAAAAATGAATTAGAAAGTTTGCAAGCAAGTACATCTGTGCCAATGTTCATGACTATAGATCAAGAGGGTGGCCTTGTTCAAAGATTAAAAAAATATAAAGAAATGACGTACGTACCTACGGCTAAGTTTATTGGTAAATTTCTAGATCAGCATACTTTAGAAAATGCGAAGATGCATGCTTTTAGAATTGGTGAGATAATGGGTTCAGAGCTTAGATATGTTGGGTTCAATTGGAACTTTGGGCCTGCTTTAGATTTAGATCATAACGAACCCAAAAATCCTATATCTAAATATCAAAGAGCCTATTCCTCTATTGCTTATAGGGTCTCTGAATATGGCAGTAGTATTATTCAAGGAATGGAGAAGTATGTATTTGCAACGGCAAAGCACTTTCCAGGGCAAGGTTTAACTAAAATAGATAATCATCACAGGTCGTGTTTGAACTCTGGAACTTGTCCTAGTTTTCAAATGGATGATTTAATACCTTTCAAAAAAGCAATCAGTTCTAACGTTTCAACTGTTATGATAGGTCATATGATCTATCCTAATTTAGATAAAAAATTATCTACTTTTTCAGATAAAATTATTAATCAAATTTTAAAATCTAAAATGAATTTTAAAGGTCTCGTTGTTTCAGATGATTTCACTATGGGAGTCTTAGGGATAGCAGCCGGAGTTAAATCAAAAGTTTTTAGAATGGGAACAGCTCCTGGGGTCATTGGTCTTGCAGCTAGCAAGGCAATTAAAGCTGGGATAAATGTGTTGGTACTTTCAGAGTTCGGGAAAGGTAGAAGAGAAGTTTACGTTAGAAACTATCTTTGTAACGCGATTAAATATGACCCTGCTTTAAGAAAAAGCATAGATGAATCTTATAATCTCATAAAAGAATATAAATCTAAGATGACAAAAGTTGCTCCAACTGTTTTGACTAAAAAACAAAATGCTAGCTATTTTAAAAGTATGTTAAAATCTTTAGAGAAAAAACTATCTAGAAGTGAAATAGAAAAACTAGATAAGAAGATTTATCGATACTATTAAAATCGAAACGTTACTAAACGAAATCTATAGGTTTGTTTTTTATTCTTTAACTTTAATTTTTGAATTGTTAGCATTTTCATAAATATTTCAAAAGGAGTATGAAATGTCCTCTACTTTAAAGTGGATTATAAGTTTCATTCTATTTTTCATTTTTGGTTGGTTCTATATTTATGTTTTTGAGAAACCACATGAAAAAATTGAAGCAAAAGTTCAGTACCAAGCCAATGAAAACCTTAAAGCTAAAGGCCTAGGACATCTAAAAGCAGTTGCTGACGGAATGGATTTAACCCTTTCAGGTAATGCTAGTTCAGAAGAACAAAGAGTGCAGGCAGTGGAAGCATGTAAGGTATGTGGCAATAACCCCGTTGATGATTCGGCTTTAAAATTAGGAAGTATTGATAAGTATAATGTTGTTGCTACTCATTCAAAATCTCCTAAAAAGATTACTCTGAGTGGGATTGTTCCAAACGAAGATGTAAAAAATGAAATTTTATCTCAAGCTAATAGTTTATATGGTGAGGGAAATGTCACTAACCGTTTAGTCGCTGATAATTTTCAAAGTGAAGAAACCGAAATTTTTAAAGATCTTGTAAAGAGTGCTATTGGGCCATTAGATAATTTTGACGGAGATTCTTCATTTAATTTGAATTTTAATAGAACGAATTATTCTGGAAAATACTTTGATGACCAATTAGATGATAGAGCTAGATCTAACTTAAATGGGATTGCTTCAAATCATGAAGTTCAATTTCCAGAACATGCTATAGAAGTTGTGGTCACAACCACGACAACAGAGCCAGTTGCAAAAGTAAATTGTCAGAAGAAAATCAATGATTTATTAAGAGGTGAAAAAATTCTTTTCAAAACCTCAAGTGCGAGAATTAATTCTCAAAGCAATATCTTACTACAAAACTTAGCTGCAGCTCTGGCTGAATGTCCAGCTTATGGAGTTGAAGTAGGAGGGCACACAGATAAGAGAGGAAAAGCAGCTTTTAATTTAAATCTCTCTAAGCAAAGAGCAAGCTCTGTTAAAGCTAAGCTTATAAACTTAGGAGTCTCGAATACAAGAGTTCGAGCAGTAGGATATGGGGAAACAAGACCATTAGCTGATGGAAACTCAGCATCTGATTATGCTCAAAACAGACGAATAGAAATTAAACTTCAAGGAGAACTATAATGATGTGTGTAATGACCTCAATTTGGTTAGGACTTTTACTCGCTTTTTTACTTGGGATATTAGTAGGATGGTGGATTTTTGGATGCTGTTGGAAAAAGAAATATTTAGCTCTAAAAGATAAGCAAGGTCATATTTCTAGTAATAATAATGTTGCTGTCTCCAGTTTTTCTGAACGTAAAGATCCTATAAATCTTCCGGCGGGAGTTAAATTAAACGACTTAAAAATTGTGGAAGGAATAGGCCCAAAAATTTCAGAGATTCTGCAAGCTAATGGAATTAAGACTTGGTGGGATTTGGCAGATTCATCCCCTGAGACAATTAAAGAGTATTTAAAAGCAGCAGGATCACGATTTCAAATGGCTAACCCTGGATCATGGCCCAAACAAGCGAAAATGGCTGCTCTTGGTAACTTTGATGAGTTAGAGAAGTGGCAAGACGAGCATGATCATGGAATAGAGAGCTAATCTCTAATCACAATAAAGTTATTTTTAAATTTTTAGACCGGTTTTATTGCCGGTCTAATTATCTCAGGTATGAAAATTCTCCTCTTTCTAGAAAAAATCTAAAATATGTTAAAATGATGTTAGAAACTAAAATGAGGAACGTTTATGAGGATTTTACTAGTTTTAACAATGATGCTTTTTAGTGTTGGATGTAAAAAAGAAACAAACTTAACTGCTGTGCAAGCAAAGACTCCAACTACAAAATTAACGGAGCCATCTTGGGCCAAGCTTATCCATATAGATAGTTTGATTCCAGGATCTTATATTAGTAATGATAAAATGCAGGTCATCATCATTGCTGAGGATAAAAAAACAATAAGAAATGTAACTTTTAGAAAGGTTGAAGAATCTATCGATTATTCAAAGCCTATTACAAAGGTTAAACATACTGACGGAACCTATGAATTAAAAGTTATTGCTCCAGGAAAAGTAACACTTGTTCCTAGCTTAGGAGCTGAGCCAATTGATTCAGATGAATGTAGAGAGATCATTGCCAATGCTTATGAAGAATTCAATCAAAAATTTGGTGGTAACCAATTTGTTTTTCAGTCCAACGGAAGCTTTGTAACTTCTCATAGTAAAGCACTAGTAATAGATGAAAGTGAGCTCACAGAAGGTTCTGTAGGAGCCGTATTTGGAAACTCTCACATTGCTAGAGTTTATCAAAAATCTGATAAGAATATAAATATTGATGAAGTCATTAGCTTTTATGGTTCAACTGAACTTCCACATATTTGTGCAAGTCTTGATCCTGAACAAGACTTAGATTCTGATGGGTTTAAAGGTGCAGAAGATAAGTGTCCTAAAATCAAAGGATCTGCTCCTGAAGGATGCCCATTTGAACTAAGTGGATTTGTAAATAATTGTGATGGTCAAGCTGAATTAGCTAGTAAGTTAGAGAAGAGATTTAAAAACAAAGTTGTTAAGGTTTGTGAGTCAGAAGGTAATTTTAAAGAAGTAGAATTTGTTTGTCATAAAGATTTAGATAATAATACCTTAGAGTGGGTACATCAATCAGTTGATGGAGTAGATCTCAGTGAGTTTGCTAATAAAACGTGTATTCATATAGATTCAATCTAGGCTTAACGAACTTATAAAACTTAAAAAATCAGCCCCATAATCATTAAAGTTTGGATTCCTTGAGGGATTTTTCTCGATATATAGTTTTGCGACATATCGAAAGTTATTTTCACCTAAGTCTTCAAAAACTTCTGGATTATTATTTTGTAGAGATTTTATATGTGAGAAGAGATAATTATTTTTATAAGCAATGAGGCCCCTATAGTATTTATGGTCTTGAATGTGTGATCTCTTTGAGGATCGAATTTCCTCTAAAAACTTCTCGATAATTGATTTATTCACACATAACGCCTTTGATTTTTTCAACCTCTATAAGAAGAGATGAAAGGTCTACTAGATTAGAATCTTGTTCGAAAATAGTAGGGATGTTTTTTAAATTGCTTTTTTCAGAGGTTAAAAGTGATAGAACATCTTCTCTTAGAGCTCCTCCATGTGTATCTATCCAATGTCCATCAAAGCTCTCAGCACTAGCTAAATGAATTTCTTTAACATACTGAAAGTTTAATTGTTTTAAATAATCAATTGATTTGAGTCCTAGGTTTTTTTCATTAACCCAAATATTATTAATGTCTAATAGACTAAAACAACCAGTTGTTTTACATATTTGATTAATAAATTGAACCTCACTAAAGGTAGACTCCTCAAATTCCACATAAGAAGAGAGATTTTCAACTAAAATTGAAGCTTTTAAGTAATCTTGAATTTTATTTATTCTAGAGGTAATGGAGAGTAGACTTTCTTTATTCATAGGGAAGGGAAGGAGGTCATGATAGTGAATTTTTTGATGGGCCTGTAAGCATAAATGATCTGAGAGATGGAAAGGTTGATATTTGTTTTTTAAATTATTTACCTTCTTCAAATAATCATAATTAATTGAATCTATTCCAGCAATATTCATTCCTACGCAATGAAAAGATAGAGGGTAGTCTTGTCTTAGTTGTTCTAGCTTTTTATGATGAGAGCCATCATCAAACCAATTTTCGACTATGATTTCTAAGAAATCAACATTAGGCTTTTGACTTAAAAAGTCATCAATAAACTCAAGACGAAGGTTACAACCAACGCCTTGAATAGTGTTAGTATGATTCACTAGATTTTTTTAGTCTTATAGATTTTTGCTCCAGCGATCTTTAAACAAACACCTTTAGGAACGTAAACCCATTCATTAGGATCGTTATCTTTTAGAGCTTTTCCACCACAGTCATGTCCATTTGCTCCGCAATCATTCATCCCTTTCTTAGCAATACCTTTACACTTTTCTAAAGTATCACCTTTCTTGGCCCACTTTGGTGCAGCCATAGAATTTAGGCTCGAAATTAGTAGTCCTAGAAAAGTACTCGCATAAATTAACTTTCTCATTTTTATTCCTTTTTTGATAAAGTCCATCTTTATCGTGATATAAACTTATTAGTCACTTTGAATAAATTTGTTACAAAATTGATTTGTAAGAAGATTGTCAGGAAAAAAATATTTTAAGAAAATGTGTAACATTTCAGAAGGATTTGACGAAGTGAAAACCTTGATTATTTAGCTCTGCCATGTTCTCTTTATATATCCATCAATTACTTGAAAATATTGGAAAGAGGAATATGAAAAATACGAACTTAAAAGATCTTATAATAAAGACACTTGCAGGTGATCAGCTGGCATGTGAGCAATTTCTTCTGAGCTTAATACCTAAAATTAATGCTCGAATTTATAATAAAATTCAAAGAAAGGAAGACCATGAAGATGTTAAGCAAAATGCTCTAATGGCAATATATAAGTCCTTAAAGACTTTTGATGTCAGTAAAGACTTAAGTCCATGGGTGAATGCTATTATTGACTTTAAAATTGCTGATTATTATAGAAAGAAAAATAGAACTAAAGATAAAGAAGTAAATATTGATAGTGAACATGTAACAATTCCTGGAGTTGAGGCGAATATAGATTTTGAGATGATTGATATGATAGAGCAATTACCAGAAAAGTTTATTGAGCCTATAGTTTTAACTAAAATTAAAGGTCATTCCACAAAAGAAGCTGCTCAAATATTAAATATCAAAGAAAATGCTCTACGGACTAGAGTCTCTCGAGGAATACAAAAACTCGAAGTACTTATGAAGGAGTTAAAATGAAGGATCAAGATTTTATTAAATCGCTGGCCAAGAATCACTCTAAGGTCGCAAGTTTACCAAATGCCAATAGGCGAGCATTTTTATTTGGAGTCTTATCATTTATAGGAGTTTTATTTTTAATCAATTTAGGTGGAGGATTACGATCAATATCAGAAGACTATGGGTTTAACCTTCAGACCTTAGAGCTCTTATCTACACTTATTGCATTTTTCTCTCTATTAATAATTTCTTTTAATTCATCTATTCCTGGAAATTCAATTCATTTACCAATTAAGGTTTTCTATATTTGCTCATTAGTTTTTCTTACGAGTCTAGGGATTAGATATTTCTTTATTCCTAATAATTATGCCCCAATGTTAAATAGGGTGTTTCATTGCTCAAAAGAAGTACTCTTTTATGCTGGTGCAATTCAATTATTTCTATACTGGAGAATTAGTAAAGGTGTTTTAATAAACTTAAAATCTACAGTTATCTTTACTACTCTTGCTGCAGCTATTTTACCGATGATGTTGATGGCCATTGGGTGTTGTATCACTCCAAAACATATTTGGACTTCTCACTTCATTCCTCTTGCGTCTTATACTTTAATTGTTGCATGTGCCCAATATTACTTTTTAAGGAAAAATTATGAATATTAAAAAAGTAAGTATTTTAAGTCTCGTTGCTATTGCAATATTTTTTCTTTACCAATCAGGATATACAAAATATTTGAGTCTTGATTATATTAAGGAGAACTTAGATTCTTTCAAAGATTATTATTCTCAAAATACTTTAAAGACGATCTTGATTTTTTCTCTTGTTTATATTGGAGCAACTGTTTTATTTCCGGGAGGAGCAACTGTTTTAACATTGACTTCAGGAGCATTGTTTGGTGTGATACAAGGAATTATTATTGTTTCATTTGCTAGTACCATTGGAGCGACTGTTGCCTTCTTATTATCTAGGCTAGTTTTTAGAGATTCTATTCAAAGTAAATATGGCGATAAATTAAAAGCAATCAATGATGGTATAAAAAAAGATGGAGCCAGTTATCTCTTAACTCTTAGGTTGCAACCAGTATTTCCGTTTTTTCTAGTAAATTTATTAATGGGGTTAACTCCAATAAAAACTTCTATTTACTATATTGTTAGTCAAATAGGGATGCTACCTGGAACAGCCGTTTATGTTAACGCTGGATCAGAACTAGGGAAGATAAATAGTTTAAAAGATATTATGTCTCCGACTTTAATAGGATCATTTATACTTCTTGCTTGTTTTCCAATCTTAGTAAAGTTTTTAATGAAATCTTTTGGAAAAGCGAGTGTCGTTAATGAGCAATAGAAAAAAACCAAAGAGCTTTGATTATAATATGATCAGTATTGGAGCTGGAGCCGGTGGTTTGGTAACCAGTTATATAGGTGCTGCTGTCAAAGCAAAAGTTGCTCTTATTGAAAAACATAAAATGGGGGGAGATTGTCTTAATACAGGTTGCGTTCCTTCCAAAGCTATTTTAAAAAGTGCCAAAATTGCAAAGACTATCAGACAAGCCAGTAAGTATGGACTTAAAGATCTTGAAGTAAAGCTTGATTTTGATGAAGTCATGAAAAGAGTTCATAAAGTAATTGAAAAGATAGAACCACATGATTCGGTAGAAAGATACACGAATCTAGGTGTTGATTGTATACAAGGAGAAGCAAAAATCCTTTCACCTTGGGAAGTTGAAGTAAACGGAAAGGTTCTGACCACTAAAAATATAACTATAGCAACTGGTGCAAGACCATTTGTTCCACCTATTACTGGTCTTAATGACGTTCCATATTTAATCTCCGATACGCTTTGGGAATTAAAAGAGTTACCTAAAAAATTCTTAATTGTAGGTGGTGGCCCAATTGGCTTAGAAATGGCTCAATCATTTCAAAACCTTGGAAGTGAAGTGACAGTTGTAGAGAGAGCACCAAGGATTATGGCCAAGGAAGATGAAGATGTGGCCCAAGAGGTAACAAAGCACTTAGAAAAAGATGGAATAAATATTTTAACTTCTACTAATTTAGAAAGATTTGAAAAAAAAGATAGTAAATTCTTTGCTCATATTTCCAAGAATGGACAAACTGAGCTTATTGAATTTGATAAAGTGTTATTAGCTATTGGGAGAAGACCCAATATTAGTGGCTTTGGATTGGAAGAGTTAGGCGTAGAGCTTAATAAAAACGGAACAATTAAGGTTGATCAATATTTAAGAACTACAAAGTATAAAAATATTTTTGCTTGTGGAGATGTTGCTGGTCCTTATCAATTGACTCATATGGCAGCTCATCAAGCTTGGTTTTGCGCCGTAAATGGTCTTTTTGGAACATTTAAAAAGTTCAAGGTCCATTATAAAGCAACTCCTTGGGCCACCTACACAGACCCTGAAGTTGCTACTGTTGGTCATACAGAGTTAAGTGCAGCACAAGAGGGAGTTGAGTTTGATGTGACTAAATACGAATTGGACGATCTGGATAGAGCTATTGCAGAAGATGCAGATTATGGGTTTGTAAAAGTCTTAACTCAAAAAGGTAAAGATAAAATTATAGGAGCAACGATTGTTGGTCCTCAAGCCAGTACTATGATTATAGAGTTTGTCACGGCCATAAAATATAATTTGGGTTTAAATAAAATTTTAGGTACCATCCATGCATATCCAAGCTTTGGTGAAGGAAATAAGTATGCAGCTGGAGAATGGAAAAGATCACAGATAAAAAAGTGGCAAATGGATTTATTACAAAAGTTTCATAAATGGAGAAGATCATGAATATTTTTAAATTAGTTACACTTATTAGTTTCTTTGGATGCCTAGGGGCTCAAAGCTCAGGAAACATGAATGCTAAAATAGCACACGTTCAAACTGCTAATAGCTTTGATCATAATCATACTCTGTTAACAAAAGTGTTAAAAAAGTTTTTAGTTCCTGGAGAGATTAGTACTTTGGTTAAGTATCAAGAATTAAAAGAAGATAGAGCAGAATTTGATACTTATTTAAAAGGCTTAGAGAGCTTATCGAAAAGCGAATTTTCAAATTTTAATCAAAATCAAAAGCTTAGTTTTTGGATCAACGCATATAATGCTTATACATTAAAACTTATTATTGATAATTATCCGCTAGAATCAATTAAAGATCTTGGAAGTTTATTAAGCTCTCCATGGAAGAAGAAGTTTATCAAGCTATTTGATAAGGTCATGACTTTAGATGATATAGAACATGGAACTATTAGAAAGAAGTTTAAAGAGCCAAGGATTCACTTTGCTGTGAATTGTGCATCAATGGGATGTCCTTCACTAGCAGATGAAGCTTTCACGGAGTCTAATCTTGAAAGCCTTCTTCAAAAAATGTCATTGAAGTTTATAAATAATGACAAGAAAAATAGTTATAATATCCAAGAAAAAACAATGAGACTTTCAAAGATTTTCCTGTGGTACGGAGGAGATTTTAAAGAGAAATTTGGATCATATAAGAAATTTATTCAAACTCTAAAGCCGGGCGTGAAAGATCTGGCAAAATTTCGAGTAAAGTGGAATAAATATGGATGGAAGCTTAATGATTCGCCGAAGAAGTGATCCGAAGCGTTAAGACGAATAAGTAAATCTTTTCAACTGTAACAATTGTTAATAATTTTACGAATATAAGGGTATAAAGTGGGGGCACTGAATACAGGAGTATCATGAAAATTATTTTTGCAGTATTTGTTTTTTTAGCAGCTTGTTCTGGCTATCAAGATCAACCTAAAGACTTTGGAGCAATTCAAGCTCAGGGTGCATCTGCTCCTCCTCCAAGAGAGGTTCCAAGGACAGATACAGACCTAGATCCAGTAGGGTTTGATGAAACTTTTCAAGAATTCTTAGATAAGTATGTCGTTATCTTACCAGGTAAGTACGACACACGTATTAAGTATAAAGCATACTCCAATGATCTTAAGAAAAAAGATGCACAAACTCTTTCCTTGAGAACTGAAATCATAAATTATTTTGGATCAGACACTTATGAAGGATTAAATCTTGATGAGAAAATTGCATTTATAACAAATGCATATAATTTCTTTGTTATTGATCTTATTGCTCGTAAATATCCAATAAAACAAATTTTTGAAGCCACGCCTGGTGAAGAAGTTTTTAAAGTAAACTTTATTAATCTTGCAGGACAGAATATGTCTTTAGATTATTTAGAGAAGACAAAACTTGCAAAAGTTTTAAAAACAAAACTTGGGAATCCAAATGGCAACCTTACTGATGCAAGGTTACACTTCGCTCTAATTTGTGGAGCAAAAGGCTGTCCTATTTTACTAGATAAGGTTTATAAAGCTGAGACTCTTGAAGAGCAGTTAACAGATATTACTAAAAAATCTTTTGCATTACCACGAATTATTCAAGAAAAAAGCAGTCACTATAGTTTAATAAAATTGTTTGAATGGTACAAAGATGACTTTAACAATCATAGTTCAAGCGATCTACCTTCTGTAAGTAACCATAAAGATTTCATTGCACGTTACTTTCCTGGAACTTTCAATAGTGCAAAAATCTTGAAAGTAGATATTGAATATAATTGGGATCTAAACCAGATTTAAGAAGGATAAAAATGAAATATATAGTAATAACTTTTTTAATTTTAGGATATTCAGTAAACAGCTTTTCTACTTCTATTAGCGAGATGAAGTTACCTAAGTGGGTTAAAGGGATGTCTTTTTCGATAGGCCCTAAAACGGACTCAAACATCTTTCAAATGAATGAGAAAATCTTAAGTGATCAATTACAAGATCCAAATGATGGGATCTTAAAGACCAGTCTGGGGCTTAAAACAAAAATGCTTTTTAAGCCGATGAAGAAATATATTTTGATAAATACACTTAAAGCTGATGGAGTTATGCGCTACTTTAGTAATGTGAGTGATGATTATATTCGAGATGAATATTCAATTTCAAACAGTCTTGTTGGGGTAGTACCTATAAGTAAAAAGTGGCAAGTAGGTCATTTACTTTATCTAGGAGCAAATCAGTCACAATCTTTTGAGTATAGAAATGAAAGTGGAGTTAAAGAAGTGAGCTCTATTGAAAATGATCATTTAAATTATTCAGGAACAATGTTTATATCTTCTAAACTTACTAAGAACTGGAAAGTAAGCTTGGATCTAGGTGCTAGCTTATTAGATTTCAGTGAAGATTATTCGAGCTATGATGTTGTCGCCGGAGAAGAAAATGATTCATTACAAAGAAATGTAAAGTTAAACAATCAGTTTAAAATAGGGAAGATAGCGACTTTAGAAACTCCTACCTCATATTCTAAGTCATTTTTTAAAAACAGATCAGCTCTTGATAGTGATGGTTTCTTTGCTTCGTCAGGTTCTGTCCCAAGAGATATCATTGAGAAGTTTTCTTTCTTACCAAAGTTAACTATTTCTACATCTTTAGGAAGCTTCTCTTCTTCTTATGGGATTGTGAATCAAAAGGATTTAGTTTTTGGTGGTAGAAGTTATGATGGAACAAAATTGGCACTAGGGTATTCCTTGAACTTTTTAACAAATCATAATTTAACTCTTGATTATGGATTAACAAGAAATGATTATTTAAGTTCTCTGGACTTCAGTAATGATAAAAGAGATATAAGAAAAGATAAAATGACAACGATCTCATTGGACTATAAATTATATAAAGTACTAGATAGTTCATTTGATTTTAATCTAAACTATACTTATCTTGATTCTGAGAATGGATCTTATGGTGGGAGCTTTGATTCTAATATAATTAGTTCCAAGCTGACTTATAATTTATAAAGGAAAACGATGAAAAATGTAATTTTATTATTAGCCCTTCTTACTACTTTTCAAATCTCATATGCTTCTGGTGGCGGTGGCGGCGGAGGAGCAAGTGACATTGACTTATCCGAAGATCTTGATGAAGCAGTAAATGAAGCAAAAGCTGAAGCTCAAGAACAAATAGAAGAAGAAGAAAAAAAAATAGTTAAGAAGAAAAAGAAAGTAGAAGAAGCTCTAGACGACGAAGCGTTTTAGATAAATGAGTAGTAAAACTAGGACTATCCTTGTCACCGGTGCTAACCGTGGAATAGGAAAGGCCATTGCTACAGGACTTGCAACTTCTAACCAGAAAGATCTTATTCTTTTAGGATGTAGAGATCTCAAAATGGGTAATGAGATTGCAAGTAGTTTTAAAAATATCCAGGCCTTGCATTTAGATCTATCTTCTATGAGCGGACTAGATAAATGCTTGCAAGAGATTTTGACTCTATATCCTCAAATTGATGTATTAGTTAATAATGCCGGGATTTTATATGAAGATAGTGCTCTTAGTATAAGTGATGCTAGGTTTGATGAAGTGTTACAAATTAACCTCTTAGCGGCTTATAAACTTATTAAGGTTCTAGCTCCAAACATGATTAAAAATTCATATGGAAAAATTGTAAATATGTCCTCAGGTTGGGGACAGTTTGAAGATGGATTGACTGGACCATTTTCTTATTCTTTATCAAAAGCGGCACTTAATGCATTAACTCTCACTCTTTCAAAAGAGCTCCCTGCCTCTATAGAAATAAATTCGATGTGTCCTGGATGGGTTCATACTAGAATGGGAGGATCTGAAGCACCAAGAACTCCTGAAGAGGGTGCTAAAACTGCTATCTGGCTTATAAATAGAGACAAACCAAGTCATTCGGGACGCTTTTACCGCGATGAGCAAGAGATTAGTTGGTAAAAATTTCACTATTTTACTGTATTAAAGGGCATCTAATATTTAACTCTTCCCAACTAAACAAAAAATAAGTACAAAAAACTATTATTTATCTGAACTAATCAAGGAGTTTTATGAAAGTTTTAAGTTTATGCGTACTACTTTTTTCCACTTTGTCATTTTCTCAATTACTGACAGCTGGAAATTTAGGGTGTGACAATGTTATCGATTTTTCTGACTACAAAGGCAGAACATTTCTTAGTTTTATGGAAAATGTAGGTAAGCCACTACTAGATGATTATGCAATAAATGGATATGAAATAGCAGACGCTGATACAGTGATGGCCCGAGTTGAGCAAATGGACTCTAAAGTTCAATGGCAAGTAGGAAAAGCACTTAATAGAAAAAGCTTAAAGAAAATTGTGAAAAAACTTGAGGGTAAAACAGCTAATTTATATACACTTCCAGATATGATCTCTTCAGTTCAAAGAGGAGTGAATAAGTACAAACTATCAACGACTATTGGTCTTGCTAGTTGTGGTGGAATGATTATGAAGCTTTATGAAAATAATTATGCTTATAATATTCATTATGGAACAGGTTCTGAAAGAAAAGATAAACAGACTGGTAGAAGTTTTGCTGAAGGACCTACGAGAAACGCAAACGATGCTTCAGATAAAAATTACTTAAAAGATCTTGAAGCTTATACAAAAGATTATCCTGAAAATATTCAGACTTTTTATTATACATTATTAACGACTTTAACGAATAATGATACAGAGACGTATAATTTAATAGAAGATCATGGCCAAGATTTATTAACTGACTTCTTAGCTGTTTATACTGCTGAACAAGCAAGAAATTTAATGGATAATAAGGTAAGCCTTCATTGGGATGCAGCTTTATTAGAAGTTACTCTTTTAGGAGCATTTCATGCTGGGCAAAACGAGATTGCACTATTTTATAAAGACCCTCGAGATCCTTCGAAGTTAATGTTTACAGATACAGTCATCAATCAAGGTCCAGGTTGTTCTGAAAGAGATCTTTCAAAGAGTAGACAGGCTTTCATGTATGACTATTGGCAATTTAGCTCAAGTGTTAACCCTGAGCACTGTAAAAGAAGTGGGATTAATATAACTAAGAAAGAATTTAGAAAATTAGGATCACTAATTTCAAAATATCATAGAGCTAAAAACCCTACTTTAATTAAAAATATTGAAAAGCACTTTAGTTCTAGAAATAGAGGTGGAAATGTTTTTTATCAATTAAGTAAATTTTTAATTAACTCTAGAACTCCTAAAAAGCTTGGAAGTAAATCATACAAGCTTGCAGAAGATTTCACTAAGTTTCTTTTACAGGTTAGAAAAGATGCGAAACTAGTAACGAAGAAAATTGTTAACAAGCAATTAAAATAATTTATTAAAGGATCTACGGTCTCTATGATCGTAGATCTATATTATGAGTCAAACAATTCTTAAAATTTTAATTTCAAGTAGTATCATTGCTTTTGTTTCATGGTTGTCTGGAAAGAAAACATCTCTAGCAGGTTTTTTAACGGCACTACCTCTCATTAGTATGTTGGCGTTAGCATTTTCTTATACGGATTATAAAGATAGTTACAAGAGTGTTGAATATGCCAAGAGTATCTTTTATGCCATCCCCTTGAGTCTCACTTTCTTTATTCCATTTTTGTTTTCAGAGAAATTGAATATCGGTTTTTGGACTTGCTATATACTTGGCTTTATCTTTCTAAGTTGTGGTTTTTTTATTCATCAAAACTTTCTAAAGTAGCCAAATGGCAACTAAACTATATTTTGAATTACTTTTTTTTCCACGAATATAAGAACTCATAACATTTTCGCCTTGGGTAATTTGGCTCCTCGTATAGTTCATAATCATGATACCACCAAGAGGAAGGAATGGGATGAATAGTCCTGCTTTGTAATCAAGGTGAGCTAGACCACCAACTGCACCATTCCCATAGACATAAGAATTGTTTTTCAGGTCACCAAATCCTGCTCCTATACCTATAGAGACAAGTGGAATAAATGAAGCTGAAGCATCCAAGTTAAAGTAATTGCCATGATGCTCATTTAAGTCTTTATGAAATGAACTTTTAAATTTAATGTATCTGTGTTCAAACTTCTTTTTATATTCATGACTGAGGTAAAGCCCCCAAGTAGATTCTCTTGTGTTTTTGTAATCTAAGTCTTTGCTTTTTAGCTTTATGAGTGGAAATCCTGGGCGATCTCGAAACATCTCGGATCCAAACTGGAGCTTGTGTTCCCCCCATTTCTTTTTGAAGTTCAGACCACCTCTACCAAAGCTAATAGTATTGACCTTTCCCCCTTATTTCATACCACTATCAAACTCGGTTTAACATAGCTTTTTTCTATTTTTATAATTTTAGCTTTGGGTGCAGGTGGCCTGTAATTCAATGAACTATGAGGCCTATAGTGATTATAGTGATACACC
>CALHLC010000047.1 GCA_938034385.1 uncultured Bacteriovoracaceae bacterium
GTAACCTAGTAAGTGGGATAAATCAGATTGTGATAAACCTTGTGGGTGAGACAACCTTTTTGATTTAATTAGTGCAGCTATGTGCGTGAACTTTCTCATTCGTAAACTCCTTTAATTTGCAGTCCCATTATTATCAATAAATTTTAAGATGTCATTGATAAATTAAATTATTTTGATCTTTTCTTTCAGATGAAATATTAATGACTAAATGGGAAATGAAAAGAATAAAAATAAAAAAATTATCGTCTATCCAATAAGTGCTAGTCCTCCTACATGGGGTCATGCGGATATCATGATGCGAGCAGCTCATAAATTTGATCATGTCTATTGGGTTGCAGCAAAAAATAGTCTAAAGACACCCATTTTCACTAACCTTGAAAGAACAGAAATGATGCAAGGGTACGTAGAATACTATAAATTGAGTAATGTCACTGTCGACTCTCATGATGGAGCGATGGTTAGATATGCGAATGATAAAGGTGCAAACTTTCTCTTAAGAGGATTACGTAATACTTCTGACTTTCACAAAGAACTTGAATTAGCAGCAGGTAATAGAGGAATTGATAAAGGAGTTGAAACAATTTGCATGTTCTCAAAACCTCACTTTGCTACAATCAGCTCTTCTCTTGTAAGAGAGCTAGCCACTTTAAATGAGAGAATTGATCAATATGTCTTGCCTTCTATTACCAAAAAGATTTTAGAAAAACTTAAAACATAAATCCTATAGATGCTAATAAGTCATAACTTCTAACAAACTCTGTGCTTTCAGTATGTGATCCTGTTCCTCCGGCTTGAAAGCCATTAAAATCAAGAGAAGGAATAGTTGCTAGGTAATTTACAAAATCAAACTTAAATTTAATAGTTTTTGTAATATGCCATTTGAATTGAAACTTCCAATTATATGATATTGTTGAATCAGACTCATAAGCATCCTTTTTTAAGTTTGCTTGAGTTGCCGCGGTATTGTGTGAATACTTATTCCATGAAGCTCCAAGACCAAAGCCTAAGTCTATATAAAAAATTAAATTGAAAGTATTAATTTTTCCATAAAATGGAGTGTATAAAACATTTAACCCCATCATGTTATCCCACCTTACAACGTGAGGTAGTACAATATTAGTTGTTCCTCCCCCTCCAGTATTAGTCTGAGTTAAAACGGCTTTATACGCACCATTATTAGAGTTCATATAATGATTGTAAAAACCTTCAACTGCCCACTCTTCTGAAAAGTAATATCCTGCAGTTCCATTTATACCCGTGACGCTTTGAAACTCAGATAACTTATGATCCAGAAACCCAGCACTTATAAAGAATCGACCTTCGTTTTCATGCATTTTATCTTGAAGTACAAAAACTTCTTTTTTAGGATCTAACCATCTATATTTATAGACGTCTTTCAATCCAGCGAACGTATTCATGGATATGAGAAATATTACCAACAGTGACAGTTTTTTAGTGGATATCAATTAAATCCTCCCTAATATAATCATCAAAATCTTTTCTTATAAAATTTTTGATTTGAAATTTTACTCTTTTATCAGCATTACTAGTTAGGTCTCCTGGAGAGAGTAATTGCCCTTGAACTTCTAGAGCATCAAAGTCAAAATATTCTTCTTTTTTATATTTGTATTCAATTTTATCTTCTCCTTTCTGAGAATATAAAGTTCCTGATAAAAACATAAGTATTAATAAATATTTCAAAACGCTGACTTCTTCCCTTTGCATGAACTCTCTAGCAGAGGAATATAATTCCCAAGCTCGTCGGCCCAGAACTCTCCTGCAAAGTTATAAATATGCTGATTTCTTTTTCTTTTATAATTATATACTAATTCCTTAGAGCTTCTTCTTCTCTTTTTCTTCTTATTCTTCTTATCATAAAGCTCATTTTTCAAAAAAGTATAGATATCTAATTCCATTTCACTCATGATATTACTGACTCTAATAATTTCCTTAGCGTATCCAACAAACTTTACTTTAATATACATATTATAAAATTTTACGAAGTCAGCCTTAGCAGACTTGAAAGCTCGTTTATCCGAAAGATTTGTCTTTTTCTCTTCTTTCTTAAGGATTTTATAATGATATTCTAAAATTTTAATCCCAGGTTTCATTGCTAAGACATCGTACATTTTACTAATAAAATCTTTCTTGAACTTTTTCTTCTTCTTTTTCCTGGTTTTCATATAGTCAAGGAATGGAAAAGATCTATTGGTTTTGAGGTCAAAACTTTTCTGAAAATTCTGCAACTTTTTTCGAACATTTTTATCAAAGTTTTTAATAATATTAATAGTTTCATCGTAATCACACAATCTAAGATAAGTAATTGCTTTTACAAATTCAGATTCAGGAAGAAAGTAATTATCTAAGATTGGAGCTTGGAATGTTAGATTTCGACCAACAGCTCTATTATAATTTTTCAATCTAAAATATGGCCATGAAGAATCAAATAAAAGATGAGGGAATTGATAAGATCTTGAATCAATTCTTTTAAAATGAGCAACTGCTTTTTTTATTTTTCCTTGCTTATAATAAGCTCTAGGAATTAAGATTTCGCAAGTGTCATGTATATAAGCTCTAAAGGCTGCAGAAACTCTCTTTACTCTTGCTGGACTAACCCTTCCGCCTCTCGAAGCAACCCTTACACATTTTTTTGCAAGTTTTATGGCCTTAGAAACTTTGCCGTTAATCTCATAAAGAGAAGCTAAGTTAAGTAAAGATTGTAGATAAAAATTACTACCCTTAGATACTTTTGAAAAATATTTAATTGCTTGTTTATCTTTTTTTAAGAAAAACATTTTCTTTGCTTTTACATAATTTACTACAGGAGAAGATCCCATTTTATCTAAATCTTTAATAGATAAATCAAGAAAAGCATAAATTCCTGTTTTAGGAACAATCTTTTCCATTAAAGAAGCTATCTTTTTCCCACTTGTTCTTCCAATTCCTCTCTTTAGATATACTGAAGCTACAAAATATTGTTTTTCAGCAACTGCTTTGGCTGCTTTTCTATAACTTGCATATGAGTTTATCGACAAGATTTGGAAAATAAAAAGAATTAGTATTTTTTTTATCATATTAAAACTTTGGTTCCATATTTAAAGGTTGCTTTACTTTTACAATCCCGCCACCTTTAGGCTTTGGAAATTGAATTCCAAGTAACACTGTATTAAAACATGTTAAGCCTTTGGATGTTAAATTAAAAGCTCTGGATTTTATATTAGGAGATTGAACTCTACCTTGACCTGTGATTGTAAAGCGTAACTCTAAAGTTGTTCCTAGTTTCTTAGAGATTCGCTCAAGTTCTTGCTCGTAACAATAACTAAACTGAGGCATGTGCTGTCTTAAGATATTTTGAATCAATCTTGGATCTAAGCTTCCAAGTAAAACAGTCTTTGTTCCTGTCCCATTTCCGACTGCACCAATTCCACCTGTTCCAAAGCCTTTCCCTCCACTATTAATTGAAGACCCAGTTCCGAAACTTCCTTGTGACTTTCCAATATCTCCGATACCAGCACTGTTTGCTCTTACCGTTCCAACACTCGCTCCTGAAATACTTCCAGCTCTACTAGCAGATAAGTCAGTACTTTGTGTATCATCATAGCTGACTGCAGATGTATCATTATTTACCTTGTTAAGAAGTTTAGAAAATTTTCCTTTTAACTTTGAAAAGCGTCCTAAATTTGCTTTTTTTAGCTTCTCTGCTGCTGATAACTTTGGTGGTTGAGGAATAGTAACAGGTGTAACAACTTTCCTTGGTGGTGCAGGTGCCTTAGGTTTTGGTTTAGGCTTTGGTGCAGCTACTGCTTGAGGTCTAGTTGTTCTTGGAGGCCTTGTTGTTGGAGGTCTTGTCGTTCTTGGCGGTCTAGTTGTTGGTGGCCTAGTTGTTGTTATTGGCCTTGTTGTTGTTGGTGCTCTAGTTGTTGTGGTACGCTTAATTTTTTTTCTTATTAAAATTCTATCAATTTCTTCTGGAATATCCTTTTTTTCTTTTACCAGGGAACCAATCGATATTGATAAGAAAGTTAAGCCAACCCATAGAAGAGAAAAAGAAAAAATTAATCCAAATAAAAATTTGTCTTGCTCGTACCACTTAGGAGCGATAGTTTTCGGAGGTGTTCTTGTTTTTCTCAAATAAAGATTCATCACATCTTTATGCAGCTTAATGACCTGATCATCCTCGATAGGGATGTTTTTTTCAAATTCAAATGGATTCTCAAGCCTCCCATCTGAATCATAGACTTCATATTCAAGCCCTACTACTTCATTAAGAAAAAACTTATCTTTCTTGATTGTTACAATTTCTTTATCAAGCCCAAAGCTTTCCAAAGGAACTGCCATTATTTTATTTTTTGGATTACTCTTTTTTTCAACATCTGCAGTTAAATTTAAACTACTATAACTAGAATTTGTATAATCAATTTCATGAATATAGTTTCCAAAAGTTAAAGTTGACTCAATCGATGGTCTATTATCTGCAAAATTTAATGATTTTCGTTTTACATCTTCTTCAAAAATGAACTCAGTAAATTCAAACTCCGGGAACAATTCCAGGATTGCACGTCCATCGCTTTCTTCTTTTAGTCTAATATTATGATCATGATGACTTTCTTCACCTTCAAAGATATTTTCCATGACAGCTTTTTCATTTAATGTCCTTGTGCTGTCTTGATGATCTTGAGATTTAATAAAAGGTGTATGGTCTCGTGCACTTTCCTTATTTATATTCTCAACAGTATGATCAACCTTAGTCTCTAAGCTTCTTTTAACAAAGTCCTCAGTTGACTCTCCTTCAATAGCTTGCTCTCTCTTTTTTTCTACTGGCTTAATCTCTTTAATTGGCTGGTGAGAAAAATTATTTACCACTTTAGTACTATTTAATAACTCTTTAGTGCTAGGCGGTTCTATCAGATCTTTAGATTTAGGTACTACTTTTTTAGTTTCAACTTTAACTAGTTCGTATCTGACAGAACCGAATTTAATTTTATCGCCATTTCCTAAGATAGCTCGACTAATTCTTTGATCATTTACAAATGTTCCATTACTACTACCTAAATCAACAAGAATGATGCTATCGGCTTTTTTAACAATTGATGCATGTATAAAAGACAAGAAATGATTATCAACCAAGATATCACTACTTTCAGCTCTTCCAATAACCTTTACTCTATTAGTAGGAATAATAGACGGATATTCAGAAACAACTGGTTTTAAAAAATAATAATCTTGACTCACTTTTTACCTTTGTAAGTTTTTAATATTACTCGATTGCCACTTCGATTTTTTTATCTCTTTATCGAGTTCTTTGTTTAGTCCAAGAGACTTCAAAGCAAAAAGATAATTTGTATAATCTCTTTCTTGCTTAATGGTCTTTTTATAAGAGCTTCTCATTTCATCTTTGTTTTTCTCATGTAAATGAACTGCTCCATTTAAAGCATGATTTTCTGAGTTGGTCACAATAGGAACAAGGTTTGGATCTAGCTTGTAAGCACCTTTATTTACTTGGGCCTGAATTTTATTATTTGCATTTATTTTACTTACTTTTCCGGAAGTAGATTTTTCAAACAAACTGTAACTTCTAGAGTCATGACCTAATAAACTTTGTATTACCCCTAAATTATTTAAAACTTTATACTTTAAAGAAGATTTCATTTTTGGATTACTCAAAGCTGATTTATATAAGAAATATGATTTCTTGATCTTTTTTTCATCAAAACATTTTTGAGCAAGGCTTAATATAGAACCAACATCAACACTTTTAGATCCTGAATCACAATTGTCTTCTACCTTTGTACTGTTATCACTTTCTTCATCAAGAGATTGCTTAACACTCTTACTTCGGGACTTTCTGGTTTGCTTATCCTCAGAAGAAGAACAAGCTAACAAGAAGAAAATCATCAATTTAGAAACTAAAATTTTCAAAATTTTCTCCTCTATAGATTACGTAATTAGGCTCTCTCATCGATTTATACCTTAAAGAAATTCTTTTATTTAAATTACTATTAACAGCTTTTCTTACAACAAGATGTTTGGCCCTAAATGGATCAATGATTTCCTTGATTAGTCCCGCAAGTTCAGCTTTACTTGATCCCTCTTTAAATTTTATATTATCGAAAACATTCAAGAAGTCGGAAAACACTGTGTTCTCTACTATTTTCTTATAAAAGATAAGTACTGGTATCGAAGTATTTATATCTGTTACTTTTTTTAATCTTTTAGAAAATAAATCGAGATTTTTCTCCACGACTTCTGCCACATTTTCATCAGTAAGTTCCGAAGTATTATAAGCTAATTCGCTTGCACCTAATGTTGTAATTGTTTTATATGTTTTAATAATCGAATTTTGTGAAACCTGAAAAGCCGATAAATTTTCTTCTAAGTCTTTAATTGGTCGAAGGAATTGTTTTGGCTCAATTGTTTCTAGCTTATTCATAAGATGTAACAAGTATTGTTCAGTAAAACTTTGAATGTCTTGAGAATTGTAAATTCTATTATCAACTACTAAACGCGTGAACTCTTTCACCTCATTAGGGTTATTCCAATTTATGTACTCTAAACTTAATTTTTTAAATAGATCTAAGCTCGAAGCTGAGACATTACACTTCTTCCCAACATTATAAAGCTTAACTAGTCTCGAATGAGAACTTTTTGAAAACAATAGCTCTTGGATTAATTCAAAATGTCTATTTCTAGATTCTTTTTGATCTTTACAGTCACGAGTAAACAATCTCTTCATAACTTTCATGGAAAAGTCTTCATCGTGAAAAAGTTCTTTTTTAGCAAGCTGTTCTATTTTTGCAGAATAATCTTTATACAACTCTGGGGTTGCTCCTGATACAATAGCATTTAGAACATTATAGGCTTTATCGTTTGCTCCCGCCTTATTATATAAAACACTCGCATTAAAACCTGAAATCAATCTATTGTTTAAATCTAGTTTTTTATCTTTAAAAAATGCATATAATTTATCTGCTTTTTCAAGATCTTGCCCATCTTTACCTTCGAGCAAGCTATTAATCTTCTGAGTTGAAACTAGTTTATACCCTTCCCTCAAAGCTTTTTGCAACTCTGAAGAAGAAGCAAGGTTAGGCCTTGTATTTACGAAGCTTTTTAATTTTTCATAAAACTTAGAGTCATTATTTACTTCTTTAACTGCAATTAAGTTCAAAATCATTGCACTCGTTTTCTTAACATCTTTTGGATCAGTTTTATAGAAATCACCTGCTATTGCTAACGTTTTTGGATAATCTTTTTTCTTAAATGCTTTATCATAAAGTCTTAGATAAATAGTCTTTTTTATCTTTTTATCTGTCCCAATCTTTAAGTAGTCATCAAAATAAGCGAGTTCTTTTGCTGATATAGTAGATTTCTTTGAGTTTTTCTTATCATAATAAGCAAGAATTTCTTCTAAGATCTTAACTGCATCTTTCTTCTTATCTTTTTTAACTTTGTAACTTTTATATAATCTTTCGAAAACCTTTATTGCTTTATCTTTTTGATTTAATGAATTATAGATTTGAGCTAATTTGTAATCATAATCATCACTTTCTTTTGGACTCATTTGCTTTAGAACTCTAACTATACTAATTGTATCTTCTAGAATAGGTGCAAAATATTCGTCTTTTTCTTTAGTCTTTTTATCATTAATAAATTTAATATTATTATTTAAAAGATCTATGTTTTTTTGTTTAAACTCGAGTTTTTGATCCTTATTAAGCCCGCCAGTTTTATAAGATTTAAAGATTTGATCCCTAAGGTTTATGACTACTTTTCTTGATTTCTTAAATTCCGAATCGACTAAGTGATTGAACATATCAACTCTAAATTGCAATAAGTCTTTCTTTTTATTTTTTGACTTTAGATGTGACTCGATAAGTCTAACATGATTATCAAATTGCTTAAAAAATCCTTTACTATAAACATACTTAACAAAGGCGGTAAGAGATTCAACACTGTCATCTCCTTTATTAAGAATAAATTTCAAACCACTATCTGGTTTTCCTGCAAATACATAAAATTCAGGAATCTTCTTTCGACTCTGCATATAAAAGTAATTTTGAGCATTTTTTTGTTTTGTTTTATTAAATATTTCCAAAAGATTTGATACTGATTTACCATATTGATCTTTTTTGAAATAACACCAAGCTCTGTTATACAAATAACGCTCTTTCCATTCTGAGTTTTTATCGATCTTTAGGGCCATTGAGTAATACTTAATAGCTGGATCAAATTTTGCATTATTGTAATAATAATCAGCAAGCTTTCCTGCAGCAACAGACTTTAACCCTCTTTCTTGTATCTTTGTTACACCTATTTTTAGATACTCTGGGATTTTCATATCCATTGGCTGGTACTCTGCAATCATAAGTCCATGCAACAGATAAAACTTCCCATCGTTTTCAAAGTTTTTATACTTCTTTGAAATCAAGTCCCCAATTTTTCTTGTTTCTTTAAAGTACTCAAGGTTATCACCAAGAGCTCTTTTTACAGCACTCGATTTTTTATCTCTAAACTTTAATTCCCTTAACTTCTTACCTTTAAACTTAAGAATCTCTATTCGAGAATTATATAATCGATAATAGTTTCTAGCATTTTTTGATTTTGCGACTAAAACTTCAGCTGCTTTTTTCTCTTTCTGCAAAATATATAAAATTTTCGCATCAATATTAGGCTGAGCGTAAAAGTTCAAAGACATTAAAATGAGTATTACTATTTTTTTCATTAACTCTCTATTACTATAAATTTGAATTGTTCATAACCTGAGTCCGCAGAAATATCCATTAGCTTATCAATATGCTCATAATTTAACTCTCTATCCATGATCAGATTTATAATTCCGTTAAATCCTGAAGCTTTATCGGATTGCATTTCAATTTGCTCTGTATTTTCTTTCAAGGCTAATAATTCATTTTTAATTAATACGTCTTGTTCATCTGACCACTGCCCATCATTTTCAAGTGTTGTAATTAATTTTTCTTCAATGAAAACTTCAAAGTCCTTAGACATCTGAATAGTTATACCTTTTCTTGTTAGAGTCTTCGAGATTGAATCAGGAATAGAAATACCCTTGTTAATTTTTAAAGCAAACTCATCGACTGAATAATTTTTCAAAAGAAAAACTAATAAAATCACAAGAATATCTAAGAGCGAACTCATCTCTAATTCGAATGGCTCAGCACTTGCTCTTCTAGTTCTATTTCTAATAAATCGTTTATTTGCCATAATCTAATCTTCAAAAATTATTTGGTTAAATAAATTTCCTATTTTCACTTCGGTTACTAATTCAAGAATTTCCTCGTCAGTTTTACCTTGCTCCCGATATTTTTTAGTTAAAAGTCTTCTTCTCTCATCTAAGATTTCTTCATTTAAAATATCGTCAATTTCTTCTGCTCTCTTGCCTTCATCTTCTAACTCTTGTCTTCTCTTTTCTTGTTGAGCTAGTCCCATTTCATAGATCCTGTCTGCTCCTCGCAGTTTATCCAGAATCATTACTAGATTGTTGTAAGTAACTTTTTTATGAGTAGCTATAACAACTCTCCTCTCTGTTGGATGCTCATTTTTTATCTCTTGAATTTTTTGCTCTATACTTTGTTCAAACTCTTCATTGCCCCAATCAGTTTCAAATCGCTCTAACTCTTTTCTACTTAAAGAATTAACAAAACGAATACTTTTATTACTGACATACACTTTTAATTCAAACTTCTTCTTTTTTTGTTGAGGTGTGCTTTCTGCAGGTTCTTGATAAATCGGAAGATCTGATCCTATTTCATAAATTCTCAATAATTGAACTGAAAACAAAAGAAAAAAGATTAGAACAAATACAACATCCAGGATGGGAGTTAAGTTTAACCCATCAGCTTTTGGCTTTTTTCTTCTTGCACTTGGTAAGGAATACATTCTTTTTAATCTCTTCCAACAACTTTCATTGTTCCTAAAATATCAAGTAACTTCACTGAATATTGATCAATATTCGAAATAACTCTTCCGGCCCTTGATGATAGAAGATTATGAAAAACCATTAAAATGATTGCAGAGATTAGTCCTGCAGCAGTTGTATTCATGGCTTGAGAAATACCCTCTGATAAAACCCGTGCCTTATCTGCAGGATCAGCGGCTCCAACAGCTTCAAAAGCTGCAATTAGTCCAAAGATTGTACCTAAAAGTCCCAATAAGGTTGATACATTCGCCAAAAGTCCTAATAGACTTAAATTTTTCTCTGCTCTTGGAATCATATCTAAAGCAGTGGCATCAATTGCATTTTGAATCTGATCAGTCCCTTGAGAAGATCTTTTCAAACCACTTTTTATTATTTGAGGAAGTGCCGCTTTAGAACCCGAACAATATTGAATAGCTTCCTTAACATTATTTGATAACACTAGTTTTTGAATTTCATTCATAAAACTGGAAGAATTTATATCTAAACTTTTTAATCTAATAAGCCGCTCTAAAACAAATGCAACTCCAATTAAAAATATTGCTAAAATTATGTACATGAATGGTCCACCCTGTACGAAAAAGTTTTGAATCCACTCCATTTTTATCCTTCCTTGGTCTGTAATAATTAAATTCCTGATAAAAGAATATAAAGAAGTGGGTCAATGAGTCAATTTAAAGAAAATTTAATGAACTTAAAAAATTTGGAAAAAAGTGTTGAGACAATACATTGAAAAACCCGAGAGTAATGGTATGGATAAATTATCATTAATTTTAGTAAAAGATACTAATTCACTAATAGCGCCCATAAAGCCAGCAATAAAGCTAAATACAAATGCATTTAGTCCTACAATACCCAAGGACTTCAAGTAAAGATGACAAATAAAATAACAAATTAACCAACAAGATAGGCAGCCTTCTAAACTTTTATTTGGTAAAATTTTATTCTTACCAAATAAAACACCCATTAACGAACTAAAAGGGTCAGCAAAGACCAAAAAGAAAATCGAAATTAGTGCGATATGTTTTGGGAATAATAATAAGCTTAATCCTGCACCCATTGCATAGTATGGCAACCCAGAAACCTTCTCGGCTTCATCTTGCCTAAGCAATCTACTACCAACTTTTAAAAAAAATGTATTCAAAAAATTGCTCTTTAACCGTAAAAACTCAAAAGAAAACGTAACAAGGGCAAACGAGATACCAAACTTAGCAAGGACATTTAAAGGAACATTTAAAAAATAGAAAGTATATAAAGCAAATAATCCAGTTCCTATATGCCAAGCCTTTCTTGATAAATGCAGATCTGATCTATGATTTAATGTTTTCATTTTCTTCAAAAGCTTTATTGCTCCCCACTATTCCGAGTAAAAAAGTCAGACTTGTGCTAAACTATATTTTACCAAACAATCTTTTAAACCTTATACTTTAATAAGGTTTCATAATGAAATCTAGTTTATCACGGAAGAAACAACCATGACGCATCATGAAAATTTTACATCTATAAGTTCTACCAAGATTCTCAGTCAGTTTAACTTAAAACTCAGCCTATTTGAAGATAAGAAGGTTTGGGCAATTGGTGGTGGAAAAGGAGGCGTAGGAAAAAGCTTCCTATGTGCAAATATTGCCATCGAACTCGCAGCAATGGGGTCAAAAGTTATTGCTATAGATTTAGATCTCGGAGGTGCAAACCTTCATACTTGCCTTGGTCAAAAGATACCAGAGCATACTTTAAGTGATTATTTCAGCAAAAAAGTTCTAGATATAAAAGAAATATTAACTCCTACTGACCATGAAAACTTAAGCCTTATTAGTGGGGCCCAAGATGAATTAGCTATTGCAAACTTAAAGTCTTCTAATAAAAATAATTTTTTGCACGATTTAAAAAACCTTGATGCTGATTACATTATTTTTGATCTTGGTGCGGGAACATCTTTAAATACTTTAGATTTCTTTATTAGTGCTGATGTAGGAATTCTAGCGACTCTTCCTGAGCCTACTTCTATTGAAAACACTTATCGATTTCTAAAATCTTGTTTTTTTAGAACAGTACAACTAAGTGAGAACTTCCATAAAATTTCTCACTTATTAAAGAAGGTCTCTCAAGGTAAGATTACTAATATATCTATGAGCCCGGTCGAAGTTTTAAATGAAATAAAATCAATAGATCCTCAAATTTATGATGAGCTAAAAGTTGAACTTGATAAAATGAACTACTACTTGGTTATGAATCAAGTAAGAAGTTTTTCAGAAGAAAAGCTTGGATACTCTATTGAGAAAATATGTAAAAAATATTTTGGATTTCCTGTCAATTACTTAGGACAAATTAGTTATGACCCAGCTGTATGGCAAAGTATAAGAGTAAAGAAATCTTTACTTCAAAGATACCCAAATTCAAATAGTGCAAGTGAGCTAAAAGAGCTCGTGACCAAGTTATATCAAAAGGAATTATTATGAGCTCAACCTATTATGATTTACTAGATATACCTCATAGTGCAACTCCTAAAATGATTGAAAGTGCATACTTTAGTGCTTTAGGCCTATTTAATGATCATAACCTTGCTGGCTATTCAATCTTTTCAGAAAATGAAATAGAATCAAACAAAAATTTAATCGAAGAAGCCTATCTTGTTCTAAGCTCCGAGGATAAAAGAAAGGAATATAATGAGATAAGAAATATCTCCAATGAGATTGATTTTTCTCTAGATAATAATAGAACAGGAAAAAAAGAAAATGCTTATGTGAACCCACTAGAAGCAAAAGAGAAGTTTAAATTAGATTATAGAATTAATAATGAATATGAAATAAGAATAGAACAAGAAATAGAGTATTCTGGACCATTCCTTCAATTTGTAAGAGAGTATAAAAAAGTTAGTCTTGATAGAATGGCAAATTTAACAAATATATTAAAAAGTTACCTTATTTCTATAGAGCAAGAACGATTTGATATGCTTCCAGCAACAGTTTATGCTAGAGGCTTTGTTTTCCAATACGCAAAAATCTTAAGACTCAATCCAGACCTAGTCACAGATGCTTATATTTCTAGACTCAAGCAGTATAGAAATGCTAAGTTATCGTAAATGAACTCAATAGAAATTCACGAACTAAAAATCACTGAAGAGGATCGCGATTTAAAAAGATTAGATCTTTTTTTGAAAAAGCATTTACCAGATCTTAGCCGAAGTTATATTAAAGACTTATTTGAAAAAAATCATATCACTTGTGATTCGGTGAAAATCAATTTAAAAAAGCTTCCACCTCTTGGATCTAATATTATCGTCAAAATTCCTGAGCCAGAAAAAAGTGAACTTATTGCTCAAGACATAGACTTAGAAATTTTATACGAAGATGAGTTCTTATTATTTATAAATAAGCCAGCGGGTATGGTCGTTCATCCAGCTCCTGGACATTGGAATAATACTCTCGTTAATGCTCTATTATTTCACTGTGATGATCTCAAAGGAATAGGAAATATTGAAAGACCAGGCATTGTCCATCGTCTAGACAAAGGAACATCAGGAGTTATGGTTGTTGCAAAAGAACAAAGAACTCATGCTGCCTTAGTTGATTTATTTAAGGCCCATGATTTATCAAGAGAATATATTGCTCTTACTTATGGAAAACTTCATCCAAAAAAAGAAACTATTGAAACTTTTATAAAACGAGATCCACGCAATAGACAAAAAATGAGCTCACTTGTGAAGAATGGGAAAGTAGCTACAACTCACTATCAAGTCCTTAAGGAGTTTGATAAATCTAGCCTTGTAAGCCTTAAACTAGAGACAGGTAGAACTCATCAAATTAGAGTTCATTTATCTCAACAAAAACGAACTCCCATTTTAAATGATCATACTTATGGGAACCCTAAAAACCATATAAAGTCTTTAGTTGGTCTAGGGGATATTCTGGGAGATTATACTCATCCTTTTTTGCATGCAAAAGCTTTATCACTAGTTCACCCAATGACAGGCAAAGACTTATCTTTTGAAAGTCCCGCTCCAGAAATGTTTCAGAAAGTTCTAACATTTTTAAAGCAATGAATATTTATGAACAAAAATTAGATCTAGGAAACTTTTGGGTACAAACTCAAAAGCCTCAAGATATTTTGATTCTTAATCAATGCCATAGCAATGTCATTGTTCCAATACATAAAAAAAGTGCAAATGCAGATGGTTTCATCTGGAACAGTTCTGAGATTCAAAACAAAACGATTGCAATTTATACAGCAGATTGTTTACCAATTTTAATCGAAGGGTCTCTTGGAGGGGTCTTTCTTCATGCAGGTTGGCGAGGTGTTCAGAAAAAAATTCATACTCACGAAATAATTGATTCTATCAAACCAAAAAAGATCTTAATTGGTCCTAGCATTCAAGTCAGTAGCTTTGAGGTTACCAAAGAGTTCTATGATTACTTTCCAGTTTCTCGGAACTTTCAAACTCTTAACAAAAAGATTTACTTTAATTTACAAGCTCAAGTAATTGAAGATTTACAAAGAAAATGGCCCAAAGCTTCCATTATAGACGATAAAATAGATACTTTTTCGAATCTAAACTTCCATAGCTTTAGAAGAACTGGAAAAACTGATCGTAATTACAATTTATATAAAATATATTAGTATTTAGAAAAACATCTTTTAAAGGATAGGTTCATGGCAAATAGAAGAACTCTCACTACTAACGGTCTCAGTGTTTCAAATATGATTCTCATATTTTTAAATTTAGTTGGAATTGGGGTAACGATTTATCTTACTAATCATTATTTTAATGTTCATTACCCGTCTCAAGGATTAACTGATACTAGTGGATGTGATTTTAACTCATTCTTTAATTGTGATGCCGCTACTTTTTCTCCTATTTCAAGTTTTAAAGGTGTTCCCCTTGCTATCTTCGGACTTGCGATGCATGTCATCTTTTTAATTGGATCCCTTGTTGGAAAGGAGAGCTTTGAAAGTACTAACAAATCTCTATCACTTCTAAACGCAATTGGATGCCTTCTTTTATTTGTCTATTCACTAGTTGCTCTAGGTTCTCTTTGTCCTTATTGTACAGTTTACTATATTTTATCATGGGCGATCTTTTATATGTTTTGGAGAAAAAGCGATCTCCCATTTGCATCTATCTCACCTGTTCCTGCATTAGTCGCATTTTTAACAATGGGAGCATTTGCTGGGGCCACTTATAAAATCGCAAGCGGAAAAATTGCTGATCAGGAATCTATTGCTAGTCAAATTATCGAGCAATACTATGGACTCCCTAATCTTGGTAAACCTGAATTTGTATCTCCATTCACAATTGCAAAGTCTTTTGAAAATATCGATGACGCTCCTATTTGGATTGCTAAATTTTCAGATTTTCAATGTCCGTTCTGTATGAGAGTTGCAAAGCAATTAGAAACTTTTGCTAAAAAATATGCCGGGAAAATTAATATTTATTATTATCCATACCCACTTAGTAATCTTTGTAATTCAAATTTAAAATCAAGCTTTCACAAACATGCTTGTCAAGCTGCTCGAGTAGCCATGTGTAATCCTTCAAAATTCCATACTGTTCATGATGAAATTTTTGCTAATCAAAATGGCATAGATGCAAAATTCCTTGGTAGTTTACAAGCCAGTCATGGACTAAATGATTGTGACTCCGATCAAAGTAAAGATCTTCTTTCAAGGTTAATAAGGCAAGGTGATGCTTACAAGGTAAAATCAACACCTACTCTTATTGTTAATGGAGTTAAAATTGAAGGAGCTCTTCCTGATGTACAATTTTTCAAACTCTTTGATGAGATTATAAAAAGATCAGAGAAATGATAGATTCTCACTTTCATCTAGATTACCTAAAGGCCAGTGAAGAAGAAATTCTGATTCAGGAAGCAAAAGATGAAGGTGTCGAATTATTTATGACAATTTCAGTGAGTCCTAATAACTTACAAACAGTCATTGATATTTCAAAAAAATATGAAGAGATTTTTTGCACTCAAGGTATCCATCCCCATAGTGCTAGTGAATTCAATGATGATGTCGGAAAGATTATCAAGGATAATGCTTCAACACATGATAAAGTTTTGGCCATAGGCGAGATAGGACTAGATTATCATTACGATAAGTCCCCAAGAGAAATACAAAAAAAAGCTTTTATAGATCAACTAGAAATTGCAACTGACTTAAAACTACCTATTGTCATTCATACTCGTGATGCCGAAGAAGACACATTAGAAATTATAAATAATCACGCAAAAAACTTAGATAGAAAAGGTGTCTTTCATTCTTTTACTTCAAAAATAGAGCTTGCTCACTTTGCCTTAGAGCAAGATTTCTATATTGGCTTCAATGGAATTATTACTTTTAAAAATGCTGAAAACGTTCGTAAGGTCGTAGAGATAACTCCGATGAATCGTATTTTATTAGAAACTGACTCTCCTTTTCTAACACCTACTCCTCACCGAGGAAAAGAAAACTCTCCAAAGTACTTAAAATATATCGCTGAAAAAATTGCAGAGATTAAAAATGTTTCATTTGAAGAAGTTGTTAAGCAAAGCAATCTTAACTTTCATAATTTATTTAATCCCAAAGTCTAATTGATCTTTTTCTAATTTATTACACCCAATAACTAGATCTCCTAATTTTTCTTTTAAATATAAGCCCAACTCATAACAATTTGATTCATCAGGTTGGTGTAAAATAAAATACACTTCTCGCATTCCACGGTCTTTCCACTCTAATAATAGATCACACCAATCATCTAAACGTTTAAAGTCACTATTATGTAATGAATTTCCAACAAATCGAACCATCGTCCAATCACGAGCAAGAGTTAGATCAAATAAGTCTCTCCTCCCAGCTACATCTAAAATCACTTTTGGAAAAGCAAAAGGAGTACCCATAAAATCTTTTGATCGAAGCTCTGTTGCAAGCTTTAGCCCTTTTGGCATTCTAGATAAAAAGCTCTCCAACTCATGAAGATAATCTAGAGTAAAAGTTTCTGGAAATTGAATAAAGCTTAATCCAAGTTTTTCTTTAAAATGAACAATAGAGCTTAAATATTCACTAATTATAGAGTTTAGTGTTGAAAACCCTGTGCCATGCTGACTGATTGTTTTTATAAACTTGGGAGCAAACTTAAAGTCAGCTCCTACTTTTAACGACCAACTCAGAATTTGATCTTTAGATGGAATAGAATAGAAACTCGAATTTAATTCTATGCATGAAAAAAACTTTGAATAAACCGATAAATTATCTGAAATACTCCCTACTGGTAAGATTTTTCTAAGCAGTGCTTGATTCGTAAACACAGGAGCACCTACATAAACTTTAAATTCAGTCGATCCCCAATTGTTTAAATTTGATTCAGGCTCAGCCGGAAAGCTAAAGTCTACAGTTGCAAAATTATCAATCTTGCCAAATTCCAAAACTAACTCTTTTTAAGATCAATATTTTCAAACAAGCTCCCAAGGTTTTGTTTTAAATCCTCATCTTGTTTTTTTGATTTGTTTTTTTTAGCACCTTGAGAAATAGACCTTCGCTCTTGGGCCTGCTCATCTGTTAACTCATTTTCATAATGAGGTAACTCAGATTTAAAAATAATCCTATCCATATGTTTAACAAACCCTGACCAATGACCAGTGTTTTGATCACTTCTCATAATTTCATCTATAGTTCCCATCTTAGAATCCATCAAGTCAATTAAATGCAATAAGTAAGCTTCTTTGGTTTGAGGGATCTTGGGTGAGCCAAACTCATAATGCCCATGATGAGAGAGTAATATATGCTTCAAATGTAGCTTAGTATTATGAGGAAAGTTTTTGATTCTATAAGAGTACCTATCTAGTATCTCCACACCTTTCACAAGATGCCCAACTAATTTTCCTTCTTCTGTATAATCAACAGTTAAGCCACTGCTTAGTTCATAGATCTTACAAAGATCATGCATGATTGCTCCAGCGACAACAAAGTTTTTATTACAATTGTAATGACTAGATAAACTCACAGCTAATTGAGTACAGGATAAGATATGCTCTAAAAGACCTGATTGATAAGCATGGTGAATAGTCTTTCCTGCTTGCCAAATTTTAAGTCTTCTTTTCACTTCCTGGTCTGCTAAAATATTTTGAAGAAGTGATCTAATATAAAAATCATCTAATTCTGAAACAATTTCTTCTAATTTTTCATACATTTCATCAGGATCAAAAGATGAGCTATAGACAAAATCTTTTAAATCAACTTCGCCTTTATTTACCTTTGTAATATTAGAAACAATTAATTGCTTTCTGCCTTGATAAGCATTTATCTTCCCTTCAACTTTAGCAAAATCACCTTTTGAGCATTGGCTTACTATTTCTTCTGCCCTATTCCATGCACGTCCTTCAATCTGCCCGCTCGAATCAGAGAAAATAATATTTAAATACTTTTTTCCATCTCGTGAGCTCATTAGTGAACAATATTTAATGAGATAAACCTCAGAAACTGAGCTTTTCACTTTTAATTCTTTTACAGATATCCTTGAATTAGCCATTTCTCTACCTTTGGTACTGAAAATATTCTGAAGATTCTACTAGATAATAAATGAGAGCTACCCAAGAGGCCACAAATATGGCATTTTAGGAAGAAATTTGAACATATATATAGGAATAGATTAGTTATGAAAAAACTCAGAGTCGCTATCAATGGTATGGGCCGTATCGGTCGATCTTTAATTAGAGAATATTACAAAAGACCCGCTGCATTTAATTTTGAAATTGTAGCTATCAATAATCCTGGAGAGATAGATACTTATCTTCATTTATTAAAATATGATTCAGTTCATGGAGCTTTCAAGGATGATTTAAAAGTAAAAGATAATTCCTTTTATATTAATGATCATAAGATTTCTTTTTATTCACTTCGTGATCCATCTAAAATTCCTTGGGAAAAAGATGTTGATATAGTCTTTGATTCAACGGGAGTATTTAGAGATAAAGAAAGTTTATCTCAACACCTAAGAGGTGATATTAAAAAAGTTGTTCTTTGTGCCCCAGGAAAAAACATGGACGGTACTTATGTCTATGGAATTAATCATACTGATTTTAATCCTGAAACTGATCACATAGTATCAAATGCAAGTTGTACAACAAATTGCCTCTCTCCTTTAGTTAAAATTTTAAATGATGAATATGGAATTGTTGATGCTTTCATGACTACAATTCATGCTTATACTAGTGATCAAAATTTACTGGATAATTCTCATAAAGATTTAAGAAGAGCTAGGGCTGCTTCTATTTCTATGATTCCTACAACTACTGGTGCTGCTATTGCGACAACTCAAGTTATCCCAGAGCTAGCTGGAAAGTTAAATGGATACGCAATTAGAGTTCCAACAGCTGATGTTTCTATGGTTGATTTAACTGTCACTTTAAAAACAGAAGTTACCAAAGAAAAAATTAATAATTTATTTTCTCAAAAAAGCCAAAATGAATATAAAGAAGTTCTTGGCTATACTGATGAGCCTCTTGTTTCAATTGATTTTACTGGAAGACCAGAATCTTCAGTAGTTGATTCAGGCTTGACTATGGTTAATAAAAACACTGCAAAAATCGTATCTTGGTATGATAACGAAATTGGTTTTTCTAATCGAGTGTTAGATCTTGCTAATTATATAGGTGGAAAAACTTGGGGTTAAAAAATATTGCTGATTCAGATTTAGAGAATAAAAAAGTTCTTGTTCGTTTTGATTTTAATGTTCCTATTAAAAATAAAGTCATTAAAGATAGTTCAAGAATTGATTTAGCTCTTCCTACAATAAAGCTCTTATTAGAAAAAAATGTTTCAAAATTAGTGATGATGAGCCATCTCGGCAGACCTCAAGGTCAAAATCATCCGGAGCTTAGTTTAGAACCTGTAGCCCACTATATTGCAGAAAAATTAGGAATAGAAGTTTATCTTTCTGAATCCGCAACTGACTCAGGTATAAAAACTCTTTTAAACTTAGGTCATATTAAAATTATCATGTTAGAAAACCTACGGTTTCACCCAGAAGAAACCAAGGGTGATAATGAATTTGCCAAAATTTTATCTGAATATGGAGATATTTATATCAATGATGCTTTTGGAGTTTGTCATCGAAAGCATAGCTCAGTTTATGAATTGCCAAGTTTGTTTACCAGGCAAAACACTTTCGCCGGCCCTTTAATTCAAAAAGAATTATCTTCACTTACTAAACTCATAGAAAAACCAGCAAAGCCATTTGTCTGTGTTGTTGGTGGAGCAAAAGTTAAAGATAAGATCAATACATTAGAAAAATTACTTATCAAAGCTGACTCAATCTTAATTGGTGGAGCAATGGCCTATCCATTTTTAAAAGCAAAAGGGATAGAGGTCGGAAATTCACTGTGCTCAGATGAAGATGTATCAATTGCAAAAAGTTTATTAGATAGAGATAAAGGATCAAAAATTCATCTTCCTAGTGATCATATTATTGCTGCTGATCCAAACTCCAAACCAAAAATACAAGATTCTCAAGGTATTCCAGAGGATAAAAGTGGATTCGATATAGGACCTAAAACACAAAAAAAATATCAAGCATTTTTATCAAATGCCAAAACAATTTTTTGGAATGGCCCAATGGGATTATTTGAAACTGAAAATTTTTCTCATGGAACTTTCTTTATTGCTGAAGCAATTTCTAAAACAAATGCCTTTAGCGTAGTTGGTGGAGGAGATTCAGTAAGTGCAATAAATAAGTCAGGTTTTTCTGATAATATTTCTCACGTCTCAACTGGCGGTGGAGCTAGCTTAGAATTCATTGAAAAAGGAAGCCTTCCAGCAATCCAAATTTTAAAGTACACTCACTAAATATGAAAAAATATTGTCTTGGAAATTGGAAAATGAATCAAAGTCTTGAGGAAGTAAAAGCTTTTTCAAAAGACTTTCAAGAAAGTTCAAATGATCTTTATATTGGAATCGCTCCTCAAGCCATTCACATACCCTATCTGTTGGAAAATACTCAGATCTTTATTGGTTCTCAAAATTGCTCTGAACACAAAAGTGGTGCTTTCACTGGCGAGCTTGGACCTCAATTTTTAAATGAGCTTGGTGCTAAGTTTAGCCTCATAGGACATTCTGAAAGAAGGCAACTTTATAAAGAAACAACTGAGAGCTGCATAGAGAAAATTAAGAATGCTTTATCAAATGATTTATTAGCAGTTTATTGCATAGGAGAAACACTTCAAGAATTTGAACAAAATCAAACTAAAGAAGTCTTAAAAAACCAACTTCTGCCTCTACTTGAGACTTTCTCTATTAATGATCAAGATAATATCGTTATAGCTTATGAGCCTGTTTGGGCCATTGGGACTGGCAAGGTTCCAACTCTTGATATCATCTCAGATGTGACCAGCTATATTCATGACCTATGCCTTCAATATAAGCAAGACTATAGCGTTGTCTATGGTGGTAGTGTAAAACCAGCCAATATTAAAGATATTAGCCAAATCCCTAGCGTTCAAGGTGTCTTGGTTGGCGGAGCGAGCTTAAAAGCTGAAAGCTTTGGTGCTCTTTGCAGAGCTTTCTAAAACATCTGGAACAGTGAGTCATTCGTAAATTTCTATCTCAAGACCTTCACTCTTACATAGACAACTTGAGTGCTTCTTAGTATTTATAATCTCAAACTAATATTAAGGATTTTCCATGATAACCGGCTTAATTGTATTTCACGTGATTTTATGTATTTTTTTATGTCTTTTAGTTCTTTTACAATTTGGTAAAGGTGCTGAAGCTGGTGCAATGATGGGTACTGGTGGAGCTTCTCAAAATATATTCACAACTTCTAATAGAGGAAACTTTTTTACAAAACTAACTGCTTTAATGTCATTTGGTTTTGTTGTTACTTCATTAGCTTTAAGTCTTATGATGTCTAAATCTAAATCTGGTTCTGTTCTTGATGGAGACGGACCGGTTGCTCCAGTCTTAAATAGAGATGCTGGAAATACTGAGTCAGTTTTAGATAAAGCAAAAGATGCAGCCGCTGGTGCTACAGAAGCAGTTACAAATACAGTTGAAAAATCAGTGGAAGCTGTCAAAGATGCTGGGGCAAGTGCAACTGAAACAGTAAAGGATGCTGCAACTTCAGCTAAAGAGGCAGTGACAACAGGTGCTGAACAAGCAACTGAGGCAGTAAAAGATGCTGCGGAGTCAGCTAAAGAAGCTGTTACTCCTGAACAATAAACATATATGTTTTCTGATTCCGAACTTCAGTTAATTCAATATGAATTTTCGGATATATCATCGATATATCTAAATACCGCTTACTTTGGACCTATCCCCAAGAGAACCCAAAAAATTATTGAGTTAGCAACGAAAAGAGCTGCTGACCCATCATTTTATTCGATGGAAGAATGGCTCTCTATTCCTGATCAAACTCGGGAATCTATAGCTACTCTTTTAGGCTGCCTCCCGAAAAATATAATGCACTCTACCTCCACGGGAGATATTGTAGCCCTCATAGGAAGAAGCCTTAATAGGGCCAAAAATGAAAGAGTAGCTCTCATTGATGAAGAATATCCATCCAACGTTTTACCTTGGATGTTTTTAAAAGATAAAAAAGAAATCACCTTAGATATTCTCCCAAAAACTCCAATAGTAGATATTGAGTATTTAGAAAAACATTTAGACAAAAAAACTACCATCTTAAATATTTCGTATATCTCTTTTAAAAGTGGTCGAAAAATTAATCTTCTAGAAATTGGACCATACTTAAAAAGAAAAAATATAACATTGATACTTGATGCGACCCAAGCTTTTGGATCCTTAGGGATATCAAAACAAGAACTCTCTTATGTAGATGCATTTGTCTGCTCTACATATAAATGGCTTCTCTCTCCTTACGGTCACTCATTTGCTTACCTTTCTGATGACTTCTTAACTCATCTTGAATCAGAAAAGATTAGTTGGATAAATTCAGATTCATTTGTTAACTGCCAAGAACTAACTAAGTATTCAACTAAGCTTATTACAGGTGCAGTTAGGTTTGATAGAGGTCAATCACCTAATATGCTTAATATGCGTGGAGTCTTGTCTTCTATCACATTATTAAGTGAATTAGGGTTAGATAAAATAGAATCTTATAATAAGTCTTTAGTTAATCATTTTTGTGATAAATTTGACTCAAAAAACTTCTCTCTAGAAGTTCCAAGAGAATTCCTTGCCAATATTATTTCACTCAAGTCAAAATCAGGTGATTTGAAAAATGTAATTGAAAAGCTTAATCAAAATAATATTGATGTAAGTGTTCGAGAAGGAAGCCTTAGAATTTCTCTTCATTTTTTCAACACAGTAAAACAAGTCGATAAAATTTTAGAAATTTTAGAAATTTTATAAATTTTTAATCAAAAACATATTTATTTTTTTCAAAGGAGAAAATTATGATTAACACTGCCCAAGCCCAAGACGTTGCTGCCGCAGCTACTGACACAGTAAATACAGTTACTGGTCCCCTTGCATCTTTAATGGAAAATGGAATGAAATTTTTATGGGACTTTGGTCCTAAAATTGTTGGAGCAATTTTATTATGGATTATTGGTAAGTTTATTATCAATAAAATTGTAGGATTTATTGGGAAAAGAATTGATAACTCTAAAGTAGATAAAACTCTTGCTCCATTTATAAAAAATACAATTCGATTTTCTTGTCTTGCATTGCTTGCAATTAGTACAATCGGAATCTTAGGAGTTCAGACCGCTTCTTTTGCTGGTATCTTAGCAGCTTCTACTTTAGCGATCGGTATGGCCTTCCAAGGTTCGCTAGGAAATCTTGCTGGTGGAGTTTTACTCTTAGTATTTAGACCATTTGATGTTGGTGATGTTATTAAGGCCCAAGGTTTTGAAGGTGAAGTTCAAGATTTACTATTATTTGTTACAAAATTAAAGACTCTCGATAATAGAATTATTTATATTCCAAATGGTGCTTTATCTGGTGGTCCAATTGAAAACTACTCAAGAGAAGAGTGGCGAAGAGTTGATATGGATTTTAAAGTTGGAGCAGGTCAAGATGTTGATGCTGCTAGGAAAGTAATGCTTGCTGCACTTAATGGTGTAAGTGGTGTTACAAGTTCTCCTGCAGCTCAAGTAGCAGTGACAGGTTTAACTGAATATGCCACACAACTTCAAGCAAGACCATTTTGTAAGCCAGGCGATTATTATAATGTTTGGGTTGATTGCCAAGAAGCAGTTAAGAAAGCATTAGTTTCAAATAATATTCAAGGACCTGTTCCTAGCCAAAATTTGTTCATGCACAATACAAAGTAAGCTAATATGAAGCCGATCATCATGGTCGGCTTCTTTCTTTTTCTTTTTCTCACCTTTAGAATTCATTATTACTTTATAAAGGAGAAAAAATGGGAAGTATCAATATAGACCATTACATTAAACTTATTACTGAGATGGCCATTCAATATGTACCTAAAATTGCAGGAGCTATAATTGTTTGGATTATTGGTAGTTGGGTTATTAAAAGAATTGTAAATTTTGCAAGAAAGAGGTTTCAAGCTTCAGAGAGTATAGATGAAACTCTTGCACCATTTTTTACTAATATGCTTGGAACATGCTTAAAGCTCTTATTAGCATTATCTACTATTGGAATCTTAGGAGTTGAAACAACTTCATTTGCAGCGATTATAGCTGCAGCCGGTCTAGCTATAGGTATGGCCCTACAAGGTTCTTTAGGAAATTTTGCAGGAGGAGTTTTACTCTTAATTTTTAGACCATTTAGTGTAGGTGATTATATTAAGGCACAAGACCAAGAAGGAGTCGTTGAAAGAATTCAATTATTTGTTACAGTTTTAAGGACTTTAGATAATAGAATTATTTATCTTCCAAATGGTCCTCTTGCTGGCGGTGCTATGGAAAATCTAACGGAGGCTGATATTCGAAGAGTTGATATGACTTTTGGGATTGGCTATGATGATGATATAGATCAAGCAAGGTCAGCTTTTAAAGAAGTCTTATCAAATATTCCAGAAGTATTACAAAGCCCCGCTCCAGATATTATTGTTACAGAACTTGCAGATAGTTCAGTGAATTTTTCAGTTAGACCGTGGTGTAAACCAGAGCATTATTGGAAAGTTTATGGTGATGCTCATGAAGCAGTTAAAAAGACTCTTGATCAGAAAGGAATATCTATTCCATTTCCACAGCAAGACCTTCACATGCATCAAATTGCTGTGAAATCTTAATTTTTCAAACTTAATATGTAAGAGAAGCGTCGAAATCTTGGCGCTTCCTATTTATTGTCTAATAAAAATCTAGAAAAACAACAAGATTACTGATTCAATTTTACTAGTAATGATATTTTCTTAATTTCATAAGGAGGAATTATGAGTAGAAAACTAATGGCTGAAATGTTCGGTACTTTTTGGTTAGTATTTGGTGGATGTGGTTCAGCGATTTATGCTGCAAACCATGCAAGTTCTTTAGGAATTGGATTCTTAGGAGTTTCACTAGCTTTTGGACTAACTGTTGTGACTATGGCCTATGCCATTGGACACATTTCAGGATGTCACCTTAACCCTGCTGTCTCATTTGGATTAATGATTGGTGGAAGATTTAGCTCAAAAGATCTTATCCCATATTGGGTAGCTCAATGTATTGGTGGAATCCTAGCTGGATTTTGTCTTATGTTTATCGCTTCTGGTATGCCTGGTTGGATGGCAATGGGGGCTGATGGTATCAATCCTTGGACCGGAGCTGGAGCCTTTGCAACAAATGGCTGGGGTCATTTATCTCCGACAAATTTTTCAATGATGGCGTGCTTTATGGCCGAAGTATTATGTACGGCATTTTTCTTATTTGTAATTATGGGAGCTACAAGTAAGAATGCTCCTAACAAAGCTGCTCCAGTAGCAATTGGTCTTTGTTTAACTCTTATTCACTTAATAAGTATTCCTATTACAAACACTTCAGTTAATCCTGCAAGAAGCTTAGGCGTAGCTCTTCCTGCTGCGATGAATGGATCTGAGGCATTATTCCAATCATGGATGTTCTGGGTTGCTCCTCTTATTGGTGCAGCTATTGGTGCGACGTGTTATAGGTTTTGTGCAACAGGTGAATTTGGATCTTCTCATACATCTAAGAGAGCTACTGCTTAGTTCACTAGATACTTTCACTTAGAATTTACAGACCCTGCTTTTTGAGCAGGGTTTTTTATTGACTTCTCCTTGCCACATATGTCATCCTTGAGTCAGTATTATCAAGGGGTACGAAATATGTCTCAAGGACTAAATAGAAAAAGAGCACTTATTATTGATGACGAAAGGCTAGCATTAGAGTTTTATTCTGAAGTTTTAGAAGCTCAAAATTTAAATGTTATTAAGTATACATGTCCAAGAGCACTCCTTACCGAAATGGATGGAAACTTCAGTGCTTTTGATCTAATTCTTATCGATTATAATTTGCCTGATATGAAAGGGGTCGATCTTCTTAAAACAATTAAGAAGTATACGGATGTTCCAAAGTTAATTTTTACATCTCAATCAAATATGGCACAAGCCATTGAAGTGATGAGACTGGGAGCCTTTGATTATATCGAAAAAAACTTTTCTGATACAAAATCACTTACCGTTTCTATTCAAAGAGCCCTTCAACATAGAAATCTTCAAGTAGAAAACACTCAATTAAAAAAGCAAATTAATAATACAGGAGTAAGTAATCTAAATTTGAATTCAAACAACGAATATATGAATAAGATTATTTATACTCTAAAAAAGGTCTCTCCTACTAAGGCGTCAGTTCTTATTACAGGAGATAAAGGAACTGGAAAGGATTATCTTGCAAACTTCATTCATCAAAACAGTTTAAATTCTCAAGGTTCATTTATAAAATTAAATTGCTCCGCGACTCCTCAAAATATTATTACTCAAGAGCTTGCTCTCGAAAATTCTCAAAATATTTTTTACAGAGCTAGTAATGGTAGTTTATATATTGATGAAATCTCTGAACTCTCAACTGACAATCAAAGATTATTATCAGCTTGTATTGAGCAATTATCTGAAAACTTGAATGTTCGAGTGATTTCAAGCTCAAATGAAAAGCTTCTTCCTAAGGTAAAATCCAACTTGTTTAAAGAAGAGCTTTTCTATAAATTATCTATTGTAAATATTGATCTTCCTCGATTAAAAGATAGAAAAGAAGATCTACATCACTTAACTAATCATTTTTTGAATGTATTTGCTCAAAAGCATCAGAAAACAATTCACTCGCTAGATGAAAGTGCTATTAAAATTCTATTAAATTCAAACTTTGAAGGAAATATTAGAGAACTTGAAAATATGTTAGAAAGAGCAATCATCATGTGTGAAGGAACGAGAATTACCTCTACTCATTTCATTCCTAATATTAGCTCAAATAGTGCTAGTGATATTTTTAACCCTCACTTTGTACCAGATCTAAACCTTAAACAAATAGAAAAAGAATATACCAAATTCGTTATCAACCATTGCCAAGGAAACTTAGTACAGGCCGCTAAAATTTTAGAAGTTAGCAAAAGAACAATTTATAGAAAGATTCAAGATGAAGCTGCTATGAACCCAACAATTTCGCAATAAAGGGGAATTACATTGAATCAAGAAACTAAGTTCAACAAAATTAAAGAATTAATTTTCGGAGAAGAAAGAGAAAGTTTTTTAAATCTTTTTAAACTTCTAGAAGAAAAACTCACTGATCTCAAAAAAGATAATACTTTACTTCAAGCTAAAGTAAATTCTCTAGATGAGCACTATCAATCTGAATTGAAAGCATTGAAATTAGAAGTCAATAATACTTTAAATATGTTTGATAAAAAAATGATTACTAAATCAGAGCTTTCTGTTTTATTAGGGTCTCTATCAAAGTCCATTACCAACTCTCTAGATGAAAAAAGTAATAAAGAAGAGAATTTTTTAAACTTACACTAAGAAATCTGGATGGAACTTAACAAAAACGACTATTCAGAACTGAGATCATTATTGCTTGATAGTGAACTTTCAAGAATTAAAAACCTTGAAGATGATTTTTCTAATAAGGAGCATATTAAAGATGCTATTATAGATGTTTTAAAAACGGCAAAAGACAAACCAAATTCAGAAGAAACAATTTCCTTATATGAGTTGATTCCTATTGGGTTCAGAGAACATGTAAAGACTAACCCTGAAAAAACAATTGATACTCTATATCCTATATTGGGTCCCCTAGTGAATAAATATGTTTCAGAAGCTATGGGAGATACTTTAGATTCTATTAATTCTAAAATTGAGAATCAAATTCCTTTAGAAAAAATCATATTAAAAGCAAAGTCTAAAATCCTTAGGGTTTCAGAAGAAGAACTCTTATTGAGTAAAATGAATGATGTATCACCTAAGGCCTTCATGGTGATAGAAAAAGAGACAGGGTTAGTAAAATATCAAAAAGTTTGTGATGAAGCCTTAGAAATGAATCCTGATTTATTTGCAGGGTTAGTAACGGCATTACAGGATTTCTCTAAAGATTGTATTGGTAATCAAGACACTAAATTAGATCAAATTGAATATGGCGATCTTCAGGTCGTTCTCGAAGAAGCTGGAAGCACATTTTTTGCATTCGTAACTTCAGGAAAAATCAGACTGGATTTTAAAAGAAGATTAAGGAAAATTCTATCAAATATAATTTATCAACATCCAAATTTCATTGAAGACTTCAATGACCCATCTTCAAGAATACATGAAAAATTTGATACTTTTTTCACAACTTTAAAAAATAATTCTGAAAAAACTAAAAAAGCCAGCTTACTGAAAACTATTCTCATTTATTCATTATTAGTATTGTGCTTATTCATCCCTGTAAAATACTCATGGGACAGTTATTATACTAAATATTTTTCTAACACTTATAATAAAATATTTTTTCATAAGTCTTCTCCTCTGAAATTTAAAAAGAAAATCAGCGGAGACGTGGTGATTACAGGAGAGCTTTCATTTAAAAAGCATCTCGCTTTAGTAAAAGAGCACTTCTATGAGAATCATAAAAACACACATTTTATATTCAACACTAAGATCCTTAATCATTATCCTCTAAACTCTGTTGAGCATAGATTAAAAACAATCTCTCTTTTATTAGAAAATAAAGATATATTTTCTTCTTTTACCACTAGTGCAGAAGGCGTGACTTTCATCACTCCACAGTTAGAAACAAAAAACAAGGTTTACCTGGAAAAACTACTTAATCATTACCAAGTAAAGAAACATGTTAATTTAGTACAACTTTAATTTTATTCCCTTCTTTTTCAATAAAAACTTCTTTTTTATTCTTTATGGCAATTACAGAGATTTTAAAAAACTCTAAAAAAGGGTTGAAATATGAATCAAGGTTTTCAAAGTGATGCAAGTCTTCACTAAAAAACGTTAGTTTTTCTTGGTCAATTCTTAGTTCTGAGTATAAGTTTTTTAGCTCTGAAATATCTATTGGACATTCTCTACTTAGAATATCAAGTTTTTCACTACAGATTTTCAACTCAGAAATGCATTCATTTAATTTTTCTAAATACTTTTGTTCACCTTTATATTTATACAAGTCTAAAAAACCATTTAAAGCTCTTAAGACATTTTTTTCTTTGTGTACTATTATTTTAAGTAAATATTCAAAATCTAATTCAATCTTTTCCATTCTCTAGTATTTAGTATAAATTAGGTTAAATGAGAATATCTAAAAAAATATGTTTATTAGGCGATGAATCTGTTGGGAAGAGTAGTATTTCAACAAGGTTTGCTGATGATGAATTCAGTGACAAGTACAAAGCAACTATTGGTGTAAAATTATTCCAAAAGGTCGTTGATCTTAATGAGAAACAAGTTAATCTTATCGTTTGGGATATCCAAGGAGGAAAAGAGCTTATTAGCTCTCCTCAACAATACTACAGAGGAGCCCATGGTCTAATTTTTGTTTGCGATATTTCCAATAATGAGAGTATTCAAAATATTTCTTATTATTATGATATTGTGAAAAAGAAATACCCTACTGCAAAAAAAATCTTATTACTCAATAAATGTGACTTGAGTGAGTTTTCTTTAACAGCAAAAGAAGCAATGCTTACTTATAAGGACATGTTTGACAATATTATCAATACCTCTGCAAAAACTGGACTAGGAGTTAACGAAGCCTTTAAATTGTTAGCATCAGACTTTATTGACTAGGGTAAAAGAATGAATATTTTAATGATAGAGGACAATTCTTTAGATATCGAAATTATTGAACTTGCTGTTAGTGAAGTTAACTCTGATTTATCTTCTGAAATTAAAATGACCTATATTAAAACATTGCATGAGTTCGATGAACACTTAGATAAAAATCAATCATTACTTAAGAAACAAGATATCATTCTTAGTGATATGAATATCCCAGGAACTAATGGTGTTGAATTAATGAAGTCTTTCAAAAAGTTTGAACAATTAGTTAATATACCTTTTATCTTTTTTACTAGTTCTCTTTTTGAAAAAGAAGTAGAAGATGCATATCTACATGGAGCTAGTGACTATATTTTGAAACCAGAAAGCTTTGAAGACAATTGCAAAGTTATAAAAAAGCTTCATGAAGTCTATGGATCATAAAAAAAACTACCCATCCAAACAGTTTGATTTTGAAAACTTCAACTTTGATGGATGGTGGATTTACGAACCAGGAATAGAAAATGAATTTTTCATCGCACCATTTTTAAAAAAAATGCTTGGAGTTGAAAATGAAATGGTTCCATTTTCCCTTGAATGGTTTTCTGAAAGAATTCACTCTAGAGAACGACAAGGATTCCTTGAAACCTTAAGAAAGCCAAATCCTAAAACTAAAAATCTTGAATATCGCTTAAGAATGGCCGACGGTACTTATAAATGGATGCTTTGTAGAATAAAAACAGACCAAGATCAGAAACGAATCTCTGGTATACAAACAGATATTACAAATCAAAAAGAGACCGAGCTTCAGCTGATTAGATCAAATAAAGAATTAGAACAATTTGCTTATATTTCTTCTCATGATCTTCAATCACCTTTAAGACATATTTGGACTTTTGGAGATTTAGCTCGAATCAATATTAACAAAGACAAGAAAGAGCAAGCAATTAAAAACATTGAAAAAGTTCTTACGACTTGTGCTCACTTAAAAAACCTTGTCAGTGATCTCTTAAATTATTCTAGACTCGGAAGAAATCAGATTACTTTTTCTAATTCAAATGTATATTCCCTTATTTCTCATGCACAAAATATTCTCGCAGATAAAATTGAAGCTAGCGGTGCAACATTTACAATTCCAACAAATCTACCAAAGAAGCTACTTGCAAATGAAGAATATCTTATTGATGTTTTTGTAAATCTTTTCTCCAATGCAATCAAATACAAAAAAGAAAATGAACCTCCTAAAATTGATATTTCTTATAAACTTGAAAATCATAAGAATGTTTTTTGCATTACTGATAACGGAATGGGAATACCAACCAATGAACTTAAATCAATCTTTGATATCTTTAAAAGATCTTCTTCTGAATCGTCCTTAAGAAAGCCTGGCTCGGGAATTGGCCTATCAACAGTAAAGAAAATCATTGAATTACACGGCGGGAATATTGAAGTAAACTCCAAAGAAGGAGTTTACTCAACATTTAAGTTTTCTATTTAATTTTATAATAATTGCATTAAGAACATTGTGAATATCGTTGGAAAGAGGGCTGACTTTAACAATCCAAGAGGACTAACTCCTTCTTCTCCGAAAGCGTCTTTTAATATACTTAATCCTGCAGGGTTTGGTGCGTTTGCAATAACGGTAAGTCCCCCACCTGTAACCGCTCCGGCCATCACTGAATACTTAGCAGAGTCAGTTAAGCCTTCAACCTGTGAAGCAAGGTAAGTTAGTGCAGCATTGTCTGTAATACCAGTTAGAGCAGTAGAACCAATAAATAATGGAAGATCTCCTAAAGTACTAAGAATAGGTTTTAACCACCAAGCTTGTTTACCTCCAAGAACAACTAAACCAGCTAGAAAAAATCCAACCAGAAGTGATTCTATAATTTTAATCTTATCTTGATATGTTGCTGTAATAGTTACAAATCCTAAGAAGAAAATAAAAATCCCTAAGAACACAACTGGGTGATGAGCTGTTAACACCACCAATGCTAAAAAGATCAAATGAACTATATATTTCCAAAGTCTAGGTTCTGGCTTACCATCATCTCCTCCTACTCCTTCTATATTTCCAACAAGTTCACTCTTAAAAAGTTGTGAAATAATTAAAGTACAAATAATAATAGATATGATTGCTTTATAACCAAAGTTAAAGAACATAAAGTCCATTCCCCAACCCCATTTAGCTGCAACCATTACAACTGGAGGAGCAGCATAATTTGTTAATGTTCCTCCAATAGAAATATTTACAAATAAGAGACCTAAAGTAGCGTATTTAAACTTTGTACTCATTGATCCATCCATGTAAAAACAATTTAATAAAATAATTGCAGTTACAGTCATTGCCGCTGGCTCTGTAATAAACGATCCTAATAGTGGACCTATTACTAGAGCTGAAATATAAAATGATCTTTTAGAGCCAAACGGCAATACCTTAGAACACATTACTATTATTTTCTCAGCTAATTTAATGACTGGCCTTGTTGCGGCCATACACATAATAACAAAAACAAAAGCCGGTTCTGTGAAATTTAATTTGTGCTCTAGATAATAGAGGACTTCTCTAACCTTTTCTGTATGGCCATGCACATCAGCTTCGACATGTCCTCCTATGAAGAAATAGACAATGACAAAGATCCCTGCCCAGATCCCAAATACCGCTTCAACCTCACCAAGGAAATGATAAGCATGATAGCTTATTGAACCTTTAGGGCAATGATGCGCCAAATCTTGAAATTTCTTCACTACAAAAGTGTGAATAATAGCCAAAAAGAAAATGATAGTCGCGATAACCTCAATTGTCGTAGGGTTAACTTGCGATAGTTTTGATAATAACTCTTCCATAAATTATATATTCTCCAAATAAAAATAATATTTTCATAAATTCAATAGCTTGCTTTGAATTTATTTTATAAAATAGTTTAGAATATGAATATACCACAATTGTTAATTTTATTTAGCTTAATCGTACAACTTTCGTGTATCCAAAAGTCCGACAAAATAATTCGGGCGTCTATTAAATCAGAAGTGACTACTATTGACCCTCACCGATCTTATGATCTTGTTTCCAATATCATTGTTTATCAAATGTATGAAACGCTTTATCAACTCCACTATTTGAAAAGACCTTATACCTTAGAGCCTCTCCTTGCTAAAGAAATGCCAAGTATTTCCAGCGATGGAAAAGTGTATACAATAAAAATAAAAAAAAATATTCCTTATCACAATAAAGAGAATATCTTTAATAAGAAAACCTATGTAAAACCTCAAGATTTTTTAAATAGTTTTAAGAGAATTGCATTTAAGAAGACTGATTCTAAAGGTTGGTGGTTATTTAAAGATAAAATTATTGGGTTAAATGAATTTAGAGAAAAAGCTAATTCATTAGACGATTTTTTTAATACTCCTGTTTCAGGAATTATTATTCCAGACGAAGAAACTATTATTATTAAATTAACAAAAAGATATCCTCAATTTATTCATAATTTATCTATGGCCTTTAGTGCACCGATTCCAGATCAAGCGATTAGAAAATACTCGAATAACTTAGAAGATAAAGATATTGGAACTGGGCCATTTGAATTGGTTAGTATCGATAAATCAAAAGAAATTAAACTTAAAAAATTCAATGATTATATTTCTAGTGTTTACCCTTCTACAGGAGATAGAGAAGCAAATGAGAGAAAACTTCTAAGAAGAATAAATGCAAAACTTCCACTAGCCAATGAATTACATTTTAATGTCATTGGTGATGACAATGAAAGGTGGAAAAGGTTTCAAAGTTCTAAGCTAGATTTTGTAGATATCCCAGCTAAAGAGCTAGACAAGATACTAGATTCTACAGGAGATCTCAAAGAAGAGTTTAAAAAAGAAGGAGCTAGATTAGATATTAACTCAAGTTTAATTTTCTGGTGGCTTGCATTTAACATGAAAGACCCAATAGTAGGAAGAAACAAGCTATTGAGAAAAGCTATTGCCCATGCTTTTAATATGAATAAATATATTGAAAATTTCTATTTCCACACAGGAAGAATTGCAAATTCTCTATATCCACCTGGTGTTCCAGGCTTTAGCCCCACTCACAAATATCCATTTGAATACGACTTAAAAAAAGCTCGTGAATTAATGAACAAAGCTGGGTATCCAGATGGTAATGGACTACCCGTTTTAGAATTTAATACTCGACGAGACTCTGAACGTCACATCATCATGGCTCAATATGTAAAAAGAGAACTTAATAAAATTGGAATTAGTGTTAAAATTGTAGTCAATACCTTTAAAGAATTTCTAGCAAAAGCTAAGAAAGGAAAAATGCAAATTTGGCAGGGAGGGTGGCTAATGGACTACCCTGAGCCTGAGAATATTTTACAACTTCTTTATTCTAAAAATGCTAATGGTGGCCCTAATAAAACAAGTTTTAATAATAAGAGATTTGATGAACTCTTTGAGAGCTACTCTATATCTAATGACGAATTTAGTAATCAAATAAGCTTAAAAGAGATGCAAAAAATTGTTATCGAAGAAGTCCCATGGATATTTTCAAATTATACTATTCATTACCACGCAAGAGATAAAAAACTTAAAAACTTTAGATTCTCTGATTTAATTTTTAATTTTTACAAGTATTTAGAAAAATGAAATATCATAAATTTATAGACCATACACTTTTAAAACCAAATGCTCTTATAGATGATTATCTTAAATTATTTTCAGAAGCTAATGAGTTTGATTTTTGTTCTGTCTGCATACCTGCCAGTTTTCTTAGTTTAGCTAAAAAGCATGTATCCTCTACTGTTAAACTATGTACTGTTGTTGGGTTCCCTTTAGGATATGGATCTGCCAAAAAAGAGGAAGCGAAGAAAGCAATTGAACAAGGAGCTCAAGAGATTGATATGGTTATCAATATTTCAAAATTACGAAGTGGAGATTTTCAATATGTGAAAAGCGAAATTCAGTCTCTTGCTTCTATAAACGAAGATATTGTTACAAAAGTCATCATAGAAACAGATTATTTAAATGAGAGTGAAAAAATTAAAATGTGCCATATTATTAATGAAACTGATGCTCACTTTATAAAAACCTCTACTGGCTTTGCAAACTCCGGAGCACAAATTGAAGATATGATCCTTTTTAAGAAGCACCTTAACTCTGAAAAGAAAATTAAGGCCAGTGGAGGGATAAGAGATTCACAACAATTCCTTCAATTTATCAATGCTGGAGCTGAAAGAATTGGTCTGAGTGCTGGGGTAAAAGTAATGAACGAGCTTATTTCTTCTAACATTTGACCTTTATTCAGCTGCTTAGCTTCATTTTCTATAAATTTTTACTGCAAAATTTTTACAAATCCACTTCATGTGCGTCGCGTTATAGGTTAGAGTCCAGGTTCATCCCAATAAAGGAGAAAAGATGAATTTTATGACAACCTCTGTTTTGGCCCTAATATTAGGTTACGGATCAACGGCATTATCTCAAGCAAAAGTTCGCGGGAGTATCATAACAAAGGGACATCAGGCTTTAGGCTCTAGTATAACACTCAAGCCCTATGGCGACATAAATTGGGCGAAATGTGATCAAAGAATTTTAACCCTTGATCAAGTTAAACAATTATCTCTTCCTATTAATCAGCCCTATGGATTTTGTAATCAAAGTCCTCCAGGTTCACTTACTTCTTTTCACTATACAGGAGATATCCAAACAGGCGATGTAAACCTTTTAATGAGTGTTAATCAAGCAGACTGTGGTGATAAAAATAAAGGAAAATATGAAATTTGGAATATAAAAGAAATGTTAGACTCTGCTAAAATCACTCTTTTGGATAAAGCTAAGTTTGATGGGAGAGATTATAGGATTATAACGGACTCTCCAATTAAAGCATATAAGACAGGATTTAATACTTTTAAACTTTTAGTTATTCCCTTTGATACACCAAAAGGAAAAAGAGTTGTAGCTTTAGTTCGAAACTCTAAAAGAGAATTTCATCTATATGCCCAAGATCATGACTTAAAATCACTTCTTATAAAAGTTCAATCTGAATTTGATAAAATTCTCTAAAGCGACTTTTTAACACTTAGGTGTCTATAAACTAGACACCTAAGCCTCTTAACCACTCAAAATCATGTCTTAAGTTTTGGCACAAAACTTGTATTAAAGACTATATGATTAAAGTACTTTTCACCCTTGTTATTCTCATTACTTCAACATCTTGCTCAAAGCTCTTTGGCAGTCAAGTAGAAGGACTGGAAGAATCAGTTGACGGTCTTTTGACTTCCTCATCATCTCTCTCTATATCTGAGCTTCAAGGGTCTTGGAAATCAAATGAGACTTACCAACATCTTTCCTTAGCACAAGTCTTTAACAAGGCTAAAGACTTAAGCTCGTCTCCATTTACTAAAACAAATGCCAGTGGTGAAGCGACAAAGAATCAAAATTGTGAAATTGATTGGTCACAATCTCATCAAATAGAGACTAGGTATTTGATTACTTTCGAGAAAAGTATTTACAAATTCTTTGCTATTCTAACAGTTGATAAATCCAACACTATTTGCTCTATAGAATTAAGTGAAGGGTCATTTTCAACATATGGATCCTTTATTTATCTCAAAGAGATTCAAACTGTCTATGAGATTAAAGAGACAGGCACAAATCAAATTAATATAGGGTTTACAGCTCCATAAATCCTTATATAAGCTCTAAGTGTGGATAATTTAAAAATACTAAGGCGTCTTGATCAGAGTATAGAAAAACTCAAAAAAGACTCTCTATTGCTTGAACAATACCCAGATTGTTACACTCACAAAAATCCAAGTAAAAGACTTTTATCTTTTGTTATACATGGTAATGAAACTATTGGATTAAATATTTTAGAAGAACTCTTAGAAAATTTTGAAGCAAGTCCTTTTTCTTTTATCATAGCTAACAGAGAGGCCGTAAAAAAAAACAAACGGTTTGTTGATTCTGACTTGAACCGGTCTTTCATGACTAAGAATCAAAATGGATTTGAGCAAAAACATGTTAAGAACATTGAACTTTTTTCAAAAAGCTTTGATTATATTCTAGATTTTCATCAAACAACCCATGATAGTGAAACCCCATTTTGCTTAGTGAGAAGCTCAGATAAAAGTAATGCTCTTTATAAAAGGTTAGAAAAATCTTTGCCTTTTCCTATCATTTATATACAAAATCAAAATTTGAGTAAAGACGGAACAACTTTTTCAGAGTTTGCAACTCAAAACGATATAGGATTTATTACTCTTGAATTATCTAAAGCTGGATTTAGTTTAGAAATGAAGAACCTTGGTTTCAAGATCAGTCAATCGTTCTTAAATGCTCAAAACTTCTCCCCCATGCCTTCAAAATCATTTAATGTTTTCAATATCTCGCAAAGTATAGAAAAGATAAATCATGATGATCATTTACTTGATGGCTTCAACAACTTTACAAAAGTTGATAAAAAAACAGTTATTGCAATAAGAGAAAAAAAGAAAATCTCTTTTGATACAGACTATTATATTCTTTTTCCAAAATATAATGAATATAGAAAGTACTCTAATGAATTATGTAAGTTAATGAAACGTGAAACAATTATCTTTTAAATAACTCTGACTTAATTCTTTGAAATTCTGAAACCTTAATAGGCAGAAAGCTTTCTTGTAAACTTAAAGAGTTTTCTTTTAAATACCAATCCACAGCTTTCTTTTCATCACTATCTAAATACTGGTAAATGCTAGAGAGTTCATCCAATCTAATCGATTCTGGATTTTTTAAGTAGTTAGAATATATTTTATATCTTTCATAAATATAGTCTTTCACTTTATTTTTTAATTTATCAGATACCTCGCCGACATTTTCCACATGAACCAAAACCTTGTTAAATAATTCTTGGCCAACAATACTTTTGATTTGCTCTCTATCTGACCTCTTGAGGCCTTGTAGTCCTGCTGCTACTAAATACTCAGGTTCTTCTTTAAACATATTTTTCAGAGAGGAGCGATCCAAATTCTCAAATAACCAGTTATCAGACTTCTTTAATACTATTTTTAAGTTTGTGTATAAGCCTAAAACTAAAAACAAGCTCACAGAAAATAAAAAACTCCATTTAAAATAATTTATTAAACTAGAAACTGGAGAGGACAAGGTCTTAATCGATATTTCATTGATTGATTTCTGACTATCCTCTGAAAAAATCGTTTCTTTAATAGTTAGTTCAAAATTCCCGAAAAATTTCATCATAACTTCATTGAGAATATAACCTTTATAATTTTCAATGTTTTCTTTATTAAATCCTAATCCTTTTTGATGAATTGAATTTCCATCAACATAAATAGATGACTTCAGATTAAAACGCTTACTCTCGACGCCCTTATCTATATTAACAAAAACAAGATGTTTTCTTTTAGATTTTTTACTTGTAACAATGACTTCCTCGAGAATATTTTCTAATTCAATAGCCTCTCGTAATTTTGTTACAATCTCAGTACTTGTCTGGAGAGATCCTGTTTTACTAGAATCATATACTAACTTTCCTTTCGTATTAATAAATATCACTTGATGCCCATCAACTTTAGATACGACCTTTAAAATTTCTTTTATTTTTGAAACATCTTTATGAGATATATCTTTGCTTTTATCATTGAACAAAAAAACATATACATCTTTATTGTTCTTCAATTTTTTAAACTTCTTAACCTTTAAAATATTAAAATCCCTTAGAAGTAACCCTTCCAAAGCAGCTTCTTCTTGCTTTATTTTAATATTCTTTTTTAAAAAAGATGGCTGTGTAAGACGTCCCAGTATATGGTGCTTATTAATTAAGTTCCTACTGGCTAACATTTTCTCCCTAATAACATGCACCTGACTAGCAGGAACTAATATAGAGTCTCCAGTATCTGAGATAGTATATTCAAATTGATTCTTCTTTAAAAAAAGTTCCAATTTATCAATAGACTTATTTTCAAGATTACCAATAAGTGTAATAAACTCTTGCTGAAAAAGAAGGCTACTTATTAAAAATAATAGTCCTAGAAGTAAGGAAACTACTCCTAGGATAAATAAAGGCTTTTTTACAAAAGAATCCATTTCATTATCTTAAGTTAAGAAAAAATTGAGATCCTTCTCCACGATATTCATTAATTTTATTTCGAAGAGTTCTAATCGAAACTCCTAATATCTTTGCAGCTTGAGTTCTATTTTCAGAAGTATGAATTAAGGCCTTTTTTATAAGTAATTTCTCAGCTTCTTTTAAAGACATTAATTTTAATGAATCTTCTTCTACTCTACCATTTTTTGAACTAACTGAAGACCTCTCAGACTCTTCAATCGCATGCCTATCTAAAACAGTAATCGAAGGGTTCTTCACTATGCTCTCAATTACTGAAGATAACTCTAGATAATTTTGCGACCAATAAGAGTTCCCTATCACTTCCAAAGCAACATCTGCTATTGGCATAGGAGATCTTTGATATTGAAAAGAATACTTGGCTACAAAGTATGAGACGATTGTTTTTAAATCTTCTTTTCTATCTCTCAAACTAGGTACAGTTATTTGAGTTCCACTAAAAATAGAAAACAAGGGTCTACAGAAACGATTAGAGCTGACATATTTTGATAAATTCTTTGTAGTCGTTGCGATTAATCTAATATCAAGATCATAATCAGGAAGTTCATTTAAAATTACATTTAATTTTTTCTGAAACTCAAGGTCTAAACCCTCGATATTTGCAAGAACAACCATTCCATTATTCGCTCTTTCTAATACCCCTTTGTGAAATTTTCCTGCTTCATCTCTGTATCCCAGAATATTTTTCTCAATATTTTCCTTTGTATCACTACAATCAACAATTAGACAAAGTTGCTCTCTTCTAGCTGAATTCTCATGAATATAGCTACAAAGTTGTCTTTTTCCTGTTCCTTCTTCTCCTACTAATAATACAGGGTTTTTTGTAACCGCTACATTTTTTGCAAATTCAATTGTTCTTAAATACTTTGGACTAATTCCTAAAACTTCATTGTTCTCAATTAACATGAAAGACCTCCTGTCTTTTAACCTTTATTTTTTCCTAATATATCACTCACAGCAATCTTCCTTGATGCCATAACTAATTTTTCAATTTTTTGATTTCTTATTCCATATATTTTTTTGCTTTTATAGGTTCTTGAAAGCTTGAGTAACTCTCTATATTCTTTCTTTAAGAATAAATTACTCATTTTTTCAAAATATATTTCACTGACTAGTGTATTAAATTTTTCTTTATTTTTAATTTGATTTATAGGTAAAGTTTCTACATATTCTAATGCTCTTTCAATAGGCCAATCTTTGTATAATGACTGAATCCTCAAAATCCATTTTAGTTCTAGAAGGTTTGATTTATCTTTGGAAATCTCACTTATAACATCATCTAGAATATTCTTTGATGCATTTGGTTTATTTATGTTTCGTAAATAATCTGCTCCAAAAAGTCTTAGTTTCGCTTCTTGTACTTCTTCTACAACTGAAGAGTTCCCAATCACTTGTAGGTAACTCTCTACGGCTAAATACCTTGGCAATGATAATCTTTCGCTTAACTGACCTATTCTCAATAAAGCAAGATTCACATTTTTGCTATTTTTATAAATAGCTATAAAAGTTCGAAAAAATTCAATTGATCTTGGATATTGCTTTTTTCGAAATAAAGCTTCACCTATATTGAAATAGACTGACTCGCAAAAAGGTCTTTTCATTTTTGAATTACTAAAAACCTTAAGTACTTCTTCTAATTCTCCATTCTTAAGAAAGGTGTATATTTTATATTCAGTACTTTCAAAATTGTCAGAACTTGGTATTAAAGCTTGGTAATCCCAAGTAATATCTAAACTATCTTTAAATGTACTTTTTTGAATAAAAGCAAAAACATTAAAAGTGAATAATAAGAGAAATAGGCTTTTCAAAAAACATCCTTGTTTTTTACTTTCATCTTCGCGAAAGTCTTAAGAATATTTTACCCTGTTTTTGATTTTGAAAAAGGAAAAATCTGCTTACCTGGAAAAATATTCACTTACATTTTGAAGTAAACAACTCCGGTAACAAGACATTGGTGGCAAAATGACTCTGAAAAGTTCAGTTTTATATAATTTTATTACAGTAGTAGTTGCTTTTTCTTGATCTTTTCAATCAAGGTAGTTCTATTAAGGTTGAGTAATTTAGATGCTTTATTTTTATTACCCTTAGTCCTATCTAATGCCTGAAGGATTAACGAGTTTTCAATATCAGATAGAATATTCTTCAAAAACACACCTTCTTCAGGTAATTCAAATAAAGTTTTATAAGTTCGATTTGTCAGAGGGTTACCTTTAAAAATTTTATTAGGTAGATCTTGGGGAACTATAGTGGCTCCGCCTCTTAGAATAACTAATCGTTCAACAACGTTTTCTAGTTCTCTAACATTACCCGGCCAATTATAAGACATTAAAAGATCATAAGCCTCTGGTGAGAAAGCAATAGTGTTACTCTGATCTGCACTAACATACTTCTTTAAAAAGAAAGAAATCAATAAAGGTATATCTTCCTTTCTATCTCTAAGAGCTGGCAAATTCACAGGGATGACATTTAATCTATAAAATAAATCTTCTCTAAACCTTCCCTCATCTACTTCATTTTCTAAGTTTTTATGAGTAGCTGCAATCACTCTTGTATCAATAGAGCAAAGTTGGCTAGAACCAACAGGTTCAAATTGTCTTGCTTGAAGAACTCTTAAAAGTTTTACTTGTAAAAGAAGTGGCATATCGCCAATCTCGTCTAAGAAAATACTTGTTTTATCTGCTAATTGAAATTTTCCTTTTCTATCAGAGATAGCACCAGTAAAGGCACCTTTAACGTGACCAAAAAGTTCGCTCTCTAATAGGTCTCTAGGAATGGCTCCACAATTGACTGATATCATAGAACTATTTTGTCTATGAGATAATTGATGTATTGCTTTAGCCACCAATTCTTTACCTGTTCCTGATTCACCGAAAATTAATATAGTAGAATCAGATTGAGCTACCTTTTTAATTCTATCAAAAACTAATCTCATAGCAGTTGATCTTCCAATCATAGATGCAAATACATCGTCATCAGTTAAAGTTGGAAGAGTTGGACTATTAAGACCTACTTCTACTTGTGAATCAGAGCTCGAGTTAGTCGATCCTGAAACTTGATGAGGGTTTTGGCTCTTAATTATCATTCTTAATTTTTGGGCAAACCCATCAACAATTAATTTATTAAGATGTTCTAATTCAAAAGGTTTAGTTAAATAATGATAAACACCTTTTTTAGTCGCTGAAATGGCAGTTTCAATACTTGCAAATCCAGTCATAACAATAGAGAAAAACCGAACTTCTCTTTCAAATAAAAGATCTAATAAAAATAGACCATCATGACCTGCACCAAGACTGATATCTGCAATAAGACAGAATGGATCTTTGGGAGGGTTGTTTACAAAATTTTCTAAAAAGTCACTACCGTTATTAAATACTAATACTTCTGCATTAAGAATATTTTCAAGATAAACTTTAAGGCTCATTGATAAGGCCTTATCATCTTCAAGAATTATTATCTTTGGAGTATCACAAAATATAATGCGATGAGGGTAGTTTGCACTATTCATAGCTGACAAGCCTGATGAATTGTCGCCTAAGTTATATGAGTTAGCTGAGTTGTTTAAATCTTCCATAATACTTGATAATGCTAGCCAAGTTTAAAATTCATGTCAATCATCTGACATTGGCTTACAGCGATGTGGAAAACTATTTTATAGATGGCTTTTTATTTCTTCAACTTTATTTAATCTTTCCCAAGTAAATAGATTGTCATCACCATCTCTTCCAAAGTGTCCGTAAGCAGCACTAGGAGAATAAATTGGTCTTAATAAATCTAAAGAATCAATAATTGCTTTAGGTCTTAGGTCAAAAACTTTTCCAATGATATCCACAATATGTTTTTCATCAATTTTTGCTGTTCCGAAAGTATTAACATTTACTGACATTGGATGAGCAACTCCAATAGCATAAGCAACTTGAACTAAAACTCTATCACATACTCCTGCCGCAACTAAATTTTTAGCAATATGCCTTGTTGCATAAGCAGCTGACCTATCAACTTTACTTGGGTCTTTTCCTGAGAATGCTCCACCACCGTGAGCTCCATGACCACCATATGTATCAACAATAATCTTTCTACCAGTCAACCCACAATCTCCTTGTGGACCACCTATAACAAACCTTCCTGTTGGATTAATATAATACTTTGTATTTGAATCAATAAACTCATTTGGAACGACTTTTTTAATAACTTCTTCTTGGATTCCTTCTGTTATTTGAGAAAGAGTCATGCTTTCAGCATGTTGTGTAGAAACAACAATGCTATCGATTCTAGCTAATTTCCCATCTTTATATTCAACAGAAACCTGTGTTTTACCATCTGCTCTCAAGTCACCTAGTGGACCGTTTTTTCTAGCTTGAGCTAATTGCTTAGCAAGCTTATGAGATAAATCAATACTTAGAGGCATTAAAGAATCAGTTTCATTAATTGCGTATCCAAACATTAATCCCTGATCTCCAGCACCTTGATCTTTAAAAGTTCCTTCTCCTTCTGTTACCCCTTGGGAGATATCTGGAGATTGCTTATCAAGACTCACCATTACGCTACATGTATTACAGTCAAAGCCTTTCGCTCCATCATCGTAACCTATGTCTTTAATTTTATTTCTAACAACATCTTGAAAATCAACATTTGATTTAGAAGTAACTTCTCCAGCCAGGACTACTAGACCAGTTGTGATCATTGTTTCACATGCTACTCTTGAGTTTGGATCATCCTTAAGATATGCATCCAATACGGCATCAGAGATCTGGTCTGCCATTTTATCTGGATGACCTTCTGTAACTGATTCTGAAGTAAAAATATAATCTTTCATCTATTCTCCTAAATTTGACTGGATTATAGCTAGATTGAAATATTTGAGCAATTACTTCTTAGCAAAAAATTTGAAAATATTGGAATCTCTTAAATTATAAAAAGAGCTATTACTTAGATCTACAGCATATGACTTATTTTTCACTTCTATTGCCATGTACTCTTTTAGATTCTCTTGAAATCTAAATAAATATCTAAATCTTTCTTCTTTAAGATGCTTCTTTAGTGATTTCTCTTTAACCAAGCTCCCAACCCTAGTCGAAATAGGATTACTATCTTTGTACCAGATTTTAGTCATATTTATTCTTCCCAACATTGATACACGAGAAAAATAATAAAAAAGCTTAAAAGGTTCTTTATTTGGATCGAAGTTTTCAAAATCTTTAATTAACTTCAGATTTTTCTTCCGTAATGAGTTTGCCCATTTCGACATAGGAGCACAGAAAATATTTTTAACAGCAGAAAAGTAGTGATAGGTAAAAGAAAACTGCCCTTTTTTAAATAAAGCATTCATCCATTTATAATTTTGAGTATTAAATCCATTCAAGGGCTTCCAAACAAGATCAGACTTATCTAAGTCATTAAAGCCTTTAGTAACAGTTCTGTTAATAAAAGTTTTTAAAACATCTCTTTTATCAACACCTTCAGGGTCAAGAGAACCAACCTCATTATATAAAACTGTATCTAAGACATAAGTATGTCTATAAACATCTGGGATTTTGGCCCAATATTTATAGGCCATTGCTTCTTTTGAGTAAACGAAATCTTCTAACGCTTTCGTTGCAAATTCTTTTTCTTTTGAATTATCTTTGTACTTCCCAGCAAGAATTTTAGAATAAAAATCTATTTGATCATTTATCTTATTTCTCCAACGAGTAAAACCTGCTTTATATTTTATTGGATCAGTATAAACCCTTTTAGATTTTAACTTTCCCATTAACCATTCCAGGTCATATCTTAAATCATCTCCTAGAAAATTATATGTTTTATCAAGCTCTAGCTTAATTGTATCAAGGCTTGTTCTAAATAACAGGTCACTGCTCTTGCTTGCTCTTGTTCCATCTTCAAGAATTTTTCTTTTAACATAAGCAATATTTTTTTTAACTGAATTTTTATCTGCTTTATATTTTTCATAAATAGCTCTATTGTTTAAATGATCGACTGGATACCTAAAGCCTTTGAGATAAAAAAGCTTGTCTTCAATCTTTGAAAAATGCTCCTTAATATTATCAATGCTTTTTTTAGCAGAATTTACTAATTCAACTCCATATTTGAGTTTTATTTCTTTTTCATATTTATAACGAAGGTTTTGATTAATATTTTCTTCTATTGCTTTAATATGTTTAGCAATATTTATAGAACGCTTATATTTACTAAGTTGAACAAGGTTTTGATCTATCCATCTAAGTTTTTCAAATAATAATCCCATATTTTCAGACAAGGCATTCTTATCAATTCTTCCTAAACGATATGGTATATAAAACCCTTTGGTCTTATACGCACTTTTTAATTTGTCATACTTTGACATATCGAAACTTGAACAAAGTTGCGAATTCATACTGCCAAGATATCGATAGTACTGATCTTCATTAAACTTTGAAAAAGAGTTTAGCCCCAAAAAAAGTAATACAAAAAGTATTTTCATTGCAGCTCTTTAATAAAATCAGATTCCCACAAACCAAGAATAGTTCTATTCCCCATGATGAGAAGAACTGACTCTTCTTCGCTGAGAGTATCAATATGAGCTCTTAAAGTGCTAAGCTCGGTTGTTGACCAAGTCGGAATATTAAAAGTTTTATTAATGTCTTGAGCTAATTGATCATAGTCTAAATTTTCAAATTGCTTTGCATTTGTAGTAATTTGGGGATTTGCCACAACAACCGCACTTGCTTCTTTGAAACAATCGATGAAGCTTGTTTGGAAAGCAGTACTCCTAGAAGTAGATGTACTTGGCTCTATTACCGTGAAAATTTTTCTATTTGGAAATTTTTTCTTAATGGCATCTATAGTTAATTCCACCGATGTAGGGTGATGGGCAAAGTCATCTACCACAAAAGATTTTTTATAGGTTCCTCTTAATTCTTGACGTCTTTTTACGTTCTTTAACTCGAGTACACTTCCTTTAATTTGCTCATAAGAAAACCCATTATTAAAGCAAAAAAGAATACACGTTGTTAAGTTAAAAATATTATGAGTACCAATGACGGATGTCTGAAAGTTGTATTGATTTCCATTTAAGTTGATCTCAAAAAATGTATCACCATTTTCAACTCGAATATTGTTAGGCCCAAGTTTTGATGATTCACCATAATAAGTTATATCTTCATCTCTTCCTAATTTCTCTGCTACGTTACGTGCACTTTGATAATCACTATTAGCAATCACTTTTTTTACATTTGGAAGAATTGATTCAAACTCCATCTCAATTGATTTCATGTCTGGGTAAATATCTGCATGGTCGTACTCTAAAGAAGTAATAATAAGTTGATCAATATTATATTGCCTAAGTTTTGCAATTTTTTGAAAATAAGCACTATCGTATTCATCAGATTCAATTACAAAATACTTTCCAGACCCAATAGCAGCGGGAGGTCTATCTAATAAAACGCCTCCAACTAAATAACCTGGTCCTTGTTCTAAATGATCAAGCATTTGAGCAAGATAATAAGTAGTAGTTGTCTTTCCATGAGTTCCGGAAATCCCAACAACTTCCTTTTCCTTTAAAAGAAGCTCACCTAACAAGCATGGAAAAGATGTAAAAGGGATTCCAGTCTCTTCAAGCATTCTCGCATCGTCACTATTTCTACCAACTGAGTTTCCAACAACGATGAGATCATAGTCACCTAAAAGTTCTTGATTAACTTCGCTTAATTGAAAACATGTTATTTTTTGATCTTTAAGATAATCACCCATAGGAGGAAAGAAAGCATTATCAGCACCAGCTATTGTTTTTCCAAGCTCTTTCATTAAGATGGCACAAGTCCCCATCCCCATTCCACAAATCCTATAAAAAAAGATCTTATTTATACTTTTTGCATTGGATTGAATTTTGTCGGCATCCCAAAAATTTTCTAAATTCATAATAATAAATTCTAGCAAAATCTTTGAGATCTTTGGAAGTAATTTACATATTTGTTTTTAGATATTCATGGATTTTATCCATAGACACTCTTTCTTGAGTCATTGAGTCTCTATTTCTTATTGTTACGCAGTTATCTTCTTTAGATTCATAGTCTACAGTGACACAAAATGGAGTACCTATCTCATCTTGTCTTCTATATCTCTTTCCAATTGATCCCGCTGCGTCATACTCAGACTTATACTCACCATTAATATCATTAAAGATTTTCTCTCCAAGCTCACCTAGTCCATCTTTTTTCATCAGCGGTAAAACACTCACTTTTATGGGAGCAAGAGAATTCTTTATTTTAAGAACAGTTCGCTCTTCACCTTCTTTAGTTGTCTCTAATTCATAAGCATCACAAAGCACCGCCAATAAACATCGATCACACCCTACAGATGTTTCAACAACATATGGTAAATATTTTGCATTATTATCAGCTTGATCAACATAATGAAGATTTTTCTTTGAAAACTCTTGATGTTGTTTTAAATCAAAATCAGTTCTTGAATGGATTCCTTCCATCTCAGACCAACCAATAGGGAATTTATATTCAATATCAAAAGCGCTATCTGCATAATGAGCTAGTTCTCCATCTCCATGTTCATGAAATCTTAAGTTCTCTTTTGCTATCCCATTATCAAGGTGCCACTGAAACCTTAACTCTTTCCATTGATCCATGAAATCTTTTTGAGTACCAGGCTTAATAAAGTATTGCATCTCCATTTGTTCAAACTCTCTCGTTCTGAAAATAAAGTTCCCCGGAGTGATTTCATTTCTAAAAGCTTTTCCAATTTGAGCAATTCCAAAAGGAAGTTTCTTTCTCATGCTAGATTGAACATTTAAGAAGTTTACAAATATACCTTGAGCTGTTTCTGGTCTTAAATATACTTTTGCAGAGTCATCTTCGACCGGTCCCATTTTAGTTGAAAACATAAGATTAAATTGTCTAGGCTCCGTGAATGAACCTTGTGCCTTGCAATTTGGACAACCGGCTGTAATATCTATTTTATCTTCACGAAACCTCGCATTACACTCTCTACAATCAACTAATGGGTCAGAGAAGTTATCAATATGACCAGAAGCTTTCCATGTTGTTGGATGCATTAGAATTGAAGCATCAAGACCTTCAACGTCTCGCCTATAAGTCATCGTTTTCCACCAAGAGCTCTTAATATTATTTTTAAGCTCAGACCCTAATGGCCCATAATCCCAACATGATCCAAGTCCACCATAGATTTCAGAACTTTGAAAAATAAAGCCTCTTCTTTTACAAAGAGAAACTAATTGGGCCATGGATTCTAATTTTTTTACTGTCATGCTTTTCCTATATTTAATTCAAATAATCTTTTATACCTATCATTATTAAGTAGCAAATTCTCATGAGAATCGTTTCCTACTACTTCGCCTTGATCTAGAATTATTACTCTATCATAATCTTGAATCGAATTTAATCTATGGGCAATTGAAATAATCGTTTTATCTTCCAGTTTTTCCATTATCGCCCTATTCACTGATTGCTCAGTTGCGTTATCTAGAGCTGAAGTTGCTTCATCGAAAATATAAATATCTGCCTTTTTAAGTAATGATCTTAGAATAGAAATCCGTTGAATTTGTCCTCCAGAGAAGTTTTTTCCTGACTCTTTTATCAAACTCTCAAAGTTCTCCTTCCCGAGAAAATCGACTTCTAAACTCTTAGCTAATTGCTCAATCTCTATCGTCTTGCCTTGCCCTAGTAAAATATTTTCAAAAACACTATCTTCCAAAACAAAACTTCTCTGATCAATATAAGAAAAGTAAGATCTTAATTCATCCTCTTCAAGTGAGTTTATATTCTGACCATCAATAAGGATCTCTCCTTCATCTATCTGGTAGAGACCTAATAATAAGTTTAGAAGAGTTGTTTTTCCGCAACCAGATTCTCCAACAATTGCAATCTTTTCATTCTTTCTAATTTTCAAACTAACATTTTTTAAAACTTGTGATTGACCATGGGAAAAGCAAACATCTCTCAGTTCTATTTCTTTGTTAAAGTTTAACTTAGAAACATTAGTTTTCTCTTCATTTACTTCAGTGTTGATTAAAGAAAATATTCTCTCTCCTGCCGCTTTTGCTTGATTCAACCCAATATTAGCAACATTAATTTTCTTTATAGGTTCTAAAAACAAAACAAGAGCTGCAATGAAGCTCATAAATTCAGCTGTCGTTAAATTTCCTTGTTGAATTCTATAATAAGCAAATAAGATCACTCCTATAATTGCAAATGTCCCAACTAATTCTATAGATGGTTTTGAATGTTCCTCATATTTGATTGAAGATTCTTTTGCCTTCAAAAAATTCTCATTATCCGTTTCAAACCTCTTAAGATGTATCCCTTCTACAGCATAGAGCTTAATAGGAATAATACCTTCAATAATCTCATTCATCTTCTCACTTAAATTTCCCATTAACTTTTGAGAAACCTTTGTATGTTTTTTAACTTTCTTACCAGTAAAATTTAATATCCAAATAATAATAGGAACAATTGCCAGAACAAACATTGTTAATTGCCAGTCGTGATAAAATGCAACTCCAAGTAGAACAAATGCTATCAACGGCTCTCTTAACAAACTTGCAGCATAATTTAGCGAAAACGCAAAAGAATTCGTATCAAAAATGGCCAGCGAAATTAATTCACCAGGTTTAAATTTCAGGTAATCATTAAATGGAATATTCGTCACTGTTGAATAGATTTTCTCACGAATCCTACAAGATAGGAGTTCTATAATATTTCTAATATTCCCATAATAAAACACTCTTAAAAAAACCATGATCAATTGCGACCCACAAAGTATTAAACATTTAAAAACCAAATCCGACACATCGGATTGATTCTCAAAAATATATTCAAAAATTTCTTTAACAAAGTATGCTTGAAAGCCTTTGATTAATGCTATTGGCAAAGCACAAATAAGAGCTAAAATTAAAAGCAATTTTTTATCTTGGATTAATGGAAGTATTTTTTTAATGACCTCAGCCATATAGCTATACTACTTATTTTTCGTTACAGATTTCATACTTATTGAAAATATACTTATTGTTTTTTTCAATATACTGCTTCACCTGAGTGTATAATGTTGGGTCTGAAATCAGAGTTCCTAAAAATGAACAAAAAAGAGTTTTCTCAGCTTGCTCGATCGCTCTTGTTTGGTTTTGAGTATTTGTTTTTTTATTACCAACACTTTCTTCCTGAGTCTTCCAATCAAAGACGTCATACTTAGTATCTCTAGGCCATCCATAAAGGTGCTCATTATAATAAAGAACAACTTCTCTATTTTCTAGATCATATAATTGCTGAGCGACTGCTTTATCTTTTACTGAAAAGTGAAAAGTTAATTGCTCTCCATAACCTGTATCAAGAGTGCCTTCCCAAGTTTTAATAATCTTACCTTTTTGAGTAATCTTAGTAAGATTTCCTACTCTTTTCCCATCAGAAACGACGTAATCAAAAAGAGCATATTTAGCAACAAATCCTGCTGCAATCAGAAAGAGTAAAAAAAAGAAACCGAATTTTTTCATGATTTTTCCTTCATAACAAACACTTAAATTTCTAAACGATTATTAAGTATTTGTCATGAAGATTATATTTAAAAGGTGTTATTTAGCTAGAATATCGTAAGGTCTGATAGTTTTTCTACCATTAGCAGCACATTTCTTTTGAGCTTGATCAATTAGCCAATAAACATATTCATTCATAGCTTCCATAGTATCAGAAGATACATTGTATCCTTTACCCTTAAGAGCTTCTTTAGTTTTTGATCCTACTAGTAACATTTCTTTTTTCTTAGACACGATGACTCCTTTATAATTTATGATCGTTATTTGATTCCTAAAATTCTAGTTAAGAATTTTTAAATATCAAGCTATAAGTTTTTGAATACGTCGTTATTGCCCATATATAAACTGAGAAGATTTAATATGATGGGGGTTAATTTGAAATTGCTGAATAAAGTAAGTGTAAATTTGTCGGCTTTGCTCTATGTTTAGTTGAGTAAACTGAGAATATTTCTTAAATGGAATAGTCATCACCTTTCTCAAATTCGTAAAAACTTCACTAGGTCGATGAAAATCAGAGCAACTTGAACACTCAAAACCTCCATCCTTTACATTAAAATACGTTCCAATATTTAACTTATTTTTACAAACTATACAGTTTTGAAGGTCAGGAAATATCCCTAAAGAATAAAGTAGCTTTCCTAGAAACATAAACGTACTCCTATACATATCAAAGTCATCTTGCTTCAAGCTTTCATCTAGATAAAAGCAGGCATTTGATAAAATAGTATAAAGCTCTCCAACTTCTGATGATTCATTCATATCCTCAAAGGAAACATTATTAATAACCTCGCAAAAGAAGTTTAATAAAAAGTAAGCTTTATAATTATTCTCAATAGATAAATGTCTCCAATGAACACTCCATTCCTTGCAATTATAAATTCGAGATTTGCTACTCTCTTTTAGTGAAAGATTTAATGCAAAGCCAAGCTCAACTGTACTGGGTTTAGACTTGGCTCCTCCTCCCTGCCCACCAAAAAAAAGAACTGTTTTTTTCGATCCATCTTCTAAGAGAACATCTGAGATGAGATGCCTGTCCTTGAAAATCTTTTTACTTAAAACCATCGCCTTAACATGCATTTAATTAACTCTCCCCATTGAAGAAATGGTACTGATGTCTGCTTAAAATTTAAATTATCATTCATTGAATAAACTTGAAACTCTTCTCCTGCTCTTCCTGCCCTTGAGATCATTTGTAAGAAAAAAATCTCACTATCAAGCTTATAATTTATAATAACTGTCTTAATTTTGGGTAAATTTACTCCATGACTTAATACAGTAGTAGAAACAAAAAACATTGCTTCTTTTAATGGTTGCTGTGTGAATTGATAAGCTTCTCCTCCTACACATCCTAAAGCTTTAATGCCTAATTGCTCTGCCCACTGTATATACTCTTGAACTTCTCTTCTGTATTTCACAAATATAAGAACTCTTCCTTTCCTAAGCCTTGTGAGAATCATTAATGAGATAAAGAAATTATTTTTATACAACCTGCAATGCTTTTGTGGAAGATTTTTCAACTTAAGGTTACCTAAATCTATCTCTATATTATTTTCATAATTTAAGAAGAACTCGCCTAAGTATCTCTTCTTTAATTCCTTAGTCATTGTTGCACTCAAGCATAGAGCTTTATTAAATTCAGGAAAGACCTCTTCTCTAAAGCTCAGTAACTTTTCTCTAAAATTTTGCCAAAGATAAAATAAATGTATCTCATCTATAACAAGTAAATCTTTCATAGAAATTTCAAACTTAGACTTATCAATCAAAAACTTTTCTACTGTATTAACATAAATTTTAAAATTCACCTTAGACTTTGAATAAAGCTCATCTTCTTCAAAGTTCTTTCTAAATTCTTCTGACAAGGCCCTTAAAGGAGAAACAAAAAATATTCTACCTTCAAAGCTATTTTTAATCTCCAAGATCATTCTAGTTTTCCCCCAACCCGGAGGAGCTAGAAATAAGACAGCAAGATCATCAATTTTTAAAAGATCGCATATAGATTTCACCTAAATCACCTTGCAAGACGGAACATCTTCTTCTAAATTCTAACTAGTTAATTTTTCAAGGAATCAACATATGATGCGTAGACTAGAGAAAGTTTTTGATAAACAAGTAAGACCTGTCCTTGCTCAGCATGGTGGAAATATTGAACTCGTTGATTATGATAATGATATTTTATACGTCTCCTTCAAAGGTGGATGCCAAGGATGCTCTAGCGCAAGTGCTACTTTGAGAGATGGAGTTGAAAAAATTTTAAAAGAAAAATTTCCTGAAATTGAAAAAATAGTAGATGTCACTAGTCACTCCGATGGTGAAAACCCTTATATGTAAAAATGATCTCTTTTCATATCCCAGAATTAAAAGATGAAAAAGAAGACTTTGATTTTTGCTTTGACCTTTTTGAAAATACCGCTTTTCAAACTTATCTATCAAGAAATCTAGAGATACAAAGAGGTATAAACCTTGGTCATATGGTTCAAGCAAGCTTCTTTCTAGTTAGAAATACGCGTGATGAATTAGTTGGACGAGTTTCAATCAGGCATAGATTAAACTCTCACTTACTTAGCTTTGGAGGCCATATCGGCTATGCTGTTCTACCTAATTTTCGAAAAAATGGTTATGCTACTCAAATCTTGAAAAGGGCACTCATTTTCTTAAAAAACAACACAATAGAAACCAAAGCTCTCTTAACTTGTAATTCTCTTAATCAAGCCTCAATCAAGACTATACTCAAAAATAATGGGGTTTTAGAAGATCAAGTTCAGCATGAAACTAGACTCACAAATAGGTATTGGATTGAGCTGTAAAATCTATACACAATATCTGTAAAAAGCACATTCTTAACAAATGTATACTCAAAAATCTCTATACTAAGGTATAAATCTACAAGTTTAAGTGCATAGGAGCCGATAATGAGTAATAAGATCAATAGACGTGATTTCTTAAAAAATTCAGCAAAAATAGCAGCTGGGACTAGTGTCATTGCAAATTCTGCTAAATCTCAAATCATCAAAGAGGCTCCAAAAGTTGAAACTGATGGATATGACCTTTCCCCCTTATTTCATACCACTATCAAACTCGGTTTAACATAGCTTTTTTCTATTTTTATAATTTTAGCTTTGGGTGCAGGTGGCCTGTAATTCAATGAACTATGAGGCCTATAGTGATTATAGTGATACACC
>CALHLC010000048.1 GCA_938034385.1 uncultured Bacteriovoracaceae bacterium
GGCTTGCCTAAAGTGGGCGTTAAGGTATAAAGTTTTAGGTACTTACATTACTAACTGAAAATTTGGTTTTAAAAAAGTTGATGAATCATCAATGATTACGAAATGTTAGAGTTAAGTTCCACTACTAAGCGAGTATATTCCTTATAAATAGAGAGCATTTCTGATGATTTCAATAAAGCATTTATATGATTGGAGTAGGATTATAGCAAGAATTTTGAAAACATTTTGAAACAAATTTGAAATCAGTGTTTCAATTTTTTGAGATACTTGTTTATTTTTATAAAAATGAAGACTTACAAATCATGGTAGCTGGAGGCAGATTTGAACTGCCGACCCCCGGGATATGAATCCGGTGCTCTAACCAACTGAGCTACCCAGCCAAATAACCAAAAATTTATTTTCTGACAGTAAATCTCATGGCCCAAGATGTCAATTTGTTAAAATAATGTTATCTATGAATTGGATGAAATTAGATAATCAAATTGCTTATATTTGGAGCTTTATCAAAGAGCATAACTTACTTAATAAGGACTCTCAGACCATTTTAGCGATGAGTGGAGGAGTGGATTCCCAGGTCTTAGGTCATATTTTTAAGCAATTTCATAGAATAGGTTTTTTAAAGAATCCTCCTCTTGCCCTTCACATTAATCACAAAACTCGCACTCAAAAAGAGCATCTAATCGATCTTGAGTGTGTAAAAGAGATATACCCAAATTGTTTTGTGAAAACGATTAATATTGCTAATAAAACTGAATACGCATTTAGAATCCAAAGAAATAAAATCTATAAATCTCTAGCTAGCTCATATAATGCCAAAATTATTACTGCCCATCATTTAGATGATGCTTTTGAATGGTCTATGATGCAAAGTTTTAAAAGTTCTAACTTGGAATCGACCCTAGGGATTCCGATAAAAAATAAATTTATGATTAGGCCTTTAATGTGCCTCAGTAAAAAGCAAATTCGAAACTACGCCTTAGCTCATAACTTAAAATATCACGAAGACTCAACATCAAAGAATATAAATATTGAAAGAAATAACTTTAGAACCAATATTCTTCCATCTATTAAATCACGGTATCCTAATTACTTAGAACACTTTGTGAGACGATCAAGGCAATTGCAAGTTACTCTAAAGGATAAGAAGGTTAAAGCTTTCTATGATCACGGAAATTATCATCTTCATGAACTAGTATCTATAAGTAGCGAGAATCTCAAAAATTCTATAAAAGAACTTTCAACAAATAATAGGGGAATGCTAGCAAGAGAAGTTGAAAAATTGCTTAAGGCCATCAAAAATAAAAAATCTGGTCCAATGAGTTTCAGTGGTGGAGTCTATGCTTATATTTTTAATACTTTTATTTTAATTACAAACCAGAAAGTATTAAAAATCCCAAACCTCCTAACGCAGAAAAAAATGAATTATTATCAATTTGATCATTTCCTCAGGGCAAGAAAAGGCCATGGAATCAGTGAACAATTTATATTTGTGGAGAATGTGAAGTTCTCATCTAAAGTAAACCATCCTATTTTGTCGGCTAAGGACAAAAGTAAGAAAATGGTGGAGTCACTTCATTTTCGCAATAAGTGGCAAAAACAACATAAGTTTCGTCATAAACAACTGGAATTTAGCGTTTTCAAATAATCTTTATAGGGCAAAATAAGCGGTGTTTAAGCCAATTTTAGGTAAAAATGCTACTCTTGTAGGTAGACATTCTAGAGGTTGATACTATCTTTAGAGTAGGTTTATTACGCAGAGGAAGCTTTATGAATAAAAACACAAAAACATTTGGATTATGGGTCATTATATTTTTAGTAATGATGTTGGCCTTTAGAGAGTTTGATCCTAAAAAAGATCCAAAAAAATCATTAGAGTTTTCTGCATTCATGACTCAAGTTAAACAAGGTCACATTGAAAACGTAACTTTTATTAAGCCAGATATTATTAAAGGTAAATACAAGCAAAATTTCAAAGATGGTGAAGAGTTTGAAACAACTGGTAATCTTGATAACGCTCACTGGTTAGAAATTCTTCAAGCAAATAATGTAACTCCAGATTTCAAGAAAGAAGAAAAGCCAAATTTTCTAACAACTATGCTTCTTCAGTGGTTTCCACTTCTTTTACTTCTTGGTTTATTCTGGTTTTTTATCAGACAAATTCAAGCCGGTGGTGGAAAGGCAATGAGCTTTGGAAAATCAAAAGCAAAGATGCTTAATGAGACGTCTCTAAAGGTAACCTTTGATGATGTTGCTGGAGTTAACGAAGCTAAAGAAGAACTTGAAGAAGTTGTAGACTTCTTAAAAGATCCTAGAAAATATACAAACCTTGGAGGTAAAATCCCTAAAGGTGTTTTACTAATTGGTCCTCCAGGAACTGGTAAGACCTTACTTGCTAGAGCTGTTGCCGGTGAAGCTGGCGTTCCATTCTTTTCAATCTCTGGTTCAGACTTTGTAGAGATGTTTGTAGGTGTTGGTGCAAGTAGAGTTAGAGATTTATTTGAACAAGGTAAGAAGCATTCTCCATGTATCATCTTTATTGATGAGATCGATGCAGTTGGTAGAAAAAGAGGATCTGGAATGGGTGGTGGTCACGATGAGCGTGAGCAAACTCTAAACCAACTTCTTGTTGAAATGGATGGGTTTGAATCCAATGAAGGTGTTATCTTAATTGCAGCTACAAATAGAATCGATGTTCTTGATCCAGCACTTCTTAGACCTGGAAGATTTGATAGAAGAGTGACCGTTGGTAGGCCAGATGTTGTGGGAAGACTTGGAATCTTAGAAGTTCATACTCAAAAGACTCCATTAGATGAAGATGTAAATCTTGAAAATATCGCAAAAGGTACTCCCGGTTTTACTGGAGCTGACCTTATGAATCTTGTTAATGAGGCCGCACTTTTAGCAGCTAGAAATGGGAAGAAGAAACTAGATAATAATTCATTTGAAAACTCTAAAGATAAAGTCTTAATGGGAGTGGCCAGAAGATCTATGGTGATCTCAGATGAAGAAAAGAAAAATACTGCTTACCATGAAATTGGTCATGCACTTTTAGGAGTTTTACTCCCACATACTAACCCATTACATAAAGTTTCTATTATCCCAAGAGGTGGAGCTTTAGGTGTTACTCAGACTCTACCAGATGAGAAAAGATTAAGTCTTACAAAAGAAAAGGCAGAAAATGAAATAGCTGTCTTAATGGGAGGGCGATGCGCTGAAGAGATCATGTTTGGAGAAATTACAACTGGTGCTTCTAATGATATCGAAAAAGCTACTGAGCTTGCTCACAATATGGTTTGCCATTGGGGAATGAGTAAAGATCTTGGACCAATTAGTTTTGGAAAGAGTAGAACAAATCCTTTCCAAGGAATGGGACAAAGTGATTTTGAAAATGTTGTGTCTGAAGAGACTGCGATAAAAATTGATAAAGAAATTTCTGGAATAGTTCAAAGAAATTATGATAATGCTAGAAAGGTCCTTGAAGATAATAAAGATCTTTTAATTAAATTGTCTGAGACCTTAATCCAGTGGGAAACTCTAGATGCTCTTCAGGTAAATAAATTAGTAAATGGTGAAGATATCGGCGAGCCACCGCTAATTACTAAAAAACCTAAGAAGAAAGACGATAAAAAATCTGGATCTAAATCTAGATCAAAAGAAAAAGATGGGATCATCCCAACTGGTGGTAAGATTTCTCACGCCTAATACATGTTTCACTATAAAAATGTTCATATAAGTTTGATGGGAGTTATTAATATAACTCCCGATTCATTTTCAGATGGTGGAGAGTTTAATACTAGTGATCGTTTTTTAGAACAGGCCAATCATTTTATTAACAATCATGCAGATATTTTAGATATAGGTGCTGAATCCAGCGCTCCTATGAATCAAGCAATTAGTTGTGATGAAGAGATATTACGCTTTAAAGAGATTGTTTTACCTGTAATTAGCCAAATTAAAGAAGAAGTAAATCTATCAATAGATACTTATAAGTTAGAAACAATTAAATTCTTATTAAATCAAGAAGGTTTTCAACGTTTTTATAATGCAAACAAACTTATTTGGAATGATGTTTCAGGAAAGATTGATGATGCTAATGATCTTCTAAAGAACTATCCAGAATTATCTTATGTTCACTGTCATAATCTTGTCCCAAAGCGATCACAGACTTTAGAGCATATGGATAATCTATGTGAGGACTTAGACCTTGAAACGTATTTTAAAAGTTCACAACATATCTTAGATCCCTGTTTTGGCTTTTCAAAAAAAAGAGAGCAAAACTATGAAATTTGGAAAATGCTCCCAGATTTAATTTCAAAGTTTCACAAAAATTCATGGATGATAGGGATTTCTAGAAAATCTTTTTTAAGGTTTTTAGATCTAGATAAGGGGCATCCTGTGCTAATTGCTCAAACAGATATAATTCAATCAATCATGTTAAAAGAGCTAATTATATCTTTATCTAAGCTTCCAGGAGAGTTTAACCTCATCTTTAGAATGCATGATCCTTATGTATTCCATTCTATAAAGAGCTCGTTTACCTTTAACTAAGTTGATGGAATTTGTAAGACATTGATTATTGTCTATTTAAGAGGGATTTTGTTTAATGCTCAGCAAAGGAATCCATCATGAAGTTATTGCTGATCTCGCTACTTTTTACTCTAAATGCACAAGCGGCTATTTATGGAAAGGATGATAGGTTAGAGATCTTTCAATCTCTAAAAGTCATTAGAACTCAAGCAAAATCAATTGCAGCAATGATCCCTATAGAGGCCTTTAAAAAAACTCGTGGAGGACATGATTATAAAATTGTAGCTCCACTTTATAAAGATTTAGAATTCATGGATTCTGATGATTGGGATGTTTTAGAAGATGTTATTGGTGTGGAGTTAAATGCTAATAAAATAAAGATGTGCAAAGGTGTAAAGTTTTATGCTCAACCTATGGCCTCATCATGTACCACTTTTTTAGTTGCAAGTGATTTATTAATGACAGCTGGTCATTGTGTAATCTCAGAAAAAGTTTGTGAGGAATTTGCCTTTGTATTTGATTATACAGCTGAACATAACTACCAATCAGAAATTTTTGTAGATCCTAAAAATATTTATACTTGTAGTAAAGTTCAATACTCAGGATATGTAGAGCCTACTATGGATGATTTAATTAGTGGGAATGAAAGAGTTTCTAGAGACTTTGCGATTATTAAATTATCAAAAAAGGTTAAAAATAGAAGACCTCTTAAAGCTATTAGTAAGTGGACTCAACGAGAAAAGCACCCTGTTTATACGATAGGAACCCCAATGGGACTGCCGCTTAAGTATAGTGGTCTTGGACATATCATTCCGACTTCTATTGAAAAAAATTCTTTTGTTACTAATTTAGATACTTTTTCTGGAAATTCAGGTTCTCCAATTTTTAGTGGGAAATCTGGAAAGATTATAGGGATCTTAGTTAGTGGAGCAGAAGACTTTAACTTTATTGAAGATTCGAGTCTTAAAAGAAGAAACAAAAAAAATAAATTTGTCAGGTCGGGGCATTATATTACTAAAGCAGATGGAAAAGTCTGTAGTAAGCCTGCAGAGTACGATAACTATGATATTAAATTAGAAGAGTTCGAAGAAGGTGAAGTTGGTTTCAGAATTGATCGGATTTTTGACGCTTTCTAAATTTGTCATTTATTAACTCACAATTTAAAATTTAATTGTGAGCAATATTAAAACTCTTTATATTCCTACAGATTCAATGAATCAGTTTTTGGATCTTTTCTCCACTCTTTTTGATTCATTTGAATACTCTATGAAAGGTGATCAAGTTGTTATGCTTATAGAGGGAGAGAAATTTACTTTCATTCCGTCTCAAATTGTAAAGCCTATAGAGAGTGTTCCATTTTTAGATCTTGCAATTTCCAATGAAGTCTTTGAAGAATTATCTAATAGAGTAGGGTTTTATAAATATAAAAATCAAAGTAAAGATCAAGACTTTAATTTTGAAGTGAAGAAAAATTGTGTTTCTATTACTGATCCTGAAAATAAAGTTTGGAACTTTAATCGGCCCTAGTTAAACCACCAGCAATACCTTTATAAATGATAGCAGCAGCATTATGACTATGAAGTGATTCCCAATGCTCTATATTAACGGCCCAATCAGCAATCATTTTCGAGTTATTCAATGTCTTATAAACGCGCTTACTAGCATGCTCAACAAACATAGGGTTAGCTCCATTTAAGATAGCAAAAGCTTGCTCATCTGCTCTTTTAACTAAACTTTGAGTTTCAGTAGGTAGGGCAATTCTTAATAGGTCTACTAGGTCTTCTATGAAAAATCCTTGCTCAACTGCTTGCTTAGAAAGCTCAACCTTAGTTAAGGCCCCAGATCTTTGAGAGTGAGCAGTTGCTATTCCATTTCCATCTTTTATCTCTCCACGCTCCCAAGCTTTTTCATATTGCTTAGACATAGATAATGAACAAGGACAAGTTGATGAGTATTCATAATGAACACTGATAAAATGCTTTAATTCAGATCCACCAGTCATGATTGATTCAAGAACACATGTATAATATTGCCATCCCCAATTATCAGATTTTAGAGATTTTTGCTTAAGAGGAAAATTAAATTCAAATTTAACCTGAACTCTTTCAAGAAATTTTTCATCCGGATGATCACGTAGCTTTTCTTGATAGAGATCTATTAAGTTTTTATTAAACTTATAATCAACAACTCCATCCAAACTTTGCTCGTTTAAAATACTACAAAGCCTGCTCATATTGATGCCGGTTTTTTCTTTCTTAAGATTAATAAATAATGTGGCATGAGTATCATGGCTCATGATTGTATTTTCATTTTTATGATGAAATTTAAGAGGAATTCTAAAACGATTCACTCCTACAGAAGGAATAGCTATTTGATCTTCAGAGGGAAGTTTTTGAAAATCATTTAACCCCGTTTCATCTTTGGTTTCACAATTTAGAATCTGTTCTCTATCAATATGATTTTCTTTATTTTCTACTGAATTTTGCGTTGTATCTGTCATATCTAGTCTCATTTAATTTGAGCTTAAATATAGTATAGAATTTCTAATTTGTGTAAAACTATTTTTGTTTGTGGTTATTTTGTCTTAGCTGTGTAGAAGAGAGATTTTCGTATTTATGATGGCCTAGAAAGCTCATCGTTAAGTGTGGGTTAATTGCTTGATATTTGGCCTGTTTGAGCTCCCTAAGCATTCTATTATCATTTCTCGAAGCGATATAGATTCCATTTAATAGCTTAAGCAAGGCATCTGATTCATACCATTTCTCAAGAGAGCAGAAGCTATCAAAGCCAATGAGGAGGCTTAATTTTAAATCTTCTCTATGCTGGCTTAAAGGTTTTATCCAATTATAAGTTGGGTTTTTTTGGTCTTGAAATAAAAAGTCTGGATACACTAAATAGTTTGAACTTTTTAGAACATTACTAAAGAGATCCCATCTCTTTTTGAGATCTATAGATTGATTGTTTTTCCAAGGATTTATATCTGGAGCAATGATGAGTTTATGATCAGGACCTAAATATTTCTCCATCAAATGAGTACAAGCTAGATGGCCATTATGCCAAGGGTTAAATGAGCCACCAAAGAAAGTTAGCTCTTTTGCCTGGAAGTTTGATTTAGTCTCAAAGTTAAATAAATCAAGAAAGTAACCACTGTAGAACTTAATAGCTTGTTTGATCTCACTATCTGAACTTGGGGTAAATACTTCTAATCCTTTAGAGTTTATAATTGGCTCAAAGCTAAAATCAGATTCTTTTGATAGACAAAATAATTCAATAGGTTGTAAGTGAGGACGTTCGATATAGCCAAGTTTCATAAATATATTCTAAATCAGAGATTAATGATTGCAAAATTTGAGCTAATTTGGAGCGTTTAACTGCTTCTATTACTGAATATATTAGAGCGGCTTCTCAACACAAACTTTAGAATCGCTTGATGGTTGTAAGGAAGGTTTTTATATAGTTTTTGATGGTTAAGAAAAATTTGAATAAAAAAGTCCCTCTAAAAAGAGGGACTCATTTAGTTTATAGAAATTTGTAAGAAGATTTTCTTAGTGTCTTCCGCCTCTTCTTCCTGGTCTTGTAACAATTACTCCACCTCTTCCGTATCCACCACCACGTCTACTTCTTCTTAGTTTCTTAGCAACTACAGCAACACCTTTTACAAGTTTTTGACCTTTGACTAAGACTTCAATACTCCCAATATCTTGTCCGATAATGTTTTGTAGTCTTGTATTTGAGTATCGATCACCTAGAACTTGAAATATAACTTTCTTCATTCCTGGTCTTCTACCTTGTTGAACAGTTTTAATTGCATTGGCTTCATAACCGTTAATAAGAAGTTTAATTCCTTTTGCTCCCATCCCATGATGACCTTGTCCGTAACCTCCGTGACGACCACCAAGTTTTTGAAATCTAACGATAACTTCTTTCAATTTAAGACCTTGCAAAACTCCTCTACCATTTTGAGCAGCGATTTCTTTTTTAACCTTAACTATAGTTCCTTGACGATCATAACTTTGAATATAAAGTCCTGTTGCCTTAAATTTAAGGAGATTAGCAGAATATCCTGGAGGATCTACCATGATTGGTCCACGCCGTTGTGAGAATGCATTTACCGAAATAAATAGCATTGAACACACTAGGTTTAACAAGAGCATTTTAGTTAAGAGTGTCGGTTTTTTGTTTGCAAACATAGTTATCTCCCTTTGTTTGTAGATTAAATAATCAAAGCGTCATGCTTTGCATTTGCGATTGCTAACTTATAAGCAAGTTTGATACCAAAACTTAACGCAAGGCTATTCAAATTTAGCAGGGTGGAGGAAAATATAAAATGTTTAGTGGGGACACTTTACCCAAGCACTTTGACCTAATATTAGGCACTTTGTCCCTGAGAAATTGGCGCTTTGCAAAATGAGTTATAATATTACTGAATCAAAATTGAAGAATATTGAGGGAGAAAGCTCTATGTCTGTAGCAAAGATTGAAGTAAATGGAAAAATTTATGAAGCACCAATAACAATTGGTAGTGAAGGTGAAGTTGGGATTGATATTAGTAAGTTCAGATCTCAAACTGGATCGATTACACTCGATGGTGGATTTAAAAATACAGGTGCTTGTACTTCAGACATCACTTTTGTGGATGGAGCAAACGGAGTTTTAAGATATAGAGGATACGCCATAGAGGAGCTTTGTGATAAATCAAACTTTCTTGAAGTTTCAAATCTCTTAGTTAATGGAGAATTACCAACAAGTTCATCACTAAATGCGTTTGCTGATAAAATTGAAGAGGCCTCAGTGCTTCCTGAAGGGATTCACAATATAATTAAATCTTTTCCAAAGTCAGCTCATCCTATGGGAGTTTTATCAAGTGCTCTTTGTGGACTATCTGGTTTTTTTCCAGAAAAAGATTATGGGAGCTTAACTCAAGCCGATTATGATGAATTGATTCCAAAAATGATGGGTTATATAAAAATGATTGCAGCTGCTAATTATAGACATAATCAAGGGCTAGAAGTAGGTAGAAGTGATAGCTCTTTAAGTTATTGTTCTGATTTTATAAATTTAATGTTTGGAAAAATTGATGATGATATAGCTGAAGCACTAGATGTCTTATTTATTTTACATGCCGATCATGAACAAAATTGTTCAGCTACAGCTGCTAGGGTAGCTGGTTCAGCTCAAGCAAATATCTTTGCAAGTATGAGCTCTGGGGTAAATGCTCTTTGGGGACCAAGGCATGGTGGAGCAAATCAAAAAGTAATTGAGATGCTTGAGATGATAGAAAAAAATGGTGGTGATTATAAAAAGTTTATTGAAAAAGCTAAAGATAAATCAGATCCATTTCGATTAATGGGCTTTGGTCATAGAGTTTATAAAAACTTTGATCCTAGAGCTAAGATTATAAAAGTTTATTGTGAAACAGTTCTAAATAAACTAGGCGTAAAAGATGCGACACTTGATATCGCTAAAGGTCTAGAAGAAGAAGCTCTTAAAGATCCATACTTTGTTGAAAGAAAGCTATATCCAAATGTTGATTTTTATTCTGGAATTATTTATAGAGCTCTTGGGATCCCTACAAATATGTTCACTGTAATGTTTGCTATAGGTAGACTGCCTGGTTGGATGGCGCAATGGAAAGAGTTATTAACTCAAAACATGGCAATTTCAAGGCCTAGACAAATCTATACTGGGAAAAATCTAAGAAGTTATACTTCTATAGAATCTAGATAATTGTTAAAATTTCCAATTGAATTTGATCAAATTAACTCAGAAGCGCTAAGTCCTTTTGAAAGTGAATCACACTTAATTAAAGTGCTTAGTTCAATGAGTGATAGGTTTAATCTTCAAAGAGATAAAATTGATCAAAATTATTCAGATGAAGAGAAAATCTCAGCATATCTTTGTTATTTCTTCTCTACTAATATTCAAAAAATCCCAGCATGTTTAGATCGTCTGCAACCAGAGTTAGTAAAAGAAATAGGGCAATCAAATATAATAGATTTTGGAACTGGCCCAGGAACAACTATCTTTGGGTTACTTCATTACTTTGATGACTTTAAAGGAAGTTTAGTTGGGATTGATTCATCAAAACTCATGCTAGATCAAGCTAAGAAGATTCAAACAAACTTTTATAATCAATATACTATTTCTTTTCAGAGTCATTTGAATTCACTGCCAGAGGGTAATAGAACATTATTTTTTAGCAATTCATTAAATGAAATAGGAGTAGACTTTGCTACTAATATAATTAGGAAGTTAAACCCTGAACGCGTGATACTCTTAGAGCCTGGGACAAAGGAGAGTTTTTCGCATGTAAGATCAGTGCAAAAAAATCTTTATACTTTACATTTTAATATTGCCTATCCTTGCTCTCAAAGCTGGCCTTGTACTTTAAGTGAATCAAATTGGTGTCATCAATATGCTCAATTAAGTTTCTCATCAAGTATTGAAAGATTAACTCAGAAAATGAAAAAAGATAGAAGAAGTTCTCCACTTGTTTTTCATGTTTATTCTAAGCATATTATAAAGAAAGACTCTCAAACGATTTTTCGGTACTTGGGTGAGAATAAATTTTCTTTTGAGTTTGAAATTTGTAATGATCAAAATGAGATAGAAAAGCATCAGATTTTAAAAAATTATCTAAAGGGCCATGGAATTAAGAAATCAAAAATGAAAAACTTATTTATAGCTGGTAATCAAGTTAAACTGAAAGTTATTAAAGAGCTAAAGAGTGGTTTTTTTCAAAGTGAAATAGAACTTACTTAATGATTCCATAGTAAATTGTTTTCGTGTTTTTGACTTCATCATAACAAGAGATTTTTTCTTCACTAATTAGTCCCTCTTGAATTAGCTTGCCAAGAAAATCTATGTTTTTGATAACTCTTAATGGAGCACTGAAAGATTTATTCTTTTGTGAAGAATTAGAACTATGAATTGCGATAAGTTCATTGAACTGATTCATTAAAGGACCTCCAGAGTCTCCTTGAGCAGATATTGACCCTTTACTTGAAAGATATTTTTGAGGGTCATAGGATGAACCAGAGTTATCCCTCGTTAAAACATATAAGCTATTTTTATAATCAACACTGATATTAGCTTCGGTGAATGTTTTTGTAGATGAGTTAAATAGTAATTTAAAATTGTCCCAAGCAGATTCAGTTAATCCAAAACCTGTTAAGGATGCATAATCAAGATTGTTGACTTTGCACAATGAGAGATCAGTAATGAGTTCATCTGTGATAAACTTTGAACTTTTTTCATCTAAGATAATAGCAGCTATATCAAACCTGGAATGCATTCTTAGCATCTTTCCGTCTTTATCAGAACTTGAACCATGTGGAACCTTATAAACTCCTTGGATTTTCAAATCTTTTTGATGCTCACCTTTTACATAGATTCGAATACGAAAGTTGTTTGAGTTTAATGAAGTTATTTGACTAGGGTAGCTTTTAACACAATGTTTAGCTGTGAGGATTACTCTTTTAGAAACAATAGTCCCTGTACAACTACCAGAATCCCAGTTTCTTCTTTGTTCAAATGAAGGCTTCTTATCACCTAAATAAGGAGCAATAGAGAGTCTAATCACGCTAGGTCGTTGAGACTTATCTATCTTGATGCCATTTTTTATAAATGCCTGTCCCAATAAAGGTATTATAATAGTTAATAGATGAAGAATTCTCATTACTCTATTTTAGAGGATTTTGTCATTATATAAGAGTTTTACGTACTATTTACTAGATAATGCCTAAAATCTAGACGCTTCCTGAAATAACTTCATTCTTATGAGTTCTAAAGCTTTTGAGGTCCTAGAATAAGATAGATATATTTTAGGAGTAAAAAATGACTATCACAATTAAATTATTAGTTCTTACCTTTTTGGTTTCGTGTGGAAATGCCAATCTTTTTGATGGAGATTTAAAATCAAAGAAGCCAACAAGCCAAAGTGCCCAAGAGCAAGAGTATTTTGAAGAAGGTCTTGAAGAAGAAGAATGCGTTGATGGCTTTCAGTATATGGATGGTGAAAAGGTAATTTGTGATAAAAAAGAATATATAAAGTGTCATGAAGGTGAATGTGTTGATGGAGTTGCCTATATTAATGGAGAGATTGTTCTTTGTGATAGCGATGAAAATGAATTTAGAGTTATAGATGATGTGAAATGTGTTGGACTTAAGTGTAAAGAAAAATTTGATGATATTGACTCATATGAGACGACAAGAATTATAGAAGAGAGACAAGAAAAGAATTCTGATTGGGACTTTGAGGTTGATTCTCGTACTCTACGTGAGCAAGCAGAGGTTTTAAGCAATACAAATACTACTCATGACGCCGAAGGTAGAAGAGTTAAGAAAGTAGAAACAAAAAGAAAAACTAGAACTAGCTCAAGACATGATTCAAATGGAAAAAAGGTTAAAGCTCCCAAGAAAGCTCAGGATCCTAAGTATACTACTTCAAGTCATGATTCTAATGGTAGAAAAGTAAAAGCACCTAAAGAAGTGAAGGTAGAAGAGCCTAGATATACGACGTCAAATCATGACTATGAAGGTAGACAGCAAGATGTTAAGGAAGAAGAAGTTATCAGCACAACTTCATCATCTTATGATTCAGAAGGTAGAAAGCAAGAAAAGAAAGAGACAATAATAGATGTAAAAATAAAGAAGATTGAGTCTTCATCTAGTTGGGAGCCATGTAAGTCTGATGAGTATAGGCATCATGGTAAGTGTTTAAAGAAGAATGCTCCAATTAGATCAATAAAGAAAGCTCCATCAAGAGTAACTAAAGTTAAATCAACAACTCCAACGACAAGACCTCAAGCAAAAGTTGTTAAAGTTCCAGCTAAGAAATCAAGTTGGGAGCCTTGTAAGTCAGATGAATATAGACATCATGGAAAGTGCTTGAAGAAAAAAGTCTCTATTAAGAGTAAACTAGAGAAAAGAGCTCAAGTTGAATCAGCACCTAGAGTACCTACAAAGAAAACTCCTGTTAAATCAACAACTCCAACAACTAGGCCTCAAGCTAAAGTTGTAAAGGTTCCAGCTAAGAAATCAAGTTGGGAGCCTTGTAAGTCAGATGAGTATAGACATCACGGGAAATGCTTGAAGAAAAAAGTATCAGTTAAACCTGCACCTAAGAAAAGAGCTCAAGTTGAACCAGCACCTAGAGTACCTACAAAGAAAACTCCTGTTAAATCAACAACTCCAACAACTAGGCCTCAAGCTAAAGTTGTAAAGGTTCCAGTTAAGAAATCAAGTTGGGAGCCTTGTAAGTCAGATGAGTACAGACATCACGGAAAATGCTTAAAGAAAAAGGTTGCATCTAAGCCTGCACCTAAGAAAAATACGAAAGTTGAATCAGTACCTAGAGTGCCTACAAAGAAAACTCCTGTTAAATCAACAACTCCAACAACTAGGCCTCAAGCTAAGGTTGTAAAGGTTCCTGCAAAGAAATCAAGTTGGGAGCCTTGTAAGTCAGATGAGTATAGACATCACGGAAAATGCTTAAAGAAAAAAGTTTCAACTCAGTCTACACCAAAAGAAAGAACTAAGGTTGAATCAGTCGAGAAAATTCCTACAAAGCAAGGGAGAGTTGAGTCAACAACGGCTACAACTAAACCACAAGCTAAGGTTGTAAAAGTTCCAGCTAAGAAATCAAGTTGGGAGCCTTGTAAATCAGACGAATATAGACATCACGGAAAATGTTTGAAGATGGATAAAGGGAGTGTTGTTGTAGTTAAAGAAGAGCTTAAGAAAACGGAGAAAGTTGTTTGTAAAGACAATGAGTTCCTAAAAGATGGAAAATGTGTAAAGAATAAAGATAAAAAGAAATCTTCTCAAGAAGTTGCGGATGTTTTTAAAACAAAAGGTTTAACTGATATTGGTGAGCTACCTAATGCGGTGAAAGAATGTGTGAACGTTGAATCAGTGAAAACTAAGTTGAATTTTGATAATCCTATCTTTGAAGCAATCGTTTTAAATCTTAATTATAAAGATGTTCAAGATAAAAAGAAAGTTGAAGAAGTAAGAATTTCTCCATTAAGTCTAAAGCATAACAATGTTTTCACTATTAGCCTGAAAAATAATAAAATCTCAACTTTGAAGGCAGATAGATATCATAGTGAAGATTTCATTATGGAACCTTTAGCGGTTGATTATGAAATAGATGGAATGGGTGAGAAGGAATTAAAAATTCTCAAGGTTACTTCTTTACAGGGTTCTATTAAAAGAAATTCATATATAGTTATTAGTAAAGATGGAATTCATGCAATTGTTCTTGCTGAAGATAATAAGAAAAGCCTTTGCTTTAATTAATTATCAAAGATAGTGGGATAAGCACTATCTACATACACATCAGTAATTTTTTTAAATAAAGCAGAGTGGGCTCCTTTGAGTCCTCTTGCTCTTAATCCTGCATTCGTATTGGCAGGCCTTCTTGATGAAGATCGAACACCTCCAGCAGATTGTGCTGATGCGTGAGCTAGGCCACCAAAGAGTCCTGAAGATGAATTTGATCCATTTCTACCTGATCTAGATCTTCCTCTTCTATTTGTATTATATGAATTATTACTATCTCTGTTAGCATTGTTCGTTTGAGCATTAGCTTGAGAGTTATTAGACCCAGAATGAGTAACTGATTTTAAGGAGTTTGATCCTTTCCCAGAGTTGGCTAAACTTTGTGCTCCATTATTAATAGGTTTTGAATTAGCACCCGCTGACTTTACGTTAGCAATAGAATATTGATTGTCACCATTAGCTTGCTGGCTTGATTTTCCTGAATTAGCAGCTGACCTTGAGTTCGTTGATCTTGAATTATTTGAACTATTAGATGATGCGAATGTTCCTGATCTTCCGTTTACTCCTGATCTTTGATTGATAGCACCTCTCAAAATACCAGGAGAGTTTAGGTTATTATTCTCAGTATTGGAGTTTACTCCTCCAGGATTTTGATTTGGGTTTTGATTACTAACCTCTGTTCCTCCTGGCGGAGTATCAGTAGTTAAATCCTCAATGAATTTCTCAACACATGCTTTGCTGCTATTAAAGTAATCAGAACTACTTAATAATTTATAACTCTCTCTAGCTCTTGATAATGCATTTGCCACCTCATCAAAAAAGATACCTCTATTATTAGACTCTAGATATTTATAGTTAGAAAATGTACTAAGTCCTGTATTATTTGGAGCGAGAGTTCCCCAAAACATTCCTTTTAAATCTTTAGCTTTATTATTATTAGAGTATAAAAAGAAAAATTTCATAGTCTTAGCTGTGATATTATGCATAATTTGTTGAGTTTTATAACATTTATGTTCTGAGCCAACCTTTTCTTTTGTAACACACTCTTTGATTATTCCTAATTCAGGGTAAGTATATAAAGTATTATGGGTAGAGCTAAATTCAGGACCTGTCGCCCTTTTTACAAAGTTCTCATCATAGTTTTCAAGAAGATATTTTAGGATCAAACCTTTTTCAGTTCCTTTTAATCGTATTCGTTTCTTTGGTGACATATTAAGAAAGTAAGCTAATTGTTCTCCAGAAAGATAAGTAGGAATTGCTGATCGACCATCAAAACTATTGTATTTATTTCCTCTGTTTTCATTCCATAACTCCCAGCCTTTAGGAGTGAAATTTTTATTATGTTCATGTAATGGAAAATCGTAAAAATACGTATGCTTTTTAAATTCTGGAAGTTGAAAGTTAGTGTAAGAAGAAGAAAAAATTAAATCATATGCAGTTATTTCTTGACCAGATAAATCTGCAGTTTCTGCAATAAGTTTTTCAGTTGGAAGAAACTTATATTCCTTAAGAAAATCAAAAAATCCAGGTTTATTCTTAACTTCTAATTGGTGTGACCAACAAACTTTTGTATCAGATTTGAAAAGTCCCCAGTTTTTACACTTTTTTCCAGCTTCTCCTAAACTTCCCATTCTAAATCTATGACTATTACTATTTTGGCCTGCAGAATTTTTTTGAATTTTTTCAAATGCGTTATAATAACGTTCATAGAAACGATACATTTGAGAATAAAACCCATTTTTTATCTCGATTAATTTAATGCTTAATTCATATTGTTCAGTACTAGCAGGATCAATGGCCCTTCTTGCTAGTTCAGCTTCTTCGTAATTCTTATTTAGAAATCTTTTAATTCCTTTACCTGTGATTTTTGCTGTTGAAAGATTAGTAAAGCTTTCTCTCCAAAGTCTTAATTGTTCATTAAAGTGACTGGTAATTCTATTTCTTTTTTTCTGCATACTTTTATTAACTAAAGATGAGTTACCATCGATTAACTCATTGAGATCTTTTAAAAGATCAAATCTATCTCTTCCTGTAGAGAGAGCAAAAAGGTTTTCAAAAGCATAAATATCTACTGTGTCTTTATGTAATTGAGCTGAGGCTTGCCTGTGTTCTGGAGTATTAGTAGAGCAACTTTCACCAACATGAAAGTTTCGTACAAACTTATTATTTTGATTTCTATCTATTAAAGCTACTGTTTCACATCTTCCGGTAACAGGATCTCTTTGTTGTCCGGCCTCACACTCTTTTTCACATTTCTTTCTTTCAGGAGAATACAAAAATCCATTCTCTTCATCACAATCTGGAATACATTCATTATAATATGCATTAAAAGAATAGTTCACTGGGCATGCTGGTATTGTAGTGGTCGTTGTTGTTGATTCAATTTGTGCCCAAGAAAAAGTAGAAAGTATTAATAATAATGAGTATATAAATTTCATAGTTTATATTCTCATATATCTAATTATATAATTCTTAATTCTCCATGATCGGCTTAGATTTCAATGAGTTAGTAGCTTTCTCTCTGTATTCCAGGTTTTAAAGTGCCACCTTTTAGAGGCAATTTAAGACTGAAGTGAGGCTATTGAAAGAAGATTTTTCTTATTTGTTGAGCATATATATTTTCTTTTATTTGCTCTTTTGAGAGTTTTCTTACTAACTCTCTACAGTTAATTGTAGGGTTACCCATTTTAAAGTCTTTAATACCACTAATATATTGATAACAAGTTTTTAGATAGTGATTAATATACTCTGGAAAAGAAGTACTCAGTTGGTTAATAAAGCTCAAAGTTGCTTGGCCTTTATCCTTAAACTTTAAATCAGGGAGAGGATCTAGCTTGTTGATTTTTTTTAATATACTAGATCGTTTTTCAGGTCTTACTCTTAAGTGTTTTAAACTATTCCATGCAAGGTTGGTAAGTTCTTTATCCTTTTGAGAGTTAAGAAGATACATAAGGTTTAAATAATGCTTATCTTCATCTTTAAGACCTGAAGATAGTAAGATCTTAAGTAAATTGTCTTTATTATCACCTTTGAAATCAATATTATTATATAAACTTGCCGTGAACTTTTGCCAACATGGCTCATTAATATTTTCTAAGGTTTCAAATGATTTATTTTCATTAGAATTTTTAGAATCTAGCTTGTTTTTTAAAAGAGCAATAGCCACTGGTTGATCACAATACATTTCTGAAACGTTAGAATTCATTGCTTTAGAGATAAGCTCCCATGTGAAATCAAAAGGTGATTTATCTAAACCCAGTTGGAAGTATTTTTCTCCTATATTAAAAGACTTTGTGAAATGAAAGCTTTTATGTTCAAGAAATTTTTTTAAAACTATATTGGCCTGGATTCTAGTCTTTGGATCATTAAGTTTTTCGACTAACTCATCAGCGAGTTTATCGGAGAGGGTTTTTACTAAGTTTTTAGATTTTATATCTGGGTTAATACTTAACCTATATAAAACTTCTAAATCAGTTTCAGTAAATTGAGTTTTTGAAGAATAATTACTCAAGGCCTGGTGAAAGATTGTTTGCCAGGTTTGGTCTCTTTTTGAAGGTATAACATCATAAAGATGTTCAAAGAGTTCAATATGTTTCCCTTGATTATTGAGAACTTTTAGATCACTAATGCTATAGATTTTTTGTTTATTTATCTCTTCTTTGGCAAAGAGCCCAAAGCTTAGAAGCAAAATGATTAAAAAGGATTTATTAAGCTCGGAAATCATCATATAATAAGCATAATTTTCAATACCTAGTAGAGTCAAGCATTGTATGAATAGTATGATTAAATCACGTGATTTATTAATAAATTCGAATAAATATACACTATATTACCCTGAATATTACCAGAATATAATGGATCACTTTAGTCGGGAAGTAAAATTAAGCTTCGATCAAATTTCAAAGTTTATGGAGGCATCGACAATAAATGAGCTTGTATGGTTTGAATGTTTTTCAAATTCAGAGTTTAACTTGGCCTTTGATAAGGATCAAAAAAGTTGTTTTTTATTCAGTCTAAGATTATCTCAAGAGTTGTTTTTATCTGAGAACCTAAAAGATGAGAGTTTAAATCTTTTCGTAAAAAAGCTTGAGTCTATTTTTAAGCAATCTAGTTTTTCTTGGATAAAATATATAACCTGGAAGAATAATTTAAAAGAAATTGATGATTTTTATCCTGGAGATTTACTAGAGAGAGAAATAGAAATAAAAAAGAAATTAATTCATTTTATGGATTCTTATAAAGCACCTGCTCTTGAAAAACTATCAAACTTCTCGTTAGATCTATCTTCAAAGTATGAATTGATTCGAATCCATGTCTTGAAGTTTTTAGCAGTTGTACCATGCCTTGATCATGATAAATCCCAGCAAGAGGTTAAAAGTGCTCTTTTAGAAATGGTGGATAATCTTCTTGATGACCAGGATAAAATTAAGAAAAAAATATATAAATCAGCAATTGCTTTGCCTATGTTTTATATACTTGCTTTTAAAGTGGTTAAAGGCTTAAGCATTATTACTCCCGCATTTATCCTTACACCGCTTATTAAATCAATTATTCGATTTATGGCAAAAAGATTTATTGCGGGTCAAAATGTCAAAGAAGCTAAAAATGTTTTACAGTCCTTAATAAAAACAAATAGAGATGCAACTTTTGATCAACTAGGTGAATTGGTTATTACTCAAAACGAAGCCGAATATTATAAGCAAAGAGTTTTAGAAACAATTAATGGGTTCGATGATATTTATGAATTAGGAGAAAAAAACAGTGCTGGAATCTTAAAGGCACACGCTTCGATAAAAGTCTCTGCCTTGGCCTATGATTTAAAGCCTTATGCTTATGAATATTCTTATGAGCAGATTGCTCCTAGATTGGAAGAAATTTTTGATTTAGCGATAAGAAAAAAAGTATTTATTAATATTGATGCTGAACACTTTGAGTATAGAGATTGTATTTGGGAGATTTATAAAGAAGTTCTTAGTAAGGATAAATACTCGAGCTGGGCCGATACAGGAATTGTTCTACAAGCTTATCTAAAAGATGCATTTAATCACTTTGAAGAAATTCAAAGTTTTTCACAAGAGCGTAAAATTAATATGCCTATTAGGTTAGTTAAAGGCGCTTATTGGGATGCTGAAACAGTTGAAGCAAAAGCTCATAGTCATATTGCTCCTCAGTTTTTAAATAAAGTAGAAACTGATATTCATTATAGGCAATTAATTTTTAAAATTTTAGAATCAGACTTTCTAGATCTTGCTCTTGCTAGTCATAATATTCATGACCATTGTTACGCTGAAGCTTTAAAAGATAAATTTTTTCCTAATAAGAAGATCGAACATCAATGCTTACATATGACTTTTGAAGCGTTAAGTTTTGCTTTATCTAAGATGAATTGGGCCACTAGAAATTATGTCCCTATCGGGGATTTATTAATAGGAATGAGTTATTTAGTTCGAAGGATTATGGAAAATTCTTCTCAGACAGGCTTTTTATTTCATTCTAGGAAAGAAAACTTTTCTCTACTAGACTTTGATCCTTTGAGGTATTTAAAAACTCAACAAAGATCCAATACTGAAGATAATCTTAATATGAATATGAGCTTCTTTAGTAATCCTCCTATTGAGCTTTTTCTAGCTGATAAAAATAGAAATTTTTCTAAATCCTTAAATAAAGTAAGAACAACTCTTCCTTTGAATTTTTCAAATAAAGCTGAACCACAAAAAATTTATTCTCCTAATGATCAAACTTTAGTAGGACAAATTGATTTTCTTGAAGCTAAAGATTCATCGGAGATTATTAGTAACGCACAAAAGGCCTTTGTAGATTCATCATGGAGAACTGATAAGAGCTTGAGGTTTAAAGCATTGGTTAAACTAAGTGAATTAATGCGAACCCAAAGAGATGAACTTTCCTCTCTGATTATTATCGAATCAGGTAAAACTGCATTAGAAGCTTACGCTGATGTTGATGAGGCGATAGATTTTGTTAACTTTTATCTTAGAGAGTATCAAAAGATTGAATCTGATGAAGTATTTGCCAAAGGGATAGGTTTAATAATTGCTCCTTGGAATTTTCCTTTAGCTATTGCTTGTGGAATGAGCGTAGCTTCTCTTGTTTGTGGGAATGCAACGATTTTAAAAAGTTCAGAAAAGACTCCTTTGATTGCTCAATACTTCTTTGAATTATTTTCTCAAACAAATACACCTGATTATATTTTTCAACATGCTCCTGGTTATGGACACAGCATAGGTAAAGAGTTAGCAGATGATCCAAGGGTTTCATTTATAACTTTCACTGGATCTAAAAAAGTTGGAATGGAGTTATTTAAGAAATCATTTAGTACATATACTCATTTAATTGATGGCCATACTTATAAAAGAGAAGTGATTGCTGAGATGGGCGGAAAAAATGCAATAGTCGTGACTAGTAGTTGTGAAATTGATGAGACACTTTCAGGAGTAATGTATTCTGCATTTGCTCATGCTGGTCAAAAATGTAGTGCATGTTCTAGAGTCTTTGTACATGTTTCTGTCTTTAAACCTTTTATAAAAAGATTAAAGGATGCACTAGAAGTAATGAGTGTAGGATCAAGCGATGACCTCGCAAGCTTTGTAAATCCACTTATTACAAATTTTGATAAAAAAAGAGTTTTAGAATTAATTCATCATCTGAAATCTATTTTAAAAGATGATCAAATACTTAGTGACTCAAAAACATTAGGAGAGAGTCTTATTTCTCCTTTTGTCTTTCATACGAATTTAAAAGAATATGAAGAACAAAGTATTTTTCAGGAAGAGTACTTTGCACCTATTTTACAAGTGATTAAATATCATAATCTGAATCAATTAAGCGATAAATTAGGGGCCTTAAATAATACTGACTATGCTCTTACAGCGGGAATTTATTCTCAATCTTATAAGCAAATTGATTTAATTACTTCTAAGCTTGAAGCTGGAAATATTTATGTTAACAGACCTAATACTGGAGCAAGGGTTGGGATAGAGCCTTTTGGTGGCTTTAAACTCTCAGGGACTGGACCTAAGGCAGGAAGTTCTAGTTATCTTAAATCATTTTGCTTATTAAAAAATGTGGAGATTAATAGTGTAGAAGAAGACAGAAGTGATAAAGCATCAAGTGAAACTTCAAAGTTCAATGAAGATGATATTTTAAATAGAATAGAGCACTTACAAAGCGTCTTTAAATATCAGGAAATTAGAAGTTTAGGTGTTTTTTTAGCTAATCAAATGAGAATAGAGAATCATTATATTCCAGGTCAGCAATCCTATAATAATTATGAAATAAAGGTTCTAGGAGCGGCCATAGTGACTAGTGCTAAAGAGCCTAGCCGTGAGTCTTTATTATGGATATCAGCAGCTTACCTAATGGGAATTGATCAGGTGATCTTCTCTACCAATCAAGCTAACTTTGATACTTTAAAAAATTATTTTAATTTCGAAGGGATAACAATTCATCTTTTATCTAATACCGAAATTATAAAAAATTTAAATAAGGATGATGTAGATCGAATTTATATAGAAGGAGAAGGGGAGTTCATTAATCAATTCTTAAAAGAGCTTTCCCCTGTAAAGAATGAATCAATGACTAAAGTCTATTCTAGTTTAAGCCGCTTAGTTTTTGATGAGTATGACCTATTACGGATTTTTAAACATGAGCGCTCTTTTGCTGTAAATACTATGCGCCATGGAGCTCCTTTAGGACTAAATTAGCGTGAATCTAAATAGAATTTGTCAACAAACTGTCAGATCTTAAATACAAAATAAAAAAATGTAGCAATTTGTGAGATAATCTAATCAAGTGCTTATCAAGGAGTGATATGTCAGATTTATCGAATAAAAGAAAAAGTGTCTTCAGTGCTCATAACCAAGGGATTATTAATAAAGAGTTAAAGGTAAATTTAATTATCTCTAATCTTCTTATTTTGTTCGGTCTTTTTCTTGTTCTAGCTTTATTTTTCTACTCAAAGATGGATATGGAGTTAACAAATTCTTTCATAAATTTAGTGATACCCTTAACTCTTATATTTGGATTTTTCTTATTTTTATCTATTTATATAAATTTATTTTTTGCCTTCAAAGCATCAGCTCCAATTTATAGATTACATAAATACTTTAGAGAAGTATCTCAAAAGCAAGAAGTATTACCTCTAAGCTTTAGAAATGATGATTATTATAATGATCTTCCGCCTTTAATTATTGAATCTTATCAAAGATTATCAAAAAAAAATGTTCAATAACTTATTTTAGGTCAGAGTAAATACGTTGTGTAAGTTGATCTATATTTAATTCTTTCAAAGAAGCAGGTGAGATTTTATCTTTTAAAGGTGAGATAAGATTTTTAAATAGTATTCCATCCTCTAGTTTTTCAGATAATGTTGGTTTCTTGTTTGCTTCTAATTCATTGACTCTCGTAATAGGAGTAAAGTGAGGAACAGTTTTTAAAATTTCAGGTTTATTATGAATAATTTCTGAAATATTTATTAAAACATCAAAGAACTGATCAAGCTCAGACTTAGTGAAACTCTCAGTCGGCTCAATCATTAACCCGTAAACTTCAGGAAAAGCTACAGTAGGAGCGTGATAACCAAAATCTAAAAATAATTTCCCGACTCGAGCGATAACTTGAGACTTACTAATTCCTATCTCTTCAATTTTACTAAATGCCTGATCGCTAAGAGTTAGAATAAATTCATGCATTCTTGGGTTTTCAACACTTTCAAATGGAAGAGTTGGGTATATATCTTTAAGTTTATGAAAGAGGTACCGTGCACTTAAAACAGAATAGGCTGACATTTTTCTAATGCCATCACTACCTAAGGCCTTAATATAGGTATAGCATCTAACTTTATGAGCAAAGTTTCCCCAATGTCTGTGAAAGCTGCCTATACTTTTACTAGGCTTAAAAACTTGGTATTCATTTTCATTTTTTTGAATCTGCATTCCAGGTAGAAAATCTACTAATTTTTTACTAACAGCAACAATGGCATCTCCAGGTCCACCTCCACCATGAGGTATGGTCCATGTTTTGTGAAGATTATTATGAACAGCATCTACTCCTATGGCATCTAAATTAATATGACCTGCAATGGCATTCATATTCGCACCATCCATATACACTAAGCCTCCAGCACTATGAATCTTTTCACTGATTAATTTAAAATTCCTTTCAAATAGGCCGGCAGTATTAGGATTAGTAATCATAATGCCTGCGATTTTACTTCCATGATCCTTAAGGATTTTATCTAAGTGTACTAAATCTACTTCACCTTCAGGAGTAGATTCAAGAGTCATGATTTTATAGCCAGCAACTTGTGCTGTCGCTGGGTTAGTTCCGTGAGCTGAGCGTGGGATTAGAATGAGGTCACGTTCTTGATTTAAATCTTCATGATAGGCCTGAAATAACTTTAATCCAACTAATTCACCTTGAGCTCCTGCAACCGGTTGAGTTGTTACACCTGCTAGTCCAGTGACATTTTTAAAAAATTCTTGAATCTCAAAAAGTATTTCTAAATTTCCTTGGACATGCTTTAAACTTGATTGTGGATGAGTAGTAGTAAAGCCTTCAAAACTAGCACAGAAGTCATTGATATAAGGGTTATACTTCATAGTACAAGAGCCAAGAGGGTATATTCCATCATCAGGACTTAAATTTTGCTTTCCAAGTAATTGATAATAACTCACCACTTTTTGTGCGAGGTGATTTTGAAAATTACTAGGATGAACTCTTTTATATTCTGGAGAGATGTCTATAAGTCCTAAGCTGTCCTCACCATTAGGAAAGTGCTCTTTGAAAAATTCTATCAAGTGATTAAGATCATTTCTACTTTGATTATCATTGAAAAAGATCTTTAATTTCTGTGAGGATCCTAATCTTTTAGAAACATCGACTCCAATTTCTAAATTTTCTTTTATGGCTAGTTCTTGAAGTTCTTTAATGTTTTTATCTAGCTCTAGAGTAATTTCATTAAACGAAGGAGCACTAAAGGCGATTCTTATACCTTTTAAGTTTTTAATACCATTAATAAAGAATTCTAAATTATGTCTAGATTGTTTAATTTTTTCTTCAAGACCACTGCTGCCCCAATTTAATAAATTAGCTCCGGCTAAAGTTGCAACAAAAGATTGATTAGAACAAATATTAGATGTCGCTTTTTCTCGTCTAATATGCTGCTCTCTAGTTGAGAGTATAATGGATTTGCATTCAACACCATTTAGATCTTGGGCCTTTCCAATATATCTACCAGGAGCTTGCCTTATGTGAGCTTTATTAGATTCGTTATACCGTACAGCAAATATCCCTAAACCAGGACCTCCAAAGTTTTTATCAAGTGCTAGATTTTGAGCTTCTCCTACTATGATATCTACTCCCTCTTTATTACTCCCAAATTGAGATGGCTCCTTAAGAGCATTATTGGCGAGCATGATTGGGTCAATAACAGCAGCACTTTTCATTTTATTAGCATGAGCAAAATCAGTCAGCGCATCTATGTTTTCTAGAGTCCCTAGAGAAGTAATTTGAGAAAATATAAGAACTCCACAATGAGAAAAACTTTTTAATTTTTCAAGGTCTACTTGAGCACTCTTAGAGTTAAGAGGACAAAAGTTTAATTTAATACCAGTATTTTTAGTCAGAGTAAGTAGCACTTCTTTATCAGCAGGGTAGAGCGAGTCAATAATAACAACTTCGCACTCTTTTCTATAAAGTCTTAACCCACATTTGATCGCTTCAAATATTCCAGTAGACCTTTCGTATAAAGAAGCATTAACGGCTTCAAAGCCAGTTAACTGACTAAGAATACTTTGATAGATCCATAAACTTTGAAGTGTTCCTTGAGATCTTTCTGGCTGGTATGGAGTATAAGCAGTCGTTAGGCCTCGTATAGAACAGATATCACCAATGATAGGACTAGGCTTAAAATGAGTAAGGCCATCACCTATAAAAGAAGTGAGTTTTACATTTTTTTGAGAGATACTAAATACATGTTCAGCCAAGAAGTTATAATCTTTGATTCCTTCTATGAAAAATTCATTTGAATCAAAAAGGTTATCATGCTCTATATGATCAAAGAGATCTGAAAGGTTGGATTTTCCACAAACTTCAAGCATTTCAGAGATGTCTTCATCACTGGCCGGTATATAGTTGTCACATAATTCTCTAGGAAGTGTTTTAGGATTATAAGGAAAATTAGGCATTTTATCGATCATAATGGTTCCTATAAATTTGCGAAAAATTCAGCTATAGTCTAAATAAAAGGAGCTTTGATGTCAGCAAAATTTAAGCTTAAAAATCGTGAAAATTGGATTAAATTTCCATTGGATAGACTTAGCTTAGATCCTAATCTGATGCGTAACTTTTTATCTAGTTGTCCCGAGATCTCAGAGGACCTCGTTAGGACAATATCTTCTTTTGTTGGACAGAGAGAATATAGCTTTTATTTAGATGAAGATCAGCTAGGATTAGCTCTAGTTAATCAAAAGCCACTTTATATAGATATAAAAACTACTCTAAATTATCATCGAGAAATTTATCATAAAAAAGGTTATAAAAATGAACCTTTTTATAAAAGTATCAAATCAGCTTCTATGAAAGTGATAGATATCACCTGCGGAATGATGAGTGATAGTCTACTTATGAACTATTGGGGATTTAAAGTGCAAGCTTTTGAAGCAAATCCAATAACTAGTTGTTTAATACTAAATGCTTTAAAAATTCATCCTTTGGAGAACTTTAAGTTTATACCTCGCGAATTTTCTTGGGATTTAATGGACGAAAGTGTCGCTTTTTATGATCCTTTTTTTAGAAAAGATAAAGAAAAGACGAGTCCTAAAAAGTCTATGCAAGTTTTAAGAGACTTTGATAAATTCTCCTTTCTTAATAGGCCATTAGAAATTGAGAAAGTAGTTGTGAAGAGACCTAAAGGATCAGATGAAATTTGGGAAAAAGCTCACCATCAGTATCACGGAAAGAGCGTACGTTATGATGTTTATCAAAGTACTTAATCTTGAATAAGTTCTTGGATCTCTGAACTAAACTCTTGAGAAATTTTAAGTTCTTTATCTTGAAAGAACTTTTTATATTTATTTTTAAATCCGCTAATTGTTTTTTGGATCCTCTTTTTTGATTCTCTCGAAAAATTATTTTTTGATAATAAGACAAATAGGTATTCATAACTACCCTCAATGTTTATTTGATAGTCTTCGTAATCGATTTCATGGAGACCTGGGCTTTGAGATCCTAGTGTATCTTTAGAAAAGCTATGTATAGCACTGAGCATACCTGCACAAAGATCGGCGTTAAAGTCTTTTAGCTGACTACTTAAAAAGCTGTACTCTAGCACACCAGATTGTCTATCTAAGATCATTACACCTAGAATATCACTCTCTATTTCCTTTAGTAGTATTTCTGATTCGCTGACCCCTTGAACCTTAGATTTAAACTTTCTTTTTAAAGCTGTAAAAGAAAATTGATTTTCAATTTTATGGTTAATTTTATCAACAAGTTCAGAGATGCTTTCACTTATATACCGAGAAATAAGTTTACCTATCCAGGGAGCGAGGGCATCTATAATAGGTTGAGGATCTTCTTTTAACTGATATTTTAGATTTTTAACGAAAATTTCTTGATCTTGCTCTATTCGTAAATTTAGCTTTTTTTCAATGAAATTAAGTTTTTCGCTTTCTTCACTAAAGAGAATAGTCTTTATAGTTTCTAGCTCTTGTGAGTCTTGGTTTTGCTCCATTAATTTCTCATAGAAGGTTTTTGCTGTCCTATATTGGCAACAAAACTACCAGCAAAGTTTTGAAACATTGTGCTAAGTTCTTTTTTACTTACATATTTCTTTGATAAGTTGGCTTCAACTTCTTTTTTATGAGTATTGAGATCTTTAGTTATCTTGCTCATCATTTCTTTTTGTGAATACTTAATTTTATCGATAGAGTTTTTTAATTGTTCAAAATTTTTTGTAGTCTTATTTGTTAATGAGGAAATATTTTGAGAGCTTGAGTCAGAAAGACTGACTAGGGTAGAGTTCAAGTCAGCTTCAACTTCAGATATTAAGTCATAAATTTTAGAAAATTCATTATCACTTTTTGAAGTAATTTTTTTGATTTCTTGACCAAACAAGATGTCTTGGATAATTTTTAGATCTTTTGCAGTTTTTGCCATTGTTTCCTTCCTTAGAAATAGGTTCTAAATATTTTATCTATAAAGTTAGATTAAATCTAAGCAGGCCGCGTAAAGACTGATTACTTTAGTCTTTTTTTCTGTGAAGGCAAAGATTCACCACGGTAAAAAAAAATAATAAACAAAGATACAATAGACTCATGATGTTAATTAAATTTTTGCTTATTTTTGTTTTTATTTTCAATGCCAGTGCGGATGTTTGCTTAAAGGACGTAAGAGAGTCATTAAGTAATATATCATCAAAGGGAATACCTGATGTTTTTAGTACGCAAGATTTCATGAAATCTAAGGAGTATACTAAATCTATACGGAACATTTTTGGATTTAATAATCATTTTCAAGGTCTGGTTTATCACCCCAGTACACAAGTTTATTATTTAAGTGGTGGAGATTTTAAAAATAAGAAATCAATGCTTTTATCTTTAAAAAACGAAGATCAAGAAATTAAGGCCTTTCAAAGATTAGAATTAAAAAATGAATTTGATCATTGGCATTTAGGTGGGATTAATATTTTTGAAAATGTTTTGATTGCTCCTTTTGAAAAAATGGGTCTTAATAATGATGATTCAAGTGTTATTCAATTACTAGATATTAGTGACCCTCATGATATTAAAGTTCTTGAAAATTCTTTTTCAAGAATTGGAATAAATTATGGAAGTGCAGATATCATGAAAAGCCATGATGGTTATTATTTGGTCGCAGGTAATTCGGGGCAATTAGATGTCTTTTTTTCAAGAGACCTTTACGGAGAATTTCAATTTGTAAAAACAATAAAAGAAAAAGTTTTTAAAGCCTCTTATATTAAACTTTTCTCAGAATGTAATGGTAAAACCTATATCGCAAACTTTAGTCCTAAGGGATTTTTATCTAGCGGAAAGAAGAATATATTACAATTATTTGAACTTGATATTGAAGAAAGTCACGTAGAGAAATTAGAGAAGTATACATTTCATTGTGACAAGAAGTGCAGTTTTAGAGGAGCAGTAGGGGTTCATCAAATAAATCAGAAACTTGAAGTTGTTTCATCTAAGCAAAACAAAGAAAAAGAAAATAAAATTAAATTTCAACATTTCAAATAGGTTTAAGAATAGTTCTTGAGATTTTCATCCATTGTCTTTTTAAAACGGAAGTTTTGGTGGGTGACTATTAGGTGAAGAGCTCCATCACTAAGGTTCATATCAGGTAAGATCACTTCTTTTATATCTATTGATTTTAAAAACAAATTTATAAAATAGGTCGCTGGAATTAAAACATCTGCTCGGTCTTTCCTTAGCCCTAAATGCTTAATTCTATCGTAATAGCTCAAACCTTGAAGCTTTTTATAAATTTTCGAGATATGTTTTCTTTTAACTCTTTGAGATCTAGGGTTCTTTAGAAGATAATTATTTAATTTTGCAATTCTTCTATAATTCCCTCCTATTCCGTAGACTTGCTGGATAGGGAAATCTGAAAAGCTTGTTTCAAGATAAAACTTAATTTCTTGAATATTCTTTTTTACACTCTTTTCTAAGTCTTTTCTTTTTTTATGTTTAAGATATCTCAAGGTACCAAATGGGAAACTTTTCATTCCGAGAATCTGATCATTCTTACAAAGGGTAAATTCGGTACTTCCTCCTCCCATATCAATTAAAAGAGAATTTTTTGTCATTGAGAGAGCATTGGCTTCAGAACTTAAGTGCACAAGTCTAGCTTCTGTTTCTCCTGAAATTGGATGGATCTTGATCTTTGAGAGCTTATAGATGGAGTCTATTATTCTTTTCTTGTTATCTGATTCTCTCATGGCACTTGTGGCTATCGAATAAGTTGTCTTTATTCCTAATTGAGTGTTTTTAAAATATATCTTTAGGAATATACAAGTGAGTTCATGTTCTAGTTCTTTAGAGATAGATCCTGTGTTAAAAACACTTGCTCCTAGCCTGACGGGAAAACGATTTCGCTCTTCAATCTTAAAGGAGTTTTTATAAAGACGTGCAATATAATGCCTAATTGCATTAGAGCCAATTTCTATGAAGCAAATTCTAGGGATCATTTAGAAAAGATCGACTAGGTGAGGATAGTCTACAAATGGGTTTCTATTTTTTTGAAATTTAAAGATTAGTTCTGCTCTTTCAAGTTCTTGTTCATCTACTGGATCAAATTTATGCCACTTTTTAAAAATCTTGAGAGAAAAAGCTGGTATTTTAACTTTATATTTAAGTGCGAAGTAAAAATATGCTCGAGCTACATTTCCTTTATGCGAATGTGGAGGCTCGAAAAATTTAACACCTTGAATACTTGCAAGTTCACTTTCTTTACAATAACTGACTTCATTATCGTGGCCTTTAAATTCAATAAAATCTAAATGTCCTCGATCAGAATTCATTCTATTCATCGTTGGATAGAGGTTGTGCAGATCTGATTTTTGTAATTTTTTGCTAATAGCTCTGTTGAAATAAGATTGAGGGACAGTGTGTTCAACATTAAATTTTGTATGATCTGGAAAAATATAATTTCCAGAAACCTTTTTTACATTATATCTCATCTTACAATAAACTGTTTCGATTTCTCCGCTAATATTAGGATTCTCATTTGTAAGAACTGCCATCACGAGAGGTCTAACCTCAGATGAATAATTTAGTTGAACGTGAGAATAACAAAGATTTCTTTTTTCTCCACTGCAGCTAGTCACAAGCTCATCATAGGTTCTTGTTTTTAAATGTTTTGAATTAAGTATATCTCGCAAGAAATTTACTATTTCTTTTGGATTAAAGTCTCCAATGCTTTTATCTAAGCCAAGATCATAAAAATCTTTAGTATAGTATTCTATATCCTTAGAATAAGCAGAATTTAGTGTAAGACCAACAAAGCAAAGTAGAAGTAATATGTGTTTCATTGACCCTCATTAAACAATTTTTCATATATAATGTGAAGGAGAATATTCTTACCTGGCAATCTAAGAAATGTCAGATTACTGACCTTTATCGGTACTTTCAAAGATCTTATCTGCTGATTGAGCGATAAACCCTGAAAATATTTCACCATTTTCCATAGGATGCCTTTTGGCGAATTCATAATAACAAGCAGGGATTATGTACTTACCATCACTAAATTGCGTCTCTTGGTTGTAGGCCAAAGTTGAAGATTGTTCTAAATACTCTTGTGGAGTGCCTTTAATCTCTCCTCCAGAAGTATTTAAAATGTGATGATGTGATTTAATAAAGCTATTAAGTTCGCTTAAGTCTGAAAAAGTACTCAGTGCGTTAACTAGAACTGTGAAGTGATTAACCCTAAAACCAAAAGCTCCCAACCATGCAGCGTAGTCACTTTCACTTTTAAGTTCTTCGTAGTCCTTAAAACTTATTCCCCAAGGCCTTCCTGAGATACAAAAATTCTCACTTTCAATGATCTTAGGATCAATTTGTTCTATGAAGTCATTTACCTTTGATTGTAGAGACTCAGAGAATTGATCGATTTTCAGTTCACTAATAAAGATCTTTGGATAATCTGGATTGGCATGTTCAAAGTGAAAAGCATCAAGTTTTTTTTTCTTAAATTCATAATAATCTTTTTTTACATAACCATGATTTACAAAGGCCTTAGCAAAGACATCTATATTTACTGACTTGTGATTAAAAGTTCGAAACGCCACATGATCATTGACTACTTTCTTTTCTCTTTGTTGAAATAAATTATAAATCTCAAGTGCTTTGGGATTTAGCAATACATAGTCATTCCACATATCACTCAATAGTTGATCAATACTCACGGCTATACCTCTTTTGTCTTATTAAGATTTCTCTTATTTTTACCGAATAGGTAACCATGAGTCGAGTGCTTTTCTTTCTATTTAGTCTAAGCTGCTTTGGTGGACAGTGGTATGGTGGTATGAACCTTAAGGATCCATTATACAATGCCAGAGACCATGTTTTTGAAGCATTAAATGCTCTTCCATCAAGTGCTCCCCATGAACTGAGGAGGCAGCTTAAAGTGATGAAGCAAAGGTTGTATAAGCACCCTTGGTGGGTTGGAAGAGTCAGTGAGATTGATTGGATTAAGACTGATTTGTACTTGATTTCAAGGCTAAAAAAAACCTGGAGTAAAGATAAGGTAAAAGGGTTAGAGACTATGATGCTAACGCTAGATACTTTAAGCCAAAGATATAAATCTATCTTAAAAACAATAAGGTAGAACTCACTACAAAGCTTTTAAAAAGTTCCACAGAACAATTTTTGTGTTTTTTTGATTTATTAACTTTGAAAAGCTTTTCACATTTCCTAAAAGATATGATTGCTCAATAGTTTCTTCTAAATCTAAGATTTTAATATTATATAGTTTTGCCATATTTCTTAAAACCTGATTGAAGTTTTTATCTGGATAAATATAGTCACAACTAAATTGGGAAATATTCTTAAAATTCTTTAAGGCCTCGTGTTTCTTGCCAAGATGTTCACTGATAAGAGCATGATGATATAAAATATTAGAGTTAAACTTATCCTTTAAAGCAAGGTTTTTAGAATATTCATAGGCCTTTGAAAATTGACCACTAGAGCTTAGCTTTTTCATTCTATTTAAAAATTCATAGTCACGAGGGTGAGTTTTAACGCAACTTTGAGCAAGTGATTTTTTATAGTTAATTACTGAAGTGATGAAAATTAATTCAATGTTTTTTTCTTGGGCAAGAGAAATTAAATTTTTTAACTCGAGAGAGTATAATTTTAAAAGAGCTTCTTTATACTTTGGAAAAGCGTGGCTATCTATTTTGTAAGGACTGATAGATAAGCTCTCCTTTAGTTCAATTTTAGATTTATAGGATTTGAAGAGAAAACTCGCAACAAAAGGTGAGAACTTATGAATCTTAGATTTAAAACTGTGAAAAAGATCATGATAGTTTTTTAAAAAAGATAATGTATCACTTGGATGTAGTTTTTGTTCTATAGCTTCACTTAGATTACCAAAATAGATTACTCTTTTAAGCTTAGACTGTATTTCCATCTCATTGATTATTCTGTGTAGCCCTTGAAAGCTAGTGAGATTGACTGTGTAGCCTAGTTTTTCAAAAATCCCTGAATAATTAAGTCCACTTGCATCGCCATAAACACTATATTCAATCTCTTGATCTTGAGCTGAACTTTTAGGGATTTCATAAGGAAGAAGTGATTGAAAATAAGAATACCCTGAGCTAGAAAAGGTTATTAGAAATATAATAAGAAAGAGTTTTTTACTCATATAGTCATTATGAAAACAGCAAGGAGATATGGCAAATACACATCCAATACCTGAGCTCTTGGCCCCTGCGGGCAGCCTAGAGAAATTAAAAATTGCACTTAGCTATGGAGCTGATGCGGTTTACCTTGGTGGGCAAAAATATGGCTTGAGGGCCGCTGCAGATAATTTTACCTATGATGAACTCAAAGAAGGAGTCGAGTTTGCTCATAAGAGATCTAAGCAAGTTTATGTTGTTTTAAATTCATTTTTCTTCGATTCAGATTTCTTGGAACTATTGGAGTTTGTTAGTTTTTTAGAATCAATTAAGGTAGATGCTTTAATTGTTTCAGATCTTGGAGTAGTAGATGTCATCGCAAGCAATTCGCATATTCCTATACATCTTAGTACTCAAGCGAGTTGCTTAAATTCTCAATCTGGAAAATTTTGGAAAGACTACGGAATAAAGAGACTTATCTTAGGTAGAGAGGTGAGTATTCATGAAGCAGCTCAAATCAAAAAGGCGACTGGCTTAGAAGTAGAACTTTTTATCCATGGTTCTATGTGTATGTCTTATTCTGGAAATTGCACAATCTCGAACTTTACCCAAGGTCGTGATAGTAATCGTGGAGGATGTTCTCATAGTTGTCGATTTGATTATGATTTAATTGATGACCAGAATAAAAAGTCCTCATTTTTTATGAGTTCGAAAGACCTTAATGGTCTTTCACTTTTAGATGACTTTGTGAAAGCTGGAATAGATTCGATTAAAGTCGAAGGAAGAATGAAGGGGCCATTATACGCGGCAAGTATTTCTAAAACATATAAGGAAGCATTGAATTATTACTCTCGAGAACAAAGAATCGATGCCCAGAAATTATCTTATTTTGAACAAGAGCTTAATAAATTTACTCATAGGTCTTACTTTCCTGGAAGCCTTGATACTCCAGCTGGCCTAGATAGTGTGTTTGATGAAAGAGACCATAGTAAAAATCAAACTAGAGTTTTTGGAACAATTATTGATGTTGTCGAGGATAAGTTCTTTGTTATTGATTCATTGACGAAAATCTTACCCAAAAGTTCGATAGAGATTTTAAAGTTTGATGAAGGGATAATTAAATACACAATAGAAACCCTTAGAGATCTAAATGATCAAGAGTTAGAATCTACTAGACCAAATCAATTAATTAAGGTTCCTTATATCCCAGGTGTCGCAAAGAATAATATCGTGAGAGTTTTATCATGAGCTTCAGTGTTGTCATCAAAAATGAATTAGATTTAAAGTCCATTGTAAGTGAGGATATATCTGAAGTAATTCTAGGAGTTAAAGATCTTTCTAGAAATCATAAGTTAAACTTGGATGAATTTTATCAATTGTCACATCTTGCAAAAAGTTTAGGACTGAAGAGAGTGTTATCGTTTGACGTTCTCGTCTCTGAATCTAAATTTGAGAAACTCATCGGTTTCTTTAATGCTATCGACCCTTCTAGCTATGACTTTGTTAGAGTTCAGGACCTTGGTGTTTTTAATTACCTAGTAAATCACTCTAAAGGGAGATTTCAATTAGTTTTGGAAACTTCTTTTCATAATATTCATTCCTTGAGAGCTTTAGTACAAAGATATAGAAACTTTTTGGATAAAATAATTTTATCTTATGAGTTAACCAAAAATCAGGTTATAGAATATAGTGAGTATTTAAAAACAATGCATATAAGGTCAGAGTTATTATGCTTTGGATCTATTCTCCTCTTTTACACTCCGAGGAAACTTTTAAGTGCTCAAGAGATTAAAGAGTATGCCCTTGCTAATAGTAATGAATCTCCCCATAAAGGTTATGAAGTTATTGAAAATGAACATGGAACTTTTATGTACCACTTAAAAGATTTATTAATTTACAATGAGTTAAAGGAAATTGAAATAGATAAAAGAATTGATCTAAGTGTAAAAAATAACGATCAAATGAAGAACTTCTTTACTTATATTCAATCGACTAACTCTGAGTTTGTTAAAAATCTTTCGAAGAAAACAACTAGAGGATATTTTAGTGTGAATAAGACCGATGTTCTATTTCCTAAGTTAAAAAACTCCAGGATTTCAAGAGTAGACGATTCTTATATTGGAAGAGTATTAGAGAATAAAAAAGGGAAATTCCTTGCAGTCAAAGTTGAAGGAACATCAATTCAGCTTGGTCAAGAGTTAAAATTTATAAACCCGGAAGGAAAAATCATTAACCATACTATTCAGCAGATGTTTGATTTATCTTTTGAAAATATCGATCAGGCAGTTAAAGATGATATTTTCTTACTAGATTCAATTAAAAAAATTACTCCGCAAACGAAAGTGTATTTAAACTAATTGGACCGTTTTTCCTAAAGACTTAGAAACTCGACCTCTATTATGTTCATTTCTTTCTGATTCTTCTTTGCAACTAATACATAATTCGCTTGTAGGTCTTGCTTGTAATCTAACAAAGTTTATTTCAGATCCACAATCAACACACATTCCAAACTCGTCTGATTCTACTCTTAATAGGGCAGCCTTTACTTTTTTTAAGTACAGCCTCTCTCTATTAGAAAATCTTAAATCATTTGAGATAAGAATATTATTATTTGCTGAGTCTACGTCATCTTTATTGTCACTCTTTTCCGAGAAAGAAAATTGTACTTTCTTAGAGAGTTGCTTGTTGATGATTCTCTCCTCAATAGAGAGTAACTCTTGTTTTAATTTTTTAATTTCACTTTTTTTCAGATGTCCATTCAATCTACGTGCCATAATTCGATCTCCTTCCAAATTAATTCAAGGGGCAACTACTTTTATTTTTATTAATTAAATAACTTGGCCTTTGTTCTTTCAAGATTTTAAGACAAACAAATTCAATCAAAAAAGCAGGTAAATTAGTCAAAATGACACAGGTCGTGAAAGATGATGTAAGAAAGAAACTAAATGGGATTTATGTGAATTATATGAAAAATTAGCTTAAATGGCCTTCTTTCTAAAAACGTTACTCTCTTTTTCAAGCAACTCAGCATGTACAAGAGATAATCTTGCCCAAGGTTTTTTTTCTAACCTTTTGGTTTCTATAGGTTCCCCGGATTCTTCACAGTATCCATAAATCCCTTCTTCCATTTTTCTAAGTGCAAGATCGATTTCTCTTAAAGTCCTGAGATCTCTTTCTCTTAAGCCTATACTAACTTTTTCTTGTCTGAATCTTTCTGCAATATCACCATCTTCCTTTTCTTCAGTAGCATCTCTATTTCTAGATTCTTGTGTGAAAGCTCTGAAACTATCTTGAATAGCTTCTTTTTTTTCTAATAACTTTTCTCTTTGAGAATTGATAAACTTTTTTGAAAAATCACTCATAATACACATCCTTGTAACTATACTATTTTATCGTGACTTGAATGTTTTTAAAGAGGGAGAGAATTTGCCTAAAGGAGAGCTCTACTCTCAAGTAAACTCTTGATTTTAACCAAGGAACCATGGTTTGAGTGTCTATCTACTAGTATTGTATTTGTTTCTGTTTTTAGTAGAAGCTCAAAATACCCTCGATTTTGAAAGGCCTTTAAGGCTTTTTCGTCTTTGATTCTGGCCATATTAGGACTATCAATAAAATGGTTTATACAAAGGTCATTAACAGTATTTAATGGATAAGACCTTTTTCTGAGTGGAATAAAGAAGACTTTATCAATAAGTGTGAGTGAGTTTTTCTTAACCACTAAGTTTTTCTCATAAAAATAAAAACCTAATAAGATAATAGGAGCACAGAAAATTAAGATTAAAAGAGAGTAAGCAATAAGAATGTCTAAACCTTCTCCTATTCTGAGCATTTTTTGTAATGGTCCCCATACATTCAAAACAAGAAAAGAAAAAATAGTTAAAATTGCCAATAAATAAAACCAAAAAATTGGAGGTAGACCATAAGATCTTAGAATAAGTGAGTTGTCTTTTGAGATAATATGATCTGGATCACTATCTTTAGTTGGAAATAAATACATTAAGCCCATAATTAAGCTACATAATAGAAGATATTTTCTTTTTGTCTATCTAAGAAGTCGACATGAGTAGGTCTATTTTTGATTTCTTCAAAATTATCAGCAAAACATCGGATATAGATCTTTAAACTTATTTTCTTTTTACTGGCCAGAGCTGCTATTAGGTTTAAACTCGTTAAAAGTTTTGTTTGTTGAGGTCTAGTGAGTTTAAATTGTTCCATTTTCTTTAATGTCTTCCAAATTTTCCATGGATCAATTTTTTCAATGATTAAGGCCCTGAGTACTAAGTAAACCAAAGGATCTGATTCAAAGCCATCACCAATTAAGATCAATTTATCAGCGAGGTCAGTCATTAAAAGAATATTGATCAGTTCGGTTAACTTATAAAAACCTTGTGTTTTCAAATCTTTGGGAGTGAGTTCAGACTCAAAGAAAGAAAAGATTTTTCTATAATCTTTTAGAAAAATATTACTTGTATAGACCTCATTTTGATAAAGCCAGTCTCGAAAAGGTTTTTCATAAAAATGAGGAGAAGCTGATAGAATAAAAGGGGTGTATCCACTTTTTATTGCTAGTTGTAGAACTTCCAAACTTTTATCAATTGTAGGGAAATATGAAATAGGGTTTCTGAGTGAGGTAAACATTTCTTGAATTGTAGAGTATCGTGTATCAACAAGAGTTTTATCAAAGTCACTAATAATTACTTTATTAGGAGAGTTCAAAATAACTGGAATAAAACTCCCTAGTAATAAATCAATCCCATCTTGATAAGAAACCTCAAAGAATTGTAAACTAGTTATTTCAGACTGATTGTGGGTAGTAGGTATTTTTAAATTTAGGTTTCCGTATCGATCTGTATTAAATATACGAGTATATTGAATCTCAGAGTTTGCATCAAAACAAACAACTTTAACTTTAAAATCATTATTGTTAAAAAGGTTAATATTTTGCCAAGGAGAACTTTGATGATGGATCTCTTTAGTTTGAAAATCTTGTTTTTTAGGAATATTTTCTAATGAAATAGATACACGGACTGAAATATCTCTTGGATTTTTGAGGATAATAATATTGTTAATTTTGGGTCTAGATAAAAATCTCACTTCTAATGAAACTTATATTCACCTTCCTGGATTAGTCTATCTATTTCTTTGAAAAATGAAATAATTAGGTCTTGGCGTTCCTGAATTGTCATTGCACTTAAAGCAATTTTCTTTTTATCTGTATTACTATGGCTTCTCAATTCTTTAAATAGCTCTTCTAATAAGTCTTTATCACAATGGTTTTTATCAGAGAGTTCATTAAAATTAATCTCATCGATCCATTCCTTAAAAAATAGAGGATAGATGCCCTGAACACCAAGTTGTAAATAATATTCTAGATCTTTCAAAAGACTTCCCTTTATAGAGTATGTTAATATTTTAGTAGGATTTTTTTTATTTTATAGAGGGAAGATATTTCAAAACAGTGTTTTTATGAATAGATATAGAGTTACATGTACAAATTGCAAGAATAGTGTTGAAGATGTGAATAAGTCCATCATCGTTGATGATCACAGGCCTGCTCTTTTTTGTTGTGAAAAGTGTGTAGATTCTTTTTACCGGAGTGAAATAGAGCACTTTCTTACTCAAGAAAAAGAATTGAGAAGAGACCTTCAATACTTTGATAAAATTATTATTGATGATCAAATTAAAGAATCATATTTGAAAGAAACTCTCAAAGACCCGCAAGAAATTTGGGAAGATACGAATCCTTTAGGAGATAAATATTATTACCTTTTAAATGAATTCCCTTATGAAGATCAGACAACTTTTTATTTTATTATCATTTGTAAGGTTTTTAACTCTAAGCCATCATTTATACTTCATTACACGCTCGGGCAAGACCAAAGATTTGTAAATTTTTATAGAACGAGTAAAAAAGTTAAAGGGGAAGAACCTAAAGATGGATTTTCAAAAGAGCAAATGGTTATCCCTCAAGAAATCTTAAATGAGATCCAAGTGTTAAGGTCTGAATACTTTGCACAAATGCTAGAGCTAAGAAAGGATAGAGATATAAAGTATGAATATTTTCCTCTTTATGAAAAATTCCTAACCGAAACTCTGGATAATCCAGATGAAGTATACGAACAAGTAGAGAATGATAAAATAATTTCGACATCGGTAAAGACAGCATACTTAAATGAAGAAGCTTTTTTTTATTATGTAATAGGAATGAAGATAAAAGAAGTTGATAACGAAGTTGTGTTACCTATATTTTCCTTCCCAACGACTGATGTAGATTTGTGTAAGTATTTTAATAAAGGTTCTTTAATTCATAAGAAAGTGAGAAATTAATGAAGTTTCTTTTAGGTAGCTCTAGTCCTAGAAGAGCTGAATTATTAAGAATGATCGGACTTCCTTTTAGTATTGAAAAGAGTTTATACAATGAGAGAGACATCAATCTTAGCGAAGATATTTTGAGCTATTCTAAAGAGCTAAGTGTTAAAAAAGGAGAAGAGATTTTAACGAGAGTTAAAAGTGATCTTTTATTAACTTCAGATACTATTGTTGAACTTTCTGGAAAAGTTTTAGGAAAACCTAAAGATAAGTCTGAAGCGAGAAAAATGTTAAGAAACCTCTCTGGAGCGCAGCATCAAGTGATTACAAGTTTTGCTTTCTTTAAAGGAGAAACTTTAGACCTGGTAGATACAGAGCTCTCTAGAGTTACGTTTAAAGAACTTAGTTCTCAAGATATAGACCATTATATTGATTCTGCTAGCTATTTAGATAAGGCGGGAGCTTATGGGATCCAAGACCATGGGCAAGCTTTTGCTCAAAATCTGGAAGGTAATTTTTCCAATGTTGTTGGACTTCCTTTAAATAGAGTTTTAGATTACTTGGAAAGTAGATTTGGACCCGATTGGAGGAATAATTTTGAATAAATTAATAATACTTTGCTTACTATCTTTATCTGGACTAACAAGCCCTTTGACTAGAGTGGCTGATGAAATGGATAGGTCATGCTCTGGACTTAATGGGAAAAAACAAAATCTTGATTGCTACAAAAAATTTGAAAAGAAATTTGAAAGTAAACTTATTAGAGAACTTGAAGAATTAGAAAAAGACCCTGCTTTTTCTGATGAAGAGCTAGCTAAGATCAAAAGAAAAATTCAAAAGAGAGTGAAGTCTCGTTTATAAGAATTCCTACACAACAAATGTTGCTTTTTTTAGCAACAGCCTAATGACATTCAGAGGTATAAAATAACGATGTATTCCATTAAGGAATGCTAATTATACCGTTTGAAATCTAGTTTACACGATAAGAAATTATGTAAGATGAATTTTGAAACAAAGGAACTTTTATGAAAAGAATATTTATTTTGATCGCTTGCTTTTTACTAGCTTGTTCTCCAAGTAGTTCTAAAAAGAATAAGGTTAAAGAGGCAAAAATTGAAATATCTACTGTGGACAAAGAGCTTCACGAGGAAGCTAAAAGTACTTTTGGTATTCTAGAAAAACCTGAGGGATTAGAAATTTATAAAGTAGAGCTGGGAAAAAAACTATATTTGGAAAAAAAGCTATCCAAAAGCGGGACTATCTCATGTAATTCTTGTCATAGACTTGATACTTTCGGTGTTGATAATCAGGCTACTTCTCCAGGACATGATGGAACGAGAGGAGATAGAAACTCGCCAACCTCATTTAATGCACATTTAAATATTGCTCAATTTTGGGACGGGAGAGCTAAAGATCTTAAAGAACAAGCTTTAGGACCACTTCTAAATCCTATCGAGCATGGCCTTGCTTCTCAAGAAGAAGTTTTGAAAATTTTAGATACGAAAGAATATAAAGATTTATTCAAAAAAGCTTATAAAAGTGAAAAGGCCTTAACTTTTGATAATGTTGGTGACTCAATTGCAGAGTTTGAAAAAACTCTCGTCACACCAGGTCGATTTGATGATTACCTAAGAGGAGATATTCATGCATTAACTTCCATAGAGCGTAGAGGACTTAAAAAGTTTATTGAAGTTGGTTGTACAACTTGTCATTATGGAGCAACGCTTGGTGGTCAAGACTATCATAAGTTTGGACTAGTTAAAGAATACCCAACTAAAGATCTGGGGAGATTTAAGGTAACTAAAGATGAAGAAGATAAGCATTCTTTTAAAGTTCCAAATTTGAGAAATATTGAAAAAACAAATCCATACTTTCATGATGGTCATATTGATGACCTAGGGCAAGCTGTAAAAATTATGGCAAGACATCAATTAGGTGAAGAGCTAAAAAACGAAGAGGTTGATGATATTGTTGCTTTCTTAAAATCTTTAACAGGAAAGCTATAAGAACTTCTGAATGTCATTTTCATTATAAAAGCACCTTGCATAAGGCCCGTCTCTTAGGAATCGTATTGGATTGTTAGGATTATCAAGGTCTGACCAATAGGCCGGATATGTCCAAACTCGACCAAGAGTTGTTCTTTGTCTGGGAGAATCTATCCCAAGATGAACCTTTCTATGACCAAAGCCAGCTGAGGCCCGAAGAGCTGGATCAAACCAAAACTCATCACAAATAACTTGTTGCATTTTTTTTCGAAGTTCAAACCTTTCATTATCAGTGAGAGAGTTTTTATTAAAAGGAACTAAATCCACTGCCTTAGCAATGATGTGATCACTATCTGTGGCTCCACCAATTTTTTCATTATAACAAGCTGGTCTATAATGGCTCTCTATACTTAGTGGGAAATTAATTGCTCTTCTAATCTTATCTGCCATTAATAAAAGAGTGGCACTTCTCATCCAACAGTTTTTAGGAGGAAGTAAATCTTTGAGCTTACAAGTCTGTAGATGATTAGGGTGGTTTGATTTTATCACTTCATGGGCCTTGAAGTGGCGCACACCCACATCTTGTAAATATTTATCAAAACCTTTTTGATCTTGAGTATAAATTAATTTGTAAGGACTAATTATAGTTCCACCCAAATAAGGGATGATTCTCTCATAATATAAATACTCAGCATATGATGCTCGTCTATTACAATTGTATCCAAAGAAATCCGGTTTCGGGTTTGGATCTCTATTTGTATGAGTTGGTAGAGGTTCTATGTCTTCTAGAACAAAAGGAGAAGAAAAGCTTTTTTGACCAGAGCTAGTATCATCCTCTTCAGGTACTTCAGGGTTTGAAGCTTGAGTGTTCTTATTCCCTTGATTTGATCCAATTAAAGCAGCGTTATACTGGCCACAAGAAAAAAGTAATATCATCATGATATATTTCATCCATAAAATGCTAACAATCTTTTCGTATCAATGCATTAGCAATAGTTTATTTATGTGAATAAAGTAATGATTACAGGTTCTTAAGGGGTATGAAAATTATACCTCTGGGGCAATATATACCTCTATCAAAGGGTCAAACTCATCTTGTAGAATACCTCTAATGGCCTCTAATGTTCCCATGCTAGAACTTGGACAAGTACCGCAAGCTCCAAGATATTTGATGGTTAAAATATTTTCTTTGAATCCTTCACAAGTTAAATCTCCACCATCTCCTTGAAGTCCAGGTCGTATTCTTCTATCTAAGATTTCTTCAATTTGTTGTAATTCTGGACTAAGAGTAGAGCGATCTACTTTCTTTTTTTCGGTTGGATCTATAAATTCAGGATCATGTTTTGGCATGACAGTATTCATGACATCTATAATTTTGGGCTCTAGTGATTCCCAAGGCTCAAAAGTAAATTTGGTCACAGTCACTACGTTTTCAAAAAGGTGCAATTGATCGACACCTCTTAGATCAAAAAGCTCTTTTGCCAATGGTATGTCATGGACTCGGTAAGGATCTTTAAAAGTTGATTTACCTTCTGATTTAATTGGAAGATTACACATAAATTTTAATGCATTTGGATTTGGGGTAGGCTGAACCTGCACTTTGACTTCACTCATGAGAGCATCTCCTTGGCCTTTTTGATTGCAGCTACTAAAAGAGTTATATCTTCTTTTGAATTATAAAAACTAATAGCAATTCTAGCAGTGGAACTCACTCCTAACTTTTGCATTAATGGTTGAGTACAATGATGGCCGGTTCTTATGGCAATACCATCCATTCCAATCAGAGTTGCCAAGTCTTGATTGCTCACTCCTTCAATAACAAATGAAACAATAGGGGCTTGAAGTTGTGGCTTACCTAAGATCTTTAGGCCCTCAATTTTAATCAACTCAGATTTTAAATAAGTAAAAAGCTCTTTAGTATATTTATTAATATTTTCTTTTCCTAAACTCTTTACATATTCAAAGGATTTTTTCAGTGCAATCACAGAAGCAATAGCAGGAGTTCCAGCTTCAAATTTAAATGGAAGATCATTATATGTTGTTTTTTCAAATGTAACAACGTTGATCATATCCCCACCACCGTGGAAAGGAGGCATCATTTCTAAAAGTTTCTTTTTTCCATATAAAACACCTACTCCAGTAGGTCCATAGTATTTGTGGCCAGAGAAAACCAAGAAATCACAATCTAGTTCTTGTACATTTATATCTGTTTGGCTGATCATTTGTGCAGCATCGATAATTATATAGGCATCACTATGCTCTCTAATGAGTTGAATGATTTTCTTTATGGGATTTATAGTCCCTAAAGTATTAGAAATTCCACTTAAACTTACAATTTTTGTTTTATTATTTAACAATTTGGGTAATTCAGTTAGATCTAAATCTCCTGAATCGTTGATTGGTAATACCTTAATCTTGGAATTTGTTCTTTCTGAACAAAGTTGCCATGGAACTATATTAGAGTGATGCTCTAACTCTGTAAGCAAAATCTCATCATCCATTTTTAAAATATGATCACCTAAAGATCTAGCTAATAAGTTGAGAGACTCAGTAGTCCCCTTAGTAAAGATAATTTCTTCTCTATGTTGAGCATTCAGTGCTTTTTGAATAGTATCTCTAGTCGCTTCATATTCAATTGTTGTTTCTTCACTTAGAGAATGAATGCTTCTATGTACATTACATGTATTGGTCTCATAATATTTTCTAATAGATGAAATAACACTTGTTGGTTTCAAAGTAGTTGCTGCAGAGTCTAAATAGACTAGCCTTTTCCCGTTCATTGTTTGAGATAACATTGGGAAGTCATTTTTAATTTCTTCAAAACGAATCAAGATGATAGTCCTAAAAGTTGTGAAACCTGAGACTTTACATCTTTAGATCTAATTTTATTTAGGAATTCATTAGCATAAGATTCTAATAAAAGTTCAGTTGCTCTAAGTTTTGAAATCCCTCTGGACATGAAATAAAAAATTTCATCATCATTTATTTGACCGGTAGTTGAACCGTGCGCACATTTTACATCAAAGTTATAAATCTCAAGTTGAGGTTGGCTTAAGGCGTGGGCCTTGTTTCCAAAAACTAGGTTCTTGTTAAACTGATTGGCATCCACTCCGGGACAATTCTTATCAATAAAGATCTTCCCCGTAAAAACGTTTCTAGCTTGATCTTTGAGGATACCCTTTACCGTTTGGTCACTATAGGAATTGGGAGCAAGATGCTTTATTTCAGAGAAGATATCTTGCTTGGTTTCTCCACCACTTCTATAAAAACAATGAGACTCTACTGTAGTATCTTCGTAATTGACTTGAAAAAATGGATTCAACCTATTTGACCCTTCACTTTCATTAAATTGTAAAAGAGAGAAATTTGAAGTGTCTTTATAAGTTTTAACAAAATACCAAGATTGGTTAAAAGAACCTGAGTGTATGTTTTGAAGAGTTGTATATTGGGCGTTTTCACTCTTTGCTTTAATGAAAATTGAATTTTGGGAAAAAGATTTAGCTTCAGTACTTAGCTTTTCAAGAATATTAGAGTTGGCTTTTAGATCTATTAACAGACATGAATTAGAAAACTCGCCATTCTTGCAATCGAAGTTAATATGATAGTCTACACTCTCATTGGCTTCAAAGTAATAAAAAGTATCAACTTGAGATAGATGCAAATCCAAAAGAGGATTCTCTCCGGTATCAAACTCTGAGATAAAACTCTTAGCAAAATCTGAATCGACCTTTTTTATAAAAGGGTGATTAAAACTCTGAGAGCTTTGAGGTTTCCAGTCTTTTTCATACCAAGAGCTTATAGGAGTAAATTTATAGCTCTCACTCTTTTTAGAAGGGATTCCTTTAGAGTTAAAGCTATTTAATAGCCCTAGTTGCCAAGGATTATCTAGTTTTTGAATGTAGGGTTTAGTTAAGCCAGTCATATCCCTCTTTTTCAACTTTTAAAGCAAGTGATTTATCGCCACTAGAAACAATTTTTCCATTTTTTATAATATGAACAAAGTCTGGTTCTATGTAATTTAATAATCTTTGATAGTGAGTAATTAAAATTGTTGCATTAAATTTTGATTTGAAACTATTTACACCACTTGAAACAATCTTTAATGCATCTACATCAAGGCCTGAATCAGTTTCATCTAATATCGCTAGGCGAGGATTTAAAACTTTCATTTGAAGGATTTCATTTTTCTTTTTTTCTCCACCAGAGAAACCTTCGTTAACCGGTCTGTATAAGAAATCTGTATTCATGTCTAAGTCTTTAAGCTTTGGTTTTAAGAAATTTAAAAATTCCTCATCATTCAATTCATCAGCTCCATTATGTCGACAGATTTCATTAAAAGATTCTTTTAAGAAACTAAAATTTGTTACTCCAGGTATTTCAATAGGGTATTGAAAGCCAAGAAATATTCCATTTTTGCTTCTTTCATCTGGTTCTAATTCAAGAAGATCTTTATCATTCATATTGATATCAAATTTAATCTCCCCACCAACTACTTCATAGTCAGGGTGACCAGCAATGACTTTTGCAAGTGTACTTTTCCCTGAACCATTTGGTCCCATAATAGCGTGAACTTCCCCAGGTTTAACTTCTAGATTAATGCCTTGAAGAATTTGAGTTTGACCAATATTGGCCTGTAAATTGTTAACTTTAATCATTTTTAACCTACCGTATTTTCTAGTTTCATTTCTATTAATTTAACTGCTTCGACTGAAAACTCTAAAGGCAGAGTTTTAAACACGTCGCTACAAAACCCATTCACTATAAGAGAAACTGCTTTCTCAGTTTCCAGCCCTCGAGATTGTAAGTAAAATATTTGGTCAGCACTTATCTTTGAAGTACTGGCCTCATGCTCAACAATGGCACTTGAATTCTTAACATCTATTGTTGGGAAGGTATGAGCTGCAGATTTATCACCAACTAGCATGGAATCGCATTGAGAAAAGTTTCTCGCTCCAACTGCACTAGGCATGATTTTTACTAGCCCTCTATATATATTTGTCGAATCATGAGCCGATATTCCTTTAGAAATAATAGTACTTGTTGTGTTTTTTCCAACGTGAATCATCTTAGTTCCAGTATCTGCTTGCATCTTATTATTAGTAAGGGCCACTGAGTAAAAGTTGCCAACAGAATTTTCTCCTAATAAAACACAACTTGGATATTTCCAAGTAATTGCTGAACCAGCTTCAACTTGAGTCCAAGAGATCTTTGAGTTCTTTCCTTTACAAGCTCCACGCTTAGTAACGAAATTAAAAATCCCACCCTTGCCATCTTTATTACCAGCATACCAATTTTGCACAGTGGAGTAGTTAATAGTGGCATCATCGAGAGCCACTAACTCAACAACAGCTGCGTGTAATTGATTCTCATCTCTTTGAGGAGCAGTACAGCCTTCAAGGTAATTAACAAAGCTTCCTTTCTCAGCGATTAATAAAGTTCTTTCAAATTGACCCGTTTCTTTAGCATTGATTCTAAAATATGTAGATAAGTCTAAAGGACACGTTACTCCCTCAGGGATATAACAAAATGATCCATCACTAAAAACGGCAGCATTTAGAGCGGCAAAATAATTATCTTTGTAGGGAACTACTGTTCCTAGATATTTTTGAATTAATTCTGGGTGAGTTTCAACTGCTTCTGAAAAGGAGCAAAAAATGACTCCAACTTTTTCTAAATCTTTTTTATAAGTTGTTCCTAAAGAAACAGAATCAAAAACAGCATCAACAGCTACTCCAGAGATTCTCTTTTGCTCACTTAATGGAATTCCTAACTTTTCAAAAGTTGCAAGTAACTCTGGATCTAATTCGTCTAGACTCTCAACTTTCTTGGCGACTTTAGGTTTTGAATAATAATAGAGAGCTTGAAAATCAATCTCTGGTATCTCTAATTTTGCCCAAGTTGGAGGAGTTAGAGTTTTCCAATAAGCAAAGGCCTTGAGTCGATAATCTAATAACCATTGGGGTTCGTTTTTCTTTTTTGAGATTAGTTCAACAATCCCTTCATTTAGGCCTTTGGGGAATTGCTCCGTCTCAAGGTCTGTTTCGAAACCATACTTATAGTCTTGTTCTAAACGCTCATCTAAATCAAAGTCATTATTATTCATTATGTAATTTTTTCCTCAAGAATATCTTTAACTTTAATTGATCCTAGATAGTCTTTAATTTTTTTATTCAGCTTATTAACAGGTCCTTGAATATTGCATTTATGTTGGTAGTCACATTCAAGTTCTACACAATCTTTAAAAAATGATTTTTTTTCAATGGTTTCACATAAATGGAGATAACTTAGTTTTTCAAGGCTCTCTTTTAATTGATAACCACCATTAACGCCTTGAATAGATTCAACAAAGTTGATCTTCCCAAGTCTTTGTAAAACATGAGAGAGAGTATCAAAAGGAATAGTTAGCTCATCACTAATTGAGCGAACTGATTGTGGGCCTTTACTTTTGTGTAAAAACTCTAGTGCCATTAAGGCATACTCTGTCTTTTTATTAATCTTAAACATTAGAGCATTTATAGTAGAGGGCCTAAAGTAAGTCAAAAAATAACTTATTTAAGAGAGCCAATTTAATGAAAGTCTAATATGTAAATGAAAATCAATTAATCATGAGAGGAGCCTCATATTATTTCAATAGCTTGGCCCTTAAAGATACCTCAGCTTATTCTTAGAAAGTTTGTTGTATCTTTGAATCTTAACTACACTTGATTGGTGAATTGTCCGTTATGTAATAACTTGGAAAATACTGATTTTTACGAGTTTAAATTTAAGAAATATCTGCGATGTACTCAGTGCTTTCTTATTTTTATGCACTCAGAGCATTACCTTTCGGATAAAGATGAAAAAGAAATTTACAATAGACATGAAAATTCTCCGGATGATCAAAGATATAGAGACTTTCTATCACGCTTATTTATTCCTTTGACTAAAAAGTTAAAACCTAACTCTGCAGGTTTAGATTTTGGATCAGGTAGCGGTCCAACTTTATCAATAATGCTCGAAGAGATCGGTCATAAAATGAGTATTTATGATAAATACTATTGTGACAAAACAGAAGTCTTAGAGCGTGACTATGATTTCATCACTTCTACTGAAGTAATAGAACATCTTAAACAACCAGGACTTGAAATCAAGCGCTTGTTAGAAATATTGAAACCCAATGGGTATTTTGGAATTATGACTAAATTTGCTAGTGATCTTGATCATTTTGTTTCCTGGCATTACAAAAACGATCCTACTCATATCTGTTTTTATTCTTTAAAAACTTTTAAATGGATCGCTAAAACTTATAGTCTAACATTTGAGGTTGTTGGATCGGATGTGATTATCTTTCACAGAAAATAGCATACTTACACACTCGCCCTGAAGAAAAAACAGCCAAGTTTCATTGGCACAAAATTTATCAAAAAAAATATAAGTCACTGAAATCATTTGGTTTATGACGGAAATATCTCGAAAGAAGTTAAGATTAATCTAACAATAACCGACGAGGATCGTATGACAAATATTGCTAAGTTTTTCCCATTAATTTGTTTTTTAAGCATAGTTACTATGTTCACAGGATGTATGGGAAAACCTAAATCATCATTTACTCAAGAAAGAGCTATTAATGGAACCGAAGATGGAGGCGGCTTTGCTGCTGGACCAGGAGATAAAGGTGGAGATACAGCAGGATCTGAAGATGGTGGATCTGAAGATGGTGGATCTGAAGACGGTGGATCTGAAGATGGTCAAGATTCAGGAGGAGGAAATGGTGGAGGACCACCGCCTGTTGTAGATAAAAGCGGATTAAATAGTTGTGCTGATTGGAATACTTTTTTAGGTGTTAACGATCCTTGGGCCTGTCATGTATGGCATATTGCTGCTAATAATCAAACTATTAAAGACCTTACTCGCTCTAGTGGAAACATGAGAGCCAAAGCCAAGACGAAAGACTTAAATGTTGGAAAAACATACTCAGAGTTTAATGGAGAGGGAGTAAGAATACATATTTCCGATACAGGGTTTGACTATACTCATGAAGATCTTAAGGCCCATTACTCTATTGATAATTCTAGAAACTATAGAACTTCAGTAACTAATCCAGGTAATCCAGTGGAAACAGGAACTCATGGAACTATGTGTGGAGGATTAGCCGGAGCTGTTGGTAATAATGGAATCGGACTTATGGGTGTTGCTTGGGGAGCGACTATGTCTGGAGATAACTTTCTTGGTAATCAAGGTCAAGGTAATAGAATGTATGTTGATCTCTATGAAAAAAATAACTCTGATAAAGATAAGCTTGTGAATATTTGGTCTGGAAGCTTTGGAGTTCCTTATAATTCAGTGGCTGCTCATCAATCAAGAACAAGTAGTAATTCTACGGCTCTAGCAGCTATTCATGGAGCAACGAAGAATAATATTTTATATTTTAAAGCAAATGGTAACGATGGAAGAAGTGTTGGAGCAGATGGGAACATGGAGGCTCAAGCAAGCGTTTATGTTATAAATGCTATCGCTGCTCTTGGAACTAATAATGAAGTTGTAAATTATTCAACACCAGGATCAAATGTTGTTTTAAGTGGTTATGCTCATTTAGGAGGACAAACTCTTGGAACTTGTACTACTTCACCAGGTGATAAATATACTTGTTCGATGAATGGTACTTCATCAGCAACACCAACTGTGGCCGGAGCTGCTGGTGTTATACGTCAAGCCTTCTCTATTGATAACCCAAGTTGGACCGATCTTTTATATGTCATGATAAGAACTGCTAATAAAGGTGTTCTTGATCGTTCAGGTAAATACTCTGGTAATATAGGCTCTGAATCAAGGACTTCGAAGGTGAGTACTGGATTTAAAAATTTAGAGCATAGCTTTGATCATGGGTTTGGAGTAGTAGATGTGACAGCAGCAGTTGCTATGGCCAAAGGCTACACTGAAGATATGAGAATCGGAAACCCTGCTTCTATGGATGTTTCGTCTGAGCAAAATGTAAGTGTGAGTTCAGGATCGTGTGCGGAGCAAGTTATTGAAGTAAGCGAAGATTTTCAAGTTTGGTCGATGGAAGTTGCAGTGAAGACGAATAGCCTTGCAAAAAGTCAGCTTGGTATATTCTTAAAGACACCTAATGATAAAACAATTTTAGTGAAAAATATTGGTGAAGGATCTAATGGGCAACTTGGTTATAATCAAAAGTTTAATGTTAGAGCTCCATTAGGACTTAATGCTAAAGGAACATGGAAAGTATTAGCATGTTCAAACTCAGATAGCGGAGACTTTGAAGGTGCTAGAGTGAAAATATACGGATTTAATGATATTAATACTTTAAAGTAAGGTGAAATTATAATGAAAAATGATTTTAAAATCATTTCATTCATTTTTTTAATCGTTGGACTATGTACAGTGATGTATTTTAATAAAGACGAAACAATCTCTCATGATCGACCACAAAAGAAACAAGAGATTATAAAAAAAGAGAAAAAACAACCTAAAGTAGTAAGAAACAAAGTGAGTAATAAAAAAAAACAAACAAAGAAATTAAGAACACCAGCTCAAATTACGTCACCTACCACAACTACTAGAGCAATTGACCCTTCTGATCAAAGTGTTTTCATGACTCCCACTCTAGATGAGCAAAAAATTAAATATGACCTAGATGAAGTGAATAAAATTTCACTATTAGAAATCAACTTTTACTTATCAAAAAATTCAAAAGTCTTTCGAGGGAAACTGGAAGATTTTGATCGCTCTCTTGGGAAAGTGGTAAGTGCTAGGCAAGGATATATAGAGTATAAACAAACAGGTAATTCTAAATTTGCACAAAGTAATGACTTTCCAGTTGTTATAAATGAAGACAATGCTCAAGTTGGATACCTCTCTGGAGAAGTGGTCCTTTCATTAAGCAATTATAAAAAACATATTGATGGAGTAAGAATTGAAAGAGAAGATAAGAATAGAAATTTAATATATCTAGAAACCTCAAATCTTGATCAAATTAACTTACTCGTTAAGGAATATGGTAAAGATCCATTTTTCTATATTTATGTAAATTATGGTGAAAATAAGCCTATTTAATAGGCAAATACCTGTTAATAACAATCTCTCTACAATATTGAATCAATTCTTCTACAGACTCAAACTTATTTGAATCTACAAGTTCTAGAAAAGTTATTTCTACTTCAACACGAGAATTTTTTAAATAGGCCCAAAGATGAGGAATAAGATCCATGGCCCCATACCAAAAGATTTCATCTCTGTTTTTAATACTCAATGGTTCATAGTTTAAAGACTTATAATTGATAACACTAACTAAAACAGGCTTTTTTAGATTATAAACTGGGATAAACATAGGTTTTTTAAAAGAAATTACTTCTTGGCCATTAGTACTGGTTGCTTCAGGATAAAGGCCAATATTTATATCATTTTCAAGATTTTGATATATATCTCTTAATTCATCTTTCCTAGATTCTTTATTTCTTTTATCTTTTCTTCTCTCTACATATGAACAGCCGCCTAAAGTACATAGTTGACCAACTCCTGGTCTTTGCTTCATTTCATAAGACGTAATAAAGCTCAGGCTTAATCTTTGTGCTATCGAGAAAATATCTAAGTAACTTACATGATTTGAAATAAATAAAAAATTAGAATTTTTCGGGATAATTTCTTGGTTTATGAAGTTAACTTGTAGGCCTAGTACAATATTTAAAATTTTGCAGTAAACCATCATTAATCTAGATGACAGTTTTTTAAATTTATATTTATTAATCAGTTGGTAAGGAGAGCAGATTAGTGCACTTAGCATATACATTAAAATAATACTTAAACTAAGTGCTGCTTTTATTATCTGTTTTATCATCTATCTAATAATTAATCTTTGACCAGGATAAATCTTTCCTTTTTTAATGGAGTTTTTTTCCATAAGTCGCTCAACACTAGTTTTAAACTTCTTTGCAATTAAACTGAGATTTTCACCTCTTTTTACTTTGTGTGTGATTTTCTTTCGAACTTTGCTGTGAGGAACCTTTAAATTTTGTCCTACAAAAATCCTTGAGTTCTTAAACTTGTTTAGCTTGATAAGCTTTGATGATGAAGTCTTATACTGCATCGCAATTTGAGAAAGAGTTTGTCCTTTTTTAACTTTATGAAATTGCGTTTTTTTACTAGGTGATTTCTTTGCGTAACTTTTTCTAAATGGGTTCGTACCTTTATAATTTTCCAAAGAGGCAATCTGATTTCCATGGTTATAATAAGTTTCAATGGGAACTCTCAACATATATTTAGATTTTTTTCTATAAGGCGTGTGGTTTCCTAAAAGTTCAGGATTAACATTTTTTAACTCACTTACTGATAACTTAAGCTTTTTTGAAATAGACTCTAGAGATTGTGAGTATTTTAGTGGGATTAAAGTTGTGTTGGACTTATAGTCTTGTTTAGGGCGAATTTGAATATCATACAATTCAGGCTTGTTTAAAATTTCCATGACTGCTGCAACTTTGGGAACATAGTCAGCTGTTTCTTTCGGGAAATTACTCTTAGTCGTTAACTCTGTATAATCTCGAGTGTTATGTCTTCTAATGAGTCCTATCATTCTATAAGGTCCGGCATTGTAGGCACTTAAAGCTAATTCCCAAGATCCAAAAATATTATAAAGGTCATTAAATAAAACCGCTGCAGCTTTAGTAGATTTTTCTATATCTCTTCTTTCATCAACATATGAGTTAACCCTTAATCCATATTCTTTACCTACACCTTTTATAAACTGCCATGGGCCAACTGCTTTTGCATGACTTTTCGCCTTGAGGTAATAACCACTTTCAATTAAACCTACATAGAAAATCTCTTTTGGAACTCCTTGTTTTTCAAGAGTTTCCATAATGAAATTTTTATAAGCAGATCCGTTACTAATAAATCTTTCAAATCTATCTTTATCTTTGACACTAAAATATTGAACCCATTTATTTTTTCTTTCTTCATCAAAGTTAGTAATGAAGTTTGCATTATAAGTCATTGTCTCATAATCTTCGTTTACGATCTCAGACTCTGTTTTAGAATTTATGATTTGATTAGTTGAACCAGGGTTATCAAATTGACTTAGCTCTGGTGTTTGCTCAATAAATTGAGCAGTAATGGATCTGCTGGCTTGTTCTTCGTCTATATAATTCTCTACTGAAGAAGATTGTATCTTTTGAGCTTGAGAACCAGATAGTTGTTCGTTAGCAATATCTAAATTTTCATAGATTTTTTTATTAAGTGGTTCTGTGGTTGCAATATTAGTATAGTCATCTTGTTCTTCGAATTCATCATCGATATTTACTGTGAGTTCTTCTGGTCTTTGTAATTGCTTCTCATATGGTTGAATTGCTTGTGGAGTTTGATAAGCATGAATTGATTGCACTGAAGGTTCGGTATTTTGAACAATTGGTTTTTGAATTGAATTGTGAACCTCATAAGTATTATGGGTGCTATTTATAGGAGCAGATACAATCCTATTAATTCTTTGTGGTTTAGACTTGGCCATTGAATTATCTCGGTGATTTATTTGAGATGATTGATGATCACCATGAATAGGTTGAAAATGAGTACAAGATAAAATGGAAAAACTAATTAATAGATAAAATAAATTATTGGTCACAAAATTCTCCTAATTGCAGATTTATAATTAGGATAACTGATAAAACACTTCATAAAAACGAAGTGTTTTTATCAGTTTTTGTGTTTTTAATTAAACGCTAGTGATTGTTTGGTAATCTCTATCCATAACAGTCTTTCTTTTGCTCTCGACTGCATTTTTAATAGCATTTAAACAAAGCTCTTCAACTTTAATAGATAGTTGACTCATAACTTGTGAAGAAGTGTTTAAGCCACTTTTAGCTTTGATATACTTTTTAATTTTAGAGGCAACAACCAATACATTCTCTACATCATCAATTTCTCTGTAAAAGCTAAAATCTCTACCCATAACCGTCTTTCTGTTCATTTTGGTAGCATGTTCAATAGCTTGATTAATAGAACTAGTAAGATCTGAGTTGAGTGGTTCAAAGAATGATTGAGATGTGTTGAACCCTTGTCTTTCTTTGATTAATTTTTTTACTTTCGATACGACTACAAAACTTTCCATAATATAACTCCGTTAAATCATTGTTTAATACCCGCTATACTAGTAAAAAATCATCAAAGAATCTTCTAAAAAGGCCCTGGTGATGGATATTTTAAGGTTTTTAATGATTTTTCATTGCCTTTTAAGCCTAAAAAAATACAATAATGGGAATTAAAAGGCACAATAATGCAAAACCTAAATAAAAACAATCGTATTGTAATCACTGGAATAGGCCTTACAGCTCCTAATGGTAACAACCTAAAAGAATTTCGAAATGCTCTTTTAGAAGGAAAGTCTGGTTTAGAAAAAACTGAAGTTAGGTATATGGGAGAAAAAACAGCTGGCTTTTGTGACTTTGACGAAATTAAATATCAAAAGAAAAAATCAAGAAGAAGAGGGACAAGAGCTGGGAGCATCTCTATATATTGTGCTAATGAAGCTTTGATTGATGCTGACTTAAATGTTGAAAACCTAGATAGAGACCGGATAGGTGTATATTTAGGAATTACAGAACATGGAAACGTGGAGACTGAAGAAGAAATTTTTCAGCTTCATCAACAAGATTTAAATACAAAAACTTGGACCCCTCATCATAATCCAAGAACTGTTGCTAATTCTCCTGCAGGAGAGGTGACTTTAAACCTTAAAATTACTGGTCCTCATTATACTATAGGCGGGGCTTGTGCTGGAGGAAACCTTGGAATTATCCAAGGCCTTCAAATGCTTAGATTGGGAGAAGTTGATTATGCTCTTGCCGGTGGGATAAGTGAAAGTCCTCAAACTTTTGGAATATTTGCTGGCTTTGATGCTCAAGGAGCACTTTCTCATAATCCAGAAAATCCTCAAGCTTCTATTAGGCCGCTAGATAAGGATAGGTCTGGAATTGTTATCTCTGAAGGTGGAGCAATTTATGTTTTAGAAACCTTAGAAAATGCTAATAAGAGGGGTGCAAAAATATACGGAGAAATCATTGGTTATCATAGTAATTCTGATGCTAGTGATTACGTAAATCCAAACACTGAAAGACAAATTGAGTGTATGGAAAAGGCCATGAAAAGAGCTGGAATAGATTCAAATGATATTGATATTGTGAATATGCATGCAACTGGAACTGGAGCTGGAGATATTTCTGAGTCCAAAGCCATAAACAAAGTTTTTGGGAACTCAATAAAAACACATGTGAATTTTACTAAAGGTCATATTGGTCACTCGATGGGAGCGGCTGGAGCATTAGAATTAGCAGGGAATATCCCTAGTTTCTTTGATAATTTGGTTCATCCAGGTATCAATTGTAAGAATATCGACCCTGAATGTGAGATATCAAATATTGTTTTAGACACCCCTAAACAAGTCGATCAAATTGATATAGTCTTGAATAACTCTTTTGGCATGTTAGGAATTAATTCCGTTGTCATTGTTAAAAGATATACAAAAGATTAGTTAAAGGAATTTTTTATGACTATGACAGATGTAAAAAACGTAATTATCAATATCATTAAAGACATTGCTCCTGATGAAGATGTTAGTACTCTTGATGAGAATGTATCTCTTAGAGAACAAATTGATTTAGATTCAATGGATTTTTTAGATATTGTTATGGAGCTTAGAAAAAGACATAAGATAGAAGTTCCTCAAGAAGATTATCCAAAGCTTGCAACATTAAAGAGTTGTGTTGATTATCTTTTTCCCAAATTTAGCGTTTCTTAATTCAATATGAAAAAATTTGATGCTGTAGTCATTGGTGCTGGGATGAGCGGTATCGCTTGTGCTTTAAGGCTACAATCCTTTGGCCTAAATGTTGCTTTAATTGAAAAGCATAGAGTTTTAGGTGGCTTAAATTCTTTTTTTCAAAGAGTAAAAAAATCTCCCACGGGGCAGCGTCTAGGAATTAGGCAATTTGATGTTGGGCTTCATGCTCTAACAAACTTTGCAAAAAAGGGTTCAAGAAATCGTCCTTTGATGAAAATTTTAAGGCAACTTCGAATTCCTTATGATTCTTTACTTTTAAAGGAGCAAAATTATTCTCTGATTCATTTAGATAATCGCAAAATAAAATTTGATAATAATATAGAAACTTTTATAAAAGAAGTGGAGAGTTTTTTTCCAGATCAGTTAGAGGGGTTTAATAAATTAGTTGAGGTTGTAAAAAACTCAACACTTGATACATCTGACACTTTGTATGTATCAAGTCGAGAAAAGATAAAAGAATTCATTAGCGATGAAACATTACAAGAGATGATTTTCTTACCAGTTTTTTATTATGGGAGCTCCTGGGAAGATGATATCGATTTCAAACAATTTTGTATTATGTTTCAGGCTCTGTATTTAGAAGGGTTTTCTAGACCTTATGGTGGTATTAGAACTCTTTTTAATATTTTGAAAGAAAAGATGCAGTCGCTAAATATAGTGAGAATGATGGGAGTTGCTGTCCAAAAAATCGAGCAAAAACTAGATCACCATATTTTAGAGTTATCAAATGGGGAGGTTATTTCTACAAAGAAAGTATTTTCTTCTATTGGTTATCCTGAAACTCAAAGAGTGTTAGGAAAAAAAGTTAATAAAGAATCAGTTGGGAAATTAGGATTTGTTGAAGTTCAAATTTTTTATAATGATTTATTAGAAAAAAAACTTCCAACAATTTGTTTCTATAATAAGACGAAAAAGTTTGTATATAGAAATCCAGATACATTGATTGATACTGATTCAGCAATCATTTGTTCTCCTGAGGGATATGATGAGTTTGAAGGTAAAGAGGGAATATTAAGAGTAACTTTTTTAGCAAATTATAAATTATGGAAAGAGTTAGATTCAAAGCAATATGATGAGAAAAAAGAATATGTTGAAAAAATTGCGAGAGATTTAATTTGTGAAGTTTACCCAGAACATAATAGAAAAGAATGCTTCATTGATACTTTTACACCTCTAACAGTTGAAAAATACACTTCTCATATGAATGGAGCTATTTATGGAGCAACAAAAAAGTTTTTAAATGGTGATATTGGTATTAAAGATTTATTTTTAATTGGTACAGATCAAGGCTACTTGGGTATTACAGGTAGTATTTTAAGTGGAATATCAATGGCCAATATGAATGGTTTTCCAACTAGGCATAATCCATGAAAACATATTTCAAAGCAATGAGTGTGGTTGATCCACCTGAGTTTCTAAGCTCTTTAGATATAGAGAAAATGATTGCTCCAGTTTATAAATCCCTAAAACTAAGTGAGGGGAGATTAGAATTTATTACTGGGGTGAAGAAAAGAGGTTATTGGCCTGAGCCTATGAAGCCAAGTGATATTGCAACTTTAGCCGCCGAAAAGTTATTTAAAGATTATAATCTCAAACCAGAAAGCATTGATGTTTTAATAAATGCTTCTGTATGTAAAGACTGTGAAGAACCATCTACAGCTTCTTTTATTCATAAAAACTTAAAACTTCGAGATAATTGTAAGAGCTTTGATCTATCTAATGCTTGTCTTGGAGTAATGAATGCAATTGAAGTTGCTAAAATGTATCTTCATGATAAGTCCATTGCTAATATTTTAATTGTTTCAGGAGAAAATAGTAGAGATCTCCTAAAAGATACAATTAAGGTGATTAATAAATCAAATTGTACTCGAAAAGATTTAAAAAAATTTATTGCCTCTTTTACTATCGGATCAGCTGGTAGTGCAATATTGATTAGTTCTGATAAGTTTGAAGCTTTATGGGAAGTAGGAGAAATACATTCTATGAGTGATACTGATTCATCAAACCTATGTGAAGGACATAGTGTTGATGGTGTCTTATTAATGGAAACTGACTCAGAGCAATTATTAATCAATGGTTTAAAAATTGCTAAAGACAATTATAATAAGTTTTCTAAAGTTCCTTTTGATAAATATATTTTACATCAAGTTGGTAGTACGCATAGAGATAAAATTTTAAAAAATTTAGAGATACCAGAACAAAGAGACTTTTCTATTTTTCAAGACTTTGGAAACTCTGGATCTAGTGCCATTATTGTTGCTCTTGAAAAGGCATATCAAGAGAAATTTGTTCAAGAAAATCACTCGATTGGATTACTAGGGATAGGTAGTGGGTTGCATACTCTAATGATGGAGCTAAAACCATGCAATTAGAAGTTCCTAAAGATTTAAAAACACTTTATCCGTTCCCTTCAAAATTTTTCAATATAGAATCTGAAAGAATGCATTATTTAGATGTTGGTCAAGGTGATAAAACTTTTATAATGATTCATGGGAATCCTACATGGTCTTTTTATTACCGAAATCTTATTAAAGATCTATCTAAAAATTCGAGAGTTATAGCTGTTGATCATTTAAATTGTGGCCTTTCTTCTCGTTCAGAAAAGTTTCACCGTTATAATGATCGCATAGAACATATTATTGGCTTAATTAATTCCTTGAAATTAAAGAGTTTTTCTATAATTGGTCATGATTGGGGAGGAGCCATCTCTGTTGGAGTAGCTACTCGTTTAAAAAATAAGACCGAATCCTTAATTTTAATGAACACTGCTTGTTATCCAAGTTCAAATATTCCTAAACGAATCGCAATGTGTAGATTACCTTTACTGGGAACTTTCTTAAATCAATTCAGTAATGGTTTCTTACGCTCCTCTTTTGTCATGGGAACTTCTAAGGGATTAGATCCAAAAGTTAAAAAGGGTTATCTTTACCCTTATACGCATTCATCTAATAGAAAATCAATAGATGACTTTGTGAAAGATATCCCAATGGAAGTTGATCATCCAAGTTTTAAGACTATGGAAAAAGTTGGCCATGATGCAAAAGAACTAAATATTCCGGTACTTCTTCTTTGGGGCGAGGATGATTTTTGCTTTAATATGAAATTTTTTAATGAAATGAAGAGTCACTTTAAAAATGTGAAAGCATTCTCTTTTAAAGGTGTTGGTCATTATGTGCTAGAAGATGCTTATGAGAACTGTCTTCATAAAATAAGTGAGTTTATTCAATGAATGTTGCGAACTTTATATCTGATTTTTCTAGAGAAAACTCTGGCAAGCCAGCTATTGTTTCTTTAAAAGATCCTGTCTTAGGTTTAGGGAAAAAGAAAAGAGAAGTTTGTACTTTTGATGAGCTAGATAAAAAAATCAATATTTATGCAAATAGTTTTGTAAATAATGGGATATTGAAAACTCAAAAAGTGTTGGTTTTTATACCTCCAAGTATTGAACTTATGTCTAGCATCTTTGCACTTTTTAAAATAGGAGCAACTCCTATTTTAATTGATCCTGGTATGGGAGTTGATCATCTAGTTAAGCATATTGAGACTGTTCAAGCTGATGCCTTAATAGGTATCTCAAAATCATTATATTTAAAGAAGTTAAAAGGAAAATTTTTTAAAACAGTTAAAACAAGTATTAATGTTGATGGTAAACTACTTGGAACCTCGCTTGATAAGATTATAAAAGATCAAAGTAATGAATTTATAGCTCATGACTTTAATAAGGATGAATTAGCTGCAATTTTATTCACTTCTGGGGCCACTGGTCCAGCTAAAGGAGTGGAGTATACTATGGGTATGTTTGTTTCTCAGACGAAACAATTAAAAAGTACTTTAAATCTTGTTCATTCTGATAGGGACCTTTCTGGTTTTCCTCTTTTTGCACTCTTTTCTCTATGTATGGGGCTTACTACTTATATCACTCCGTCTATTGATGCGTCTAAGCCGGCAGCTACTAATCCGAAAAAATTAGTAAATGACTTAATTGAAAATAAAATCACCTTTGCTAATGGATCTCCAAGCATTTGGAAAACACTTATTCCATACTTAAAAAATAAAAAGAAAAATATTAAAACTTTAAAAAAGCTTGCTACTTTTGGTGCTCCTGTGTCACATGACCTTTTAAGACAATTGAAAGAAGTATTACCAGATTGTGAAATTTATACTCCTTATGGTGCTACGGAATCTCTGCCAATTAGTAATATCAGCAGTACTGTTATCTTAGGTGAGTCTTATAATCTTACTACAAAAGGAAGAGGTGTTTGCGTTGGTTACCCTTTAAGTGGAGTGAAGGTTCGTATTGATGGTGCTAAAAACTTCCATGGTCATCCTGCAGGAGAGTTACTAGTAAAATCAGATATGACCTCACTAAATTATTATGAAAACCCCGAGGTGAATTCAAAGACTAAAATAAAGATAAATGACGAGCATTTCCATCGCATAGGAGATATGGGGTATTTTGATGATTGGGGAAGGCTTTGGTATTTAGGGAGACAATCTCATACTATTTATCAAGACACTTATGTTCTTTATCCAATTAGCTTTGAAGGAGTCATTAATGCTCATTCTAAAGTAAAGAAGTCAGCTCTCATTCAAGTGGAAGATCAAGCTTGTATGGCTATCATTTGCCAAGATGATCTGACTCTTGGTCCAGTGGCTCAAGAATCATTTTTTAATGAATTAAGAGTTTTTTCGAAAAAATTAGTTCCTATTGATCAGATTAAGAAATTCTTTTTGGTTGAGAGCTTTCCTGTTGATATAAGGCATAACATTAAGATTGATAGACCGGCTTTAGGAGATAGTCTTACAGGTAGTGAAGATTGATTCTCATTACAGGAGGAACCGGTTTTTTAGGTATGGAGATTGCTAAGATCTTTGTAGAAAATAAGGAAGACGACTTATTACTTCTCAGTACTTCTATAAAAAAAAATATTAAGCTTAAACAAATTGCATGCGATTTAAGAAACGATCAAGAAGTAGAAACTCTATTCCAAAATTATAATATCAAAACGATTATCCATACTGCGGCGAAAGCTGGGGTTTGGGGTGATTTTAAAGAATATATGGATATAAACTTTAAAGCCACAGAGTTACTTTTGGATTTATCTCAAAGATACAAAGTAGAGCGATTTATATATACCTCTACTCCAAGTGTAGTCTTTGGAATGGAATCCATTGTTAACGGAGATGAAACTTTAGAGTATCCAAAGAATTATTTAACTCACTATGCTTATTCAAAAGCATTGGCTGAAAAGCTTGTTTTGACTAGTCATAGTGAAGCCTTACAAACCATTGCCCTAAGACCACATCTTATTTGGGGAAGGGAAGATAGACATTTAATTCCGAGGTTAATTCAACGGTATAAAATCGGCAAATTAAAGCAAGTCGGTAATGGAGAGAACTTAGTTGATATTATACATGTTAAGAATGCAGCTTATGCTCATTATTTGTCTTATAAGAAAATGAAGTCAGACACGACTTTTGGTGGGCAATCTTACTTTATTGGGCAAGACAAACCTGTTAACTTATGGAGTTTTTTGAAAAAAATCTTAGAGTTAAGGTTTAATAATATTAAGCTTCAATCAATTCCAGCAAGCTTTTGTTATTTTATTGGAGGTGTCTCAGAGTTTATTTATAAGTTATTTAAAATCAAGAAAGAGCCTTTGATGACCCGTTTTGTTGCATTACAACTCTCAAAAGATCATTATTTTAATCATGATAAAGCAAAACAAGATTTTGGATATAAGGAAATTATGACGACTGATGATGGATTAAAGGACTTGAGAGAGTTTGTGAATCAATTATAATAAGATAGAAGAGGATATGATCATGATGAAGTTTTTTACAATATGTTTTTTTAGTTTCAATCTTTTCTCTAGTGGTGCCCAATTATTTGCACCGGCTAAAAAAGCATCTATAGCGAGTAAAGAGGAAAAAAAAGAAACTAGTAAAAGTAAATCAACGAGTAGTAAGGCCCAAGAATTTTTTGGACTAGAATGGTTTGATAAAAACAAGAAGAAGCTTCCTCATATCAGATTAAAAGACTTAAAAGGGAAGTTGACTTTTATAAATGTTTTTTTGAAAACTTGTCCAGGATGTCCAAAGAGCCATAAGATATTTAAAAAACTCACTGAAAAGTATAAATCTCGTAAGGATATTCAATTTTTAGGAGTTCAATCTGTTTCTTATGGGCATAAGCAAAACTCAGAAAAAGAGTTGCATACTATTCGAGAAAAATATGGATATGATTTTCCAATGGCACAAGATAATCAAGCTGTTATTATCATGCAATATGGTGCTGGGGGAACTCCCTGGAATATAGTCCTTGGTCCTGAAGGACAGATAGAACATAACTACTTTTTTATCAGTGAAAAAGATGCTGATAAATATGTTAAAAAGTTCTTGTAATTACTTAACTTTATCTTGGTAAATATTTCACCTTAATCTCTGCACTTTCAGCAGGAGCTTTTGAAAAGACAATTGATTGAGTTTGCTCATCATATCTCCATTCAGAAACAGGCAATGTTTTTTCATTAACTAAAACTTCCAAGCTTGGAAGATATGGAGGAGATTTTAACTTGAAGTTATTCACTAAATTTGAAATCGAATTCCCAAGATCTTTTAATACTTTAGCAAAATCACTCGACTCTATGTCTCCAACCAACCCAGATTTTAGTTTCGCTGCATCCATGTACTTTGTTCCTTTGGATGAAATTGGCTGACCATCTAAATTTAAAACAGTTTTATGAGCAACTATTGAATGAACTTGTAATTTACTTTTCTCTTCTACAAAGCCTTCAAGTTTCACTATATGTCCTCTTGCATTACTTGAGGAACCATCATCTTCATCTGAAACATAAATAACAGTTAAGTGAGAAGTTTGGCTTTCTAGTAATTTCCCTGAAGATGAAGCAAGGTATTGCTCAGCAGATTCAAATCCCTTCTCATTACCGCTTCCTGTAATTCCCACTTTAATACGTCTTGCAAAGTTTTTAATAAATGCATCTTCATTTTCTTTTAATTTTTGAGATGTTAATTCAGCCTCCACAGGTAAAACCTTAGGATTTTCTCTATCAGTAGTAGTGATTCCCATTGTGAAGTTTATACTATTTGTCTTAAAAGTATTGATAAAGCTAGAAAAGTTGTTAGCAAGGTTTGCTTGATCTTCACTCATAGATCTAGAGTCATCAACTACCCACAAGATTCCAACATGAGCTCTATTGCTTTGATTAAATGTATCCACTTGTTCTGACGGACAAGTATTGTTAAGTTGTGCATCCGGAAATTGAGCTTTGTATTGATCAAATGTTTCTTTAAGGGTCTGATCGAAAACAAGACATCCTTCAAAAGAACATTTTCCTGACTCAACTTCTGCTTTTGGATCAAAGTTTAAAGCAAGACTAGCTGTACAACCCTCGGGCTTTGCAGGGATAATAATTTTTGGTGCTGGCTCAACAGTGCTTATTCCAACATTGGTTGATTTACTACAAGATGCCAAAGCTCCCAGGACAAGAGCATGGGTGACTATTATGTTGAAAGTCATTTTTAGTGTTCTTGTTTTTTTCATATTCTTTCCTTCAAAATACATTACTCCTTATATAATACGTCTAATTGCCAATTAGGCATGTTTTAAGGTCAAGCACTTTCGATAAACATAGTAATATTAGATACTTAGGTGATCTTCCCATGTAAGATTTTAAGTTGAACATGGCTGAAAATGTTGGCAATTTAGAGCTTACGCCATTTGTGGCCCTTAAAATGTAAGCTAACTAATTGAAATCATTAAAAAAATTTAATAATCTGTAAATTTTACTTAACCTGATTAATGCTAAGACACGCTATGTTATAAAGCTCTGAACTAATCAACAACCCTATAATAGGAGATAACATGAAAAGACAAGTCTTATCAATTTTAGTTTTCAGTGCTCTTTTAATCAGCTGTCAAAATAATGCTAGATTAGGAGATTCTGGGATCAGTAAATCAAAAAATGCAACACCTGCTGTTACAGTTGAGAATCCAGATGATGGATCAACTAGCGATGAGCCAACTAGCGATGAGCCAACTGGTGATGAGCCAACTGGTGATGAGCCAACTGGTGACGAGCCAACTGCTGATGAGCCAACTGGTGACGAGCCAACTGCTGATATTACAGCAAAAACAATTGAAGATTTAAAAGCTTCAATAAATGCAAGTGATATTTTCAAAGACGAAAAGTCTAAAAAAATCGCTTTAAATGAAGCCCTTACTAAAAAAGTTTTAGAAGCTACCAAAAGTGGAAACCTTGAAGATATTTTTGTAGCTGTTAAAGATGGTAAACCAGTTGTTAAATATTTTAAACTTAAAGGTGCTAAAGGATATTCTTTAGTAACTAAAGAGATGACTGAAGATTGTGGTGATTTTGAATCATTAATTACTCATTTAAACTCTGAAATTAGCGCAGAAGATGTAAAGGTATCTAAGAAAGCGAACCTTTTAAAAGTTAAAATAGATAATGAAAAAGCATGTGCTATCGAAGCAGACGTTAAATTTTTAGTAAGCCTAGGTAATTTAAATAAAATCTACCTTAAAGAGTTAAACCTAGTAAATAAGAAAAATGGTTTAGAGCATGCTAATAACGGTGAAAATATGCATGAAGCTCTTAGAAATACTGAAGTAGTATTAACTAAGAAGATTAATGAATACTCTAAAGCAATCGGTTCAACAGTAGTAGCTAGTAATTTAGATTTAGATGTGAAGTTTGCTGATTGGAATTTTGTTACTATTAAAAAGATTAAGAGTTATAAGAAAGTTTCAATGGATTATGATAATGGTTCTGGGAAGAAAACATATATCTCTGATGTAAGAAATTATAAAATGATTTCGAAGCAATGGGCAATGTCACTTATTAATGCTATGTAATAAGACATTTTAAGAAGATAACTTTTATGAAGGCCTCGCGAATGTGAGGCCTTTTTTTTTAGATATTTTTTGAGAAACTCTTTACTATAGTCTGTTCAAAATAGTTCACATTCATCCCAGCATCGACAACAATTTCACTAGCATTGATTCCAGATGATTTAGGTGAAAGTAAAAAAGCTATAGTGTTAGCCACCTCTGAAGTATCAAGATTTTTATTTCTAAGAGTTAATTGTTCACAATATAAATAATTTTCAACATATGTAGGGATACCAGCAGCTGCGGAAGTTTTTAAAGGGCCTGCAGCAACACTATTGAATCTAATTTTAGAAAACTCAGAAAATGACTTGGCTAAATAATCAATACTAGAACTAAGTAATGCCTTGATAGGTCCCATATATCCATAATTAGTAGCACGAAGGTTACTAATAGAGACGGTAACAATAGAAGCACTAGGATTAAGTAGAGACTTCAAAGCATTGGATAATTCAACTAGAGAGTAAGCACTAATTCTCAATGCTTCTGAGAATTCATTAAAGCTTGTTTCATGGAAGTTGGGAGATTCAAACCTAGCAAAAGCAACTGAGTGTAAGATTCCATCTAAAGATTCATCAGATAAACTCTTGGCCAAAGAGTTTATGCTATCGATATTAGATAAGTCTGTTTTAATGACTTTTGAGTCAGGGAAGTGCTTTTTACAAAATTCGACCTGGTTATCATTTTGTACTGAGAAGATTAGCGTGGCACCATGAGATATTAAAAGTTTCGCACTAAAGGTAGCGACGCTTTTTTTATTATTAACACCAGTAATTAAAAATGTTTTGTCTTCTATTTCTAAAAAATTCATACGAGAGCACACGAAAAATTAATGGTCAGAATAGTAGTGGAGTCCCTAGAGATTTTCCCTTTTAAATGGAAAGCATTTTCAAGAGATTCAATAATTTCAACATGGATGTTTACATGTTCATCAGGCTTAAGAAAATTTTTAAATTTAGTGTTTTGGATTCGAGTGACTATCGGTGTTTTATCTTTTCCATCCATAAGTATAGCTCCAGATTGAAAAACTGCTTCGCAGAGTAATACTCCTGGAACAATAGGGTTATCAGGGAAGTGGCCTTCGAAGAATTTGTATTGAGACTCAAAAGTTGTGGACGTAGTAATAGAGTTATCTGTTCTATCTAGAATTTTTCTAACAAATAAAAAAGGATCTCTATGAGGGATAGAGCTTTTAATATCCTCCACTATAATCCACCGGTAATCTCTAAAGTTGACCCCGTTATATAACCAGCTTGATCACTTGCAAGAAAAAGAACTGCATCAGCCACTTCACTTGCTTTGCCAAATCTTTTCATTGGAACTTGCTTTTTATATTCTTTAACTTGTTCCTCTGGAAGGTCATCTATGAGTTCAGTCTCTATAAAACCAGGGGCAATAGAATTAATAGTAATATTTTTCTTAGCCACTTCTTTGCTTAAACTTTTTGCAAATGCAATTTGCCCAGCTTTAGAAGCTGAGTAATTTGTTTGTCCTGGTAGACCTAAGACACCTGCAATAGAGCTTACATTAACTATTCTTCCATATCTGTTTCGAAGCATTTTTGAAACAGCAAACTTTGTCATATTAAAAGTACCTTTGAGGTTTGTGTCCATGACATTATCCCACTGGTCTTCTTTCATCATTAAGAGGAGATTATCTTTTCTTATTCCTGAATTATTAACTAATATATCAATTGTAGTTTCTTCATATTTACTAAAAAGACTTTCACAAGCATTGTGGTCTGAAACATCGACACTCTCTATAAACAATCTTTCACCTAATTGGCCCAATTGTGATTTAAAAGTATTGGCTGCATCGTGATTAGATCGATAAATTGCAATAACACTTCCTCCGGCTTTTAAAAAGGCTGTAGAGATCTCTTTTCCTATCCCACGAGTTCCGCCGGTTACGACTGCAGTTTTATTTTCAAAATTAAAGCTGAGCATGAATCTCATCCTTTGGTTGTAAGTTGTATAAGTATGATTCTATTCCATTGGCCTGAATGACCCCGTAGTTTGCTGCTCCTAACCAACCAGACATAATAATTCCAACTGATCCAGCATGAAAGAGACCATCTATTTCTTTTTGAAGATTCATACTGACTTCAAGTCCTTCAAATTTAGTTCCAAACGATGTTCCCATTGGATGATGAGTATAACGCTCGACAGTTAAAGGAGTCGCTGCATCGATAAGATCAATTTTTTGTCTAATATCAGGAATTAGTGTTTCGAGATGATCTATTGTCTCTTCAATCATTATTTGTTTTTTTATCTTATAATCTGATTCGGACAAATTTTTCCAATCAAGATATCTAGCATTAGTGCTAGATACAATTGCTACTTTATTAAGCTTTTCTTGGGGCCTTATTTCAGGATAATAAATAGAGTAGGTTCTACTATTAATACTAATATCCAAAAGATCTTCTGTATCAAATGTATCTTTAGTCGAAGTAAAAACAAGTTCTCCTATATGATCTATAGTTTCCCCGGTTTTAAGGGCAATATAAACTTGGCATGAACTAGTGTTGAGTTGAATCTCTTGAGTTTTTTCTAAGAAATCCTCACTGAAGTTCTCTGGAGAGCAAAGCTTTTGTATAGTTGTTTTTATATTAGCATTACTTAAAACTGATTTAGAGTAAATTTTTTCTCCGTTGAGTTCTATACCTTTTACTGTATTGTTTTCAATTAGGATTTTATCAACAAATGAATTCATCTTTATATCAACGCCATTGTTTAATAATTCTTCACGCATGAGTTTTATTAATCTATCTGTTCCACCTTGGAAGGTATAAACACCTTTACTCATGAAATTAGAAAAAACGATTCCATACGTAATCGCAGGATCATCAAGAGTTGATCCGTTTGCATAACAAATTGGTTCTAACAAAAATCTTTGAACATCATTTCTGTTTGGAAAAAACTTCTGAAATAGTTCTCTATTAGTCATCGATTGATCATCATAAAAATTCATAGAAGCTAGAAAAGAAAAGAACTCTTCAACTTTCTTGGGATCAAGTTTGAAATCATTCACTAGTTTTTTAGTATAATCATCTTTGGTAAAATCAGTCTTAATTTCATATTGAGGATTTAAAAATCTCACATCTTTAACTTGTATAATGGAATCAGCTATTTCTTTATTCCAATACTTCCGACAGGTTTTTTTCATGCCTATTGGAAAGCCGTGTAAAGAGACATCGAAGATATATTCTTTGTTTTTTCTAAAAAACCAAGTTGCAAACCCACCTAGTTTATTATGTGCTTCTAAGAGTAAAACCTTATATCCATCTTTAGCTAATTTATTAGCTGCCGTTAGTCCGCCTAGGCCGGAACCAATGATGATGACATCATAACTTTTAAATATTTTTTCATGTCGTTTATAAAGCATGTTTTTTCCATTAAGATCGAGTCATAATAAAATGAATAAGAACCCTTTTCAAGGAATACAAGCAAAATGAACTTAGAAATAGCTAAGAGCGAGTTTAGTAAACACGTAAAAGCTCTCCAAAACGAAATTTGCGACACTTTAAGATCATTTGATCCTCAGTTAAAACTAACTGAAGATAAATGGAAACGAATGGACTTTAATGACAACCCTGGTGGTGGAGGAATAACTCGCTACTTTAAAGGAGACGTGTTTGAAAGTGCAGGGGTAAATACTTCAGAGATCTATGGGGCCATTAATCCTGATTTTTCTAAGCATTTAAGTGGAACTGGTAATGAGTTATGGGCCGCAGGAATATCACTCATTATTCATCCCAAAAATCCAAGAGTACCTACTGTTCATGCAAATTTTAGAATGATTCAACACGGTCAGAAGCATTGGTTTGGAGGAGGAGCTGATCTTACTCCTTTTTATCCTCATTTATCAGACTTTGAACATTTTCATGGTGTATGGAAAAAGGCTTGTGCCCCATATAAGTGTTATGAAAAAATGAAAGATACTTGTGATAATTACTTTGTTAATAAGCATAGAAATAATGAAATGCGTGGAATTGGTGGTATCTTCTTTGATCATGTAAGTTCGGATATTAAAAATGATTTTGATCAAGTACTAAGTTTGTCGAATAATTTTATTGAGTCGTATTTTCCAATAGTGGAAAAAAGAGTAGATGAAAACTTTGATAAAAAAGATGAAGATTTCATGCTCTATAGAAGAGGAAGATACGTAGAGTTTAACCTTATTCATGATAGAGGAACACTATTTGGGCTTAAAACTAAGGGGAGAACGCAAAGTATATTCGTATCACTTCCACCCAGGTGCACTTTCCACTACAACTTTGATTACGAAAAAAACTCAGCACAAGAAAAAATGAATAAACTATATTCTCCTCATAACTGGTAATTGAATTTAGTTTACTTTTTTTTACCTTTTAACGCTTGTGTTCAGAAATTCCTTTATGTAGTCTTAGATTAAGTAAAGATTTTGTTAACTTTAAAATAGAAATAAAACTGTTAGGTTTTAAACATTATGAAAATAAAGGAGAAAAAATGAAATTATTTTCACTGATTTTTGCAGCGTTGCTGTCGTTATCTGTTTCTGCTCATGATATGAGTGGTGCGTTTACTTTAGGTGCTAGTTACGGGATGCCGTTTCCAGTAGGTACTGATGACTTTAGAGAAAACTTTGAAGACAAGTTTAGTCTAAATGGTCGTTTACGGTATCACATTAATGAAAGATTTGGTGCTCAGTTAGCTTACTCTCATCAAGAATATGAAAGTGAAGCAGCTATTGCTTTAGCTGCAGCTTCTACTGCTGCTGTTAATACATTTGGTGGTGGACAAAGAATTGCAACTTTAGATGGTTTAATTAATCTAACTCCAGTAAATTCTGCTTGGCATAACTACCTAACAATTGGAGCTGGTGCTGCAAATGTTTATGGTGGTGGTGCTGATGAGTGGAGACCTAGTTTAAAAGCTGGTATCGGTGTTGAGTATTTCTTTACACATTTCTTAAGTGCTGGTCTTAATTTAGATTATCACTATACTTTCAAAAAAGATGAAACTGTTGGAACTGTTACAACTAGAAATCCAGAACTTCACGTATTCAATCCACAAATCGGATTAAACTATTCTTTTGGTGCAGCTCCAGCTGTTGCTGCTGCAATTCCAGCTGTAGTTAATACTTCTGCTGATAGTGACAATGATGGTGTTTTAGACGGTGCTGATAGATGTCCAAACACTCCTGCTGGTGAAACTGTAAATGCTTTAGGGTGTTCAGCTTCTCAAGTTGATAGTGACAATGATGGTGTTTATGACGCTCTTGATAGATGTCCAGGAACTGAAGCTGGTGCAAAAGTTAACTCTGCAGGTTGTAAAGAAAGTGAAGCTGTTGAGATTACTCTAGCAGTAAACTTTGCTAATAACAGTGCTACTATTGAGCCTCAATATCATGATGAGCTTGCTAGAGTTGCTGATTTCCTTAAGACTTATACTGATACTAGAGCTGAAATCGAAGGTCATACTGACGGTAGAGGTGCTAGATCATACAATATCTCTCTTTCTCAAAGAAGAGCTGATTCAGTTAAGAATTACCTAGTTAATAACTATGGAGTAGATGCTTCAAGATTATCTGCTGTTGGATACGGACCAGACAGACCAGTTGCTGATAATGCAACTTCTGCTGGAAGAAGAGAAAACAGAAGAGTTGTTGCTTCTTTTAGATCAAAGTAATTCTTTAATTAGAATTTTAAATACAGAAGGGCCCGACGTATGTTGGGCCTTTTTATTTTGAATCACAAAATCTGATTACAAACGATAAACCACAGACTCCCTTATTAGCTTTGAGGATATCGGGATCATTCAAATCTTTTAATATGTCATTAGAGAGATCTTGATAAGAGCGAGGATCTCGTGAAACAACATTCATAAAATTATGAACACCAACAGGTTGAATAGAAATATTTCTTTTGATGTTGATAGTTGTAGTGTTTTTGATATTTTTAATAAGAGAAGTAATGGTTTCTTTAGCAAGGTAGGAAAACTTATCATTATATCTCTTATCGTTTTCTTTTCTTCTATTTAAATTTTTACTAAGAGATAATGTATGGCTTAGTTTTTTTTCCAATTTCATTTGTTGCTCAAAAGTAAGCTCATTTAAAATATCATCTTCAACTAAAAAGCGAATGGTTTCTTCTTCTTCTTCTTCTTCTTCGTCGTCGTCAGAAATCATTAAAGAATATCCGATTGGTACTTCAGTTAAACATGCTTGAGAGCCAAAAACTTTCTTATAATCTTGAGAAAAACCCTGAAGAGAAGTCAGAGTGAATAAAATAAGTATTAAGCTCAATTTGCTCATAATACAATTTTACGAGCTAAAGTAAGATAAAAGTGAGTCTAGTGAACAATTTTCATGGATGTATGGAAAATAAACAGCTGGCTCATAGATTATAATTGGAGAGAATAAAACCAATAAGGCTGAGCAAAAGAAACAGGTTTAGGGAAGTTTATCACTACCTACTCCTATTATTTTAGATTATAGGATAATAAACTAATGAGATTTCTAATCCTATTATCTATATTTGCTGAGTTGGCATTTGCTGCAATTCCATGTCCTGTATACTTAAGTGAAAATATAACTTTCAATAAATCCATTTCTAAAAAGAAATCAGTTCCCTGGATGGTTCGCTCAACATCTTTAAATGCTACCCCTGTATCAAAGCAAGAAGTTTTAGATGAGCAGATCTTTAGGTTAAGTTCAGGGTTAAAGTCTAATAAATATAAGGATTATACTGTTGAGCTCACATATAAGTATGTAAATCTTAAAGGAACTCAAAATGAGGCGGTTTTAAAAGACTTTAAATTTCATAATCGTCTGGGGTATGAATTAGATATTCCCCTCTTACAAGAATTACAAAAAAATATTACAGATTTAAAAGATGAAACTTTGGAGCTTGATGAAATTGAATTAAAAAATCTTGAAAGAAAGATTGAGCAAGGTAAGAACGTATTCTATCATTTTAGAGAGCTAGGGATCAGAGATGAATCACTCCCTTTTGAAATAAAAAAGACAATTGATGAAGTCGAGAGTTTATATGCCTCTCTAAAAGAGATATCAAATTACGATGATTTTTCAAAGAAAATGAATGTTTATGATATTACTTTTGGAGATGAAACCATATCTGTTCTTTCTAAGTTAGATAAAAGAAGTATTATTGAATATCAAGATTTCATGAAATCTTTTTTATATGAATCAAAATATCAAATCAAATATAAAACAAAAAAACAATTATCAAAAATTACGAATGTAGAAGTTACTCCTAGGAGAGAACAATCAGATCTTTATAAAATTAAAAATGAAAATGATTATGAGAAATATAAAAAAGAATTAGTAATCTCTAATATTATTTCTAGAAATATTGATGGAGTTTTAAATTTAGTTAATTACAGGAAAGGGCTTATTATCTTAGGTGTAAGTATTTATGGTGGGAATAAGATTTTACAATTTTTCAAAGGTGAAGAAGATGGACAAGAAAATCCAGGTCTAGAAGAAGAAGATATTATTGATGTTTTCTCACAGTATTTTAATAACTTTTTAAACAGCCAGAAAGAAACGATTTTATCGGAAGAAGATTATAAAAGATTGATAGATGAGATGACTATTCGATTTTATAGGGAAAATGAAGAATCTTTAGAGTATGAAGCTAAACAAGATTCAACCACTAAGAAAATTGTTATTACTCCTGTTAGTAAAACGAATGAATAAGTTATAGTATCTATTCATGAATGTTTTTTTACAAATCTGTATAATTTTTTCATTATTTATTGGCTTCGATAAGATTTGGTTTTATTTCTCAGGCAACTTTGTTAAAGATCAAATCGGTTCTATTATGAATATGAATAACGATCAAATCAATGTTAGAATACCAGCAGCAATTTTAGTTTATATTCTAATGAGCATAGGATTGTATTATTTTGTATTTGCACTAAAAGCTCCAAATAGTTTATATGTTGCCTTGGTTCGAGGTGGGTTCTTAGGTTTTATTGTTTTCGGAATATTTGATTTCACGAACAGAGCAATCTTAAAGCATTACCCTTGGGAAATGGTTCTTGTCGATATAATTTGGGGGACGATTCTTTTCTCTGTTATTTCTGGAGTTTTGTATTATATCAATTCATTAAAGCTATTCTAAGATAGTTTGATACTGAAGGTTTTTTGATGAAAAATCTCCTATGTATTTAAATTAATTTCTTTGAAAGTGTTGTTCTTTAAAACAAATACACATTTTATAGAAACAATAAACTGCTCCAGCTGATAAGAGATGCTTAATTGTATGACCACTTAGTAAGAAGTTTTGATAAATATCAAGATCATATTTCTCAACGACTTTTGCCAGGAAATACAAAATAAAAGCACCTAAAAGATATTTTCTAACTATCTTTAAGTCTTTTTCTAAAAAAGCAAAGATAGGAACAAGTAAAATTGGAGTAAGTTGGACAAAAATATAAACTCTAAGATCATCCATATAGACCCAATACCAGATACTAAAAAATCCAAGAGTCAGGCAAAAAGTTAATAAGATTAATTCTTCTTTTTTACCCATCTTATAACTAAATAAAGCACTGGTAATGGCCATAAAGCCGATGGTCATAGGAAGTCTATCCCAAATCAGGGTCCAGTTCACAGGAGCTAAATGATAATAACTTGATCCAGGTGCGACTAAGAAAACTCCTACAAAAACCATGAACCAACAATAAGCTGATGGAATAGATTTGAAGTTTCTTAAAACATAAACCATACCTAGAAAGCCAATTATCAAAAAGGGGATATTAGAGGCCACATCCCAGAAGTTCTTAATTCCTAGAATAGTTCTATCATCAGCAAAATTATGGAAATCTGTATTTTGAGCAATAGGATCTGTAAGAGCAAGTCCAATAATTTCAGCAACTAAGATAAGTAAATAAATCAAATTTTTCATGATTGTATTATAAAGCAATAGTTTAAAAAGACTATTTTTTAGACACATATTGTAAATATTGGACGAGGTAAGCAATGAGAGATAAGGAACACGTAAAATCAGATAATTAGGAGTTTTATGAAAATTTTATTAATTAGTTTATTATTTGTCTTATCAAGCTTTTCACAAGTAAAAGATTGTCCTGGTTCACAAAAAATCTTTAAAGGTGAATGTTATTCAGAAAGCGAATATCAAACAATTGAAGATTTTAATACCTTAGTAGAGGAAACAAATCTTTGGAGAAGTGCAGCTATTGATTTTTTAATTGGTCTAGCTGCTCAGCCAGATAAAATAATCACAAGTGAAGAATTAAGTAGAATTCATAATAATGGAACTTTAAAATATAGAGATTTAAGGGAGAACTTTTATAAATATATCAATAAAGTAAAGTATATGTCTGAGATTAAGACTGAGAATGTGTATTTTCTTGAAGATCAGAAGTCAGGGGAATTTAAAAGTGATGAATGGTTTTATGAATCTTTCAAAGACGGGAATTTTCTTTTACGATATCTTCTCAGTCCTAAATGTTCAAAGCTTAATCTTGATTTATGTGCAATCGATGGTAGAAATAAAACTCTTGATTTTAAATTAGCTTTAGCTTCAGCTTTTATTTTATATGATAATTATACTCTTGTTTTTGCTCAATTTGATAATCTTTCTAGAAAATCAAAGTTAGATCAAATAATCAACTCAGATAATGCAAAGATTAAAGACTTCTTAAAAGAAGTAGAAGAGCAGTATTCAAGTTATAAGAACTATGCATCTATGGTCAGAACTGTTGAAACATATGAGAAAATTATGAAACAAATGGATAGCATGAGTATTTATACATCTAGCTTTGAAAAATATGTAGATGCTACGATACAAAGTAGTTACTTATACAATAAAAGAAAAGAAATCAGTAGTGAAGATGTTTGGAAGTTAAAAAGAAAATTTGCTTGGAAGTGGATTAAGAATAAATTTAACTATAGAACATCTAAAGTTACAAATGGTTTATCTAAAGCTTTTGGAAATACAGTAGGATTAGTTGCAACTAGGAAAGGAAAACTTCTTGATATGAAGGAATCAAGCTTTTCAGCTTTAATCGGAAAGTTAAAATCACAACTTAAGCCAATGGATATTTTATTAGAAAAAACGCCTTTTAGATTAACTGATAAGTTTATTCCAGGGCATTGGGGACATGTGGCAGTTTGGGTTGGTACAGAGACTGAGTTAAAGTCGATGGTTGATTCTCAAGGTAAGAGATTGTGGGATTATTTAAATCCTGAGTTTCAAAAAGATGTTCAGAATGGAAAAAATATTATTGAAGCTTTAAGACCAGGTGTTCAAGTAAATTCTCTAGAACATTTTATGAATATTGATGATCTTGCTATTGTTAGACCTAATTTTATGCCAGAATCTCAAACTGAATACATTGAGAAGTTAAAATATTATTTAATAAGAGCAAATGAACAATATGGTAAAGATTATGATTTTAACTTTGATGTTGAAACAGATAAAACGATTGTTTGTTCAGAGATTACTTATGTTATTTTCACTGACAAGGAACTAAAATGGCCTTTAGATAAAGCAGTAGGCAGATATACAATTAGTCCTGATCATGTTGCTCAAAGAGCGACAAGCACTGCTATTGAAGATAGCAAATATTCTTTTACTCCGGTTGTGTTGTATCATGATGGTAAAGAGGTTAATTCAAGTAAGGTTCAGAGAGTTTTTGAAAGATTGCTTGATGGAGATTATGATAACCTTTAGTAAATAATAGTTATTTCTTAATGATATATTAACAAGAAATTTGAGCATAGATCATCTAAAATTTAATCATGAAATTTTTGATGATCCTATGTCTTTCGAGTTTAAGTTTTTCCCAAAGCCTTTTTCAAGTTGAACCTTATATTATTTTTTCTAAGAATAATGTAAGCCATCTTGCTTTTGAATTAAATACTCCTGCCTTAGTAAAAGTAAAGCTAAATAGTAAATTACGACAAGGATTAATTAACTTAAAAAACAGATTTGAAAAAAAGAAATTTTATAAATTAAAAATTGGAAAATTACGTTGTGATAAGACTTATAACTTTGAAGTTAAAGTTGAAAGTGAGCAATATCATAAAGTTCAAACAATTAGCCACCCATGTGATGAAACAAAACCACTAAAGTTTTTATTTATTACAGATACTCAATCAATTAAAACAAATCCTAGAAGAGGATATAAAAGACATAAAAGTATTGCCACGGCAGTGATGGAGAAGCTCAAAGAAGAAGATGTAAACTTTGCTGTGCATGCAGGTGATGTTGTCTCTAAGGGAGGAAATCCTAAGCATTGGTTAGATTTCTTTGAATTGGCCAAGATGTATTTAGAGAAACTACCTATTATTGCAGCTTTGGGAAACCATGATTATCAGGCTGAAGATCCAGAAGGCAATCCTAAGACATTTAATAAATATTTAAGAGCAAAAAGAGACTCCTTATTAGGAAATGTGTTCTTGAGCTTCCCGCAAGTGGATCTCCTTATTCACAATACAAACTATGACCACCTGACTAAAAAAGAAATTAAGAAGCAGTTTTCTTGGATAGAGAAAAAATGTCTTCAAGCTAAAGTCGAGAATAAAAAAGTGATTCTTGTTTCACATCACCCTGCTTTTTCTTCGACTTTTGGGCATATTACAAAAGATACGAAGTATATAAGAAAAAACCTCTTACCTATTATAGAAAAAGTCGGAAATGTTCCACTTGTATTAACAGGTCATGTACATACTTATGAGAGAAGTGAAAAAGACGGGATTGTTTACTTAAATGGTGGCTCTTCTGGAGGAATCTTTAATCCATCTAGGTATAAAAACCCTTATTCTAAATTTGTTGTTAGATCTAAGCCAACTTATAGTTTAGTAGAAGTTAGTCAGATGGATATTTTAATTAAGACTTTCGATAAGAAAAATGAATTAGTAGAAGAGCATAAAATAGAATTATAACTATTTTATGCTCTATAGAACTTAATTATAAATTATAAGAAAATCTAAGACCAGCAAAGGCCCCACTTAAATCCATCTCTGCTGGGTTGCTGATTTCTTTGAGCATACTTCTTTTAAGCTTATCTACTTTACCATAATGATAACCACCCTCTAGCCCAATTGCTAAAACAGAGTTTAAATAATAGTTAATTGCCAAAGATCCATTAGCACTAAATCCATATCCATTGAATTTACTCTGGTGAGTAATAGATGTATTGTCATTACTATTAATAATCGTTACGTAAGCTCCTGTCACACCGGCTCCAATAGTTGGTAAAATCGCCCACTTTCTTCCTAGCCAAATATTATAGGCCAATTGTAGGTGCATAAATCCTGCTTTAAGATGAACTTCTTCAAAAACATCCGTTGCTACTTCTTCATTATGTCTAAGAGTTGATCCACCTAAACCAAGACCATAACGTAAGTTTCCATTTGATTTCCATAAAAGAGAAAAATTTGCATATTTGGCCTTATCGGCTTCATCACTTGCTTTGTGTTTGGAGTTTAAAAATGAATATAGCTTATCTAGTTTGGTCCAATGAGTACCTGCAGTCATACTAAATGACATTCTAGTGAAAAATCCTGGTCCGATGACTCCTTGGTAAGGCTTGGCTTGTAGTTTTGCCATTAATCTTTGATGTTGCTCAGGTGTTAATTGATCAACTTGTTCTTCAAGAGTAAGACAAAAGCTGAGAGTGCTAAAGCTTAATAAAAAGATAAATAACTTCATAAATTCTCCTTGGTAAAATTTGATAGATTTTCATGATACATTATTGGCTCTGAATATTCTAAGATTTGAGCTAGAAATGAGCTGATTTCATGTTAATAAAAGCTTTAGGTTGGAAAAATGTCATATTTTAGACACCTTTGAAAAAACTTCATTTTGTCCCACTCAAATTTAAATTTTTGCTATAATTAGCCTTTAAAGGCGATTTATGAATTATTTACTAATTTTTTTATTTTCTCTGACTTTAGTTGGAGCTGAGACGGATCATTATACTTATCGAGGTGAAGCTATCGAGGATGTAGCCGATATTTTAGATGATTTAGCGAACTCTTATCTTGAAGAATCGATTAATATATTAAATCAATCTGAAAATTGTAATGATTCAAAACAATCAGAAATGAATTTATATAATGAATTAAAAAAATATTTTGCTAATCATAAATCAGGCATTCTTACTCAAAAGATTCTGCATGATAATATTATTGATTTAAGAATGATCTCATTAGACGATTCGATATACTCAGAGTGGAGTATATGGAATGGCTTTCTTTTAGGAAGGAAAAAAGCCGCTCAAAGTCCTTTGGCCCTTGCACCTATGATGAATTTGAATGGAAAGGTTATAGGGACAGATAAGTTGGAACATTTATTTGGAATGGGCTTCATTTACTTTAAGAAACATTATATAAAAGACAAATCCTTACAGTCTACGCTAAAAAGTGGAGTGTTGCGAGAAAAAACTTTTCTTGGAGGAAATAATTTAGCAACAGGTGTATTTTCTTATGCTGATTTATCTGCAAACTTTAACGGAATGAGGTTTTGGAATCATATTTTACAAAAAAGACCTGATGTTCTTGGGGAAAATCTAGGACCATTTGTTAAATGTGAAAATTCTAAATGGAAAAGAGTTGAAGGGAAAAGAATAAAGTTTTCACTATATTTAGATGATTCAGTTGATGAGAGTTTAAATTGTTCTAAGTTTGCAACAAAGGGTGGAGTTAGAAAGTTCAAAGAAGCAATTAAAAGAATAGATCCTAAAAATACTTGCCCTATGAACAAAGAAAAACTTAAAATGGTCTCAAAGAAGTATGAAATAGCCTTGTGTTCGAAAAAAGAATGTAAGGAAACAATTGGGAAATGGATTATTAATTTAAGAGGTACTGAGAAATCAAGGTTTTTTAGATCTGAGATCAGATAAATTCAAGTTACATATATATCATAGGGTGTGATAGCGATGAGAGTTGCCTGTTCTGTTAACACCAGTTGCCTTTTCATGAGTCTCCTCAGTTCAATCACTTTATAATTTAATTGATGTATTCATTTCAAGGAGAAAAAATGAAAAAATCAATTTATGTACTATGTCTCGTGTTTTCAATGATTGGGTTACCTTCTACAGGAGAGTTAACTTATCGATTAACTATTAAAGGAAATTTTAAAAAGAGTGTTCAGGGAAAAAAGTATTTTCCTCGAAATCCTCACTTCTCTCCAGTTGTCGCAATATCACATAATAAGAAGTACCAACTTTTCCCATTTAAAACTCTTGCAAGCTTGGGAGTGAAAAATGTTGCCGAAACAGGGAATCCCGGAGAACTTATCTCAGAGGTTCAATCTGCTCAGAGTAAAAGAGCTATTTTAGATTATGAGACAAGTTCACCATTTGATGGTGATGAAGTTGTGAGTGTAGAGGTTAAAGTGAATAAGAAAAATCCGTATATCTCTTTGATTTCTATGATTGCACCAAGCCCTGATTGGGTAATAGGAATTAACAACTTGAAAGTTATAAGGCAAGGGAAGTATCTTGGAAAAAAAGTCCTACCTCTCTTTGCGATTGATGCAGGAACTGATAGCGGGAAGATATACACCTCCTCAGATCAAGCAACTCAGCCTCAAGGGAAAATAAAAAGATTATACAGAGTGGGTAGTGCAGTTATTAAGAAAACTCCCTTTGCATACTTAAAGATAGAAAAATTATAAAATAAAGAAGTAAACGATCTTATTTCAAGATCGTTTACTTGAAAAATTGAGAACTTGTCTTAACTAATTTATTGAACATTCTTTTGTTAATAGAGTCGATCTGAGCACTTATAAAGACCGGATGAGTTGTTTTCTTCCAACTTTTTACTTTGATTTCAATTATGGAGTTATCCTTGTTTTTGATGAGTGTTGTTGGGAGGTAAGTTAAGGATCTATGAGAGTGAAGTAAGTCTAAAGCCATTTGACCTGAAGAAACTCCAATAGATTTCTTTCTACTTCTAAGGCTTATTGGACAATTATCAATACCTTCTCTCATTCCTTCTGGAGACCAATGAAGTGGATAAATAAACCTTTCGTTCAATGCTTGAGCCTCAGTAAGAGTTGATTCTTCAAAGAATTTTCTTGAACCATATAGTTTAGATTCTATGGAACCTATCTTTTCAGAATACCAAGTATCAGGCCAATCAAGTATTTCAGCGTGAAAAGCAATTTTAATAATTCCCCTTAGACCGCTTAAGATTAATCTATCATTGGGAAGTGAAACTAATTGACTTTTATGAATAAGGTCCTTTGTGTGAAGCTTGCTTAGGGTAGGTAGAACCAAAGTTTGTAATAAAAAAGTAGGAGCACCAATTCCTGGGATTGAAATTTCCTTTTCAAGACTTGAATCTGTTTCAATGTTTACATCAAGAAGATTTAGTACTTCTTCAACGTTATCTCTGAGCTTTAATCCTTGTGGTGTCAAAATGAGACCACGATGCGATCTTTCAAAAAGTGTTTTCCCGATTCTTTGTTCTAATCTTTTTAAAGTTCTTGATAGTTGTGCAGGTTGCATTTTCTTACTACGTGCAACTTCTCTAAGACTACCTAGTTTTGCTACCTCTAAAAAGAGTTCTAATTCACCTATATTTATCTTACTTACATCCATAACTATGCATAGTAGGTGTTAACAAACAAGTCAACGTCTATTGACTTGCTTGGGGCCGCTCAAAAGCAATAATTTGTATAATGATGACTCTGAGAAAAGCAAGCTCCTATGAATAGTAAGGCAGTTGTAAGGTGGGGCAAGTATTCCTAAATGGAATACGCTTTATAGCTTTGAGATCATATGAGGATGATTAGACTCACGCTAATCTTTGTTTAGATGGTTGCATAAGTAATCATATATAAGGGGCAAATTTATGAATTCTTTAGAATTAAAGAAAAAACAAGCAGATTTAATTTTTAATTCATCTGCACTTTCACATTTATCAATTGCTGACAGAATTTTATTCGAAAAATTCGGCAGAGGTAAAACAGTTTCTCTTCCATTTAAATGCATACATCATGCATTCGAGCATCACGCTTATTTAAGACCTGATCAGGTTGCTATTACTTACAAAGGAATTGAGGTTACCTATGCTGAATTAAATAATAAGGCCAATGCTCTTGCGGGAGCATTGATTAGAAAGGGTGTTCAAAAAAATGAAAATGTTGGGTTGTTTTTAAGTCGCTCTATTGAAATGATTGTTGGAATCTTGGGAATACTTAAGGCCGGTGCTACTTATGTCCCACAAGATATTAGAATTACACCTAAGGTGGCATTGAATCATATTATTGATTCAGCTGACATTAAAATCGTGTTATCAACAACCTGTTTTAAGAAAACTGTTAGTGAGCTCAAATTTCATGAATTAGTTTTTATTGATGATTTTAATGAGTTTGAGAGCAATCTTTTATATCTTCCTAGTTCAACTCTAAATCAGGATGAAAAAAATAATTGTTTCGTTCTTTATACTTCAGGAACAACAGGTATGCCTAATGGAGTGATGGTTACTCATCAAAATGTTTGCAATATTATTCATACTAGCCCTGGGAATTTAAGCATAGTACCTGGAACAAAAGTAGCTCAGATTCTAAATATTTCTTTTGATATGGCAGTATGGGAGATTTTCGCCTGCCTCTCTTATGGCGGTAATCTGTTTATTAGAGGTCAAAGTATTCAAGAGACAGTCAGTGAAGTTGATGTGGTTATAGCGACCCCTTCAATTTTAAGCTCTTTAGATATTAATAAGTGTAAAAATATACTGGTAGCTGCAGTGGCAGGAGAGCCATGTCCTAGAAATCTGGCAGACTCATGGAGTGAGTTCTGCAGTTTTTATAACAGCTGTGGCCCAACTGAAACTACTATAGTCAATACTATGCAAGCCCATGACAAAGACAATGAACTTTTAACTATTGGTGCCCCGACACCTAATAATACAGTTTATATTTTAAATGAAAATTTGTCGGCTTGTAAGATTGGTGAAGTAGGGGAAATGTGGGCCGGAGGTCTATGTGTAAGTGGAGGATATATTAATAATGTTGCTCTCAATTCAGATCGGTATAGGAGAGATCCTTTTTTAAATGATGGTTCTATGATGTTTCGAACTAGAGATTTGGGAAGATGGACATTATTAGGAGAGTTGGAACATTTAGGTAGAAGTGATGATCAAGTTAAAATTAAAGGTTTTCGAGTTGAATTAGATTCTATTAGTAACACTCTTGAAGAAATTCCAGGATGTAAGAGAGCTTGTACTTTGAAAGTAGGTTCGGATGAGCTTATTAGCTTTGTGGCTTCAAGTGAGCTAGATGAGAAAACTTGTATCGAAGAATTAGAAAAGAAATTAGCCTATTACTATATTCCATCCAAAATAATATTTTTGGAAGAATTACCAAAAACTAATCGTGGAAAGATAGATAAAAAGAAGTTATTAGAAAACTTGAATGAGTATAACCAGGAGAAGTGTTATGTTTAATCAAGCAAGGTCATTATTAGAAGGACTTGATTTTAGTGCTCCTGATTTTTTAGTGAAGGAGCAAAAAAAGAGATTGCGGGTTATTCATACACCTGAAATAATTTTGCCAGATCAAAAGTCATTTAAATATAGAATGTGGAAGCATCCATGGTTAATGCATTACAATAGACTCATATTCATATGTTTGGTTGTAAATATTTATATATTTATTAAATTTCAATCTGTTTTAGTATTAAACGCCCCCGCTGAAGCAATGAATTTAGTATCTCGATTTATTCTTGGAAATTTTTTAGTGGCCCTTATCATTAGAAATCAACATGTAATTAATCTTATGTTTAGGTTTACAACCAGCTTTTCTACTAATTGGCCACTTAGTCTTAGGTGGTCATTAGGAAAAGTTTATCACTTTGGGGGAATTCATGTTGGTTGTGCAATTTCTGGAACGATCTGGTGTGGATACTTGGTGGTTTTAAAAATGGATAATGTTAGTATCGAAAGTTTTGGGATAACTTTAATAACTTTTCTATTAATGGTCTTAATGGGAGGAGTTGCATCTCCTAAAAATAGAGAAAAAAATCATGACAGATTTGAAAAGGTAGCTCGTTTTGGTGGCTGGCTCTTATTAGCTTTATTTTGGATTGAGTATATAATGTATTCTCAAATATATTTAGATTTTATGTTCGTTGGATTAATCATTTTAACATTAAATGCTATTCATCCTTGGTTATACTTAAAAAAGGTGAAAGTAAAAACACTTCGCCCATCAAATCATGCAGTCATTGCTGAGTTTGAGCATTCTAATGCTCTCTTGGGCTCATCTACTACTTTGAGTAAGAATCCTTTAATGGAGTGGCATTCATTTGCTAATATCCCATGGCCTTCAAAGAATGGGTTTAGATTAATTATCTCAAGAGCAGGTGATTGGACTGGAGACTTTATTGATACATGTCCAAAAGAAATATGGGTCAAAGGTTTTCCAACTGCAGGGGTTGGAAATGTAGAAAAATTATTTAAAAAGGTTTTATACGTTGCCACAGGTAGCGGTATTGGACCTTGTTTACCTCATTTAATTGCAAATGAAGTAGATTCGAATTTAGTTTGGTCTACTAGGACACCTGAGAAAACTTATGGACAAGACTTAGTAGATGAGATTATGGAGTCTAGACCAAAGAGTATTATTTGGGACACTATAGAAAAAGGAAAACCAGATATGTTGGAGTTAACTTATAAAGCTTTTGTGGAGTCTGGAGCAGAAGCTGTTATATGTATTTCGAATAAAAAACTAACTTGGGAAGTTGTTTACGGATTAGAATCAAGAGGAATTCCGGCTTTTGGTGCTATTTGGGATTCATAGAGTTTAAGGAGATTGATCATGAATTATAAATTTTTAAATATTGAGATAAAAAGAGATATTATGCTCTTAGGTATTAATAGACCAAATAAGATGAATGCTTTGTCATCTAGAGTTTTGAAAGAATTAGAGTCAATATTTATTGATCTTCGAGATCTTCAATATAAAAGTCTTAGAGGTGTTATTGTTTATGGTTTAGGCGAGAAGGCATTTGTTGCTGGTGCAGATATTAAAGAAATGTCTTTAATGAATAAGGATGAGGCAATTGAATTTTCAAAACTGGGGCAAGACGTAATGAATTTAATTGAAAATTCACCCTTTCCAATAATTGCAGGGGTAGATGGTTTTGCTTTGGGAGGGGGATGTGAATTAGCAATGGCGTGTGATTTTATCTATGCAACTGAGAAATCTATTTTTGGTCAACCTGAAGTTAGTTTAGGACTCATTCCATCTTTTGGTGGTTGTATTCGATTGTTAAAATATGTTGGTCGAGCAATGGCTAAAGAGATGATCTATACTGGAAAGCAGATTAATGCTGAAAAGGCTTTTGAGATTGGTCTAGTCAATCAAGTTTTTAAGACAGAAAAGAGTATGATGGATTCAGCAGTGGAGACCTTAAATGAGATTAAGTTGCAATCTCCTGAAGCGGTGAGTGCTTGTAAAAAGGTTATGAATAACGCTGATGATTCCCTGGCATTAGATGCTTTTGATTATGAAGCTAAAACATTTGGAGAAATGTTCTTACTACCTAATGGCCAAGAGGGGATAAGAGCATTTTTAGGAAAAAGAAAAGCTCAATTTGTAAAAGTTTCATGAAGACCTTCTTTTTGACTAAGATATGTTAATTTCTTAAATATTTAGAATTTAAAGGAATTTATATGTATCAAAAGATATTGTTATTCATATTTTTTTGTTCACTAACTTTCAGTGAAGATAAACTCTCTGATACATTCAATTACAAACACGCTATTGATATAGGAGCTTTTGGGATTGGGTGGAGCTCTAACGATGGCATGCTTTATTCTTTGGGTCTGGGGTATCAACGTCAAATACATACAAAATTCTCTCTTACTGGAGGTCTTAGGTTTCAAAATTTTTCAAATTATTATAATATCTATGGTCCATATTTTAGAGCAAATTACCATTTCTCTGGATATAATTCGAATTCAATTTTAGTCGGTTTAAGTACAAGCTATTCTTTTGTGCACTTAAAAGATGAAAGTAGATCTTTAGTGAAAGAGAATAACTTTTTAGGTAGTATTCATTTTGGCTATATGTGGTTATGGGGCAAAAGAGATAGATTGGCTTTTAGTACAGGAATAAATTTACAAATTTTAAGTTCTGTTCGTCCTGGTATGATGGTAGGGTTTCAGTATCGTTTTTAAATTAAAGAGATTCTTTCAGAAAACTTAAAGCTCCTTGATAGAAAAATTGATCTCTTTGAGATTTGTTCAAATTTGATTGAGATATAGTAGTGATTAATTTTTCATAATTTTCAAGACCTTTGTCTGTTTTAATTGGTGCTCCATAGTCCGATCCAAAGCCATAATGCCCATTGACCCCAATCTCATGAAAGTATTGAATCATTTTTATAAATTGTGATGTGGATGAAACAAAACGATCAGTAGGAGAGAGACCAATAAATCCGTTTAATTTTACTAGTTGTTTTATATGGTCTTTTGAAATTGCTCTTTTGGTATCTTGAATATCTTTAATACTTGTATGAGTCATACAAATACTATGATGGTTAAATTTTAAAGTAGCATCTATTGCATTTGTAGACATATGACTTAAATCTATCCAAAGCTTTAGGTTCTTACATTCTTGAAAAAATACATGTGCCTGATTATGACTCAATCCCCTATCTTGAGATGAGTTAGTCGGAACGTAAGGATAATTGCAAGAACTTCCTAGCCAATTGTCTATAAAGTGAATTGGGATAACACCTCGAATTCCTAATTCATGTAATTGTTCGAGTGTATTTTTTGTGTTGCTTTCTCTTATCCATCTACAAGACTCTAATTGTAAAACTAAACCTACCATAAACTCAGAGTCTAAATCTTCCTTAGATTTTAAAATCTTTACTTTTCCATTTAGCAATTGTGTTTGATGAGTGAGTTTTCTTATTTGATGTTCCACACCAGTAAGTCCCCAATGAATCCCAGGTACATTATAGATAACAGGAGAGAGAATAATTTTCTTATTATGTTTTTTTGATAATTCTACATAATTTTCAATTGAGAGATCTTGTTTGCAAATATATTCAAGTAGCCAGGGAAGGGGATTAGGTAATAAATTTATATGAGTATGAAGATCGATTAAGAGCATAGTAAAGAATCATTTCTTCTTGGATGATTGATTATCAACGACTTCATGACGAAATAGAATTCGATCATCACCAAAACTAGATAAAATAAACTTTGAATCAGTAACTATTCTAGCTATTGGTTTAGATTTTTTTAAAAACTTTGGAATCATATCAAGAGTGTATTCATCATAAGTAAAATCTTGCTCAGATCTATCTAGTGCATAAATGTCATATAAAGTCGTTCCTTTAGAGATAGTAACAAGGTCTCTTCTGAAATCATGCATTTGTGTAGAAAAAGCTAATTGTGGATTAGGAACAAAAAATATTTGTCTTGGTGAGATGACTTGGCTCTCTCTGCTGCCTTGATTATTAAATTGTGCCATATCATAAGTATTAAGTTGTTCGGGATATTTAGATACTCTTTTGAAAATTTTATTTACAAGTTTCATCCCTAGTTCATCTCCAGTAGGAACTATATTAGATAAAGCATTTTCAAAAAAATTAAAATTTCTTCCTTGGCCTCCCAAGGTGTAAAGAGCTGAGATGTTAGCACTGTGAGTTTCATCTCGTAGAATTTTTAAAGCTAGTCCAGGAGCAAAGGCCTTACTTTCTTTTTTGGGATTATAAGTCACTGACAAGCGTATAAGAGCACATTCTGCACCTTGAAATATTCCTGTATAGGGTGATTTTTCAAATTCATCTGGAATGATTATTTTTACTTTGGCCATAACACCACGGGCATGTAAATATTTTTTCCAACCAATTGGAGCAAGGTCGCTAAACTTATTAGTTTTTTCAGACATTTTCTGAAAGGCCATTTTCAAAAGTTGAAAACCTCCTAAGTTTTTAAGTTTGGGGTAGGTAAGGTATTCAGAGTTTTCGATTTTTCTCCATAAAATATTTTGTTTTTGGCAACCACTAAGAGATTTATAGTTTTTAGGTAATTCAGCTCGAGCACTTAAAGTACTCGAGCCAATTATAGTAAAAAATAAAATTAATACTTTGATGATTTGCACGTATTATTCATTCCAAGGAGCAAAAGCAGATCTTTTACCTTCCATTTTCTCAGCAAGCTCTGGCATATGTCTTGCGATAATTTGGTGCATAGTACCTTCCTTGTCTATCCACTGAAGTCCTGCCTTAGTATACACTTCTTCAGTATAATCATCTGTATAAAATCTATCAGCCATTAGTCTTCTTGAAGCCATTAAGATAAATATTTGGAAAGGAGTTTCTCCAAATCCAAAGTTTTTTGGTCTTACTTCTTCAGCTAAACTTCCTACAAGTAAATCAATGGCTTCAACGTTATCACTTCCATCAGGATTAAAGCCATAAACAGTTTGAAATTTTTTCAGAATATCTTTTCTTGTAGGAGTATCAGCTACACCATTTGGAAAAAAGTCTGTATACTTTTTAATTTCTTTTAAGTTAATACCTCTTCTAAACTGATTATATCTTGGTACTCCTCTTTCTCGATCTCTTAAAATATCAACAGCACCAAGGTCCATTATTCCATGACCTGGAATCTCAAGGTTTTGCATAAATCTTGGAAAGTTATTAAGTACTAATTGACCAGGAAGTTGTGTACCAAAAGAATAAAAAAGATCTGAAAGTTTGTATTGCTGCATTATTGAATATGATTTTTCATTTCTACTATCATTAAAAGACAATGATTGATAAGTTTCAACTCCATTGATCTTCCCATCTGAACTTCTTCTTGTTTTTTTCAATTCAAGATTTTCAGGTAGCAATGAATGTAGTCTATAAACGGAAGTGAATTCTTCAGTTAGACTATAAGGTACACCATAATTTTTTCTTTTATCACCAACAATTCCTCCTACAAGATACCCAGGATCAATAATTAGCCTATCAGTTTTAGATCTTAAATTATATTTGAAATTCTCCCAGCCATTACGAGGCTTGAAAGTAATTTTAGTTCCTTGTCCTTCAGGTTTTCTATAGACTGAAAGAGTTTTAGGGTTAGCAAGTCCATACCAATTTCCATGCATTCCTATATCGAGCATTTTATTAGCTAGAATAGCTGGAGTCCATTCAACAGTATGGATTTTAGCCATGATTGCAGAGTTAATAAGTCTTGCAACTTGGAAAAGGTGTTCATCTAATTGTTGATCATTGAAATATTTTATACCAGTACGCTTAGTGAAAGGAATTTCAATTTTTCGACCACGAATTTCGAAAAATCTTTTTCCAAGCCCTGCTTTCCATACCCACTTTTGCATTTTTGCATCCCAGTAAACATGCTTTTCCATTAACATAGAAACAATATGGTTATGCTCTTTAACAAATAAGTGATGAAGCATGCTTAATCCTACCCACCAATTATCCATAAAACCTGTTAATTCATAACCTTGGTTTTGTCTATTATTAGCTGGATTAAGATCTGTTCTTTTTGGTAAGTATTTCCCACTATCTAGTCTCATCTTTCCAAAATTAATTTCATCGTAATTAAATTTTTGATAACTTGTAATTGGGTTAAAACTCTGCACTCTTAACCGATTTTGTTCAGCTTGATCACTACCATAAATTTGAGATCCATCCCACCAGTGAGTAACTTTATTTAAAGTTGTTTTATGATATTCTTTTTTGTAATTTTTCTTTAAAGTAGGATCTGCTTGAGTTTTCTCGACTGTTGTCCCATCAGCTAACTTATAAGGTGCTGTTTCTGGTCGTCCTTCTTGAGGAGTCATATTTTTACCATGGGTAATCCAATCATGATTCATGAACTGAATCCAACTTGCTGCGAGCATGTTTAGAAAAGGGACTTTTTTATAACTATCTTGAGTTGCACCATTTCTAGAGAAAAACGTTTTTGAAACAAGTTTTGGAGAAGGAGTCATAAGAGTTCTATCTATTTCTTCTTGCGAAGTCATCAACTCTGGAGCAATATTTCTTCCAAAGGCAACATTGGAAGCACCAACAACTGACATGCCTGGATCTAGATTAGTACATCTTCCGTCTGCTGATCTGTAATTTGTATTTCTAGTCGAGCAATCTACTGCTCTAGCACCATAACTTATTTCTCCTTGTTCATAAGGATCAAATAAATTGTTTTCAAGAAGTTTAGTTCTAATTTTACTTAAAACTAAAAGACCAGAAGCATTTAGTTTTTTACTTGACCAACTTGTCCAAGGATCATCCTCTGAACTGGGATTTCTTTCACCTACGGCCTCATTTTGATTAGATGAGCAGCTGAAAATGAATAAAAGAATTAATAGATATTTACTCACATAAACCTCCTGTTTATTGAAATAGAGTTGTTTCGCGTGAAGCGATTTTAGTTAATTAGATTACAAAAGAGTAAAAAAATCAAATGTGAAAAAGTGGTCTTGTCGGGTATGTGAAAATTGATCTATACTCAGAAAGGTTCTTTTCTTTTTTAAGAAATTATTTCTATTAGAATTAAGAAGATATTAGAATCTGTAAGTTTTAGGATTAAATTTTAATAAATTGCTTAATCAGAATCCTACCGATAGCAGACTCCAAAATTTCGATATCTGTTGTCCTGGCTGGATCTACAGAGTTAATCAAACTTTTTAATAAAACCGGATCAGTTGCATTTTTAGAGCTAATATTATCAATCAAGTTAGATGATTTATAATCACTTCTAATAATGGTTAAAACTTCAGTATTCATTGGAGCAGAAAATGTTTCTTGAATAGATTTTAGACTCTTTATTCTTTCAGAAATTTGATCATTTTTTGAGTATCCATTAAAGCTTAGAGCTGAAAATATAATAGTAAGAATGAATATTGCTTTCAAGATTAACTCCTATAAAGTTTTATATAGACTAGAATAGAGGTTTTTTAGATTGTTCTCAATGAGTGTGTAAGTATGAAAGAGTTAATAGGTGAGCTCGAAATTGAGGAGTATAAATTGTATAAGTTTTATACAATTTCCTGAGATGCTTTTCTCGCACCTCAGGAATAAAAGTAACTTATTTAATTAGCATTTCCATATTCTTCAAAATACATTTGAGATGTGTAAGGATCTGCAGGATTGACTAAAACTAGCTCTACTGTGTCCATTCCTATCCCTTGAGCATTATAAACATCAAAGAAAATACCAATCTTATCTTCAACTATAGATTTACCAGTTACGGCCTTATTACCACTGGCCTGGAAAGTATACATTCCTCTAATATCCTCTCTTACGTTGAAATCCCCTTGGATTCTCTCATTTCTTAATGTGGTTGCATCAAATTGAGCTAGAGCATTATTATTTTGAGCATCGAATTCTTGCAACCTAAGATTGATTAGGTTCCCTTCTTTATAGCCTGGGTTGTAGTTTCCTTCAACATAGTCTTTTTCCCACCTAGAGTTTAATTTATTTCTAAGGATGAACCCAAAGCGATGAGATCCTCTAAATTTAGTTCGAGTGATTTCACCATTGATATTTAGAAATAAAACAGAATTTTTCATTGGATTACCTCTAATAAGTTTTCCTTGAATTCTTAACTCGGCATTAGGGACGACACCAGCAGTTTTGATTTTTCCATTTTCAACTTTAAGTCTACTTAGAGAATAAGAAAGTGTTCCAGGGATTCGATCAAACCTATAGAGCATGATTCTATTGACAAGATCTTTGAGGTATCCATTTTTCTTTTTACTGAAGAACTTCTTCTTGCCTGGTCTAAAGAAGTTTGAAATGAAGTTATCTTCTTGAAAAGCACTTAAATATTCAGCTAAAAGTCCATAATATGCGTCTTGATTTGGAATTTTTTGTAAATATAAACCAACACCCCTTAAATCATTACCATATTTAACATTTCCAAAGTGGTTGCCCTCAAAGTTTCTAATTTTTTTCGTTGGAACTGTAGTTGTGGTAACAGTACTCGATATATTTCTGTTAACAGAATTAGAAGCACAAGAAACAATAGTAAAAACTAAAAGAATCATTGGGATAATTTTCATAAACACTCCTTGAATAATGAAAGTAACTTGTTCAATTAAAACATGTTTGAGTAATTAGTTAAATAGCGTGTTTTTTACCATTGTAAATGAGTCGGGTATGCTAAGTTCTTTAAAATTTCTCCTCTTATGTCTAAAACTTTATCAGTCTTTGAAATTTTCACATGCTGTTCAAATTTTCTCATGAAAAGTGAGAAAATTTTATAATTAGTAATTTATGGAGATTTTATGAAATTTATACTTTTGAGCATGATTTTTTCTTTTTATTCATTTGGAAGTGTTTACAAGATTCTTAATGATCCTATTGAAGCATTATCTGCCAGATTTGCAATTACAAAAAATGCTAGGAACTCAATTTATAGCTCTAAGTTCATCTTTCATGCTGATGATACCGGAATGGCCTCTTTAGCTTTATTAAGAGCTCAAAAGAGGTTAATGAATAACCCTGATATTAGGTTAATTTTCGATGGTGGGGGAAAAATAATGGGGACTGATGTGCCTGCTGAAGTTTTACTTCATTTAGAAGAAGAAGGTATTCAAGTAAAATTTTTCAATAATTTAAATGATAAAAAGACTCTTGTAGGTAATAGACTTAAGGGAAGAAAATTAAGAGCTAGAATGCATGATAAGTTATTTATTGTTGATGGAGAGTATCTTTTGACAGGTGGGAGAAATATTGAAGGAACATACTTTTCAGTTGCTGATAAAGGCACTTATGTAGATAGAGATGTACTTGTAACTGGTCAGCCTGTGATGGATGCTCAAGCACATTTTTTAAAATACTGGAATTCACCAATTACAACTAAAGCAAGTTTTTCATTAGGAACAAGAACATATTGCTTGAGAAAATACAAAACATTACATTTGAAAAATTGTAAGGAAAAAATGGCTCAAGTTGGTAAGTTGATGTTAGACACTCAAGAAGAAAAAATTAATGGACTAATGAGCAAATTTAAAATTTCAAAAGATTATATTCAAAAAATTAAAGATGAATTAACTAAAGAAGATGTAGCAGTAAAGTTTGTTTCAGATACATTGAATGATGACAACCTCACTTATAAAAGTATTTTAGGGCCTACGATGTTAGAGCTTGTTTCTAAAGCTAAGAAAAGTATTACTATAGAGTCTCCTTACCTTATTCCTACTCCTAATTTTTCTAAAGCAGTCGATGCGATTTTAAAAAGAGGAGTGAAAATTAAAATTTTAACAAATTCTCTGTCCTCAATTGATGGGTTTGCTGTTTTTGCTGGTTATGCAAAACATAGGAAAGCTCTTATGAGTCTTGGGACTGCTGAGAATAGAATACAAATTTTTGAGTACTATGGTGAAAAGCTTGGAAGTAAACACGGTAAAACAATACATTCAAAATCAATGAGTATTGATGATGAAATAGCGATAATTGGTAGTTATAATCTAGATAAATTATCTGAATATCATAATTCAGAGGTTGCCGTAATGGCATGGTCTTCAGAAAAAGCAATTGAATTAAGGCAATTTATAGAAGAGAGAAGAAAATATACTTATCAATTGGGAGATGATGGGATTCCTTGTCCTCCTAATACTTGTAAAATAGATGAAGCAGGAAATTTTACTGGAGGAAAAATTGCTCACCCTTTTGCTGATAAAAAGAAGCTGAAATCTTTAAAGCGTTGGTCAATGGGATTAAAAATACCTGGAATTGGTCCTTGGCTAGAGAATGTTTTGTGAGAATTTTCATCATTTTCATATTCATACATACGAGCTTAAATGCGAATACTCTTTTGGAATCTACTTGCAGGGCAGTAGGTGGAGTTTTAAAAAGTGAAATTACTTGTCCATCTAGCAAAGTAGTCAGAGAGGGAGAGTTTTGTGTCCAAGAAGATCCGATAAATAAATCTACAATGTTTTATAATGGTTGTACTTCAAGTGTCCCTGGCTTTTCTGATCTCTTTTTTATGGCCTGCTATTTTCATGATCATTGTTATCATCACGAGCCTGCAACCACTGGAATGAGTAAAAGAGATTGTGATAAACAACTAGAACGTCAACTTTATGATGTATGTGATAGTATTGGGCATACGATGAAGCGGGGATATACATGTAATCAAGTTGCTCGTGCTACTTATTTAGCAGTGAAGTTTGGAGGTGATTCAAGTTGGGAATGCTCCAATACAAAAGCTAATTACCCTACTTCAATCAGTAGAGAAGATCATTTACCAGCATTGAGATAAACTTATCTTCTTTTTTTTCTAGAAGGTCTATTTTTTTGACTTTCAATGGCAAGGCTGACTTTGAGTGTTCGACCATCAACTTCTTTACCATCTAAATTCTTGATTGCTTCTTGAGCTTCATTCAAATTAGACATTTGAACAAAAGCAAAGCCCTTGCTTCTATTTGATTTTTTATCTCGATTGATTCTAACAAAACTTACATATCCATATTTTTTGAACATATTAAGGATATCTTTTTCATCTTTAGCGTAGATCATATTTCCAATATAGACAGTTGCAGTTGTATCATCTTTTTTCATGTATCCGATAGAAGGGTCTTGGTCTTGATCTCTAAAGTTCTTTCTTGGTCTGTTTTTCATAATGCACTCACTTTCATGGTTGGGTAATTCTTAGCATTAAAGCTTAGAGATAGGAAAGGATCATCATACTAGGTAATAATTATAGACGAATCAAGCAGAAATTACTGTATTTCTAAATACTTAGAAGAGAAAATGAAAAGAGGTATTTCTTAAGATTTAGCATGCTTGGTAGTAAAGGTTTAAAACGGCAAGAAAACCTACGCCCCAAACGATAGATCTCATTAAGCTTTTATTGTAGATATAGCATAACCCATAAATTATTCTTGAAATGATAAAGACTACAGCACTAGTATCTATTATTGTTTGATCTACCTTTAAGTAGTGAGCAATAATTACAGCCGCTGCGAAGGGAGCAAATGCTTCGAAGGAATTATCGTGGGCCCATTTAGCTCTTTTAGTTTTTCCTTTAGTGGCTTCTAAAATTTCTCGAGGGTTTCTATTGTATTTGGGCTTAAAACCACCTGGAACCGTTAATTTAGCATAAGCTATCCAAATAATTGGTAAAAAACTAGCAATCAAAACACATATAAATCCAATAGTCATAAAGATATTTTGGGTTTGTTTAAGTGAAAGTACAAGGAGAATTAGATTACTTTTAGCCTATATAGAAGAAAGTTGATGATTTAGATGTTAACGTTCGCCTGAAAGAATATAAAGTGAATATGTTTTAGTGATGTCAAATTATAATTAACCCTCAATGATTCTTTACTTTATAGGTGAATACTTAACTATTTAGTCTCTTCTCAAACTTTATTTTTTTAATGATAATCAACAGGGGAGATGAGGCATGAAAATTATGGTAGAAATAAAAAAAATAAAAAAACAAGAATTTGGATCCTATTGAGTTTTATATGAATGATCCTAGAGAAGTTTTGGAGACACAAATTAAAACAGATATATATTTACCTATAAAGTAAGGAGTAAGAGATGAGTATAGTTGATGATATGAATTGGAGATATGCAACAAAGGAATTTGATAGTTCAAAAAAATTAAGTAAAGAGCAATTAGATGGAGTTTTGGAGTCGTTACGATTATCAACCTCTTCATTTGGTTTACAAACATGGAAGTTTTTAGTTATAGAAAATGACTCTATTAGAAAAGAGCTTTTAGAGCATAGCTGGAATCAGAAACAAGTAGTTGAAGCTTCTCATGTTTTAGTATTATGTATTCCAACTGATTTTGGAGCTGATCATATTCAAAGATTTATTGAATCTACTGCTCAAGTCAGAGGAGAAACTCTTGAGAGTTTAGATGGTTATAAAAAAATGATGGAAGGTTTTGTTTCTAGAAAAGATGAAACTGCTCTAAATATATGGATGACTAATCAAGTTTATATTTCACTAGGACATTTACTTACGGCTTGTGCTGCTATGAAGATTGATGCTTGTCCAATGGAAGGGTTTATCTCCAAGGAGTATGATAGAATTCTAGGCTTGGAAGAAAAGAACTTAAAGTCAGTCTTAGTTTGTCCTATTGGATTTAGAAGTGAAAATGATAAGTATGCAACTGCCCCTAAAGTTAGGTTTCCAAGAGAAGAACTATTTATTCATATTTAATAAAACCTGGAGTTTAATTGATTGAGAACAGGTTGTACATTTTTTTATTCGTTCTATGTCTATGTAGCATTTTTGAGTTTTTTCTTTCATATCGAGAGAGAAAACTCTCTCGAATAAAGAGGTGGCCTCATAATTTATTGATCATTCTCATAAGTACTTTGATGTTAAAAGTCTCGCTTCCTGCTGGATTGGTTGCTATCTCTACATTTGCTGAACAAAAAGTCTTAGGATTATTTCATTGGTTTATAATTGATTCTTCAGTAGAGTTTGCAATGAGTATTGTTTTATTAGACTTAGCCATTTATTGGCAACATAGAATCTTTCATGAAGTAAATGTTTTCTGGAAACTGCATAGAGTTCATCATAGTGATATTGACCTTGATGCAACATCAGCTTTAAGGTTCCATCCTATTGAAATGATATTCTCAATGTTTTACAAAGTAATTTTAGTTTTGATTTTAGGGTTATCCGTTGAAAGTATTTTAGTATTTGAAATTATTCTAAGTTCTATGGCGATTTTTAATCATTCGAATTTATATCTTCCGATTTGGCTTGAGCGAGGTTTAAGATTTTTTATCGTCACACCACAAATGCATATTATTCACCATAGTATTGATCAAACTGAGTCAGATACAAATTATGGTTTCAATTTATCTATTTGGGATAAGGTGTTTGGAACTTATACTTCAGAATTTAAAAGTTCTGGAACTATTGGGAATTCAAAGTTTAGAAGTATCAAAGATCACAGTATTATTCATCTTTTAAAGCAACCATTCCTATGAATTCAAATTTAAAGTATAAAATTCTCATTGCATCACCTTTTATCATTAGTTTCATTTATCATTTATTAACCATTGTTTTTCCTGGGTTTGGGGAACCTTCACCTTTTAATCGCCATTTATTATTTCTTTTTATTAATTCTTGTATGGCATTCTTGGCCTTAAGTGGAAGAAAAATATTTATTTATGTTTTGGGAGTATTACTTATCCAACAGGTTTATTCTCATGGCCACGCTCTTTATTATAAATGGTTTGATCAATCTAGAGTTGACTATTATTCTTTAGTGATTTGCTTGGGCCTTCCTATTTTTTTCTACCTTCTCATTAAATCTAAAATTTTTAAATAGTTTAAGTTACTGCTTTTTTATGTAGAATAAAGAGAGCTTATTTTAATAAAGAAGATATATGAAAAAGATGAATAAAGTAGAAAACGCTGTTGATTTCATTTTGGATCAACTTGGTAATGAAATTACATTGGCCTGTCCTCTAGGAGCAGGAAAGCCTAATCATTTATTAAATGCAATTTATCAAAGAGCTAAAAGCAATAGCAATATATCCTTAACAATATGTACAGCTCTGACCTTGCAAAGACCTGTTGGAAAAAGTGAATTAGAAACACGGTTTATTAAATCCTTTGATGAGAGAATTTTTGGAGATTATCCTGATCTTGATTATGAGCTTGAAAGAAAATCATTGCCTACAAATATCAAAATTTTAGAATTTTATTATCCACCGGGCAAGATGGTCAAAAAACTTGATGCCCAGAGAAATTACCTTTCTTCAAATTATACTCATGTTTGTAGAGACTTAGTGGACAGAGGAGTGAATCTAGTTGTTCAAATGGTTGCTCAGGAAAAAGATGAAATAAGTTTGAGTTGTAATGCTGATCTTACAGTTGACTTGGTTCAAAGTTTGAAAAGCACTGGTCAAAATGTTCTTTTAGTTGGCCAGGTGAATTCTAATCTTCCGTTTATGTATGGTGATGCATTGTTATCAGAGAATGATTTTGATATTCTTGTTGATCAAAGTGATCATCATTATAAAGTCTTTGGTCCTCCCAAGCCTTCGATTCCAGATGATGATTATATGATAGGTCTTTATGCAAGCTCTTTAGTAAAAGATGATGGTGAGCTTCAAGTGGGAATTGGGTCATTAGGTGATGCTGTTATTTATGGGCTTATCTTAAGGCAAAATCAGAACTTAATTTATAATGAAATCCTACAGAGTCTTCCTCAATATAAAGAGTCAGAATTAATTATTACAAACTTAGGAGAAACAGGTGAGTTTCTTGAAGGTTTATTTGGTGCCACTGAAATGATGGTCGATGGCTTTATGGAACTTTATAAACATAAAATTTTAAAAAAGAAGGTCTACGATCATATCGTGCTACAGCGATTAATTAATGAAGATCTGCTGGAGCCAGATAATATAACTAGCTCTATTATTGATCAATTAATTGAAAGAGGTGTAATTAAGCCTATTATCGATGAAAAAGATTTTAAATTTTTAACTAATTGGGGAATTTTAAGAGAAGGTTTAGTTTTTGAGAATAATAGAATATTCAGCGATGATAAAGAGATCAATACGAATTGGTCAGAAAACAAAGATGAGATCACTAAGTTATGTTTAGGTAAAAAACTAAAAAATGGGAATCTAATGCATGCAGGATTTTTCCTTGGTCCTACAAATTTTTATCAATGGCTTAAAGAATTACCTGTAGAGGAGAGAAAACTATTTGCAATGAAAAGTGTACTCAAAGTCAATCAACTTTACGGTCATGAAGTGATTGATCGACTACACAGGAAAAATGCTCGATTTATTAATACTTGCATGATGACTACTTTGTCGGGAGCACATGTATCAGATGGATTAGAAAGTGGGCAGGTTATTAGTGGGGTAGGAGGTCAGTTTAATTTCGTTGCTATGGCCCAAGAACTTCCTGATGGTCATTCAGTGATTACAATGCGCTCAACAAGAGTGAGTAAAGGCAAGTGTGTTTCCAATTTAGTTTATAATTATGGTCATATTACTGTACCTAGGCATATGAGAGATATACTTGTAACTGAATATGGGATTGCCTATTTACGAGGAAAAACGGACGAGGAAATTATTATTGAATTATTAAAAGTTTGTGATAGTAGATTTCAATCTCAGCTGCTTAACACAGCAAAAAAAAATGGAAAAATTAGAAAAGACTATGAATTACCTAATAGTTTTAAAAATAACTTCCCTGAGAGTTATAAAAAAGCTCTTAAGAAGTATAAAGAAAATGATATGTTTCCTAAATTTCCTTTTGGAACAGATTTAACAGAAGATGAAATTAGGTTAGGTGGTGCCTTAAAAAGATTAAAGAAATCTATGAATCAAGGTCTAATTAGTAAAGCGAAGTTACTTTTAAAAATTCCTTTTATTCGAGTCACTAAGGAGAATTTTAAGATCTTGAGATTGATGGATTTAGACGAGACATCTGGATTAAGAGAAAAAATTTATCAAAAACTTATTGTAGCTCACTTGTAGTTTAAATTATTTTATGGGTGAACAAATTTCAATTATGAAACCATTAATATCTTTTATGTATGCGACATCTTGTCCCCAAGATTTCCGAGTAGGTTTTGAAAGAGAATAAGCACCATTTTTAATAGCTTGTTGATATGACTTTTGAACGTTCTCTGAAATAAACCCTATTTCTACTCCTGGAGGATTTTGATCACTATCTACAGGATTGTATTTAAATCCATGACTTTTTGCAGTTTTGTGATCAACAAATCCAAGTTTAGTGTCACCAGTAACCATCTCACCATAATCTTTACTTGGATGAAGAAAACCTATTTCTAAAGAAAAAGCATCTTTGTAAAAAATCATTGTTTTTTCAACATCATCAACATAGAAAAGTGTATAACCTAGTTTCATTAATCCTCCTAGATCTTATATAACCATTTTTTTGAATGTTTTGTTTTATCTCTGTGAGTATTTTCTAAATATGTTCTCAGTTTCATTGCAATGGGATGTTTATCAAATTTGATTCTTTGAATGTCTGAGCTTTTTGAATCTTCAATTCCAATTTCAGCTAATGGTGCAATTGAAGCGGCAGTCCCTGTGGCAAAAATTTCAGAAATTGAACCATTTTTTGATTTTTTAATTAGTCCATCAAGAGTTAGGTTTTCTTCTTGAACCTCTAGACCTAAAGAAGGTGCTAGTTCTAAGATGCTTCTTCTTGTAATTCCGTGAAGAATGGTTCCTTCTAATTTCGGGGTTTTTATAATACCGTTTTCGACATAGAAAAAATTCATTCCCCCCAGCTCTTCTATTTGACTCTTTTCAAGAGCATCAAGGTACATGACTTGATCAAACCCTTTAGAGTAAGCATATTCAAGGGCCGGAATACTGAGAGCGTAATTAGCACTAGTTTTTGCTTCCCCACATCCATTTTGAAATGCTCTTGTGAACTTTTTATTTACAAGAATTTTTTGACCTTGAGAGTTTTTACTAAAATAATTTCCAACAATTGAACTCATAATAATAAACTTGAATTTTTTTGAGCTTCTAACTTTTATAACTGTATCTTGAGCAAAAAGCAGAGGTCTTAAATATAAAGAATGACCTTCAAGTGTTGGGACGTATTTTTTTATTTTTTTTACATAAGCTTTAAGGGCCTGATTAAAAAAATCTTCATTGATAACATCCATAGACATGATTTGAGCAGACCTTATAAATCTTTTTGAATGTAAGTCACTTCGGAAAACACCAACTTCAGATTCATTTAGATAATAGGCCTTCATCCCTTCAAAGATAGATTGTCCATAATGAAGAGCACTGAAAAATGGAGAAAAGGGTAGCGAATCAGTATTACTAATATGAATTTCTTTTTCGTCTCCTAAGTCACTCCAGGCAATAATTGGAAGATTAGCGCTTCCAAAGCTAGGATTTTCAGGATATTGGAACTTTACTTCACTAGAGGTATCAATTATTTTCATATGTATTACCTACAATAGCTTAGAATCACCTCTTGAGATAGTTAAAAATCGGTTAATTTTACTCTAGTGATTGATGCTAAATATGATTGAATTTTTTAATAAAAATATGCTAGAAAATGATTTAAATAAATTCATAAATACAAAGGTGAGCTTTGAGCTGGGATGAATCAGATATTGAAAAAACATATGGAATAAAATCCTGGTCTGAGAAATACTTTGACGTCAATAATGATGGGAACCTTGTTGTCAGGCCTAATAAGGATGATCTTAAAATTCCATTGATCAATATAATTAAAGAAATTAAGTCTCAGAATATTCAATTACCCATTGTTTTAAGATTTCATGATATTATTAAAAATCAATTAAATGAAATAAATGGTACTTTTAAAAAAGTAATTTCTGAGGCTAAATATAATGGGAAATATTTTGGTGTTTATCCAATTAAAGTAAATCAAATGCGAGAAGTTGTGGAGGAAGTAGTTCATGCCGGGAAGGAGCATGACTTTGGCCTTGAAGCCGGTTCAAAACCTGAACTCTTAGCTGTACTAGCCTATAATGATAACCCTAATTCTCTTACTGTTTTAAATGGTTACAAAGATGAAGAGTATATGAAGCTTGCAATGCTTGGTCGTAAACTTGGAAGAAAAGTAATTGTTGTTATTGAAAAGTATTCCGAACTTCCTTCACTTATAAAAGTGGCAAATCAAATGAATGTAAAACCTTTAATAGGGATAAGAGTAAAACTTAATGTAAATTACTCCGGGAAATGGGCCCAAAGTGCTGGAGAAAAATCTAAGTTTGGATTATCTGCTGCTGAAGTTATTAAGTGTGTAGATTATTTAAAAGAACATGATCTTCTTGAATGTTTTAACCTATTACACTTTCACATAGGTTCACAAGTTTCAGATATTCAAACCTTTAAAGACGCAATTTCTGAAGCGGGATATTATTATACGAAACTTTGTCTAAATCATGGATGTAGTCTTGAATATATTGATGTTGGGGGAGGCCTTGGTGTTGATTACGATGGTTCGAAAAGAGCAAGTGATTCTTCAAGGAATTATAACATAGAAAATTATGTCTCGGATATTGTTTGGGGATTAAAGCAAATTTGCGACCTTGATGGAGTCAAACATCCACACATAGTTACAGAATCAGGCAGAGCAACTGTAGCCTACCATAGTTGTGTGATTACTAGTGTTGTCGATACAATAAAAAGTAGTCAAGATTTTAAGACTGAGAAAGTTACAGATGAGCATATTATAGTAAGTAATATGAGAGAGCTTTATGAAGAAGAAGTACTTGATGAAAAAAATTATCAAAACTTATATAATGAAGCACTTAATATAAAAAAAGAATCTCATCAAGCTTTCAAACTAGGAGTTTTAAATCTCAATGAAAAAGCAGTGGTTGAAACGATCTACCAAAAGCTAATTCATAAAATATCAAAACTTGTAAAAGGTTTAGACTTTGTCCCAGATGGTTTGGCAACATTGTCTAATCAAGTCAGTGTACAATATCTTTGTAATTTTAGTATTTTCCAAAGTATTGTTGATCACTGGGCCATAGATCAATTATTACCAATTGTTCCATTAACTAGACTAAATGAAGAGCCTAAAAATAGAGCGACCTTAGTGGATATTACATGTGACAGCGATGGAAAAGTTGATCAATTTATCTCCAGAGATGGTGTTGAATCCACTCTATTGTTACATGATGTTAACCATGATGATGAGTATATACTTGGAATCTTTCTAACTGGAGCTTATCAAGATGTTATGGGGGATATGCATAATCTTTTTGGTAGAGTTTCAGAGGTTCATGTTTTTGGAGATAGAAATGATCCTGAAGGTTTTTATATAGAAGAAATCATTTTAGGTAGCGACTCTGCTAAAGTTTTACAGACTATGCAATACCATCCTGAAGAAATGGCTCAAAAAATTAAGAAGTTAGTTAATACTAAGATAGAAGCAAATAAAATCGCTCCTAGGGAAGGAGTAAGGTTAGCTGATTTCTATGAAGATTCTTTGAAGTCATATACATATTTAAAGAGTAGATAAATAAAATTTCAAGAAACTCATCTCTTCTAAAATTTCCTTACATCTATTTATTAGAATAGTCATTAGAATCAACTAGGATTACCTTAAGAGGAATATTTAAAAAAGGATCTATATGAAAATTTTATTACTTTTAACTCTACCACTTTTAAGCTTTGCTCATAAGAAAACGAGTTGGAAATTAGATAAGAAAGCATTTGAATATACAAAAAACAGAAAGAGTGTTTATCTTAAAAATATAAAAAGCAGTTTGAAACGCCAACAGTCATTTAAAAAATTAAAGAAATCAAAACTTTTATCTCAAATAAAGGCATTTAAAAATGATGCTATTAAAGAAGAATTTTTAAAGTTAAATTTAGAAAAATTTTCTGGTGCAAGAGAAGTAGTGATTCCTAACTCTGCTCTTCCTAAGAGAGAAGAATCTTTTGTTATTAAAGAGCGATCAACAAAACAGGGTAGAGAACTAGCACGAAAATATCTAGCACATGAATATTCAAAACTAGGCTATGAAGTATCTCTTCATAATTATAAACGAAATAGCACTTCTTCTTGAACAAATTTAATTGCAGAGAAAAAAGGAAATGTCTCAGATCCTAAAATCTTAATCATTAGTGCTCATTATGATAGTGTCGGTAACGCTGGAGCAAACGATGATGGGACAGGTGTCGTTTCATCTTTAGCTATAGCTAAGGCCTTAAGCTCTTTATCTTTAGAGCATACAGTGAGATTCGTTGCTTTTGATCAAGAAGAGATTGGTCTTGTCGGATCAAAGTTTTATGTTAAAGAAGAAATTGAAGACAAAAATAAAATTATTGGAAATATCAATCTAGAAATGATGGGAACAAATTCGCGAGGAGACAGTGCTTTTCATATTATTGATTGTGAAAGAGAGGATTCTGTTTTTATGACGAAAGAAATTTTAAATAAAATTAAAACTCTAGGTTTACCTTTGGTTCACGTTCCAGGTTGTACAGGTAGAAGTGATCATGGATCATTTTGGAAAGCTGGGATTGGAGCAGTAGTACTATCGGAGAATTTCTTTGGAGGTGATTCAGATGATTGCTATCATAGAAGCTGTGATGTGGTTGATAGCCGTTTAAACTTTACTTATATGAAAAATATATCTCTGGCTGCTTTAGCAACTGTAATTGAAATTTTGGGTGTTGCTAAATAAGGCTTAATCATAGAACTCATATAAAGAGGAAGAAAGCTCCGATAGTTTCGCTTTGAGATCCAATAAAAGCGATTTGAGTGATAAACTATCAATTATTATACATTCTAATAACCCTATATGACTGAATAGATGTCGCCTCTAATTAACTTTGGAGGAATAAATGGGAATAATAGTCTCAAATGATGAAATCATCTATACAGGAACGCCAAAAGATCTCAAAAAAAGCATATCTAAGAAGTTTTTAGAGCGA
>CALHLC010000049.1 GCA_938034385.1 uncultured Bacteriovoracaceae bacterium
GCCAGGTACAGTTAAGCCACATAGTAAATTTAAGTGTGAAGTATATATTCTAACTAAAGAAGAGGGTGGAAGACACACTCCGATTTTCAAAGGATATAGACCACAATTTTATTTCAGAACAACAGACGTTACAGGAGCTATTGAGTTAGCAGCTGGAACAGAGATGATTATGCCAGGAGATAACACTAGCTTTTCAGCAGAATTAATCACTCCAATTGCTATGGAGAAAGGATTAAGATTTGCTATCAGAGAAGGTGGTAGAACTATTGGTGCTGGTACTGTTTCTGAGATCGTTGAATAAGTTTAAAGATAACTAACTGAAATCACTAAAAAAAGGGCCAGAAATGGCCCTTTTTTTGTCTAAAAATTCAACATCATTTGAAACAATTGCATACCTTCATAGTTTTGAGCTCATCCTAAATTAGACTAATACCAAGTAATAAATGGGCCAATGAGCCTCAAACAAAAGGAAACAAAAATGAAAAACATTACTTTATTAGCACTAGTACTTTCGTTATTGAGCTGTGGTCAAAAAACAACTAGCTCTGTATCAACAACAACAACTCAGCCATCTGTTGAAGCAACAGTAGGAACTTCTGAAGTACCTGTGGCACCATCAGAGATCATCGTAGCTGAACCAGTTGTAGTTGAAAATGAAGAAACTGGAGAAATCGAAGAAAGAAGAGTAACTACAGATATGAGTGCATATGTTTCTCAACTTCCAAAAAATGAAAAAGCTCTTTATCACTGTGAATTAGAAGTAGAATTTGAAGATACTGGAGTTCAAACTGATCATTACTTACTTTCTTACGAAAATGTTAAAAAAATAAATATTGGTAAATTAAGAATTGGTAAAAAGCATGTTAAGTTTCATATGAGAACTTTAGATCTTGCAAAAGAAAAATTTGCTCACCACCAAGATCACAAAGTTAAAACTAACGAGCTTGTAAACTCTGAAAACTTTAGATTAGGAATGGAAACTGGAGCTCCAAGTTCAGTAATCATGGAATTAAGAGAAGGTAAAGTAACTACAAAAGTTAAGAATGAAGAAACTGGAAAGAAAGAAAAAGCAATTGTAACTGAAAGAACTTTTAATCTTCCTCAGTATAAAGAAGCAATTCATTCAAATGTTGTTGGATGCCAAGCTATCGAGTCTAACGATGTAGAAGAAGTTAAGTAATTAAAAAACAATTATAACTTGAGAAGGCCCTCTTTAAGGGCCTTTTTTTTGCCTAAAAACTAAACAGTCATTGTAAAAAGCATCTTCCAGTCCAATAAATAAAAATATAACGCTAAAATATTAGGTAAGGAGAATTATATGAAACTAATTAGCATAATTGCTTTAACTTTATTAATGTCTTGTGGGAGTGATTCAAGCAAGAAAACAACAAATAATACGAATAATAATCTAAAGTCTACGCAGAATATTAAAAATAGGTCTGATGTAGCTAGAAGAATATTAAATAATGCTGAAGAAAATGAGCGCTTTTTATATACTTGTGAGGAAGTCTCAGAACTTAAATCAAACAGGTCAAAGCAAACTTTAAATAAAGTATATACTTATGAGTTTGATAAGTGTGGTATTTTTAATGTAGGTTTCCTTTGTCAGAATCATCTGATTGTAAGAGAGAGAACAATTACAAAAGCAAATAGAATAGAAGTTAAGTCTTGGCAAATAGAAGTAGATAGAAATCAACAAATTTTTAAAGATGACTTTGAAATAGTTCTAAACTCAACTCAGCAAAGAGCAGGGATTATCTATAGAGATAGAGATAGTGGTCTTAGCTATAAGCAAAGTTTTTCAGAAGAAGCGAGTAGAATAAATTACCAGAGATATTGCGAAGATAGAATTTAATATATGAAAGCTCTTTTTTGTTCATTATTAACCTTCTTATCGCTTGACCCATGTGTGGAACAAATTCAGAAAAGAAAACTTAGTCCAAAGGTTGTTATAACTACGACAACCACTGAGCCAACTCAGGTTGATAAAAAATTAAAATCTACGAAAGAAATAGCTAAAGATCTTGAAAGCTCTGGAGAGTCAATTCTTTATTTTTGTACATTTGATTATAGTGATTTAAACGGAGAGTCAATTTTGGACGTTGTTTACACTACCAAAGTAGTAGATAATAAAAACTACTTATTTGAGAGAGTGATAGACTTAAGCTTGGATAGTAGCTTTTCAAAAATTCAAAAATTTTCAACAAAAAACTCAATATTACCTGAAGAGATTTTCTTAGTAAGAAACTCATTTGGGAGTTCTATTGGTTTAGCGTATAAAAAAGAAAATAATGGGCTAAAGATTAGAAATTTTAAGTCTATTCATCAAAACATTTCATCGACATTTTGTACTAGCCAATATTAGAGACCCTCTTTACAAGTTTTTTTTACCAGATCGTTTTTTGTTTTAAAACAGACATGGATATGATTGTAATGACCTTTGGCTATGCTCTTTGATTTTTGCTTATTTTTTATAGTGAGATCATTAAAAAGAATACCTGTCCCACCACCCTTTGCAAGCAATTGAATAAGGTTATTAGTCATATCTCTGTCGTAACCAGAGTTTTTATCATTCATATTTACCTTCTGAAATCTCTTTGAGTCATTTTTTGAAAATGGTCTTATGTCAAAGCATTCACCGCTTTGATGAGCAGAATGCTTTCCAAGGCTTTGAGGATGGTAGACATGACCAAAGCCAATATTACAAGTGTCATCATCTCTAGGGCACATATTGTCTCTCCAATGCTTAGCTATTTGCATGAAAGCACAAACTGATTCTGGCTTTCCCCATTCATCGTTTGATTCGTCTTCACCTAAATGAGTAGGATAATGATAAGTATTAAAGGGGCCTCTTCTAATAATAGCGGTTGCTTGAATTGGTTTTTTATTATGATCAAGGCCAGTGTAGATCTGAGTGTCTCTTTCATAAAGAGGAATTTTCATTAAATCATCATTTAAATGAGAATTCGGCTGATAAACTAATTTACCACTTTTGTTACTAATAGTTACGTAGCTTTTTGATGCTATGTTTTGAGCAAGTAATAATTTTTGTTCCGCGTCGGTTTTATCTGAAAGGTGGTACCTGCGATCACTTTTAAATGCATTCATAAGGCTTAAAAAAGTTTTATAATGATCTGTAGGTAGTGGCTGAAGAATATTGAGATTAGACTCCATACAACATGGAGGAGTTAGATCAATCCACTTTGAATCTTCTTTTCTACCTTGAAGGTCTTCAATGTCATATAGGTAACTTTTAAAAGTGCAGAGGAGTGTTCCTTTATTAAGATCATTAAAGCAACATTTTTCAACATGATAAGTGTTAGCTTTAAGTGTAGGGTCAAAAGATATTCGATATTTTAGGATTTTATTACTTAGGTTTTCTGCTAATTTATTTTTACCTGTTCCAGTTATAAATAGGGGAGAATCTTTTCGAACTTTAAAAACATATTTGTTTTCGGGGTGAAGATCTAGGGCATTAGCATTGATAAAACCGTTGTTGTTTTTTTGTGATGGTGCTATATCGTTAGTAAACGAAGTCATATTGATCTTCCCTTTTTCACGAATTTGTCTTTTTCTAAATTGCTCAACTAAAGATTTGTCTGTGTAAAGAATCTCTATTGGTACAAGGCCATACTTTGAAATATTAATAATGGCTTTGTTGATTTCTTGAGCTTGAATAACGTATTTATATCGAAACTGCTTTAAACTAGGATATTTCGAAGCTTCAAGTTCCTTTAAGATAGCATGATAGTTATAAAAAACTTTATTAAGCTTACCTGTATCGCTTTCATTCATAAATAAGGTCTTTGCAATTTCAGTGATTCGTGAGTTGTCTTGAGTCCCAATATTTCTAAGAAAAACATTTTCAATTTTTGAGTTTCTAGGGAAGTAATCATTAAGAATTTTCTTTGCTAGCTTGATTTTAGATTTATTAAGGTTTTCAAGATCAAAATATAATTGATTAGTTATTTTTTGATCAACATTAACTATAGAGCCAACAGGTAGAATGCTTTTAATATCAGACTTGGCATTAGAGTCACTCCGTAAGTTCTCATAAGCTTTACCCCATTTTGTATCTTTATATTTACCTCCTGGTAAATACTTATTTGTCGTGAAAAATGGAGGTTGTATCGTTGTCGTTTGTTCACAAAATTCATTCTTTTGACTGAGCCCGAAGGAATCTTTCAGTTTAGAATAATACACTTTTTTATCTATGATTTTACCAACTTGAGCCATTAAAAGCTGAGATAAGAATAGAAATAAAAGAGCGAACTTCATTACTGGCTCTATCGGCAAAAGGACCTTAAAAGTTGAAAAATGAGTTGACAGCAAAATCCTATACAGTATCTTTGAGAGACTATCATTTTTCCGAAAATTATAGGGTGTATAGCTCCAATTGGTAGAGCGGCTGATTCCAAATCAGTAGGTTGGGGGTTCGAATCCCTCTGCACCCGCCATTTAACTTTTCATTTCTTCAGAATAAATTCTAACTATTTATCTTCCAAGTAGACATACCTATATAAAGCTCTTTCAATAACAGTTCGTGGCAACCACACACTACCATATTTGCAATCATAGTCTTCGTAGTATTTATCGCATCGATCTCCAAAAGAGTTTCGAATGAGTAACTCGCATCTTGATTTTTTCGAATTCCATCTTTGTCCAACAAGGGTCACCGCATGGTTGGTTTTATCTTTGCAGACTAAAAAATTTGGGCTTAAACCATGTGATGTTCTAATTTTTTTAGCAGTTTCAGAGCTTGTAAAATTGGTTAAGTAACTATCTTTTGGTTCCTTACTAAGAGCAGAAGCACAAATTGAAATACCAATTGCTTTCTTTTTTTTACTTATGAGATGTGAAATTTGATCAATGAAATTACTGGAGATTTTTTCCTTTGAAAAACTTTGAACTTTAAATGGGATTTGTTCAAAGAAATGACAATATTTTTTGAAATACTGTTCATAATTAATATTTTCATTGAGAAGCTCACTTAGTTCTGCAGATGAAAAATCATACTCAGAGCCAAGTTCATTTTGCAAGTCGATTCTAAATTCAGCTAGCACTTTATCATTGATGTCTATGGTGATTTTTTTCTGGTCTCCTGTGACTTCTTTTTGAATTTCCTTAAATAAAGTCAAAATCTTTTTGATTCGAGAAGATTTTTTTGAGTTAGACTTCTTATCGACTTTATATCGATGAGCAATTTTTTTAATGAAATCAATACGATCTCTAAAAACATGGTTATCTAAACTACAAAGTTGATTTTTTTGAGAAAAAATTAAAGTTAGATCAGCATGGCCACCGTTAAGAGAAGTGAGTTTATCTTTTAGCCCAAGCTTTAAGGTCTCTCTTTGATACAGAAATGCTAGCTGTGATGGGGCGACGAAATCAGAACCTTCTTCACAATATTCACTATTAATCAGGTTTGCTGAAGAGTGAGCAAAGCAGGTTCCAGTACCTGTTTGATCAGAAGGGCAAGATTTTAAAAATCTATTCTCTTCGTTAAGATTAATATATCGACAATTTTTTTTAGATTGTATTTTTTGAATAATAGGTTGGTATTGATCAAACAGCATACTTAGGTTTGAGTTTGCATTTAACTTGGTCGAAACAAGAAAGATAAATAAAGTTAAGCGAATCATTTAAGTCTATTTTAAGAGAGATCTATAAAAAGATGTGCATAGGGTAAAAAACTTGATTCAATTCAAGGGGAAAATAGGCAATAAAAAAAGTCGGATTTGCAGCAAATATTGGTCATTTTTTGCGAATTTCAGATAAAAGCAGAATGAGTGCTAAAATAAGATAATGAAATACTTCGTACTTATTTTGATCCTGTCTTTTGCATCTTGTTTGAGCAAAGTCTCATCGTCTCTTGGTGAAAAAGAAAATCTTAGGATTGAAGAGGCAAGCAATAGTTCAGACAAAAGAACCACTACTACTTCAAGAGTTTTGTCCCCAAGTACTACTACCTCTACCACCACGACTTCAAGTTCAACTAGCTCGTCTAGTTCAACTTCAACCAGTTCTACGACTTCTACAACACTAGAAAAGACCGTAACATTTAATCAGTTTAAAAGAGTTATTACAGACCATTGTATTGGCTGTCATAGAGCTGGAGGACAAGCTAATACAATGGAGTTTGATAATATACAAGGCTTCATAGATGCCCAATATGTAATTAAGGGCCAATGGGAAGGATCTCCATTATTGTATAGGTCAAAGTTTTATGATGATGATCCAGATAGTGACCAAGATAAAGTAGATGAAGCAAGACAGGATATGCCAAGAAGCAATAATACTTATGATGAAGATGATTATAAGTTATTAAAACAATTTATCTTAGAACTTTAAAAAAGATCTACTGAGTAACTAGATCGATCTATAGAATCAGCTTTTATAACATTTAAATTGATACTCCCAACTTCTCTGTTATCTTTAGTTAAGACCGATGCTCGCCATTTTCCGGGAGAAAAGTTCTTTTTATAAGTAACCCCTCGAAAGCCACCAGATCTACCACCAACAATTTTTACTGGGATAACATCACTCTCACTCCATTGCCCATTCACTTTTGTGCTCCATTTAACCACGACCGAATCAGAGAAAGTGTTCGGAGAATAGATAGCAAAGAATAAATGAATAATAGAATCTTGATCAGCATAAAAGTCTTGATCTCCTTTATGCCAAAACTTCCACCATGGTTTTTGATGATAGCATCTATATTGATAATTTGATTTTTCAATTTTTTGATAGATCCCTATATCTTTTATGGCTACAGGTATTGGAGGTAGAACTTTTAAAATATAAAAAAGTAAGAAGAATAAACATGCAAAGCTTGATGGTAGCGTAAATTCATTAAACACTGACTTTTTCAATATCTTTTGGAAAAGAAAGCTCAAAAGAGCAATAAGGCAAATACTTACAAGAAGACCTAGGAAAAAAGAAGTTTTACCTACTTCTCCTAAGAAGATAGGAGTGAGGTAACTAAAATAAGAAACAATACATATCCCAACTAATAATGATTTAAAGTATTTACCGAATTTCACGAAGGCAGGCATTTCATTGGCAATCATAAAAGCAACAATTACAGACAGAAAAATAAAGGAATTTAAAACAGATGAGCTCTTAAAATAAAAAATTGTAAAAACACTCAAAAGACTCCCAATAGAGAAGTGAAAAATGAGGTCATAATACTTCACAAAAAGTTGGAATAACTTAGAATTTTTAAAGCGATTGTTTTCTAAATCAATGAAAGAGTAAATAAGTAGGGAGCAGGCAAAAAATAAATATAGCCCTTGGCTAATTAAATTATAACGATCATCAACTTCACCGATGGTGATTACATCAAATAAGAAACCACCGAGAAAAAAGATGATGTCCCAATGCTTTTTAAATGATCCTACTAGATGTTGAATGTTATTTTGACCGGACAATGATCTGATCCTTTTATTTTATATAAGTATTCACACTTTTTAATATTTTCTAAGAACTCTTTATTAGTGAAGAAGTAATCAATCCGCCACCCAACATTTCTCTCTCTGCATCCACCTCTATAGCTCCACCAACTATAAACATCTTTTTTTTCAGGATTGAGCTCACGAAAACAATCTCTGTAACCATGTTTATAAAACTTATCTATCCATTCTCGCTCGATTGGTAAAAACCCCGTTGTTTTCTTATTAGTCTTTGGGTTTTTTAAATCAATTTCATGATGAGCAGTATTATAATCACCACAAATTAAAATGGGTTTTTTATGTTCTTTTTGAAGCTTATTAGAGAGCTTTCTAATCTCTTCAGAGTATTCAAGCTTATAGGGAACTCTTCCATGGTCTCGTTGGCCATTAGGGAAGTAGCAATTAAGTAAAATATATTTTTCAAAATGATGAATTAAAGTCCTACCTTCGATAGCGAACTTTTTTTTCTTTAATCCAATTTGAGTTTCAAGAGGCTTTTTCTTAGTTAAAGTCATTACTCCAGAGTAGCCTTTCTTTTTTGTACTAGAATGAGAAATTGCCGTGTACTTTTTATGGTTTAAAAGTTCTTCAGGGATATCTTCACGGTTTGCTTTGATCTCCTGGAGGCAAATTACATCAAAATTACTTTTATTTAGCCAGGATAAGAACCCTTTTTTAGAAACAGCTCGAATTCCATTCACATTCCAAGTAACAATATTAAGTTTTGACATGTTTTTGATTGTAGGTAATCATAGATCGAGTTCAAAACGCAGTGCAACATTTATTTTATTCGATTTTTTGTCTATTTATATGTATATAATTTGAATTTCCGATAATTAAGAGTAGTTTCAATTAATTGAAATATAGTTATTTATCCATTTGGAGGAGCTTTGAGCACTAACACCCGAAAAACAAATACATCAAAGTGGTTAAACGCAAGTGTTGCAATTACTTGTGTTGTTTTATTATTTCTTTGTACAAGATTTTTTAAAATCATTGGTGAATGGTTTGAACTAGAAGTTAAGATCGGTTCTTACTCAGTCATCTCACAAGTTGCATCAGTTTTAATTGCACTTGGAACATTTATTTACATTCAAAAAAATCAACAAGTTTCTACTTTTTTAAAAGACTCTTTTACTGAAGTTGTTAAGGTTGTTTTCCCTGATAGAAACGAAACATTATCTATGACTTGGAAAGTGATGATACTAGTAACAATTTGTGGATTTGTATTAGGTGTTTTCGATTATTTCTCAACTTGGTTTTTAAGTTTATTACCTGGTTGGTTTTTAGGATAAATTATTATGAGTGAAGAAAATAATTCTGTTGATGGTGAAGCACAAGTTGAAACAACTGAAGTTGTAGAAACTGTAAACCAAGAATCAGAAGTAAAGCAAGTTTCGGTTGAAGCAAGTAGTGATGAAGTTGAAGTTGCTACAAGTGATGACGAAGAAACTGAAGAAGAAGTTGACCGAGGTCCGCTAGCTCGAGGAGATTCTCCAGAGTTCAAGTGGTACGTGGTACATGTCTTCAGTGGATTTGAGCACCGAGTCAAGAAAACTCTTGTAGATAGAATTGTTAATCATAAGATGACTGAATATTTTGCTGAAATCTTTTTACCTGAAGAAGACGTTACTATTAACGTTAAAGGTAAGAAGAGAAACATGAAAAAGAAGTTTTTCCCAGGTTACCTGATCGTGAAAATGATCCTAAACGATAAAACTTGGCATTTGGTTAAGAATACTGATAAGATCACGGGCTTTGTAAGTGGTGATAAATCTAAACCTAGTCCTATAAAAGAAGAAGAGGCAGCTTTTCTACTTGGTCAGGCTAAAGAAGGTTTCAAGACGAAAAAGACTCTTTCAAGCTTTAGCGAAGGTGATTCGGTTAAAGTTATTGAAGGTCCGTTTGCTTCATTTGTTGGAACTGTTGAGATGGTAAATGATAAAGGGAAATTGAAAGTAAATGTTTCAATTTTTGGTAGACCAACACCAGTGGAGTTAGATGCTTCACAAGTAGAAAAAGCATAAAAAGTTATTTGGAGTAATATATGGCAAAGAAAGTTTCAGGTTTTATTAAATTACAAATTGAGGGTGGTAAAGCAAATCCATCTCCACCAATTGGTCCAGCTCTTGGACAAAAAGGTGTAAATATCATGGATTTTTGCAAGGCCTTCAATGCAAAAACTCAAAAAGATGCTGGGACAGTTTTTCCAACTATCATTACAGTTTATTCTGATAGATCATTTACTTTTATTACTAAGACGCCACCGGCTTCTTATTTAATTAAAAAAGATCTTAAGCTTAAATCTGGTGCAAACAAACCAGGTCATGAAGTAAGAGCAACTATTAATGAAGATCAAGTAACGAAAGTTGCTGAAGTGAAAATGCCAGATTTATCTGCAGCAGATATTGAGGCAGGTAAAAGAACTGTTGAAGGTTCATGCCGATCAATGGGATTAAAATTAGATTATAAATAAAACATCTGGCCATAAAGGCCAATATTTGACGACGGGAGATAAGACTTAGTGAGCTTATCGATTGGACCGGGAGAGAAAAATGAAAAAACGATCAAGAAAGTACGCAGAAGTTGCTACAAAAATTGACCCTGCAAAAAATTACTCAATTAAAGATGCTATCGCACTTGTAAAAACAGCAAGCTTTGCAAAGTTTGATGAATCAATTGACTTAGCTTTTAGACTTGGAGTTGATCCAAGACATGCTGATCAAATGATTAGAGGTGCAATCGTTATGCCTGGTGGAACTGGGAAAAACGTAAGAGTAGTCGTTATCACTTCTGGTGAGAATATTAAAAAAGCCGAAGAGGCTGGAGCTGACTTAGTAGGTAGTGAAGATGTTATTGCTAAGATCCAAGGTGGATGGCTTGATTTTGATAGAGTTATCGCTACTCCAGATATGATGGGAAAAGTAGGTAGAGTTGCAAGAGTCTTAGGGCCAAGAGGTTTAATGCCTAACCCGAAACTTGGAACAGTTACTACTGATGTTGCTAAAGCTGTAAGTGAGCAAAAATCAGGTAAGGTTGAATACAGAACAGATAAGACTGGGATTATTCACGTACCAATTGGTAAAAAATCTTTTGATGAAGCTAAGATCATGGATAACTTTAATGCCATCACTAGTGCAATTGTGAAAGCAAAACCTGCTAGTGCAAAAGGTGTTTTCCTTAAATCATTAACTATTAGTACAACTATGGGCCCTGGTATCAGTATTGATACTTTTGAGGCGTTAAGTATATAACAAGAAACTTGGGGTTGAAGAAAGTCGGCTAAAGCGTAAGCTTATTAAGTCCTACCGAAACTCCCCTCTAAAATAAAGAGGAGGTAACAATGCTTACAAGAGCAAAAAAAGAAGAGATTGTTGCAGGCCTAAAGACAAGTATTGAAGAATCAAAAGCTGTCTTTCTAACAAATTTAATTGGTGTCGGAGCAAATGACTCTGTCGCTATTAGAAGAAAAGTTAGAGAAGCTGATGGTAAGGTCATTGTGACTAGAAATACATTGTTTAAAAGAGCCGCTGCAGGAACTCACTTAGAAGATCTTTTTAAAGATGTAAAAGGTCCTCACGCAATCGCATTTGCTTTTAAAGACGCTCCAGGAGTTGCGAAAGTAATTTATGAAGCTGGAAAAGAAAATGACTTGATTGATTTCAAAGGTGGTTTTTTAGGTGATAAGGCCTTAAGTGCTGCTGAAGTCGAGCAACTTGCCCAACTTCCATCAAGAGATGAGATGCTTGGAACAGTTCTAGCTACTATGATGGCACCTGTCTCAGCGTTTGCAAGAGTATTACATGCAATCAATGAGAAAAAAGCTGAAGGAGCACCTGTTGAAGCTGCACCTGCTGCTGAGGAAGCACCAAAAGAAGCTGCTGCTGAAGAGGCACCGGCTACAGAGGCAAAGACTGAAGAAGTAAAAACTGAAGACGCTGGTACAGACGCACCGGCCGATGAGAACAAAGAATAATATTAAATTAGGAGAAATAATATGAGTTTAACAAATGATCAATTAATGGAACACATTTCATCAATGTCTGTAATGGACCTTGCAAATCTTGTAAAAGAAATGGAAGAGAAGTTTGGCGTATCTGCTGCACCTGTTGCAGTTGCTGGTGGAGCTGCTGGTGGCGCTGCTGCTGAAGCAAAGACTGAGTTTGATGTAGTACTTAAAGCTGCAGGAGCGAAGAAAATTAACGTAATTAAAGAAGTTAGAGCAATTACTGGTCTAGGTCTTAAAGAAGCAAAAGATATGGTTGAAGGTGCACCTAAAACATTAAAAGAAGGTGTATCTAAAGATGAAGCTGAAGAAATGGTTAAGAAGCTTCAAGCAGCTGGTGCTGAAGCAGAACTTAAGTAATTAGTTTGTAATTTTAAAAATCAAGGCAAAGATTAAGTTCTTTGCCTTGATTTGCATTTGGGTTAAGTAAGAGAATATTAAAATTTTTTAGGAGTCATTATAATGGCCAATGTATTCGGATTAAATCAGTGGTTTAGAAAGAACTTTAAAAAGTGTGATTACGCGCTTGAGACACCAAGCTTGATGAAGCTTCAGTGTTCTTCGTATGAGCAGTTTTTACAAAAAGATGTAGAGCCGGAAAAAAGAGAGGATAAAGGACTTCAAGGAGTTTTTTCATCTGTTTTTCCTGTTTATGATTTCAACAACACAGTTTGTTTGGAGTTTGTTTCTTATTCACTTGAAGATAGTAAATATACCGTAAAAGAGTGTAGAGCTCGAGGTTTATCTTACGAATCACCTTTGAAAGTTACAGTTAGATTATTATTTTTTGAACAAAATGAAGATGATGATGAAAACACTGAAAAGAAAATTTCTTCTATTAAAGAACAAGAAATTTATCTAGGAAATATTCCTCTTATGACTGAGACTGGATCGTTTGTTTATAACGGAACAGAAAGAGTTATCGTTTCTCAGTTACATAGATCACCAGGTATTGTTTTTGAACATGATGGTGGAAAGAAGCACTCTAGTGGGAAAATTTTATTCTCATCTAGAATTATTCCTCATAGAGGATCATGGTTAGACTTTGAGTTTGATCATAAAAATGTATTGTTTGCTAGGATTGATAGAAAAAGAAAAATTCACGCAACGGTAATTTTTAAAGCAATGGGTTATTCTAATGAAGAGATCATGGATTTCTTTTATCAAAAAGAACTCATTCATTTAAAAGAAAATGATTTCAAACGAGAGCTGGATTTTACTTTAATGCTAGGATCTCGGGCGAGTGAAGATATAATTGATCCTAAGACATCTAAGCCGATTGTATTAAGAGGTAAGAAGATTACTAAGCTTACTCTTAAAAAGTTAGCTGATGCTAAGATTAAAAAACTTCCTATAGATGTGACAAACGTTGTTGGAAAGGTTTCTTCAAAAGATATTTACGATGATGAAACTGGTGAAGTTATTGTTTCATGTAATGAGACTCTAACTGAGGCAATTATCTTTGATTTAATTACTAAGAAAATTAAAACAATAGAAGTTTTATACATTGATAATGTAAATTTTGGTGATCAAGTTAGAAATACACTTTTATTAGATAAAACCGGCTCTAGTGATGATGCTTTAGTTAAAATCTTTGAAAGATTAAGACCTGGCGAGCCGCCAACAGTTGAAGCAGCTGAAAATTTATTTAATAGTTTATTCTTTGATGAAATGAAGTATGACCTCTCTAAAGTTGGTCGTATGAAAATTAATTATAAGTTTGGAATGGATATTCCGGTTTCAAGAACGGTTTTAACAAAAGACGATATTATTAGAACAGCCCAGTATTTAGTTGATTTAAATAATGGTAAAGGAAAAGTTGATGATATTGATCACCTTGGTAACAGAAGAGTTAGAGCTGTTGGTGAGTTATTAGAAAATCAGTTTAGAGTTGGTCTAGTAAGAATGGAGCGATCTATTCGAGAGAGAATGGCCATTCAAGAATTAGAAGGAATGATGCCGCATGATTTAATTAATCAAAAGCCGGTAGCTGCTTCAATTAAAGAGTTTTTTGGATCATCTCAATTATCTCAGTTCATGGATCAAACGAATCCATTATCTGAAGTAACACATAAAAGAAGACTTTCAGCCTTAGGTCCTGGTGGTTTAACAAGAGAGAGAGCTGGATTTGAAGTACGAGACGTTCACGCTACTCATTACGGTAGAATGTGTCCGGTTGAGACTCCAGAGGGACCAAATATTGGTCTTATTACTTCACTTGCAACTTATGCTCATGTTTCTGAATATGGGTTTATTGAAACTCCTTATAAGAGAGTTGATAACAAAGGAAAGATTGCTGATAAAGTTGAATACTTTTCTGCCTTTGAAGAGGAAGGGAAAATTATTGCTCAAGCAAATCCAAGTACAATTAAGACAGGAAAGTTTGAAGGAAATTTAATTCCAGCACGAAGAGAGGGTGAACTTGCATTAGTTGATTCTACTCAAATTGATATGATGGACGTTGCTCCATCTCAAATGATCTCGATTGCAACAAGTTTGATTCCATTTCTTGAACATGATGATGCCAACAGAGCATTAATGGGTTCAAATATGATGAGGCAAGCCGTACCAGTTCTAAAAACTGATGCGCCTATTGTAGGAACAGGGAGTGAAGCGAAAGTAGCAAAAGATTCTGGAGCGATTTTATTTGCAAAAAATTCTGGGAAAGTTGTATTTGTTGATTCCAATAGAATTGTTATCCAGAGAAATGATGCTAAAGCTGGAGAGTCAGGAGTTGATATTTACAAACTTTTGAAATACCAAAGATCAAATCAAAATACATGTATGAATCAAAAAGCTCTTATTAAAGAGGGTGATTCTGTAAAAGTTGGAGACGTTTTAGCAGATGGTCCAGCTACTCATTATGGAGATATTGCTCTTGGACAAAACGTACTTGTGGCATTCATGCCATGGGGTGGATATAACTATGAGGATTCAATTCTAATTTCTGAAAACCTTCTAAAGCGAGATGTATTTACATCAATTCATATTGAGAGCTTTGAAGTTGAAGCAAGAGATACAAAGCTTGGTAAAGAAGAAATTACAAGAGATATTCCCAATATCAGTGATGAAGCTTTAAGTGACCTTGATGAAGCAGGGATGATTAGAGTTGGAGCGATCATTAAGTCTGGAGATATTCTTGTTGGTAAGATTACTCCTAAAGGTGAGACTCAACTTTCACCAGAAGAGAAATTATTAAAAGCAATTTTTGGAGATAAAGCAGGGGATGTTAAAGATACATCTTTAAGAGTTCCATCATCAGTTAGAGGGACAGTTATTGATTTAAATGTTTTCACTAGAGAAGGTGTTGAATTAGATACTAGATCTAAAGCTATTATTGAAGAAGAAACAAAGTTAATCAGAAGAGATGAGAAAATCGAGATTAATGCAATCAAGAGTTTTGCTGTTAAGAAAATCGTTAAGATGCTTAAAGGTGAAGTGACTGTAGATGCTTTAGTTTCAGAAGATGGTTCTCAAGAATTGCTTACTAAAGGTTCTGAAATCACTGAAGCAGCTCTTTTCAATGTTCCTTTTGATCTTATTGGATTCTTACCTCTAAACCCAGCTTCAGAGGAAAAATTAACTGAATACTTTGCTGACGTTAGAAACGATATTCAAAAAGTAAGAGCAAAAGCAAATGATGAAATTGCAAAATTCCATAAAGGGGATACTTTACCTCCAGGAGTTATCAAAAAGATTGTTTGTTACGTGGCGATTAAGAGAAAGCTTCAAGCTGGTGATAAGATGGCCGGGAGACACGGAAACAAAGGTGTTATCTCAAGAGTTTTACCAGTAGAGGATATGCCATATTTAGCTAACGGTGATCCAGTTGAGATTGTTTTAAATCCACTAGGGGTTCCGTCACGGATGAATATTGGACAGCTTTTAGAGCTTCACCTTGGTTGGGCCGGACGTGGTCTTGCTGAGAAAGTTAAAACGCTGATGCAAAATAGAAAAGAACTTGATTCTCTAAAAGATTTAATTTCAAAAATCTATAAAGAAGAAGGCGTTGATAAGTGGCTTAAGAAAGCTTCTGATAAAGAAGTATTAAGAATTGGTAAGCAACTTGAAACTGGTGTTAGATTTTCTACTCCTGTTTTCGATGGAGCTAAAGAGAGTGACATTGAAGATATGCTAGAGCTTGCTGAGCTTGATAAGAGTGGGAAGACGACTTTATTTAACGGTATCACTGGTGAAGCATTTTCAGAGGAAGTTACTGTTGGAATTATGTATATGCTGAAACTTCATCACCTTGTTGATGAGAAGATTCACGCTAGATCTACAGGGCCATACTCTCTAGTTACTCAACAACCTCTTGGTGGTAAAGCACAATTTGGTGGTCAGAGACTTGGGGAAATGGAAGTGTGGGCATTAGAAGCATATGGTGCTGCTTATACTCTTCAAGAGTTCTTAACAGTTAAGTCAGATGACGTAATTGGAAGAACGAGAATGTATGAGTCGATAGTAAAAGGTGAAAAAATATTAGAACCAGGATTACCTGAATCATTTAACGTTTTAGTTAAAGAGCTTCAGGCACTTGCTCTAGATATTACACTTGAAGAAGCTAACCCAGAACAAATTATATAAGTATAAAAAATACGAAGGATATAAATGAAAGATTTATTAAATTTCTTTGATAAACCAAAAGATCCAATTAGCGTTGAAGCTGTTTCGATCAAGATGGCTTCTCCTGATACAATTAGAGAGTGGTCGTATGGTGAAGTAAAGAAACCTGAGACAATCAATTATAGAACTTTTAAGCCTGAAAAAGAGGGACTCTTTTGTGCTAAGATTTTTGGACCTATCAAAGATTATGAATGTATCTGTGGTAAGTACAAGAGAATGAAGCACAGAGGTGTTGTTTGTGAAAAGTGTGGGGTTGAAGTAACTCTATCAAGAGTTAGAAGAGAGAGATGTGGACACATTGATCTTGCTGCTCCTGTTGCTCATATTTGGTTTTTAAGATCACTTCCTTCAAGAATCGGTGCTCTTTTAGATTTAACTTTAAAAGATTTAGAGCGAGTTTTATATAACGAAGCTTATATAGTTGTTGAATCTGCAACTAAAGATCAAGAAGGTGGATTAGAGATCGGTACAATTTTATCAGAACAAAAATGTACGGAATTAAGAGAAGCTGGAATTGATTTTAAAGTTGGAATGGGTGGAGAAGTTATCAAGAGAATGCTTGGAAATATCGATATCGATTTAGAGTATAAAGAAGTTCGAGACGCTCTTAAAGTTGTAACAACTGCTCTTGGTACTGCAAAACTTATTAAAAGATTAAAAGTTTTAGAATCAATAAGAAGATCAGATAATAATCCTGAATGGTTTATGATGGATGTTATTCCAGTATTACCACCAGATTTAAGACCACTAGTTCCACTAGAAGCTGGTCGATTTGCTACTTCAGATCTTAACGATCTTTATAGAAGAGTAATTAATAGAAATAATCGTCTAAAAAGATTAATGGAACTTAACGCTCCAGAGATTATTATTAGAAACGAGAAGAGAATGCTTCAAGAAGCAGTTGATGCTCTTTTTGATAATGGCAGACGAGGTAAAGTATTTACTGGTGCTAATAAAAGACCACTTAGATCTTTATCAGATATGCTTAAAGGGAAGCAAGGTCGATTTAGACAAAACCTACTTGGTAAACGGGTAGATTACTCTGGTAGATCGGTTATTGTTGTTGGTCCAACCTTGAGACTTCATCAATGTGGCCTTCCAAAGAAGATGGCATTAGAACTTTTCAAACCATTTATCTACAATAAGCTAATTGAAAAAGGTCATTGTACAACAATTAAAGTTGCTAAGAAGATGGTTGATAATGAGAAGCAAGAAGTTTGGGATATCCTTGATGAGGTAGTTAAAGAACATCCAGTAATGCTAAACAGAGCACCTACACTTCACAGACTTGGTATTCAAGCATTTGAACCAGTTCTTATTGAAGGGAAAGCAATTAGACTTCACCCATTAGTATGTACAGCTTTCAACGCTGACTTTGATGGTGACCAGATGGCAGTTCACGTTCCATTATCTGTTGAAGCACAGATTGAAACGAGAGTACTTGCTATGAGTACAAATAATATTTTATCTCCTAAAGATGGAACTCCAATTATTGTTCCTTCTCAGGATATTGTTCTTGGTATGTATTACATGTCGAGAATTAGACCTTATTCAAGAGGTCATGGAAGTTCATTTGCTTCTAAAGAAGAAGCTCAATTTTCTTATCATACAAATAACCTTCACCTTCAAGCACCGATTAAAGTTAGAATCGATGGTGAGATGAAAGAGACTACTGTAGGTAGAACATTTGTTTATGATATTCTTCCAAGTTGTCTGAACTATGATGACATCAATAAGATCTTGAATAAAAAAGCGTTAGGGAAACTTCTTGATAAGGCCTATAGAAGTGGTACTGAAAAAGACACAGTTTTATTTGCAGATGCAATTATGAGAATGGGTTATGAGTACGCAACTAAAGCAGGGATTTCTATTAACGTTAAGGATATGGAAATACCTAAAGAGAAACCTTCAATTATTCAAGCTTCTCAAGATGAAGTTGATTTAATTACAAATGAATACAACGAAGGTGCGATCACAAATGGTGAGCGATACAATAAGATTGTAGACGTTTGGGCGCAGACAAATGAAAGGCTTTCAAAAGTTATGATTGAAAACCTATCAACTGATGAGTTTACTGATGAAAAAGGTAATGTAGAAACTGCTCCATCGTTTAATTCAATTTTTATGATGGCTGACTCTGGAGCCAGGGGTTCTCAGGCTCAAATTAGACAGCTTGCAGGTATGAGGGGATTAATGGCCAAGCCATCTGGTGAGATCATTGAGACACCGATTACTTCAAACTTTAGAGAAGGACTATCAGTTCTTCAATACTTTGCTTCATCTCACGGTGCGAGGAAAGGTCTAGCCGATACAGCTCTTAAGACAGCAAACTCTGGTTATCTTACAAGAAGACTAGTTGATGTTGCTCAAGACGGTATTATCAGACAAGTTGATTGTAACTCTGAAGATGGAATCATTCTAACTTCTAGAATTGAATCAGGTGAAATTACTCAACATATTAGTGCAAGAGTTCTTGGTCGTATTGCGATGGAAGATGTTCTTGGAAAAACTGGTGAAGTAATTTTTAAAAGAAATCACATGTTTGTTGAAGAAGATGTTTCAACAATTGAAGATGAAGATATCGATCAAATTAAAGTTAGATCAGTTATTACCTGTGATGAAAAATATGGATTCTGTGCGATGTGTTTCGGACGAGATCTTGCTCGTGGACATTTAGTTAGCCAAGGTGAGGCCGTTGGAATTATTGCTGCTCAATCAATTGGGGAACCAGGAACACAGCTTACGATGAGAACATTCCACGTTGGTGGTACTGCAACTGCAGGTGCTCAGGTAAATAAATCGGAAGCAAAAACTTCTGGGATTATAAAGTTAGAAAACGTTAAGAGTGTTGCTAGAGAAGATGGTAGTGACATCATCATGAATAAAACTGGTGAAATTGTTATTAAGACAGAAAATGGAATTGAAAAAGAGAGATACCCAGCTGTTTATGGTGCAACTTTATTCTTCAAAGACGGTGATAAGATTGATGTCGGTGGAAAGATTCTTGAATGGGATCCATTTGCGATGCCTATTATGTCTGAAGTAACTGGTTCAATTAAGTTAGTAGACTTTATTGTTGGAACAAATATGACTGAGCAAGTTGATATTGTTACAGGTCTATCTCACAAAGTTATTATTGAATCTAAAGATGCAGCTAAAGCTCCTATGATTACAGTTTGTGGAAGTGATGGAGAACCATTAACAATTCCAGGAACGAAGAGAACGGCGATCTATCGAGTTCCAGTTCATGCTAACGTTACAGTTAATGATGGTGATGTTGTTGAGGCCGGAGATGTTATTTCAAAGGTTCAAAGAGAGACAACAAAAACTAAAGATATTACTGGGGGGCTTCCAAGAGTTGCTGAATTATTTGAAGCAAGAAAACCTGGTAACTCATCTCAAATTTCTGATATTCATGGAACAGTTGAATATGGTCCAGAAGTAAGAGGGTCAAGACGAATTATTGTTAAGCCTGAAGATCCAACACTTGAATCATTTACATACGCTATTCCTAAGGGAAGATTTGTTGTTGTAAATGAAGGAGATTATGTAAGACCAGGTGATCAATTAAGTGATGGTCCTGTTAATCCTCATGATATTTTACGAGTTTCTGGAGTGAAAGCTCTAGCTAGATATATTGTTGATGAAATTCAAGATGTATATAAGCTTCAAGGTGTTGATATCGATGATAAACACATTGAGGTAATTGTAAGTCAGATGCTTAAAAAGGTTAGAATAACTGGATCTGGTGATTCATTATTTGTTCCTGGTGATAATATTACTAAAGCAACTTTTAAGTCTGAAAACGAAGCTTTAAAAGAAGAAGGTTTAGAATTAGCTACTTGTGAGCCATTATTACTTGGAATCACGAAAGCATCACTAACTACTGAATCATTTATCTCTGCTGCTTCTTTCCAGGAGACGACTAAGGTTCTTACTCAAGCAACGCTTGAGGGTAAGAAAGATCAGTTAAGAGGATTAAAAGAGAACGTAATTATGGGACGTTTAGTTCCTGCTGGTACTGGGGTGCCGCGTTATGTAGATTTTGAAGCTGAGGTTGAATACGATAAACCTCTTGAAGATGAGTTAAACTTTCAGCTCTAGTGGCCGGTATTTGTCATGGAGCATAAAGCGTGTTATTTAAATTCACTGTTTAGAAAAAAGGATATGTGGTAATGCCTACTATTAATCAATTAGTAAGAAAAGGGAGAGTCTCAAAGACGGTTAAAACAAAATCGCCTGCTCTCGTTAGTTGTCCTCAAAGAAGAGGTGTTTGTACAAGAGTCTATACAACGACTCCGAAGAAACCAAACTCTGCAATGAGAAAAGTTTGTAAGGTTAAACTTACAAGTGGATTCGAAGTTATTTCATACATCGGTGGTGAAGGTCATAATCTTCAAGAACACTCTATTATTTTAATTAGAGGTGGAAGAGTTAAGGATCTACCAGGTGTTAGATATCACACAGTAAGAGGAACATTAGATACGACTGGAGTTGATAAGAGAAAACAAAGACGATCTAAGTACGGCGCTAAGAAGCCTAAGAAGTAAGGAAGAAAAAATGAGTAGAAAACATAGAGCACCAGTAAGAGAAGTTTTACCTGATCCAGTTTATAACGACATTGTTGTAACTAAGTTTATCAATGGGATTATGAAAGGTGGAAAGAAGTCTATTGCTGAGAAAATTTTCTATGGTGCAATGGATATTATAGAGAAAAAAGCTAATGAAGAAGGTATTAAAATCTTTAAAAAAGCTATGAGTAATGTAAAGCCAGCTGTTGAAGTTAAGTCTAGAAGAATTGGTGGGGCGACTTATCAAGTTCCTGTAGAGGTTAGATCAGTAAGAAAGCAATCTCTTGCTATTAGATGGCTTAGAGATAACGCTAAATCTAGAGGTGGTAGAACAATGATGGAGAAGTTAGCAGATGAGCTAATTGATGCAGCAAATACTAGAGGTGGAGCGGTTAAGAAAAAAGAAGATGTTTATAAAATGGCTGAGGCCAATAAGGCATTTGCTCACCTTAAGTGGTAGTTAAATTATTAGAAATTGTTTATATTAAAAGCACTCTTATAGGGTGCTTTTTTTTTGTCTAAAGGGAATATATGAATAACAGGCCAAGACCAAACTTTAATAACTTTACTCCTCCTAAGTTGAACCTGAAATGGGGTGGATTAATAATTCCATTTTTTTTATTATTGTTAGTGATGAAAAGTTGGACGGTAATAGATGCGGGTTATAGAGGCGTTGAAATTAGATTAGGAAAAGTTCAAGGAACTTTAGAAGAGGGTTTTCATTTTATTGCACCTTTTATTACAAGAGTTGAAAAAATTTCTGTTAGAGAGACAAAGATTCAAAGTACTGTTCAATGTTATAGCCAAGATGCTCAGGTTGTAGCATCTACTTTTTCAGTAAACCTATATCCTACTAAAACTGAGATCACTGAATTATATCAAGAGGTAGGAAGAGACTTTATTAATAAGCTTGCTCCACAAATTATTGAAGCTTCAATTAAACAGGTTATTGGTCAGTATAAAGCGGTTGATTTGATTACCAATCGATTGAAGGCAACTCAAGAAATACGAATGAAAATTCTTGAGAGCTTAAAGCAAAAGCGTCTTAATGTAGTGAACTTTGAATTAGTAAATATTGACTTTGATGATGCATTTGAAAAGGCAGTTAAAGATAAGGTTATTGCAGTTGAGCTTTCAAAGAAGTCTTTAAACTTATTAGAAAAAGCAAAAAATGATAAGCAAATTAAGATTACTGAAGCAGAGGCAGAAGCTGAGTCTATGAGAATTAGAGCTAATGCATTACAGGCAAATAGAAACTTAATTGAGTATGAAACTATTATGAAGTGGAATGGAGTGCTTCCTCAGTATATGATGGGAGATTCTGTGCCTTTATTAAATATTAAAAAATAATTATGAGTGATTTAAACCTTTTTAGAAATATTGGAATCATGGCCCATATTGATGCCGGAAAAACGACAACAACTGAGCGGATCTTATATTATACAGGGATTAATCATAAAATAGGTGAAGTCCATGATGGTGCAGCCACTATGGATTGGATGATTCAAGAACAAGAGCGTGGGATTACTATAACCTCAGCTGCGACGACATGTTTTTGGAATAAGCACCAAGTTAATATTATCGATACTCCAGGGCATGTTGATTTTACTATAGAAGTTGAGAGATCTTTGAGAGTTCTTGATGGAGCTGTAGGTGTTTTTTGCGCTGTAGGTGGAGTGGAGCCTCAATCTGAAACAGTTTGGCGTCAAGCAGATACTTATAAAGTTCCAAGGATAGCTTTTGTTAATAAGATGGATAGAACAGGAGCTGATTTTTTTAATGTTATTAATGAACTAAAAGAGAAGCTTGGGAAGAATGCATTAGCAATTCAAATACCGCTTGGTTCAGAAGAGAACTTTCAAGGTGTTATTGATTTAATAGAGATGAAGAAAGTTCTTTGGACAGATCAATTGGGCGAGAAATATGAAGTTCAAAAACTTGATGAAGCTGAGCTTGAAGAGGCCAAGAAATATAGAGAAGAACTACTTGAAGGACTTGCTGATCTAAATGATGAGCTTATGGAGAGTTTTCTGGAAGGGAAGGAAATAAGTAAAGAGAGTATTAAGAAAGTTATAAGAGAAAATGTTATTGAAAATAACTTAGTACCTGTTTTGTGTGGTAGTGCTTTTAAAAATAAAGGTGTCCAGACATTGCTAGATGCTGTTGTTGATTATCTTCCAGCTCCAAGTGATTTAAGTGATGTTCAGGGATATTCTATAAAAGATAGAGATAAAGCAATTAGTAGAAAAAACAGTACCCTTGAAGCTTTTAGTGGGATGGCTTTTAAGGTTGTTTCTGATCCATTTGTTGGGAGACTAACATTTTTTAGAATTTATTCTGGATCTTTAAAAGTTGGAGAGTCTGTTTTTAATCCACTGAAGAATAAAAAAGAGAGAGTTCAGAAGATATTAAAATTACATGCGAATAAGAGAACTGAGATAAAAGAAGCTGGGGCAGGAGATATTGTTGCTATTGCTGGCTTAAAAGATACGATTACTGGTGAAACACTTTGTGATCAAAAAAATGGGATTATCTATGATTTAATGGATTTTCCGGAAACTGTTATTGCTATTGCAATAGAAGCAAAGACTTCATCTGATCAAGATAAATTAATCGAAATTTTAAAAGGCCTGAAAATAGAGGACCCTTCATTTAATTATCAAGAGAAGAAAGACACGGGACAATTGCTTATTTATGGAATGGGTGAGTTGCATCTTGATATTATTATCGACAGGCTTGATAGAGAGTTTGGAGTAAAGGTTAATATTGGTAAACCTCAAGTTTTTTATAGAGAGACAATTGAACTTCAAGCTACGCAGAGAGCTGAGTTTAGAAAAGAAGTTGGCGATAAAATTCAATTTGGAGCGTGTGAAATTTCAGTTTCTCCTATTGAAGGTGATAAAGAGGTTGAATACTTAGAGACCTATAAAGATCGAGCTATTCCTAAAGAAATATTTGAAGCAATTCAAACAGGTGTTCGGGATGCGATTCCAGGAGGAGCTTTAGCTGGTTATCCATTTCATTCATTAAAAGTAGAGCTTAAAAATGTTGAATATGATGAAGAATCCTCTCACGAAGTTGCTTATAAAATTGCGGCAGCTAATTCTTTTAGAAATGCTTGTGTGAAATCAAAAATGCTATTAATGGAGCCTATGATGAATTTGGAGATTAATACTCCCAATGAATTCTCTGGTGATGTTATTTCAGATATAAATAGTAAAAGAGGAAGAGTCGTTTCTATCGAAGTCTCTAAGGATGGGAGAGAAGTTATAAAGACAACAACTCCACTTTCAGGACTATTTGGATACAGCACAGACCTTAGGTCTAAAACTCAGGGGAGAGCGACTTTTACTATGTTACTTAGTCATTATGAAAAAATGAGTATTTCAAAGACAAAAGAGATTCTAGAAAAAAGAGGGATATTTTATTCAGAATAAAAAAAAGGCCAGCAATAAATGCTGACCTGTTTTTCAACTACCTTTGTCCTAAAATCCTTGGCCAATAGTTGGATCAATCTTTAAAAGATTGATTTTTCTACTGCTGAAAAAACCTATTTAGAAATTTTTTCATAGCTCTTCCATAAATGAACTCTCAAAGATTATTCATTCTAGAACTCATACATTTAGATTTAGCCCAAATGTATAACAGTAAGGCTAGATCTTTAAAAAAGTAAACTTTTCTAAAGACGGCTCTTTTGAAGTTCTTTTTCAAGATATTCAAAATTTCTTGAGCACTAGTTATTGCTATTCAGCAATAACTATAAGCCATCCACGTGAAGTAAAACAGAATCTCTGGATTACCTCGTCTTGTAGTGGCTTTAAACTCAAGATTCTTATTTTAACCTTTTCTTACCTTAGGTTAGTGACATACGAACCATTAAAAATAAGAGTCTTCGATTAAAGCCCACTCTAAGTAATTGATAAGTTTTTATGTTTATCAATTCGTTAAAAAATAATAGCACTTGTAGGAGTAATTTTATCAAGAAATATTTAACTAGTTATTTTAATAGTTTCTATAGAATTATATGAAGATAATTATTGTGAATAATTAGTAATTAGTAAAAAAAGTGGTCACTTTCAGGCTTGCCTTATTACTCTGAGGGATGAGTAAGTATTAGCAATGATTTTTCTGAGCAAATATTTCTAAGAGTCTTGAAAATTTTAACTATAAATCGAATTAAAAAGTTGAGAGAGAAGTGACTCAATTTATTGTCATAAAATACAAAAAATCATTTTTTAAATCCCAAAAAAAAAAGTGTTAAGTTTCTGGAATTATTACCGAATAAATAACTGGAAAGAAATACAAGTTCTTAATGCTAAATTATTAGAGAACGAAAAAAGGTTGTACGTATTATGAAATTAGTTTTATTGCTTATGTTTATTCTTATGTCCTGTGTTGGAACCTTAGAAGATAATGGGAAGAAAGATGATTCTACAGTTAGTTCACCTAATCAAGACTTTATATTTAATGGTGCAGAACAAGGGATTGCAGTTTCAAACACTCGATTAGCTGTAAGGTTTTTTCCTGCATTAGGCGGGTCTGGAAATTTTAGATATCAACTTCTTGATGAAGGTGGAAATGTTCTTACTGGAGAAGATGGTAATAACTTAGTTAAAGATTCTAATGGGATGTTTCATCTCTCGCATGCTGGTTTTGTGTCTGGGACATCAAATAGAGTTTTAGTAAGAGCTATCGATATAGATAGAGAAATCCCTGATGTTAATAATAATTACGTAACAGTTGCTTTGCCTGCTGGAGATTACCCAGAGTTTAATGGTGTTAAAAGATGTGAAGCTTTTCCTGGAGCCAATGGTGCAACACAATTAAATGTTTTTTGGGATCAAGGTAGAATTATTCCTGATGCATTTTTTGGGTTTAAACATAATAGTGTTGGTTCATATAAAGTGTATTATTGTGAAAAGTCATTAGGTACGAATTGTCTGTTTGAAAATACACCTAATAGGGGAGAGATAAATGTAACTAATCCTTTTGATACTCAATTAACAGTTGCAGGGTTGTTGCCAAATTCTAAGTATTATTTTAGAACGACTGCATTATCAGTAGGAGACCTTGGTGCAGGGATTCCTGTTTATGAAGAAGAAAATATTGAGTTCGCGGAATGCCAGACAGAAGTTTCTTCTGGTCCAATTGTTTTCACAGGAATTACAGATGTAATTATTGCTGAGGGTGAAGATGGAATCAATGAAGCTTCAGTTGAGTGGGCCCAAGCTAGCGGTGGATATACTGGTTATATAGTATATTATCACCCAACAATTGATGCTAATGCTGTTTTTAATTATTTAGATCCTAATGTTCAAAGTGTTACTATTTTAGATCCACTACAACAAAGTACTGATCTTGTAGGACTTGACTCATTTACTCATCATGCTTTTCTAGTTAAGGCCTGTCCTGACTTAATTGCAGATCCAAATTGTAACGCTGGAAACGATGCTAATGAAAAATTTATTATTAGAGAGATGAAGCCACCTGTTGCAACGTTTGCAGGGATAGCTTTTAGCACTAACGACGTTAATAATCCATCAAATGTGTTCCTGAACTTTGTTCCAGCGGACACCAGCTTTGGAGGGATCTTTGATGAGTATAGAGTAATTATTAGTGATGGTACGAATGATTATGATATTACAAATTCTGATGCTACAAATAAATTAGGAGTTTTATATCCTTCTGCACCGTCAGACTATTTAGATTTATATCTTGACGGATTTGTAGAAACAAATATTTCGAATACTTCCGCTAAACTTAATGGTTTGAAGCCAGGCGTGATTTATCAAGCAGATGTGCAAGCTTGGGTTAGTAGAACTTCTCCTTTACCTATTCAAGGAGGAAATATCACTATTGCTTATGGAACTACTTCAACTGTACCTGTTCCTGTTAGTAACGATGATACTACAGCACCTCTAGCTTCTGTTATGACCGTAAGTCCAATAACAGGAACTTTGAAAGAAACAGAAATTTTAAGATTTGTTTTAACTTATAATGAAAATTTAGTAATTACTGGTACTCCAAGAATTGGTGTTGATATTGGTGGAGTAACAAAATATGCATCGATGGTTTCTAATACTGCAATGACTATGACTTTTGAATATGAAATTCAAGCTGGAGATAATGATTTAGATGGTATTGAATATGATACAAGTACAGTTTCTCTTAATGGTGGGACAATCGCAGATTTATCAGGGAATAATGCAAATCTAAACTTTATCGGAGTTGAACCTCCAGTTGATTCAATTTTTGTTGATACTATTCCACCTAATCCACCAACAGGTATTGCTATTACTAATGATTGGATTAGTGCTGTTACAGTTGATCAAATGGCTTCCTGGACAAACCCCTTAACAGACTTTGCTTTTGCTGAAGTTGGGATTGGATCAAATGGGAGTGGAACTGCAAATACAGTAGCTTTTACAAATGCAATTGCACCTTCAAATCATACTTTTTTTGCTTTGAATACTGGGCCACTAATCGAGTGTAATGTTGAATATCAAGTAATGGTACGAAGTGTAGATGCTGCAGGATTATTTTCAACAGTAGCTGCAAGTGCTCAGACTTTTAAGTTTGACGAAACAGCACCAACCCAAACTACTGTAAATCTTGTAGGAACAACAAATGATATTTTTGTTGCAAATGAAGTTAGTTGGGGATCTACAAGTGATAATTGTGGTCCGATTGATCATTATGAAATTGCTATTGGATATGATGATGATGGTGGAGATGGGTTTGGAAGTGATGATTTAAATAATGTTTTAGACTGGAGTGAAGTCCCTGGTGGCTCTGGAACTGTAAACTATAAAGCTCAAAGTGGTGTTGATGGAATGACTTTCACACTAAATGCTAGTGAAGACTTTTATGTTTCTATCAGAGCGGTTGATGAAGCTGGAAATCCTGCTGCTCCAGCGAGTTCGGGATCTTTTCAAGTAGATATTGCAGGACCAAGCACTCCTTCAAGTCTTGCCATTACGTCTAATTGGATTAGTGGGGCATTACCTTTAATTAGTCCTACTGTTTCATGGACAAATCCAGGTGACCCAGATTTTAATCACATCAAAATTGCACTTGGTTCAAGTATTGGTTTAGAAGATATAGAGAGTTTATTAAACATTGGAACTTTTACAAGTTATGCTTGGCCTAGTCTTAATGCAGGGATTGTAGATTGTAATAAAAATTATCCTAAAGTAATAGCTTACGATACCATCGGAAATCCATCTATTGCTGCAACTGATCCGAATGTATGGGTTGCTTGGGATAATGTTGCTCCTACTTTTGCTGGAGGAGATGTTATAGACATTTCTGCTGGTGGTGAGGCTTTACCTGGAACGGCACCAATTGCAAATTGGAGTTCAACAACGAGAACAGATAATTGTAATACTATTTCTCATTATGAGATATCGGTTGGATTTGATGATGATGCTGATGGATTTGATGCTGGAGATGTTGATAACTTATTATCTTTTACTGAAGTCCCAGGTGGGAATACGATAACTCAATATCAGATTGTTGATGGTGTAGATGGATTTTCTCTAGGATTTGTAGGGAGTATTGATTACTACGTTTCACTACGTATTGTAGATGAAGCAGGAAATATTTCTACAGAGATTACATCATCCACACCATTTATGTTCATTGATCCACCTGATCAAATTGCGACTGTTGAGCCAGCAGAGATTGGCGTGACACAAATTGAGCTTGGTTGGGTTGAACCAAATGATAATGGAACAGCTATCACTGATTATATTATTGAATATAAAGAAACATCTAGTGGTACATGGTTAACTTATGCTGATGGTATTTCAAATGATCCACGTGTTACTGTAACAGGCTTAACAGCTCTAACTGAATATGACTTTAGAGTAACGGCTTTTAACGGATCTTATTCACCTGCTTCAGCTCCTGTAACGGAAAAAACATTTCCAAATCACCCATTTTTTAATGGTAGTGAAAATGCTGCTCTAAATCTTGGAGGATCAACAGATAGTAAAATTGTTGCACTTGAAAATGGTGTTGTTATAAATTTAAATGGAGTGAATGAAACAACTTTAAATAAAGGTGAAGTTCATCAACTCGCAACAGTTCAAAATGATGTTTTAACTTCTACTAAGAAATTCTTTGTAGCAGGAAGAAGAGGAGCTGGAGGAGCAACAAGTAAAGGAAATATTGTTTGGAATGTTGCTGCTTGGGCAGGAAGAGAATTTTTATTCAATGGATCTAGAGATCCAGCACATATTTATACAGTCTTTTCTTTTGAGGATACAAATTTAATTGAAGTATATAGAGATGGAACATTAGAAACTTCTATTACTATTAATGAAGATGATTTCCATACTTTTACACTACCAAATGATGGTTCTTATCATGTTATAAGTACTGGTGTCATTACAGGATATGTATACTCTGAAGATGCTGCAGCCAATAGAGTAATTGATCCTTATCCAGTAATGCCTTTATCTAAAGATATTATTGGATATCAATCAGGTAGTGGGCAATATAATGTTGTTGTAGATAATACTTCTTATGAAGAGTATCAATCAAACTCAGCTAGTCCTGCTACGGGAACATTTTCAAACTCTACATATACTTCATTAAGTGGTGGTGGGTCTTTTTATACTGGAGAAGTTTCGAGAGTAATCGGACAAAATGAAATGACTGCAAGAAGTACCGCTGATGGTAATGGTAACTGTTCTGCCTCACATATTCCTATGATTAAAATGAGAAAGAACTATGCGATAAACATTGCTGCTGAATATATTGCATTTGGGTCTGATAAGCCAGCTGTCATTACTTATAGAGAGCCTGGTGGATCAAATCAAACACTGACACTGACAAAAACTGGTGGTCATGCCCTTGCTCCTTATAAAGGTAGGCTAGTAAATCTAGCTGAAGGAACCACTTTCGAGTCAAATGAAAGAATAGGTGCTTGGTATGAACCATCAAATGATAATGGTGGATCCAATGATGATGAAACACTTATGTATGGATTTGATTAGAAGATAGAGGAAAATTTATGAATGTTGTACGTTTGTTGTTGTACTTTTTCTTTGTCTTGCTTGTCTCTTGTAATAATCAAGTAGGAGATGAAGAAGACAATGAAAATAATTTTATAGTGGATCCAAATGACTTGGGTAAAATTACCTTTGTTAATGGGAATCTAGACTTTGGTCCTGTGCCTATTGGTACAGTCCATGAAAGATATATTCTAGTTAAGAATACAGGTAGATTAGCTATCAGTAATTTTGAAACTTTCTACGATGATGAAGATTTTAGTCTGATTTTTAGATATTCGGGGCAAAGTGCGGAGTTTCCTGGAGCAAATGGAACTTGTACAGATCGGTTAGAGGTTAATCAGACATGTTTGTTATCAATTGCTTATTTGCCAACAGCATCTGTTGAGCATGATGTTGAATTTAAATTAAAATATAAAGATGGGCTAGGGTATTCTGAAGCAGCAACAAGAATTAAGTCTGTATCAGGAACAAATGGATCAATTGATGTTCAACCAGATATTGTAAATTTTGGAGACATTGATTTCAATGATACGAAGTCTTTAAATGTAGAGGTGAAAAACACAGGAGAATTAGATCTTAGAATTTTAAGTATAATTCTAGAACAAGGGACTGATACTCTTTTTAATATTGACTTTAGTGATCCTTTAACAACTTGTTCTTCAACGGATCAAATTTTAAGCGAAAATGATACATGTAATTTAGTAGTGAAAGTAGATACAAATTTAGTTTCTGTGTATGATGATTATTTTCATTACTTTGAAATAAACTTTCTTGAGAATCCAACAACGACTGCTGTTTCAACCTTGAGAACAGATGTAAGAGCGGGTGTTTATTCTCTCGAAGGTGTTTTAGAAACTACTCCTTTAGTAAAGTTTCAAAACTTAATTAGTGGATCTACTAAAAATATAAGCTTTCAACTAAGAAACATTGGACACAACGCCGCTGTAGTAAAAAGTGTTAATTCACCAGCGATGAGTGATTTAAATTTTAATATTGATACTACTGACTGTACAAATTTATCTAATGAAATATTCGCTGCACCTGGAGAGGTGATTATCCCTCCAAATACAATTTGTATTTTAAATGCGACGATGAGTCCTATTGTTACTTTGGGAACGCAATCATTCAATTATCCTAATTTAAATTTAAGTTATGATAACTTAAAGACTGGTATAGTTAATACACTTGATATTGCCCTTGAAGGTAATATTATTAAATCAGGCTTTATAGAAACTTTTGATGACTTAGATGCCCCAGCAAACAATTGGGTGGTACCTGCTAATACACTCGTTTCAAATGATTCGAGAATTTTTGAAGCGGCGACTTTTAAAATCAAGCACAGTGGTGATACTCCTGTAACAATTGGAACGTTTAGTTTGTCTGGTCAAGGTAGAGAATATTTATCTGTGACAGAAAGTTGTAATCAGGTTTTAAATGTTGGAGATGAGTGTACTTTTACAGTGACATTACTGCCGACTTTAACTGTTTACAATACACTTTTAGATACATTGATAAATGCGAATTTAAAAATTCAATATACAGATGAATCAATTGATCTTTCAAATAATTTTGTTCAAAGAGAAATCGACTTTGCTATAACTGGAAACTTAGATTTAAAGAGTGAATTAGTATTTGAAGAATATGACGGAAGTGCCAGTCGATCAGGGGAATCAGTCGCAAATAGTGCATTGTTAGAAAAAATTTATATTAGAAATATTGGTGGAATATCTGAAAGTACTTTTTCTTTACAAATAAGTAATACAACTAATTTTAGTGCTGTGAATACTACTACTGTAGATTCAGATGGCATCAAAAACTGTTTAGAATTAATTGCAACTTCAACTGCACTTAATCCTCAGGATCAATGTTTTTATGAAATGAGAGGGCTAGCAGCCGTTAATGGAAACGTAGCGACCAATTTAAATATTGTATTTGGAGCAACTTCAGAAGTTTCTGATGTATATGCTCTTGATGTTGAGTTTGTAGATACTGCAAAAATTGCAACTATCGATTCTGAAGCTGGAGATAAGGTCACATATATTACTTATGTTGCTGATTATCCAGGAGTTGGATCTTCTACCAGTACAGGGGATGCTTCCGTAACTCGTAAATATTCAACAGCTGCAACTGTTGCGACTTCTCAAATTACTTTAAATACTATCTCTACAAACTTTGACTTAGCTGTCGTAGATGGAGGGTTAGGAGCTATAGGTACTCAAGAAACTATTACTTTTAGCTTGGGTAATTCTGGAGGGTTTCCTCTTGGGATAAATAGTGTAAGTGTAAGTAGCGGTAGTGCTATATATAAAACTTCATCAGGATGTAAGACAGGAGCAAATGTTTCTTCAGGTTCGGAGTGTCAAGCCTCTTTTGATGTGAATTACTTAAGTTCGGCCCTTGAGAACTCAGAAATAGAGATTAAATATACACTTGGAGATAAAGTTAGTCCTGATGATGTAAACTTCATTGAATATACATCATATGTGAAAGTTTATTATAAAGGATATGATCCAGCTACGGTTGCAAATCTTAATCCTTATGAAGGGGTTTCAAGTATAAGTGAGTTGGAGCTCGCTACTACGGTTGGACCGGATAATACTACTTCTAAAACTTTTAAGATCCAAAATGATGGTACTCAAACTGCTACAGATATTCATTATGCATTATTACTAAATGGTAGTATTACAACTTTAACTGGTGGTTCTGGTGAGGAGCTTGTTTTTCCAGATTATGTAGCGGGAGCTTCTCCTATAGAAGAATATTTACTTAATAATACTGGAACTTGTACAAACGCAGCCGGTAATGACATGAACGCAACTGGTGATTGTGTTTTTGGGGTTGAATTTAATCCGAATTCTTTAGGGATTACAAATTATGAGGTTCAGCTTAGATATTTTAATGGTGCAACTTACACAACTGAAACGTTTGATCTGAAAACTACAGGTTTAAGTCCAGCTAAAATAGATGTTGGCGAAGTATTAGGGAATTTTCCTTTTTATGAGCATGACTTTGAGGGACAAGTAATAGATCAAACATATACACATGAAATATCACTTACTAATACAGGTGAAACTGATGCCACAAACTTTACTCATGATATGGCAGGAGGATCATTCTTATTTGAAGATAATTCTAGTACATCTCCAACTTGTGGGGCAACTATTGCAGCTGGATCAACTTGTTACTTAAATCTAGTATTTAACCCTGTGTTTGCAAATATTGGAGTGAATGAAAATAAAAACTTTATAGCCACTTATGAAACAGGAGCTATTGCGGGAACGATGCTTACAGAGCAAATAGAGATTAATTCCAAAGGACTTACTGAAAATATTCGATCCAAGCATTATGGTTGGGATGAAGTTTACTCGATTGGATATAATGAAGCTTATGCTGATGAACTAAATGCTGCTGGAGGGAATTATCTTCCAGAGAGTTTAGGTTATATTAGCTTTACTTGGTTTTCTATGGATGATGCTGATGGAGATGCTGATAAATACTTTGTTTTCAAATCTAGTAAAGATGATATTGATATTTATGCTGACTCACCACATGCAGTAATAAGTAGAGATGGTAGTGCGACTTATACTTATGAAGATAAGAACGTTACCAATACTCCTTTAAAAGTGTTTTATTATAAAGTTGTTCCTGAAAAAAACGGAGCGATTTCACAAATCTTATCTAGTGATTATCCTATCGCTGACTTGAGGATAATTATCCCAAATAAATTTGAATCATTAGTTCATAAGTTTATGATGAATAGGGATATCTGTAAGTCGATGGACTTAGCAGATACAACTCTTGCAAGCTTTGACCCAGATTCAAATGGGTGTGAATACTTAGACGAAAATAATGCACCAGTAATGGTAAATCATGACTATGACTTATCAGTAGATATGTTTGAAACTAGTGGGCTTTATCAATCTACAAATGCAATAATTAACTCTTCTCAAGGAGTTCCTCTTGAGATGAATTTTGATAATTCTCTTCTTCATTGTGAATCAAAGAGTGTTACTTACTCATCTTCAGAATCATTCTTTTCAACGGCATTTGAAAAGTCATTACCTAATAGGTTAGAGCATTCAGTTTATGCTGCTCTTGAAAGTGGAAGTTTCTATGACTCTACACTATGTGGATATGATGTGACAGATCCATTAACGGGTAATCAAGTAGATTGTCAGTCGAAGTTTTTAATTGAACAAGCTGCTGGTGGATTAAAAGAATGGACGACTTCACAAGTTTCTGGTTTTGGAAAAGGAGAGACAACTACTTATACTTCTTTTACTGATAGCTTAATAAATAATATCGACTATACTAAGCATTTTCAGACCGTATCTGGAATCAATACGAAAAATCACCTTGATCCAATTGCTTTAGATAATACATGTCTAAACTTAGCAACTGGAATTGCTGAAAGAGAAGGACCATTAGGATGTGTAGGAGAGCATTACGCGACTTTTACCGATGATCCAGGATCAGCTGGTCCTAAAGTAATTGATATATCAACAGAGGCTGCAAATACTAGATTCATGCTATGGCATTTTAATTCAGACTTATCTGGTCAGAATATTACTGTTAATGCTCAAGCAGGTGGAGGAGCAAGCATAGGTGAAGCTCCACAGAATAATTCGTCGATTTATACTACTGAATTTGTTCCAAGTGTAACCCCTCGTGGTGGTGCAAGGTGTGTAACTAGAATCGGATATTAATACTTAGAAATATATTTTTCTTTTAAAAGCCCTCAAGTATTTGAGGGCTTTTTTGTTTAAAAAATTTCAACTACTAAGATCAAGTATCATTTTTTAATTATTGTTTATTTAGGAAGTTATGACCCAATACAAAAAATGCATGGCAAAAATTAGATTAACAATTATACTATATAAAAGTTAATCTAAGGAGTAGTGAGTGAATATATTTGCGGTATTGGTGTTCTTGTCATCAATCTTATATGTATACGTTAGTTTTTTATGGACCTCGAGTAATCAGCCTTTAATTTATTTTGATGCAACAAGTTTGTTTATTGTTCTTGTTGGTACGATTATCGCGATTGCTTTAAGTGTTGATATAAGAAGATTATTCAAACTATTTATGGTTTTTATTAGAAGGTTTTTCTTTGGAAAAAACTATGAGTTTAGAACCCTTATTATGGAATTAATGACTTTAACAGAATCTTATAGAAAAGGTGAAAGTCTAAGTGGTTTAATACCTGGAATAACTGATGATTTCCTGCAAGAGTCTGTTCAAACTATAGATGATGGAATTGTTGAAGGAGAAGATCTTGTAGATTTACTTGAGAGTAGAAATGAAAATCAATTATTAAATAATGAAAAAGAGGCTAATTTATTCCAGACAATGTCAAAATTTCCTCCAGCGTTTGGAATGATCGGGACTACTATGGGTATGGTTGCTCTACTAGCAAACCTTGCCACTTCAGAAGATGCAATCGGGACGATTGGACCAATGATGGCCGTAGCCCTAATTACAACTTTATATGGAGCGATCTTAGCAAACCTTATTTTACTTCCTATAGCTGAAAATCTTAAAGGTGACTCTGAAGAGATATATGAAAAAAATGTCATTATTATTGAAGGTGTGAAGTTATTATTAAAGAAAACAAACCCAGTTGTTGTTGCTGAAAAAATGAACTCATTTCTTCCAAAGTCTAAAAGACTTGATTGGAAAGAAGTTATTAACGCTTAATATAAGAAGAAATAAATGAGAAAAAATAAAGTTAGAAGAAAAAGAATGGAAAGTGACGAAGGTACATGGCTTGTAAGTTATGCAGACATGATGACATTAATTTGTTGTTTCTTTATTCTGATGATGGCCCTAGCAAATTATGAGCCTGTAGGGTTTACAAAGAAAGTACAAGAACTTTCAAAGCACTTTAATGTCGATAAGTATAAATCATCAGATGTTAAACTAACGACTCTTACAGATGAAGTAGCTAGTCATCCAAAGCTTCAAAAGATGACGAAGATTTCAAAAAAAGATGAAAGGTTAATAGTTAGCTTTAGTGGGACTATTTTATTTAAAAATGATTTATATGAATTAAATGATGAAATGCTTTCACAACTAGATGCTTTAATTGATTTAATTAAAACACGAGATGATTCGTATAAGATTTTAATTGAAGGGCATACTTCAAATTTACCCATTTCTAAAAAGAGTCTGATTTCAAAATGGCATCTAAGTTCTTTGAGAGCTTCGGCAGTTGCTCAAAGATTTGCATTCTTTGGCTTTAACAATAAGAACATTGTACCAATTGGAAGAGGTTCCACTGAGCCGATTCTAGCAAATCAGGATAAATTTGGTGAAAATATTAAAGAAAACATTGTTTTAAACGATAGAGTTGAAATTAAGATTCTTGAATCTAAAGAAGTTGAAACAACAGAGAAAAAGAGAAAATTAGGTCTTGGGGTGTATTTTAAAGATTAAAAATGATTATAGGCATAATAGATAAAGATAAAGACAGAGGACCTCTCGAGGACTTTTTTAAGCAGCATTCTAAAGACTTTCGATTTTATGATAATTTACAAGATGGTGTGCAAAAGGCACTTGATGGAAATGTTCAGTATATTGTTATTGATACGGACAATGAACCGACTGTTTCTATAGATAGGTTGAATTTTTTCTCTAAAGAGAATGAAACTCCATGTATTGTTTTGACTTGCAATGCTGCTTTATCGGCAAAGATTAGAATTTCAGCAAAAAATAATTCGTTTTTAACTACGGCATTATATGGGGATACGTATCCAGATCTTGATCAAATAATTGATACAAAGAGAAAATTTAAAAATAAGAATAAACATTTTGTAAAAAAGAAAAAAGTTAGTGAGAAATCCTATTATAATCTGTTCAGTTCTTCTTTAAACATTGGGATTATTTTATTTCTAGTAGGGCTTCTTGGATATTATGCATTCTTACTTTTTACAGGAAAAATATCAATAAGTGAGGAAAATAAATATTTTGCTTATATTTGGTTTGCTTTGGGCTCTTTAGGGATTCTCAACTCAGCTCTAATATTAAAAGATTCTAAGAGAGAGCGAACATTGAGCTTTGTTTTTTCGATTTGTTCTTTTGTGTTGATTTTTTTTAAGACAGATTTCTTTACTCCTATGGCCATTATTTCAGTTTTGGTTCTTATTGATTACTTTTTACTAAAACCAATTCTCCAGCATATAAGAAATATGATGCATGTAAGAAAGGAACCTAGACATCCTGTTGATGGATATATTTATGTAATCTCTTCTCAAAGTTCTGAAAATTTTAATGCTAGATTAGTAGATTTATCTAATTCTGGAGCACTTATAGAATCTCAAGAGATGTTTATTAAAGGTGAGGAATTAAAAATTAATAATGAGGCGTTTAGTATTTTTGCAGATGTAAAAAGGTCTTATAAATCTGGGGATAGTTATAAAACAGCTTTAGAATTTAATTTAGTAACAAAAGCTAACTCAAAAGCAATCACAGAGTATATTAAATCAAATTCGATCGAAGTTTAATTTGTTAAAAGCTTCTTACCTATAACTGAAATCATAAATGTTACAAAACTCTAATTTGCCAAGAAAAAGTGCCAGAATTCATAAATTTTAGAAATTAAAAAACTACCATTAGCATGGCTTAAGTATACGGAATTATAGCCGAATAGCATTTTAGACAGTTTATTATTTGTAATAAGTTTAAAATATATGGGCTAAAGAAAATTTACTTCTTAAAGGTGGTACGTAAGTGGTTAAATCTAAAATTTTGATTTTGATGATGTCATTATTTCTAGTTTCTTGTGTAGGGACAATAGAGGACAATGGAGAAGTAGATAAGTCTACTGTTAATGATCCTGTCCAAGACTTTGCTTTCTCTGGAATTGAAAGCGGGTTATGGGTTTCAAACACAAAGGCTTCAGTTCGGTTTAGACCGGCAGTTGGAGGAAGTGGTAATTTTAGATACCAACTCCAAGATGAAGGTGGGAATGTTTTAACGGCCGACAATGGTGGGAATATGGTTAAAGACAGTAATGGTCTTTATCACTTAACTACATCAGGGTTTCCTTCTGGAACAACACATAGACTATTAGTTCGAGCGATTGATATTGATAGGGATGTTGCAGATACAAATTCAATTTATTATGAAATAAATCTTCCATCTGATTTATATCCAGACTTTGATGGTATTGATAGATGTGAGCCTTTCCCGGGTGGAAATGGTCAAAATCAATTAAATGTTTTCTGGAATAAAGGTGGAATTTATCCTAATGGACTATTTGGAAATCTTCCTCATAGTGTTGGTTCTTATAGAATTTATTATTGTGAAAAATCTGAAGGTACTGATTGTTTAGAAACAAGCTCTCCACAAAGAGGGGTAATGACAATTCTAAATGCAACTCAAGAGCAAGCAACAGTTGCAGGTTTAAGTGCTAATACTGATTATTACTTCAGAGTAACTGCTGTTACTGAAGGAGATCCTGCTGATCCAACTTCTCAATTAGAAGAAAACAATATTGAGTTTTCAGAATGTAAAACTCAGATCGCTTCAGGTCCAATTGTATTTAGTGGTATTGAAGATGTTATTCTTGCTAATGGAGAAAATGGGATAAATGAAGCAACTGCTCATTGGTCACCTGCTACAGGTGGTTATGTTGGTTATAAATTATTTTATCACCCAGTGATTGATGCAAACTCTACATTTAATTATTTAGATCCAAATATTCAATCTATAACAATTCTAGATCCTCTTGCAATTAGTCAAGCGATGATTGGTTTAGACTCATTTACTTATCATGCATTCTTGATGAAGGCTTGTCCTGATCTCATTGGTGATCCAACATGTGGTGCTGGTAATGATGCAAATGGAACATTTATTATCAAACAAACAAAACCACCAATTGCAGTTTTTGCTGGGATTGATAATGCGACGAATGACGTAACTAATCCATCAAATGTTTATTTAAATTTTGTTCCTGCTGATACATCTACTGGTGGGATCTTTGATGAGTATAGAGTAATTATTAGTGATGGAACGAATGATTATGATATTACGGATTCAAATGCTACAAATAAATTAGGTGATATCTATGGAGCCGCTGGTCCAGACTATGCTGATTTATATTTAGATGGATTTGTTCCTTCAAATATTACTTCAACTTTTGCCAAATTAAATGGATTAAAGCCTGGAGTAATTTATCAAGCTGACGTTCAAGCTTGGGTTGATAGAACTTCTCCTTTACCTATCTCAGGTGGGAATATTTCTATAGAATATGGTTCTCAAACAACTGTTCCTGTTGCAGTTAGTAATGATGATACTACTCCACCTCTTGCTGCTGGAATGACTGTTACTCCACCAAGTGGAATTTTAGTTGAAAATGATGTTTTAACACTTGTTTTAACTTATAACGAGTCACTAGTTATTACTGGTCAACCAAGAATAGGAATTGATGTTGGTGGCGTTACGAAATATGCTGACATGGTTTCAAATACATTAAATTCTTTAACTTTTGAATATACCGTAGTTGCAGGAGATAATGACCTTGATGGGATTGCATTTGATACTAATGCAGTTTCTCTAAATGGTGGATCTATTGCCGATCTTTCAGGAAATAATGCTAACTTAAACTTTGTAGGTGTTGCTCCTGTTGTTTCAGCTATCTTTGTAGACACTACTCCTCCAAACCCTCCTACAAATATTACTTTTAGTAAACCATGGTTAAGTAGTGTGATTATCGATCAAACTGCAACTTGGACAAATCCAACTTCAGATTTCTCTTTTGCTGAGATTGGTGTTGGATCTGCTGGTAGTGGAGTTGCTAATGCGGTAGCTTTTACAACTGCAAGCTCTACTAATACTCATGCATTTCCAAATATTAATGCAAGCTTAACAGAATGTTTTCAAGAATACCAAGTAGTCGTAAGAAGTGTTGATGCAGCTGGATTAAAATCAAGCATTGCTTCAAGTATAGCAACATTTAAATATGATGCTACTGCACCTCAAACTCCAACTACTTCTTTAATTGGAAACACTTCAGATATCTTTGTTGCTAATGAAGCAAGTTGGACTGCTGTTACAGATTCATGTTCTCTTGATCATTATGAAATTGCAATTGGTAGAGATGATGATGCTGATGGTTTTGGAAGTGATGATATAAACAATACTCTTGATTGGACTGAAATTCCAGGTGGAACGGCCACTACTCAGTATAAAGCTCAAAGTGGTGTTGATGGGATGACTTTTTCTCTTAACGCAGTTGATGATTTTTATGTGACTATTAGAGCGGTTGATGAAGCTGGAAACTATTCAGCTCCAGGTTCTAGTGCTCCATGGAAAGTTGATATTGCTGGACCTAGTACACCTACCAACCTTGCTATTGCAACTCAATGGGTAAGTGGGGCGTTGCCAGTTGCAAGTCCTAGCGTTTCTTGGACGAATCCAACTGAGCCAGATTTTGATCATATTGAAATTGCTCTAGGGACAAATATTGGCGACGAAGATTTAGAAGCAATGTTAAATATTGGAACATTTACAAGTCATACTTGGACGGGATTAAACTCAATTGTTGAATGTAATCATAATTATCCAAAAATTTTAGCTTATGATGATATTGGAAATCCATCTATTGCAGCAACTGATCCAAATGTTTGGTTTGCTCATGATAATACTGCTCCTACTATGACAGGTGGAGATATAGATATCTCTGCTGGTGGTGAGGACTTAGCTACTAACAAAGCTCCTCTTGCGACATGGTCATCTGTTACAAGAACAGATAATTGTAATGCCATTGATCATTATGAATTAGCTATTGGTTATGATGATGATGCTGATGGTTTTGATGTAGGTGATGCAGAAAATCTTATGAGCTTTAAAACAGTTCCTGGTGGAGATATTACTTCTCAGTATCAAATGGTAAATGGTGTTGATGGGTTTAATTTTACTCTTGTTGCAGGTTTTGATTATTATATAAGTGCAAAAGTTTATGATAAAGCTGGAAACGTATCTACTATTTTTAGTGCATCTACTCCTTTTAGTTTTGCTGTTGATAATACTCCTCCTGTACCTACTATAACGACAACTTCTCCAAATCCAGTGAATACTCCAACTTTTCCTATCACCATAACATTTTCAGAGGATGTTAGTGGGTTTACTGTTTCAGATTTATTTATAAATAATGGTACGGCAAGTAACTTTGCTGGTGGACCAACTGTATTTACTGCAGATATAAGTGCATCAAACTTTGGTACAGTTTCAGTTGATATTCCTCTTGGAGCAGCTCAAGACGCTGCCGGGAATCCAAGTACTGCGGCTACTCAGTTTACAATTATGTATGCTTCTACTGAACCAATGAAAACTGTATGGCAAACATCTGGTGCAAATGAAACGATAACTTTGCCATTTGTTAATGGCGGAACTTATGATCTTCTTATTGATTGGGGAGATGGATCTCCTGATAGCGTAGTAACATCTGGAAATGATCCAAATCGAATCCATACTTATGCCACTGCAGGTTCATATACAGTTACAATGTATGGAATAGCTACTCATTGGAGATTTAATAATGGTGGAGACAAGTTAAAAATATTTTCAGTTACAGATCTTGGAGATATGGGTTGGGTAAACCTCTATGGAGCTTTCTATGGATGTAGTAATCTAACAAGTGTTAGTGGAGGAAAAACTGGCAATGTTACGAACATGGCCAATATGTTTAGAGCGGCAGCGATTATTAATCCAGATACAAGTAGTTATGACACTTCCAAAGTAACGACCATGCATGCAATGTTTTATCAATCTCCATTTGCAAATCCAGATACTTCTGGATGGGATACTTCGAAGGTAGTTAGTATGGCATATATGTTTGGATACGCAAAAGCTGCAAATCCTGATACTTCTGGATGGGATACTTCAAGTGTTACAGATATGTATTACTTATTTTATGATGCTGAGACGGCTAACCCTGATGTTTCAGGATGGGATGTTTCTAAAGTTACAGAATTTACAGGTATCTTTGGAAATGCCGATGTTGCTAATCCTAATGTAACAAATTGGAATGTATCAAATGGTGTGAATTTTACGAGTATGTTTTATAGAGCACCTGTTGCTCAACCAAATACAAGCTTATGGAATACTGCAAAAGCTGTAAGTATGTCGAATATGTTCAATGGAGCAACTGTTGCTAATCCAGATACTTCTGGATGGGATACATCGAAAGTTACCACAATGTTAAGTATGTTTGCTTATGCTCCAGCTGCTAATCCAGATACTAGTGGTTGGGATACGTCGAAAGTAAATAATATGCAGAATATGTTCCTTGGAGCAACAAGTGCTAATCCAGATACTTCAGGTTGGGATACTTCTTTAGTGACTACGATGAATCAAATGTTTTATAATGCCTCTAGTGCTAGTCCGGATACTAGTGGTTGGAATACTGCCAAAGTTACAAACATGAATAGAATGTTTAGAAATGCAACAAGTGCTAACCCAAATACAAGTGGTTGGGATACAGCTAAAGTTACAACTATGCATGAGATGTTTTATAATGCTGTAAGTGTAACCCCTGATACTTCTGGTTGGGATACATCTCTTGTTACAAAAATGAGACATATGTTTTATAAATGTGGTTCAGCAAATCCGGATACGTCTGGCTGGAATACGGCAAATGTTAATGATATGTATGGAATGTTTAATAGAGCAGGTAGTGCAAACCCAGATACATCTGGTTGGGATACTAGTAAAGTAACTAATATGTATACGATGTTTTATAAGGCAGGTAGTGCAAATCCGGATACCTCTGGTTGGGATGTAGGTCTTGTTACAAACTTTAATTATATCTTCTATCAAGCGTATTCGCTATCTAACCTGAACTATAGTAACTTTTTAATAATGGTTGATAATACGACTACAATGACTAATTTGATTACTAGATCGCATTCTAAATATCAGCCTGGAGCAGTTGCTGCAAGAAATGCCTTGATTGCAGATGGTTGGAATATTGTGGATTTAGGTCCTGAATAGAATAAAGCATTTCATTTAAATACCAAAAGGCGAGAAAATCAGTTTTCTTGCCTTTTTTGTTTTAGGAAGATTTTTCCTGTTTTCTAAAAAATATTCTTCTCAATTAAGCTAAATGATTTTTTCACGATAAGTAATCAGACCATAACGGAGATTATTTATGAAGTTAATATTACTTAGTTTGTTTTTTGTATCAACGTATTCATTTTCCAAAAGCCTGGTAGTGACCAGTGTTCAAGAAAAAGTAGATGTATTTGTTAAAAACTCAGATACGAATAAGTTAGTAAAGATTGGGGTTACTCCTTTAAAGATAAACTATTCAGAGATTGTAGATAATTACTCTCGAAGTGATAACTTCATGCTTGTTATGCAGAAAGAAAAG
>CALHLC010000050.1 GCA_938034385.1 uncultured Bacteriovoracaceae bacterium
ATAAGGATTCAATACCTCTTAGAATCTTAATGATTTGTTCTGGTTTAAAGTTTTTCCTTCCCATTTTCTTCTCCATTTGTTGCGTCCAGATAACGCAATGCTTACGACATAGCGACTGGACTAGTCAATGGGGGAAGGTCACATATAGAAACACTAACTCCTACCAAATGGGATAATCAAAAAATTCTTATTGGTGTAGACCAACAAGACTATAAGACCTGGTTTTGGGGAATTCCTTTAGGGAAAAATCAATATAGCCTCGGAGTTATCACTCATCATATCCCCGAATCTATAAAAGAATCTGAAGTGTTAGAGTATTATATTAATAGAAATCCATCCATCAAAGAATCAATTGGTCCATATACTCCACTTTTTGAACAAAAATCTATTTATAATTATGCTTCAGCGATAGAAAAATCTTATGGGGAGAAATTTGTATGTATAGGAAACGCTGGAACATTCATTGACCCAGTCTTTTCATCGGGGGCTACAATCGCACTTAAGTCTGCTCAACTTGCCTCCAAAGGAATAATTAAAGACCTGAAAGGTGAGCCTTTTAACTGGGACAAGGATTACTATCAACCACTACATTTTGGAATCCAAACCTTTAGTAACTTTGTAGAAGCCTGGTATGAAGAAACTCTTCAGCATATTATTTTTGATAAAATTCATGGAGGAAGAATCAGAAAACTTGTGATCAGTATTCTTGCTGGTTATGCATGGGACAAGGAAAACCCTTACACTAAAAACACCTTAAAAAGACTAAGAGTCTTATCCAAAACAATATCTGAAAAATAATTCTTCAGAGGGAAAAAGGAGTATATTAATAAAGCTATTCTATTATGACTTAGGCTCAACAACCTCTAGATAATGAGTATACATCCTTGATCCTCCATCATTTGGTTTCACAAAAATTCGAACATTGTTATATTCAGTATCAGTACTTTTCTCTACCCAAGGCCTAAGCACATATCTATGCTCTTCTACTATAGATAAAAGTTGCTCAAGACATACATCAACATAAAACCCTTCATCTCCTGATTTAAGAGTAATCATATTTGCACCTGAATTCATATAATGTCTAGCCATTGAAGTTCTCCTATGTAATCTAATATATATTACATAGGACAAAACAATCGTTTTGTACATCCTCAATAGCTCTTAGAAAGAACAATTTTTTGAGATTTAGTGAGATCTTCTGCTTTTAAACCTAGCGAATTTTCGAATATTTTTTGTAGTTGCAATTTTCTTCCACTCTGGAACAGGTAAGCATCTATTTGCTGTCGCAACAACTTCTAAAAACTCACCTTCACCACATTTAAGATTAAATTTCTTTGCAACTTTAAAAGAACTCATTCCTTTAATCCAAATTCCACCTTTACATCGATGCTCATTAAAGACTTCATCCTGAGCTTCCTCGGACTCTCTAAATTCATCAGAACATCTATAAAAAACTGTATGGATAACTTTTTGCTTCTTATTTGTTTTTACTATTTGAGCAAATGAGACATTCCCAAATATAAATATTAATATACATAACTTTATTTTCATTATAGCTCCTTAAAAACTATTAAACTTTTCAGCTTACTCCTAAATACAAATTGCCTTTGTACTACTAGGGGCTCTCTTACCATTATTACATCTCACGCTTTTCCATTGCTTAGTACAACTGTTTCTCAAACCACTTCCTGCATTACCCCCAAATGTTCTACTTTCCCACTTACACGAACTAGTACTTGTTGGAGGTCTAGTACTACAATCATTTGGATTTGATGGTCTTCTTCCATCATTACATACTACGTTTCTCCAAGAAGGATTTTGATTTGCACAAAATAAACCTTGTCCATTAGCAAACTTTGTAGTTTTACATGAACTAGTACTTGTTGGAGGCTTCACAACAGGAGCAGACTTACACTTAAAAGAATGGATACTCTTATTGTAAACAAATCCATGCTTACAATAAGAAGACGGTGCTTTTGGAGTAGGTGTTGGCTGCCATCTTGGAGTAGGCGTTGGCTGCCATCTTGGAGTAGGCGTTGGAGTAGAAGTCGAAATACTTCCTCCTCCACAATCAAGGGTACTTACCGCTTTGTTCGTAGTTGTACAAACTTGCTTAGATCCCGTACAAGACATTGTTCCATACCTCGTTTTTGTACATTGTCCTTTAACTGTTTTACAAGTTCTTGTTGGAGTTGTTTTAGTCACTCGTCTACAGCACTTCGATCCAACTTTTAAATTAAATGTCCCTGTACAAACCTTAGGCTGAGTGACAGGAGTTGGAGTTGGAGTTACTGTACTCACACATCTATTAATAATTCTATTCCATGATTTACCAGATCCACATACTGGCACTGTAGGAGTGGTTGGTGCAGGGTTTGATCCCGGAGCGACACAACTTGTTACTGGCTGGTTCACAAATACCGTAGAACAAACATTCTTTGTTGTCGAACTTAAACATCTTCCTCTGTAAGTACGTGTACAAACTTTAGTAGGCTTACATACTCTCTTAGAAACTCTATTTATTGTCTGCTTACAACATCTCGTTCCACTAGCCTTATAACCTGTCGGACAAGTTTGAGTTGAAACACACTGTCCATTAGCAAGTCTCTTTTTACCGAATCCACAACTGATATCAGAGCAAATAAACTTTCCACCAACACTTACAAGTCTTTGCCATGACTTACACGTTGGAGCTGGATCAATAACAACTATACTTTCACAAATATATTTATCTTTCGTTCCTTTTACTAGTTTTGCTTTATGGCCTTTAGGACAAACAAACTTATTCCCACACTTCGTCTCTAAGTTTCTACACTTAGGAGCATAATTTGCAGCGTGCTTTAACCCATTATCACCAATTAAATTTGCATACCAAGAATGGTCTGTCTTGTTAATCAGACCATCTCCATTAAGATCTGGAATAGTAATACATTGCTTCTTTGCTGCATATGAAGATGCAAGTTGCCTATAAATCGCAACATCTTTTTCATCAAGAACGTTATCAAAGTTAAGATCTATTTCACAATTAAACACTCCTGGGTCAACGCTATCTTCCATATCGCTAAAAGAACCAGGGTCTGCACAAAAATTATCAGTCAATGACATTTCTAAATCTTCTGCTCTGTAACCAAGGTCTTCTTTCATGAATGGTGATAAGCTTCCATCTGCATGTATATGAAGAAAGTCATTTGCTGTCTTAATATCTCTAAATCGTAATTTTCCGTATTTACTTACCATTTGATTAGAAGTTAAATCTAAACCATTTGGATCCCTAGAGTTATGTTGAACAAATGCTCCAGAGTGACAACCTGCACATGTATTAAGACTATACCTGTATAAGGCAAATGATCTTTCAGGTTCTGATAAGTTTTTCGTCGCTTGATGACCTTCTAACTCTCTAGCCCATGAATGATCTAAGAAATAAGTATTTTGCCAAGCAAGTTTGTTAACAGTATATCCTTCAAACGGATCAGCAATCTTGTTAAACTGACTTACAAAATCATTGGCAAGATCGTTCTGGTGAACTTGCTTAAAAATTTGTTCTTCAGCTCTGATATCTCTATGCTCTCCACCATTATCAATTGGCGTAAGTGGCATTTCGACTCTTTCTAACCCATTACAACTTGCTTCTAAAGGTCTCATTTCAAATAAGGCCCATGAAGTATTTGAGTTAAAATCTAATTCCCTAAGGTCATTTACACGAACTTGAGAAAGAGGTTTTCTCATTCTATTACACTCTTTTACCGTAGTTGTATGGCCATAAGTATCTGTCACATTCCTTGATGTACACTCTTTATACTTATGATCAGTAAAAGCAAAAGACTTAATAATATTTACTAGATGATCTTTATAAGCATCTCCTTTTAAACATTTAAGCTTTGCCCAATTGTAATGCCAGTCTAGTTCTCCTGGTAAATCATACTCAAAAATTACATGACTTGGCTCTTTGGTCACGACTTTTTTATCACATGTTTTTTCTACGACTTTTGTCGTTTTACGACATCCATATCTAGATCCTGTACATGTATTTGTAGTCACCGTTGTATTACATGGTACTTTTACAGTTTCTTCTACGTCTTTTAACTTAAAGACAAATCTCCCTTCGCCATATGATACTATTTTTTCTTCATCATCTTGCTTTTCAAGATCTGGTCTAAAAACAATGGCAATTAACTCATAAGGTGCTCCGTCAATGAAGTAATCTCCTGTAGCAGCATCTCTTTGCCAATGTCTATCAATAAGGTCTCTAACATTCTTTCTTGGAAGCACTTCTTTATCAGCAAGCTTTTCAAAGTTATATCCATCAACATAAGATTGAAAAACCTTTTGTTGGCATGTTGGATTAGGAGCTAGTGCACCTAATAACCTACCAAAATTTAGAGTGAATCCTTTATAACCATCTGCTAAAGAATTCAATATTCCTTTATTAGTAATTACAAGTGATTTAAGTTGATCTCCAATTCTATACTTTGTAGCAGTTCCCTTAGCATCACATAAACATGAATAATGTTCATTAAACTTGCAAGAGTCTTTAATTACAGGTTTATAATCTAATCCCTTAATGACATCATGAAGATCTTCATCGTAATTGACTGCTTTAGGATCAATACATCCAGAAAACTTACACGTTTTATCATCTACTTCTGCTTCCGGATTAAAGTTTGTGGCACTCTTTTCAGTACAACCTTTCAAACCTGTACATTTATTTCTCACAATTTTACCAGAAAAACTTAAACCTAATTGTTTTAAGATGGCCTTGTATTTAGCAATTACATTATCAAAATCAGGATCAAAGCTATCATATCTTTGATCAGTACATCCTACTAAATGACAACTACCATTTTCCTGAGCTCCTGGAACGTCGTTCTCTGCTGGTTCATAAGCACAAGCTAACTTCTCTCCACATTCTCCTGGTAATAATGTTCCATGTCCATAAGCTTTCCATGCATCTCTAATTTTCTTATCTACATCATAGTTTGCAAATCCTGGATTATTACAAGCTGTAAACTTACATTCAAAGTTAGGATCAGCTTGTGCTGTTGGATCAAAATTATCCGCTAGTTTTTCCATACATCCAATCTTATCTCCACACTGAAACTCTTTAGAGAGGTCACCCGTAGGAGCAATGTTTCCAAGAAGATTTATGTAGTCATCAACTTTCGCCTTACAGTCTTTATCAAAACCAGTAAATCCTTCCTTCGCACAACACTTAATATCACATGATCCATTTTCTTTTTTAATTCCATCATAATTATCTGCTTTCTTATAATTACAACCTAACTCTTTACCACATTTATATTTGTCATTGATTGTTCCAGTTGGACTCACTCCTAGTTGAGCAAGGATCGCAGTATATCCACTTACCGTGTTTTTACACTCAGGATCAAAGTTTTCAAACCCTTCTTTAGAACAACATTTAATGGTACAAGATCCATTTTCTTTAAAGTCCGGGTTAGAATTTTCAGCTTTGTCATAAGCACAACCTAATTGCTTACCACATTCATGATTTTTATTAATTGCTCCTGTAAGAGGAATTTTCAATCCATTAAGTAAAGTCATATATCCATCTGCCACAGACTCACAATTGTTTTTAAAGTTTTCAAACTTATTATCTGCACAACAATTAACTATACAACTTCCATTTTCTTTTGTTCCTGGAACATGGTTTTCTGTATAGTCTGAATCATAATTACAATCTAACTTCTTACCGCAATTAAAATTGCTATCTAATGTTCCTGATGATGTTAACCCAGCATCAGTTAATATTTTCTTATAATCATCAATTCTTTTTGAACATGCAGGATCAAAGTTTTCTGAGCCAGCATCAGCACAACACCCGATATTACAACTTCCATTTTCTACTGTTTCTTTTTCAAAGTTTGACGCCTGATCAAAAGCACATCCTAACTTCTCACCACATCCAACTTCTAATGAAGCCGTACCAGTATATGTTATTCCTAAAGTTGCAAGACTCGCTTTATATCCATCCAGTACTGCTTTACATTCTTTATCAAAACCTTGCATTCCAGCAACTGAACAACATTCAAAGTCACAACTTCCATTTTCAACACCACCTGTTTTAAAATTTGTAACCCTACTATCCATAAATGAACATTGTTCAGGCTTACAATGAGAACTTAGAATATTTACAGATCCTGTAAATGCTACTCCTATTCCCTGTATCATTGCTTGATATTCAGTCACTTTGTCTAAACAAGCTTGATCTGTCTCTCCAGAAAAACCTTCTTCACATTTTTTACACGTAAACTGACAACTTCCATCATCGAGAGTTGCTCCTGGTGTAGTGTTCGTAGCCTGAGCTGAAGTACATCCTTTCTTCTTTCCACATTGATAACTTGTATTAATTGAACCTGAAAGAGTTACTCCTAAACTAGATAGTAATGAGTTATATCCATCAACTTTAACCTTACAATTCGGGTCATAGTTTTCAAAACCAGACTGAGCACAACATTGAATGATACAACTTCCATTTTCTTTACTTCCAGCTTCTGTATTAATTGCTCCAGCATATGAACATCCTAATTTCTTACCAGGACAATACATTGAATTTACTTCACCTTGGGCAGCAATATTTAATCCTGCTAAAATCCCTTTATACTCATTAAATTTCTTCAAACAATTAGGGTCATATGAATCATTACTTTGATCTGAACAACATAAAATTGTACAAGTACCATTTTCTTTTGTTGCTGCAGGATCAGTATTAGAAGCACCTGGGTAAGTACATCCAACTTTCCCACCACAATTAAAATTATTCGATAAATTTCCAGTAGGAGCAATTCCCATTCCAGCTAAAATACCTTTATATGTATCTATTGTTCCCTGACAACTTGGATCATAGTTTTCCATACCTTGAATAGAACAACATTGAACATTACAAGTTCCATTCTCTTTAGAACCTGGGATATCATTATTAGCTGGTTCATAAGCACAATCTAACTTTCTTCCACAATTTAAATTATCAACAACATTTCCGCTAAGAGTTAATCCTAGGCCTTGAAGAATTGCAGTATACTCATCAATTGATTTTTTACAATTTGGATCATAATTTTCAAATCCTGCTTGTCCACAACAAGCAATATTACATGTTCCATCTTCTTTCTTGTTCGGCGAGTAGTTTGAAACATATCCATTTTGAAAGCTACAACCATTTACTGGATAGTTACAATTAAACTTATCTGAGAATGTTCCTTTAAATGAAACATTCATTTGAACTAAAGCATTTAAATATGTTGAATACGTTTTCTTACAATTTGGATCATAGTTTGTGGCATTCTCATCTCCACAACACCTAATATTACAACTTCCATCTTCAGCACAAGCAGTACATCCATCACCGTTACTAGAATTTGTTACATAACCAGGAGCTTTAAAATAACATCCAAACTTGTTTCCACAATTTGCGGCATTATTTAGATTCCCTGATTGAGTTGTCCCTGTAATATTTAATAAATTTTTATATGAATCAATAGTTGACTGACATCTAGAGTTATAAAGTTCGTGACCTTCAAGTCCACAACAAGCAATATTACAACTACCATCTTCTATATTAGCACTTGGATTTGTATTACTCGCTCCAGCGAATGTACAACCAGTTGCTCCATAAGAATCACATGTTTTAATGACTTTTCCTGTAAATGATTTTCCGTTAAGAGAAGCAATATAGTTTCGAACTTCATCAGCAAAAGCCTGACTAAAGTTCGATGCTCCGTTTACATCACAACCTCTAAAAATACATGATCCATTTTCTTCAGTTGCAGAAGCATCATAGTTTGTAACATTTGGACTATTATATTTACATCCTCCCATTGGAGTCTTACAAAGACTTTGATTATTTAAAACCTCTCCACCATAGTTTGATGTATATTCAGTAAAGTACTTAAATTGTCCTGAATGAAACTCTTTATAGTTAGGGTCTGTACAAACCTCAAATCGACATGGCCCTGGAACGTCACATGCTGCACCGATAAAATCTATCGCGTCAGGATGACAACAACCTTTTCCATATTCTTTTTTCGTTTTACAAAGATCAGGTTTATCAACAACCTTTCCTCCATGTAAATCTACATAAGCTTGATATTCTTGATGCTTTGAAAATTCTACATAATCACTATCAGCACAAGCATAAAACAAACACTCACCATATTCAGAAGTAAAAACTCCTGTATAATTCTGTCCCTCACTATGTCTACAAGTATGTCCATAAGGATCAGCCTTATCTATCATTGTGGTTGTTGTTACTTGAACACCTGTTGCTCCAGAGACAGTGTCACTACTTGATGGTGCATTATCAAATAAATGTGCATTGTCATTGTTACAAGATACTAATTGAATAATTATCATTAAAGATAAAGCCAAACTACGCATACGTTCCTCATTGTTTAGTCTAAAAATAAATGTCTCTCAGATTATATCGGTTAGAATCCTACCAACATGAAGGAGGGAAAATTTAACTAGTAAAAAACATCTAATATCAGACAGATAAAGTCGGTCTAACGGTCAAGCCTGTCACTCAAATAGTTTGCAGTTTTGAAAAATAAGGGAAATTAGAGATTAATGAGTTTATTAAAATCCGTAAGAAAGTCCACCTTGAAAGCTCAAAGCCTCACTATTGAAGGATTCTTCATCGTGTAGAACATCGTAGAGTATTTCTATCCCAAACCCAATACCTCCAAGGCCACCAAGTCTATAACCTGCCCCTAAATACCAAGCGTCAGAATCTCTCTTAAAGTCCAACTTGGCACCAGAAACTAGATCTTCATTAGTAATTTTTTGCTTTAAATACTCATACCTTGTGGTTGCATAAAGATTTGGCATAAGCTTATAAAGTGCAAATACTCTCGGTCCATGAACCTTATTTGATACCTTTAAATTAGTATTGCTATCAGAGTTAAACCCATAAGAATATCCCACTCCAGCTCCAAGCTTATTTGAAACCCTATAGCCTAATCCAGGAGAAATTAGAATATTAGTCGAGTTACCAAAACTTAGCCCAAGATTACCTGTAAAAAATAGCTTCTCAGTAAAGCTCTTTTTTCTTGTTTCCTTTAAACCTTTCTTATCGTCTGCATAAGCTTGAGAAACAAGTACACTAAAGAATAAAAATATAAATCTCTTCTTCATAAACCCTCAAAAAAAAAGGCCGAAAGCATAAACTTCCGGCCATATAATTCATCGTAAAAACAATAATTACATATTAATGTTTAACTTATTTAAAGTATCATAAGTTAAAGCACCAACAGAAAGACCATTTGTTCTTTGGAATTTCTTAATTGCTCTAGCAGTATCTGAACCTAAGATACCATCAATTTTACCTGGATTATAACCAGCACCTTTAAGAGCTTTTTGAACTTCTACTACAGTATTTGTATTAGAATTCGTCTTACAAAGAATTCTAGCCCATACAGTTGAAGATGGAGCTTCAAGAACTCTCTTAGTAATCTCTTTATACTTAGCTGGAATAGTAGAAGGAACTTTTTGAGCTGGCTCTAAAAGTTTCTTAACTTTAACAATCTTAGTTTTAGCTGGGATCATTTTCTTTTCAACTCTTGAAGGAGTATCAACAACTTTCTTTCTTACTGTTTTATAAACAGCTGGAATTTCAATTTCTTTAACTCCTGCTTCAACGTCCATTACAGTCTCTTCAACAGTCTTGTAAACAGCTGGCTTTTTTACTAAACATAAAACACCATCAGTGTTTGAATGATCAAGAGCTCCTGCCTCACCTTTTTTCCATGCAGTTGATTCAGGCTTAACCATAATTTTCTTAGTAACAGTTTTATACTTAGGAGCAGTTTTTACTAATTTAGTACCTGCTTCTTTAACTAGCATTTTTTCTTCAACCCACTTATAAGTTGCAGGGATTACTTTAAGAACTTCTCTTTCTTCTTCAACAGTAACTGTTTCATTAACAAAACCATACTTTGGAGCAACAGTTTTATAAGTAGTAGTTTCTGGTCTAGTCATAACTTTTTCAGTTGTAGTTTGATATTTTGCTGGAGTAATAACTTTTGCAAAACATTGACCAGGTTGAGCGTTTGCAGGAATATCATTCCCACTTAAATTAGCAGTAGTAACAGCTGTTTCGTCTTGATTAGCGAGTAATCCAAACGAAAAAAGTAAAGTAATTAAAAGAACTTTCATTTTGTATCTCCTTTATAAAAGTACCATTGAGTAGTATTAACATTTAAGCCTAGAAGATAGTCCATTGCTCGGGTATCGGCAACTAAATATGTTTGCGGTAATGACTTATTTGACCTTGCGACTCAAGGCATTAATCAAGAGAGTTTCTAATTTCTTCCAGCTCGCTGGAGATGAGCTTCTCAGAGATTTCAGGAACGATTTTCCACACTTCTTGAACCAGCTCATCTGCACAAAAGTTTTTCACAATTGTGGGTAACTCTTGTCTTATTTTTTGCAAGACTTCTTTGCGAATCTCTATTTCTAGATCTTCCCTCAAGTCCTTACTTAACTTTTCAATGATCTGGGCCTTAACATCCTCTTTTAACTCAGCTTGGAATTCCTGCTTTATCTCTTCTTTTAAACCAATTAAATCGACTTTAGCTTGATTCTTAACTTCTTGTGCCTCTTGAGAATTCAATCCTGCAAGAGAAATTGTTGTCTTTGTATTTTCATCCCAAAGGTCATCTTCCAACTCACCTAGGATTTCTTCTTTTAACTTAGAAAGTTTTTCTTCATCAGCTTTAAGATCTAATTTCTCTAAATGAATTTTTTCTGAAGTCTGATCCAAGTTCAATGTACCTATCGGCACCAAGGAAGGAGTCTTGTCATCTACAAGCCGATCAGGCAGTTTTCCTGGATATTCCAAATCATCGTTAGAAGGCAATTTTGTATGAACAGTTTCTTCACTTTCTGATACGGGAGGTAACTCTTGAGGCAATGCAGGTTCTGCAATCATCTCTGGAACTTGTACTTCATCTTCAATAAGCGGTGGTAAATCAGGTGCAACTACATCCGGCATTGTCTCATCCATTCCACTTAAAGGCGGCAGCTCAGGGACCAAGTCAGAAATTTCCTCTAAAGGAGGAGGAAGATCAACTAAACTCTGATCAATAATCTCAGGAAGTTCATTTTCTAAACTTGCAGAATCAAAACCGGGATTAATACTTTTATTTTTTTCATCCAACATAGGAGGCAAGTCCATTCCCCAATCTTGTTCACTTGTTCGCTCATCAACTGGAAAATTTTCTTGTGCATCCAATGAACTAACTATTTCGTTCATAGGGTCATTGTCTTCGAGACCTTCCGTCCCAGCTAAACTCTTATCTATCAAATTATTAGAAGTTAAGCTTTGCAGAATTGCTTTATCATAAATATTTAAAAACTTTTCAGCATCAAAAGGCTTAAAAATATAATCTTCAATTTTATTAGCCTCAATTTTATTTTCATCAACGGCATCAAAGGTTCCAAATAGAATGATTACCTTAACATCGTTTTTATTTTTTAAAATGTTTGCAAGGTCATAGCCATCTTTATTATCACTTAAACTAAAATCAAGAAAAACAATATCAGCTTTTTTCTCTTCTAATTTTTCAAAGAGTTCAGCTTCGGATGAACAAGCTTGAATTTCACACTCTCTTTCGTCTAGAATAATTTCAACAACTTTCTGAATATTTTTACTATCATCAGCAATGATAACTTTATGAGTCATACTAAAAGTATATTAAGCTATTTGGGTACTTGTAAATTTCTAATATTCTAAAATAATAACTGACTGATTATCTTGGTTACCCTTAGTGTTATTAAGATCTAATACTTCTTCCAAGTGTTCTTGAGTAAGCTCTTTTTTACTTAACCAATTCAAAATCTCAGAATCACTTAAATGAGAAAATGCTCCATCCGTTCCCATAATGAATCTATCGCCCTTATGTATTTCAAACTCTTTTACAAAGTATAACAAGTCAAAATTCATTCCTACAGGTGACATAGGTATATAACTCATTTGATCATCTTGGCGTATCGAGTTTAAGCATAGATCATTTTTATAGACTGAGTGAATAACATTATTTCTAATTAAGTATGTAAAGCCTGATCCCACTGAAACAATATTTAGCTTACTTCCTGCCTGGCTAGCAAACTGTCCAGTTACTGCGGCCCTTGCGAAGTTATCCTTAGAGAGGTTTTCTTTAAAAAGATCTTTGTGAGAAAAGTGTAAACAGTTAATTAAAGAATTTAGTTCTAAGTTATAAAGATTATTAAAATAAAAAGGCATTGTAGCTTCAGGGTCTTTAGAAAACTTGAGGTAGTGATCCTTTATACTCATCGCCGTTTTTTCTACAGCAATATCTCCAATACCAGATCCGCCCATTCCATCTAGCACTAAAAACAACAAGTGCTTCAAGTCATACAAACAAAGGTCTTCATTTACATGAAGAACAGGACCCTTCCTGGAAACTGTTATGTACTTTCTTAAATCCATGATTATTCAATATTATAAAATTTTATAAGTCTCTCTTTTGCTTTAGAGTAATAATAACTCCCTATCGGTGCAATTTGTAAAACTTCTTCAAATTTCTCTTTTGCATCTCTGTGTAAACTAATTGACTCAGAAATTAACCCTTCACGATAGACATTCATGGCCTTTGATTTAATTAAAATTTTTATTGAGTTCGATTCATTGATCGCTTCTACATTTGTTGGGTTCACTTTTAGCACTTCTTGGTATGACTCAAATGCATTCTTAAAGTCTTCTCCGTTTTTAAAAGCTCTTGCTTTGGATAAGTAGCTCTCTTCTTGACCAGTCATTTTCTCAAAGATCTCTTTTCTTAGCTCTTCACCTTTTAAAGTTAAAACCTCGTCAACATTAGCAATAGATCTATATTCATCCGTTTTTTTATAAGCTTTATATAATTCATTTTGTTCAAGGAAGTTATCAGTCTCTTTAAGTTTCAATAAAAACTTTTCCTTTGCTAAACGTTTTGTTTCTTTTTTCTGCTTTTCACTTTCAATAGCATTTTTTATTAACTCTACTTCTTTCTTGATACTAACAACTTCAATGTTTTCAGGATCTATTTCATAAACCTTAGAGAGATAAGTTTCAACCAATTCGAGGTTTCGAGATTTCAGAGCACTTTGAGCTTTTTCAATATGTACTGCAACTTTTTTACTTCTCTCAAGTCTCTCTTCTGTTTCTATTCTTTTCTTTTCAAGCTCTTCAAGATTCTCTAGCCCTTCTTGAGAAGCTAGAACTAATTGTTGAGTTTGTTTAAAGTCTTTATCTATAGATTGCACTAAATCTAGTTCATAAAGAGACTGTGCATAATCACCTTCTTCAAAAGCCGTTTTTGCCAGATGATAATGATCATTTAAATACTCAATTTCATCCTCAGTGAAAGTCGTTTCAAGTTCTAGAGGTTCTTCTTTGTTAATATTAGCAACCTCTCTATCTGCACTTTCTAAAACTGTCTCCGTTTTTACAACTGCTTGGCTAGCTGGTCCTTCACTTTCATCATCTAGGACAACCCATGCTAATCCAAAAACAACAACAGTATAAATTAAATACTTTCTTTTTTGCTCACTATTACTGCCGCCATTTTTTGAAAAAAGTTTTCCAAAAAGACTCTTACTCTTTTTTTCTGCATTTTCGCCTTCTTCAGAAAAAACAGCAACATCATCGTAACCACCCAGAGTCTCCTCTTGATAATCTATTTCTTGATCATTGATAGGCATTAATCTTTTCAATTCATCTTCAACAAACTTACTTTCAAGATTTAGAACAAAGCTTACATTTCCTATTAAAATTTCATCACCTTTTACAAGGTTGGCCTTATTAACCTTATCACCGTTTAGATATATCCCATTTTGAGATTTCATATCTTCGATAACGATGTTCTTTCCTTTTACTTCAATCTTTGCGTGTACTGATGAAATCTCATCATCTTCTAAAACAATATGACACTTCTTTTTACTACGCCCTATATAAATAATGTTCTTATCTATAGCATATTTTTGATTGGCAATATCAGGACCGGAAATAATCAAAGAGTAATTTAAGAAATCTGTAATCACTGCTGTATTATCTGAGTCATAAGAATCTTCGCTTACAACTTCAACTAGATCATTATCTAATTCATTAAAGCTATTTGAATCAAATGAATCGTCCATATCTGAAAAAGTTAACTCATCAGAGTCTTGATCTAATCCAAGCTCCTCTGATCCTTCTGACAATTTAATATCATCTGAATTTGAACCTAAGATTTCTGTTTCTTGATTTAATAAAATTGCTTCATCTTGTTGGGGGGCATCTTGCTTAATCGTTTGCTCCAACTCAACACTATGTGAAGAGACAGCTTGAGCAAATCCAGAAACTCTTATTACATAATCAAAAAACGTTAATACATCATTTTCAGAAATAATTGCTTGAGTAACATTAGAACCATTTACTTTTACATTACCTGATCCCGAAACATCCTTTAAAGATAAAATATCATTAGAATAAGAAAGAAGTATATGCTCTCGAGAAACTCTATGATCCTCAAGCGTTAGATCACATATGGCAGATCGACCTACCAATACTTCGAACTCAGAAACATCTTTTTCTAAGCTTCGTAATTCAATGTCAGTTTTGTAGACAACGAATTTCACCTAATTCATACCCCTGTTCTTTTTCTATTTTTTTTATATTCTTCATTGCTTGGATATATCTCACATTTTTAGGATATTCCTGCAACAACCTAATTATAGCACAATACGATACTAATGCCCTTTCTGCATTTATTGTAGCCAAATTTCTTTGAGCTTCAATATTATATTTGGTCACTAGACTCTCTATACCCTCATAAGCTTTTTTCTTATAAAACCTTGCCTGACTATCTGAAGGGTTTTCATCTAAAGCGGCATTAAACTCACTTAAGGCCCTAAAATAATTACCTTCACGTAACTCTCGTCTTCCTTGTTGTATAAGAGAAAGAACTTTTGAATCTATTTTCTTGTTCTGAGACTTTGTCTCAATATTAATTTTTTTAGCCAAGCTTTCTTGATTGCTGACTTTTCGTGTAATCTTCTTTCTTGTCTTAACGACCTTCGCTTCTTCAGTTCCTTCTTCTGAAATAATTAAAAAACCTACAATTAAAATTAAGACCCCTGAAACCAAAGGTATTATTGATTTTTTCTTAACGTTAGACTTTATAGAAGTAAGCCCCTTGCTTAGGGAATCCTCAAAAGAATGAAAGCCAGTTGTTCCATATTCAATATCAATTCTAAAAATAGTATGACCAATAATTAAACGATCATGTTTTTTTAATTTTTCTTGAATAACTTTTCTATCATTTACTATAATACCATTTTGAGACTTTAAGTCAGTAACCATAAGCTCACCATTTAACCAGACAAGCTCAGCGTGATTTCTCGATGTTTTCGAATCATTTAGAGGAATATCACTTTTTGGATCTCGGCCTACAACTTTCCTTTGACCGTCTTTAATTGTAAATGACTGACCTCGTCTTACTCCTGTTAGAAAAGTTAGCCTAAAAAAATGCTTCGTATTTTCAATCCCAGGTGAATGTATGTTTTGTAAACCTCTATTCATTATTATGCCTGTTTAAATCCAATTATATGGGCCTTGGCATAACCGTCCTTACCCATCAAAGAACTCACAGTAATAGTATACTCTGTCCCACTAATATCACCTATTTCTTCACAATTCGCTCCCATTTCATCACTTGATTGATCACATAGAGATATAATCTTGGCAACTAAAGACTGATCACGAATTATATCAGAGAGGTCTTGATCCAAAGATAAATTTTCTCTAATTCCAATCAAGTCTTCAGCTTCCTGGTTTATTCTTTTTATCTGTTTTTCAGCATTTAATACCATCCCTGCTCCAGGATAACCTGCAACTATTTCACTGAGACTTGCAATATAATCATCATCACTTTCTAAGGAATCAAATGAAACTTCGTCCCCATTTTTCAATTCGTTTAACTGATTAATGGACTGGTTTAGAATTGCTTCTAAAGGCAACATATCCTCAAATAACATTTTCTTTTCTATTCGATTCTTATTTCCTTGTAGAACTTCATTCGCCTCTTTAATTAAAACATCAAGATGTTTTTGTGTTAAAAAGTAAATCAAGAGGTAACAAAGAAACCCAATTATAGCTGACTTCAAAAGAGCCTCTAAATAAGACACACTACTTAAGTTTTCTAACTCGATTAAACTCTCTGGATTAAAAACAATTGAAATAACACCAACAACTTGATCTCGTTGACTTTCTAGGTTTCTTGCAAAAATTCCTTTTGCAACACCAATTCTACCCTCTCCTAAGTTTTCAACATAATGATAATTGTAATCGTTTTTGCTTTCTATCATCTGCTTAGCTTCTACTGTAAAGGGATGATTCACATAAACATTTTTCCTCTCAGTAGATTTTATAACTATGCCTTTTCTATCAAGAAGATAGTATTCAACAACACTCTTTTCTCTTTCTAAAAAATTTAGATTAATTTGATCAAACTCGTTTTGATATAAGTATGCTGAATTTCTTCGTGAGACTTCTTCTGCATGCTGTTTAACTCTGTTGATAACCTCAGAAAGAACTAATCCTTCTGTTCTATCCAATACAGATGAGACCGAAATAAAAACAACTAAAGCAATAGTCGCTGCAAGAAAGATGCTTATAAGATTCTTCCATTCTGAACCTTGGTTCATTGAAAAGATCATAGGCATGAATTTGTTTTTAAAATAAAAACTCACCTTCCCAAATAAGGATTTCGGAACTTCTTCTTTTTCTTCAACATAAGTTTGTTTTTTAATTTTCTTTACTTGGACCTTTATTAGTTTAAATGAAGCTCCAGGAATAGAGATTACATCTCCCTCTCGTAAAGATTTTTCTTGAATAATCTTATTATTAACAAAAGTACCATTGGAACTACCTAAGTCCTTCATACTTATGAATTCTTCATTCACTAGTAATGAAAAATGCTTCTTTGATATTCCTTTAGAAGTAATTTGATGATCTGCTCCCATATCACTACCAAAAATATTTTCTCCATCGTCCAAGGAAAATTTTTTGCCTCTCACATCTCCGGCGACCCCGACTAATCTAAACATCAGAAACCTCCAAGATGGTTCCGACTTCAATCTCATATTTCCTTAAAGTTCCGCAAGGTAATTCTAGTGCTGCTTTCGCTTTTAGTTGGTACCCACTAATTCTCCAAGGCTTCATCCCTTCTATGACCTTTATAACTTTCTTATCTTTATCCCAAAAAACAATATCAATAGGCTCGCACATAAATGAAGTATGTAAGCTTCCAGGCTTCGAAAAAATCAAACCATGCTTAATGTTTTTTTGAAACATTAAGCCTTTTAAACGTTCAAAAAACGAGATCGCCCAATAAATTGGGAGTTCAATTTTTTGATTATTCGCTATTACTCTCATCTCTTTCATCTTGTTAAATACTGTAAAGCCATCGGAGCAAAAATTACGATTACAACAGATGGCAAAATAAATACAAATGTTGGCATTAATAATTTAGTTGCTGCAGTTGCTCCTTGCTTTTCAATCAATGCAGATCGCTTATTCCTAATTTCTCCTGATAAGTTTTTCAAGATTGGACCAATCGAAGCTCCTACTGAGTCCGCAGCAATCAAGGTTGCACAAAAAGAAGTTACTTCCAGAGTATTTACCCTCCAAGAAAACTTCTTTAAAGCTTGAGCTCTTGTTGCTCCTAATTGAATTTCTTTAATTAACATTTCCAACTCATCAAGAAGAGCTGATTTAGGTGCTTTCTTTAACACTTTATTCATAGCTGCAATAAAGTCTAATCCTGCCTCTACTGATAAAGCCAACATATCAACCACAAAGGGTAACTGCATGATGATCTCTTTTTTCCGAGCTTCGGCACGTGATTTGATCCAAATATCAGGATAAATATATCCCAAGGCAGCCATCACTGGAACTAAGTACATCGGAAGTCCTGGATTTAAAAACTCTCTTAAAAATAAGTAGATCACAGGAAAAGTAATAATTGAAAATAGTTTAAAAGAATAGAAATCAACAGGCGTAATGAATTTCGAAATCCCAGCAGTAAAGAGTATTCTCTTGAACTTCTCTTGGATTTTTCTTTTCCCTTTCATCCCATTAACAACTGGATTCATGTACCTTCTGAAAAATGGCGTTGAATATTTTAAAATCATTCCATCTTTAGTTGTAATGGTCTCTGTCTTTTGCTCATCAAGAGCCTCGGATGTCTTAAATTCGTTTTCGTCATCAAAAATAGATTTAGCAATACTAAAGGCTGCAAAACCTATTAATAAGATTGAGGCAATATATAAAATCAGATTCTTATTTGCGATTCCTTCAGAGATATTTCCGGCCTTCCAGATCTTGCCAGATTTAGTTTCCAGGTAGCATTCTGACTCATTGGATTTCTCATCAAAGCTTCCATCTGCTTGAAGCTTTCCTTTATAATTTAATAAACTAATCTCACTTTTTATGCCTAGACTATCTAAGTTTACAGTTCTCTTGTCCCAAACTCCTAGGTAGTTACCAATATTTAAAGATGTACTTCTTGAGAATTCTTGTTTTTCAAAAGTTTTGAAATCAAAATGAAGCGAACATTTATAAGCATCACTACTAGAGTCATGAAAATATAATTTTCCAAGCTTTCCTTCACTAGTCTTATAAAAATATACATCTCCATTCTTTACTGACTTTGTTGGAATGATCATTGAATTTAAATTTGATTCATTTGATTTTAAACAGTCCTTTTGAATATGGCCGAATACTTTTTCACCACAGATAGAGTCTGAATACAGATCATGACAAAAGAATATTGCCGTCAGCAATAAAAAGAGTTTACAGTTAAATTTCACGATTTTAGTATATCAAACCTACGACGCGTAGTTTCAAAACAGAAAATTCAACCTCTACCCTGATTAATTTTGTCTATTAAATTTTGCCTATACTTAGAATGCTCAGAAAAAGGGAATAACCGAGCAACTTCTTCAGGGTTTAACTTATTAAAAACAGGTATAAACTTCTTTTTACAATTTATTACTCTTTGTTCTTTTTTCTTAAAGGCACCATCCTCAAAAGTTCCATTTCCATAAACCGACCTTAATACTTCTAAAGACTCTAAAGTTTTTTCTAGAGATCTATATTCAAGGATATCAGTCCCAGCTTGAAAAGACATGATAGTTGCATCTTCTATTGAGAAGTTATCTTTTATAGCTCCCATTTCCATATCATCGCTTATGATAATTTTTTCATATCTTAGTACATTTCTCACATAGTCATGTGCTTTTTTACTGAAAGTTACAGGATACTTCTCGTCAAAGCACTGTGCGATTACGTGTGACATCATTAAAAATTCTAACTTAGATCTCACTGCTTTTTTAAACGGAATAAATTCATTTGCCTCTAGATCTTTTAAGCTTTTTTTAACTATCGCAAACTCTACATGAGTATCTTCTAGTGTATCTCCATGCCCTGGAAAATGTTTAGCACATGACAGAACATTCTCTACTTTTTGTCCTCTGATGGCTCCGACTAATAATTTTTCAACAATCTCAGCTTGTCTTGAAAAAGCTCTATCTCCTATTACATCATTTTTCGGATTAGAAAACACATCACAAACGGGAGATAAGTTTAGATTAATCCCACATAAACTTAACTCTTTTGCCATCAACTGATGTAACTCAAAAACTGTTTTAGGTGAATCCAACTCTCCAACATCCAGCATGGGAGGAATTATGGTAAAGGGTTCTTTAAACCTTTGAACTCGCCCACCTTCTTGATCAACACAAACAAAAAGAGGGAAACTACTTTTACAACTCTGTATATCATTTACTAGTTCACAAAGTTGTTTAACATTTTCAAAATTTCTACTAAAGAGTAAAACTCCACCGATTTCATTATCTCGGATTTCATTTCGTTCAAAATCTCTTAAAGATGTTCCTTCAATTCCCGTGATGAAAAATTGTCCTAAATTCATAGATTTATCTTAAGGTTAAACTAAGACCTTGGGCAACCCAGTAAAATTTTTCAAACCTCATTTTTTTAGAAAAAACGAGAGAAGCAACTTGACCCGCAAATTCCAAATCAAAAAAGTGCTGGTTTTGATCTGATCTATTATAAACAAGACTTCCTCTATCAAGTAAGCTCCCAAATAAATCAGCATAGATAATTTTATTATATGGATATTGATCCCAAAAAAGCCAAAGCTTAAGTCTTGATTTCTTTCTACTTACTAAAGAATCAAGATCTAACAATTTTTCAGCACAAATATGAACCATTGAAAATGGGCACACAAAACGAGTGTTCACAAAATTTCGAGATTCTTTTTTATTTTTAGGCAAAGATCTAATCTCATATTTTTTAGACTCTAGATTAGCTTTAATTTCACTATAATATTTTTTTTTATCAAGCCATGTAGTTGCCTGAGAAATACTTGGGAAGAAAACTCCCTTTGATTTGTTAAATTTATTAACAATATAAATTTTTTCTACAATATCGTTTTTATGATCATAAAGAATTTTTTTAAAAATCAAGTTCTTATTTTTCACAGCATATTGAGATTCCACTCTATAAGCACCAGAAATATCTTCTAGTAAATATTCTCTTGATTCATTTTTAGGAATCTGAGTCGCAAGGCGAGCCGAAGAACATGAAAGGAAAAAAATAACAAAAAATCTAATAATGACTTGCAACTTTTTTCAGAAGATCAATACTATCTACAACCGTACCACAACCTCTAACAACACAAGTTGCAGGATCCTCAGCAACAGCAACAGGCAAGCCTGTCTTTTCTTTGATAAGCACGTCTAACTCTCCAAGCTGAGCTCCACCGCCAGCTAAAATAATTCCATTATCGACGATGTCAGCTGCTAATTCTGGAGGTGTTTTTTCCAAGGTAACTTTTATGGCTTCAACAACTTCAGCTAGTGAATCTGACAATGCTTCTCTGACTTCTTCGGCTGTCACCTCTATTGTTTTAGGCGATCCTCCAATTAGATCTCTACCTTTTACTTCATAAGTTTCTTTATCTTTTTCAGAAGGATAGGCATTTCCAAGTTTAATCTTTATATCCTCAGCTGTTCTCTCTCCAATTAATAAAGAATATTTTTTCTTAATATAATTAATGATAGATTCGTCAAATTTATCTCCAGCGACTCTAACTGATTTAGAATAAACAATTCCACCCAGAGAAATCACAGCAACCTCAGTTGTTCCTCCTCCAATGTCTACAATCATATTTCCGCTAGGGTCAGTTATGGGCAAATTTGCTCCAATCGCTGCAGCCATCGGTTCTTCAATTAAATAAACTTCTCTGGCTCCAGATTGTTCCGCGGCTTCTTTTACGGCCCTTCTTTCAACTTGAGTAATACCAAATGGGATACAGATAATAATCCTAGGCTTTATAAATTTTGAACCATTAAGAGATTTTTTTATAAAGTATCTAAGCATAGATTGAGTTACTTCAAAGTCAGCAATAACCCCATTTTTCATTGGCCGAATAGCTTTGATCGAACCAGGTGTTCTACCCAACATATCTTTTGCTTCTTTTCCAACTGCTAAAACTTTCTTATCTCCACGCATTCCTTCATGAACAGCAACAACTGAAGGTTCATTCACAATAATCCCTCGGTCTTTTGCGTATACTAAAGTATTAGCTGTTCCAAGATCTATTGCTAAATCATTATTTATCCACTCTTTAAATATATCAAAGAAATTTTTCATCTAATCCCACCTATAATGTCTAATAGCATCACCTCTAAGAGCAATGTCTGCTGTAATTTCAATTCCAAGCTCAATATGTTTATCTGTATATTTTTTAAAAACACTATTAGCCGATTTTTTTGTTTTAATTCCATCTCTTTTTAAAGGACAATCAGAAACAAGTAAGAGTGCTCCATTATTCACTTTACTAGCAAAGCCGGTAATAAATAAAGCTGCACATTCCATTTCCACTGCGATAACTCTCTCTTCATAGAGATTATTTTTAAACCCATCATCAAATTCCCAAAACCTAAGATCTGTAGAGTGAACCATTCCTGTTCTATATTCCATCCCGTGCTCTACAAGGACCTGTGATGCAAACTTTTGTATTTTAAAGGTTGGTAAAGCTGGTACTTGAGGAGGCATAAAATGCTGAGAAACACTCTCGGCTCTAATAGCTCCAATTGGTAAAATAAAATCACCAACATTTAAAGACTTATGAACTGCTCCACACATTCCAAGAAATAGAACAGCTCTAGGTTCTATTACTGCAACAAGCTCCATTACCAATGCGGCCATCGCTGAACCAATTCCAAATTCAACAATAGTCACTCTTGCTTTAGGTGAACTTGATGCTTTGAAAGCTGACCCTTGAGTATACTTATGATCATCTAAAAGAGCATTGAACCTTTCTGTATAATAATGAAAATTTGTCAAAATTATCTGCGGTTGAAAATCTTCGATATCATGGCCCGTATAACGCTCCAACATATCAACAGCAATTTTTCTTTTTGCACTATTTGAATAAACCCTCTTAGACCTTAAGGCCTTTTGAAAAGTCATAAAAGAATTCGTTTTAACGATCCCTTTATCTTTTCTCTTTTCAATTTTAGAAACTAAGCTCTTAGCAGTACTACTCAAAGTATTATTAGCAGGTGAGTTTTCAATTTCCCTATTAATCTCTTCTAAGAGAAAAGGGTTTTTTGTTTTCAAAGCACCTTGTTTAGACTTCCTATGAACTTTTTTCTTTTTGGAAGCTTTCTTTTTTGTTTTTTTCTTTTTTCTTTTTTTATCAACCACGACAATTATCCTTTAAAGTTTTTCAACTTTCATTTTCTTTAACCAAAGATTCTGTTCACTATTCCATTCACCTAAATAGCTATCCAACCTACTTCTAGACATTAAGCTCTCTCCTAGCTCTTTTCTCGTAGAAAAGTTAGTACTCAAGATCTGATTTGCAAGATAGATACTCTCATAGCCAAGTGTTTCTAAAAGCTTAGGCATCATACCCATGCTATTTTTATAATTTGTCACAAATTCGTTTTTCCTCATTCCTTCCACATCTGTTACAAAGTTTACATTTCCAAGATATTTCTTCTGACTAATAAGGCTCCTACTTTTCCAACTAGGCCCTCCAATAAAGTTAATATCTTTAACCCCTAAGTACTTAAATGAAGGAATAATTTGTAATGCTTCTTTAGGAAAAGAAGGAATAAAAACCCAATCATATTCAAGAGTTGGTTTTAATAATTCAATTTCTTCTATCTTCTCTTCTTGGCCTTCTTGTTTATATTTTTTAACAAGCTCTCTATATTCTTTTTCTTTAGCTCTTGTATATTCAATGCCAGACAACTTCCCAATAGCTTCCCTGAAATCATTAATACCTTTTTCAAACCCAGATGTTTCAACCAATTCAAAACCATTCACATTTGCTTGGTTCCAAAACTCATCAAGATAACTATGTCCAAGTTCGTTGTTAGGATATAAAAGTGTAACTTTCCTACCAATTCTACTTGCCACTTCATTATTTAAAGCTGCATTTACTTGTGATTCAATCGATCCTTGTAATTCAACTAGTAGCTTATTTTTATTAAATCTATTTGTGTTTACCTGAGATAATGATAAAAAGACCACTCCTCGTTTCCTGGCTGCCTCATATTCTCTTTCAGAAGTATTACTAAATAATCCTCCAATGATTAAGGATACAGTCTCTTGCTCTATAAGCTCACTTATCTTAGCAGTGGCTAAAGCAGGAATATTTTGGCTATCTCTCACTATTAATTCAAAAGGTTCCCCTATGCTCTTAAGAGCCAAAGAAACACCACTTAGGATTTTGGTTGCGAAGTTAGCTTTATCTCCAGTCAAAGGCAAAACTATTCCTACCTTTGTTCTATCAATTGCTTCGAAAAAGTTTATCTCTGAGTCGTATTGTAGGTAATCTGTTCCAATAATACCTTGTAATTCATCGACAGAATTTCGATCGCCTCTTTGCTTGAGAGCATTTCTATATGTAACAACTAGCTCTCTCATAGCGAAATTATTTTTTTGATCCTTATATTGTTCAATGTAATTTTTTTGCTCAATTTCTTCTTGTTTGAAAAACTTCTCCTTCAAAACAGTATAGAATTTGCTATTTAAAACACTTCCTCTATTTTCATCATTATTAAAATAATTAATTAATGCATGAATTTGTTCTTTTTCTCTTTGTAGCTTTGTTGCAATAAAATAGCTTAATAGATGTTTTTTCTTAGCGTCCTTGTAAGTGACTTTTGAAGTATCGATTTGTTGTAAATAGTTTACTGACTTTTTAATATTCGATTTTTTATAAGCTGCGGCAGATAAATTTAGCAATAGTTGGTTTTTTAACTTTGAATTTTCTCCTGAAACTTTTGCGTATGCTTTCTGAAATAATATTTGCGATTTAGAAATCTTACCTTCGTTAAAATATACCAACCCTAAGATATTATATTTCTCAGCCTGTTCAAAAACACTTATCTCTTCATCTTTTAAAGTATTTAAAACTTTACGTGCATTTGCATAATCTTTCTTTCTTAAAAATTTCTTTGATTTTTTTACCTGTCCTATAAAAGCTTCACTATACCTAGAATCATAGTCATCTTCTTTCGATAATTCTTTTTTCTCTGAACTACTTGGGACGTAAACTTTTTCAGAAGAATTATTAAAGGTATCTCCGCCAGCACAAGAAAAAAGAAACAGTATTAGTAATATTCTAGAAAACATTTATAACCTTTTTTTACCTAAAGAAATTTTTCCTGCACCTGTAAAACAAAGTCCAATAAAAATAATCAGCAGCTCAAGTGAGTGAGAAATTTGATTATAACCATCATCTTGATTTAAATGATATAAAGTCGCCACAACCATAGTAAAAGCTAACAAGATACAAGATGGAATAAAGAAAACTCCTAAGACCAAAAAGAGACCTCCAAAAAATTCTGCAAACCCAGCAAGAAAACCAAAAACTTCTGGAGCAAAATTAATTCCGACATGAACCATTTGTGATCCAAGCCATTCCCATTTTTCTGGATTAAATAATTTTGGATATCCATGAACCATCATTGATATACCAAGACCCAACCTAATAATTAAAAGACCAATATCTCTCATACCTCTCCCTAAACAGTTTTAATTTCTTCCTATTTCTATTCACATTGTTTACAAAAGTATAATGATTAATAACGACATCGAAAACACTGGCAAGGCCTTTAATCTCAATGATTATCTTCAAGCACGCCAGAGTACACTTGAGACATTAAATAAAATCTCAAGAATGATAGAACCTGGAATCGATGAGCCTGAAGGCATAGAACTTATTAACAAGGAACTCAAAGCAGCTGGAAGCCAAAAGTTTTGGCATCCAACAAAATTCCGAATAGGCAAAAATACTCTAAAGAGCTTCGGACAAAGATCTGACCTAAGCATAAAATTACAAAAAAATGATATTTTCTTTATTGATATAGGTCCTGTTTTCTTTGATCATGAAGCAGATCTAGGACGTACTTATCAAGTTGGCCCATCTAATGATTTCAGTGAAATCATAAAAGCCAGTGAAGAAATCTTTCAAGAAACCAAAAAGATTTGGATCGATGAAAAACTATCCGGCAAGGAACTCTATCAATACGCTAAATCGATTACTTTAAAAAAAGGTTATGAATTTAATTTCGATATGCTAGGCCATAGATTAGGAGACTTTCCTCACGCTCTTCACTACAAAGGAAACTTATTAGACTTTAAATCCACTCCCCAAAAAAACCTTTGGGTGTTAGAAATTCTTATTAGAGATCCTTCAAATAATTTTGGTGCTTTTTACGAAGACATCCTTTAAGATTTATGAATAACAGTTTTAATTAAGGAGATTTATGAAACTTTTATTATTTTTCTTATTTGCCACAACACTAACATTTGCAAACAACCCTAAAATGGGTGTTCATCTTGGACTTAACAACCCTTTTTTCTCAAATGACCCTGAGCCTACTGATCCTAACGATGAAACAGACTCCAAGATCGGCATTGACCTAGGTGCTTCTTTTCTATACGACATTGGAGCTAGTTCAATTTTAGGAGAAGTTTCTTATGTAACTTACAATGGAGAATCTCCGGATGCCAGTGAATCATTCAAACTATCATTCTTAGAAATAAGGCCTAATTATCTCTACAATATACATCCACAGTTTTTTATTTCTGCCGGATTAAATTTTGGAATTAAGCTAAAAGCAAAGGTCTGTGAAGATAATACATGTCTTGATTTTGGTGATTTCATAGAATTAGCAAGGGTAATTGATCCCACGATAGAAGACCCATTCAAAAGCACTAGAGTATCTATAAATGCTGGTATTGGTGCTCGATTTGATGCTGGAATGATTACGCTCTTACCAAAAATTGTTTATGATTTAGCACTAAGTGATACATTTGAAGATGATTCAAGTTCTGGAAAAGTAAGTGCTTTAAGATTTACAATCGCTACATTGTTCTAGCTTTTATTTTAAAGTTAAGGGTCTTATTGAAAAAGATCCTTAACTTTATCAAAAAATCCTTTCGACATCGGATTTGTTGTATGTCCACTTTTTTCTTCAAGCTTTGCAAGCTCTTCAAAAATGGCTTTCTGCTCTCCGTTTAATTTTGAAGGCGTCTCGACAATTAAATTGATAATCTGATCACCAGTTCCATAACCACTTAAGTGAGTAATCCCTTTATTTCTAAGCCTCATTCTTTTGCCAGACTGAGTCCCAGTTTCAATTTTAACTATCACTTTTCCTGAAAGAGTTGGAACTTCAACTTCAGCACCAAGTGCTGCTTGAGAAAAACTAATAGGAACATCACAATAAATATCAAATTGCTCTCTATCAAAAATCGGATGCTCTTTAACTCGAACATCTACATATAAATCACCTGAAGGACCACCTTTTAAACCAGGACTTCCTTCTCCACTAAGTTTTAGCTTTTGGCCATCATCAATTCCAGCTGGAACTTTTACACTTAGCTTAGCTTTCTTTTTTATTGTTTGAACTGACATCCCAACACCATGACATTGATAACAAGTCTGGCTCATTGTAAAAAATCCTTGTTGCCTTCGAATCTCTCCGGCTCCACCACAAGTTCCACATGTTTCAGGACTTGTACCTTCTTTTACCACTTCTTTTTGAATAACTACTTCTTTTTCACAACCAAAAGCAGCCTCTTCAAATTTTATATCTAAACGCGTGTGATGGTCTTTTCCTTTAACTGCCCTCTGACCACCTCGCCTTCTTCCACGACCTTGACCGCCTCCGCCGCCAAAAAAATCACCAAAGATATCACCAAAGACGTCTCCAAGATCTCCAAAGTCTCCAGATTGAAAACCTCCTCCAAAGCCTTGTCCATTTACTCCTGCATGTCCAAATTGATCATACTCTTGTCTTTTTTCATCGCTCAACAAACAATCAGCAGCTTCACTAGCTTCTTTAAATTTTGCTTCCGCTTCAGCGTTATCAGGATTTCTATCAGGGTGATGCTTTAGAGCTAATTTTCTATAAGCTTTCTTAATCTCATCTTTTGAAGCACCTTTAGCTACACCTAAAATTTCGTAAAAATCTCTTTTGGACATCTCTTTATTCCTTAAAAGCAAAAAAGCGCACTCAATTTAAGAGTGCGCTATTTACTTAAACTTTAAACTTATTTATTAAACTTCTTTAAAATCCGCATCTACTACATCTTCTTCATTTGGCTTATCAGCTCCGGCCGTATTGTCAGCACTCTCTGCTCCAGGTTGTTCACCTTGAGTTTGACCAGCAGCATACATTTCTTGAGAAATCTGATGAGAAACATTTTGTAATCTCTCAGTTGCAGCTTTTATTTCATCCAAAACTTCAGAAGTTAATTTCGTCTTCGCTTCAGCGATAGCTCCTTCAAGCTCTGATTTTTTATCAGCTGGGATTTTATCTGGATTATCTTTAATTAGTTTTTCTGAAGAAAAAGTTAAAGAATCTAAATTGTTTCTAGCATCAACAATCTCTTTTCTTTTACCATCTGCTTCTCTATGAAGTTCAGCATCTTTTACCATTTTATCAATCTCTTCTTCACTTAATCCTGACCCACCAGTAATTCTAATTTCTTGACTCTTACCAGTTGCTTTATCAATTGCTGAAACGTTTACAATTCCGTTTGCGTCTATATCAAAGGTTACTTCAATTTGTGGAACACCTCTTGGAGCTGGGCTAATTCCAGCAAGATCAAACTTACCTAATGTTTTATTATCATTAGAAAATTCTCTCTCTCCTTGAAGTACGTGAATACTAACAGCTGGCTGATTATCTTGAGCTGTAGAGAATACTTGAGATTTCTTTGCAGGAATCGTTGTATTTTTCTCTATAATTTTAGTCATTACTCCACCAAGAGTTTCAATCCCAAGGCTAAGTGGTGTTACATCTAATAATAGAACGTCTTTAACATCTCCAGCTAAAACTCCACCTTGAATCGCTGCACCTGCTGCAACAACTTCATCAGGGTTAACTCCTTTATTAGGTTCTTTCCCAAAAATTTCCTTCACCTTTGCTTGAACTGCTGGGATTCTTGTCGAACCACCAACTAAAATGACCTCATGAATCTCAGAAGTAGATAATCCAGAATCTTTAATTGCTGTATTACAAGGAATAGATAATCTATCAACCAAAGTTGAAATTAATTGCTCAAACTTTGCTCTCGTTAAAGTTAAGTTTAAGTGTTTTGGTCCTGTAGAATCAGCAGTAATAAATGGAAGGTTTACATCTGTTTGAGTTGTTGTAGATAACTCATGCTTTGCCTTCTCTGCAGCTTCTTTTAATCTTTGAAGGGCCATCTTATCATTTTTAAGATCAATTCCCTGATCTTTTTTAAACTCATCTGCCATCCAATCAATTAAAACATAGTCAAAGTCTTCTCCACCAAGAAATGTATCACCATTTGTTGACTTCACTTCGAAAACTCCATCACTTGTAATTTCAAGAACAGAAATATCAAAAGTACCACCACCAAAATCAAAGACAGCGATGTTTTTATCTTTTTTCTCTTCTAATCCATAAGCAAGTGCAGCAGCAGTTGGCTCATTGATAATTCTTTTAACATCTAGCCCTGCAATTTTCCCAGCGTCTTTAGTGGCTTGCCTTTGAGCATCATTAAAATAAGCTGGCACTGTAATAACAGCTTCTGTAACAGGTTGCCCTAGGTAATCTTCTGCTGATTTCTTCATTTTTTCTAAAATTGCAGCAGAGATTTCTTGAGGAGAAATTTCTTTCCCATTAACTTTGACCCAAGCGTCTCCGTTGTTATTTCCAAAAATTTCAAAAGGAGCTACTTCTTTAAAACGAGTAACTTCTTCATCTGTTGCTTTTCTACCAATTAATCTTTTAATTCCAAAAAGTGTTTTTTCTGGATTCGTTACAGCTTGCCTCTTTGCTACTTGTCCTACTAGTTTTTCTGAACTACTAGAAAAAGCAACAACAGAAGGTGTTGTATTGTGACCTTCAGCATTTGGAATAATTTTATATTTTCCATTTTCCAACACTGAAACACATGAATTTGTTGTTCCTAAATCAATTCCGATAATCTTTCCCATTATTTTCTCCTTACTTACTTACGATTACTTTTGATGCTCGAAGTACTCGACCATTTAAAATGTATCCACTTTGTTCTTGTCTAATTATTTTGTTTTCTTTTTTCCCATCTTCTTGCCCTATGGCCTCATGAAAATTAGGATCAAAGTCCACGCCTTCTTTTGTTTCTATTTTTTCTAATCCATGATTTTTAAGTGTTGATAAAAATTGATTATTCACCATATCTAAACCAACAACGATATTTTTCACTTGCTCATCTTCAACATTTCTAACTGCTTTCAAAGTCAGCTCAAAAGTATCAACAACCTGCACCAAATCACTTAAAATGCCTTCAGTTCCAAATTTAATAATTTGAGACTTTTCTCTCTCAAGTCTTTTTCTCAAGTTATCCATCTCAGCTGCCATATAGAAGTACTTGGCCTTATAATCTACCACTTCTTCACTCTTTTCCTCTGAAACATCAGTGTTTTCAACCACTTGAGCTTCCTCTGTATTCAACTTCTCTTCATTCGATTCGATATTGTTCATATTTTCTTCTGTATTATTCATACTTATAACATGGGGGTACTTTTACTTGTGTCAAGATTTTGAGCGTAAGTATTTGTAATTTTAATCTTTTCAATACCGCGTTAATTACTTAGCATTTAGTAAATACGATTACCTAAGTAACTAAAACTCATTAAGAAGGAGGAAATTATGAAATTACTTATTTTAGCGTTATTCGCTGCTACGTCTTTTGCTGGAACTATTGTTCCAAACATTAAATGGAACCAAATTGAAAAAAACAACACCGGTGCTGCTGCTGCTTGGGGAGAGAGATCAAATGCTACTCTTCATGCTGATAGGGCCACTGCTACTGATTCATGGCAATGGGGAGCTCAAGTTTTAGCAAGTTATGCTGGAGCTGCTATTGAAGCAGGAGTTCTTGCTGATGAAGGTCTTGATAACCAAAACTTTGATTTAAATCTTGGATATGCTGTTATGCCAAATCTTGCAATTGGACTTGAGTACGACTACATAAACCATGATACTGGAATCTCTGATGCCTCAAGACCTTCTTTGTCTGTTGGTTATAAGCTGGCAAACGGAATTATTCTTGGTGGAGGTTTTGGAAGAATGCACGTAAATGGACTTCCTGTTTCTTCTAACCAATTACACTTTGGTGTAGGTCACATGAAAGACGGTTCAACTAATGAATTAGTTTTACACTATAATCTTGAAGATGAAGATACTGCTTCTGGTACTACAATGCTTTCTTCATGGGTTGTAAGTTTTGATCACGTTTGTCACAACATGGTATCTAAAGGTATCCAAATGGCTGCAAATGCAAAAGTTGGAAAAGTTGATGGAGGAGAAACTAATTGGAGTGTTCAACCAGAATTTGAATATATGGCAGCTAATCATTTCTTTCCAGGAATCTTTGGTGGATATGCTGATGACGGAATCGATGGTGCATGGAATGCTGGTCTTTCTTTAAGAAACACTCATGATAACTTTCAGTGGCTTGCTAAAGCAGGTTGGGCTGAAGGTGATGAGTACAAGTTTGATTTAGACTTATCTTATATGTTCTAATTAAAAGTTTTACTTTTGCTTACTACGAAGGGAGCCTTTTGAGGCTCCCTTTTTTATAACTCTTGTTTTAAATCCTCTAAAAACTTAAGCAATACTTTCGTTCTTTTAACCGCAAAAGACTTTCCTTTTTCCGTCTGCAACATTTCAGGAAGCTTTAATAGCTTTGTATAGAAATGATCTACCGCAAACTTCTTATCATCCAATTCTCTGTTTTCTGCAAAAGGATCCATGGAATCAAATAACTTACCACCCATCATCCCTGAAACATAAAAAACCCTAGCAAGACCAATGGCTCCTATTGCTTCCATTCTATCAGCATCTTGAACAACTTTAGCTTCATTTGTTTCAGGACTTATATTGGCAGAAAAAGAATGAGTTAAGATAGCATGTTTCACAGTCTCAAGTTTTGAGACAGGAAAACCCATGCCTTTTAATATTTCTTCTGCTCGAAGGGCCGCATGAGCTGAAGACTTTGATCTATCAGGGTGATTTTTGGGATAACTCACTATATCGTGAAAATAACATGCTGCTAAAATTGCAAGTTTATCATCATCACTATTACAAATCTTCTCAGCAACAGACCATACTCTTCTAAAGTGCCTTATATCATGGCTCCCATCACTAAATTCTCTACCTTCAAAGAATAATTCAAACCTCTCTCTCCATTGATCTAACATATTTCTCCTAAATTATTTTTTCGATAAGAGTATCTAAAATAACAAATCCATTTTCATTAAAAATAAATTTATCTCCATCAAAGAATCCATAGTTGTTTTTCTCAAAAGAAGATAACTGAGACAATGCTTCCTTTGAAAACATTGAACTATTAATTCCTTCTCTTGTTCTACTCATTGTATATAATCGCTCTAAATCTAATTGTGTCTTTGTTAATGCTTCACTTGTATAAGTTCCATCTGGGCGCCATTTAAATCGTAATCCATTGTCTTCAACAAGCAAACCTGTAGCGCTAGTTCCAAGAGCAAGATAAGAATTTTGTTTCCAGTATTTCCAATTATGTGATGATTCGAAACCATCTTTAGCATAATTAGACACTTCGTATTGCTCAAAACCAAGACCTTTCATTGTTTGATGAACTTGAAGATACTCTTTACTAATAACTTCGTCTTCAGGAATTAAGTCTTTATGCGGGTAACTCTCCCCAACAGTTAAAATATAAAGACTCATATGTTTTGGCCCATAAACTGAAATTTTCTTTAATTCAGATTCGATATCTCTTTTTTTGCCTTGTTCTGGTAATCCAATCATAAAATCAACAGAGTAGTTAATATCTAACTTAGAAAAAAACTCTAATGACTTTCTTATTTCATCAAAATGATGAGATCGATCTAAGACTGGAAAAATTTCACGATCAAAAGATTGAACTCCAAGAGAGAAACGATTTACTCCAAAGTCTATTAATGACTTAATAGAGTCTTCACTGAAAGTTCCGGGATCTACTTCCATTGTAAATTCAGCAGGAGAAAACTCTAATTGAAAATAATCATGAAAGAACTTCATGAATTTAATCACATCTTCGCCCCATAAACTTGGAGTCCCTCCACCAATATAGATAGTTTCAAGAGGACCAATTTTAAATGATTTTTCTTTTAATAACCTTTCAAGAGGCTTAAGAGATTTGATCAGGTATTTAAAGAAATTTTCATTACTCTTGAGATCAAATTTTTTTTTATAAAAATCGCAATAATTACATAAATGCATACAATGCGGATAATGAATGTATAAAGATTTCACTTCCATAGAGTTGCCAGTATAATCTGAGAAATGAATATAATCGAAAAGAAAATTAATAATCTCAAAGTTTTTTTTATCCCTCAAAAAGGAGCTCCCTCCAACAGTGCACAGTTTTGGTTCAGGGCCGGTAGCTCACTTGAAAATAAGTCTAATCAAGGAATAGCACATTTCTTAGAACATATGTTTTTTAAAGGAACAAAAAAAAGACCCGGAGCAAAAATAGCCCATGAAGTTGAATCTTTTGGTGGAGATATAAATGCTTTTACTTCATTTGATTACACTTGTTATTATATTAATTCACCAAAGCCTAAACTTTCTAAAACAATAGAAATCTTAATGGACATGGTTAGTAACCCACTTTTTTTAGAAAAAGAATTGATACCAGAGCGAGGCGTTGTCTTTGAAGAGTATAGAAGATCTATTGATAATCCTCATCACTATAATTTTCACCAAATTCAAAAGAATACTTTCTCCCCTGGATATTCTCATCCTATATTAGGACGTGAAGATACTATTAAAAACTTTACAAGAAAGCAGCTCGTTGAATTTAGAAAAAAATACTATAACACTAGTAACTCTGCTCTTTTAATCTCTGGTGATTTTAACTCAACAACAAACTTTGAAAAAATTATTAAAAAGTTTTCTATTCCTAAAGGACCTAAAACTAAGTATAAAAAGTTCTCTTTAAATAAATCACCTAATTCCATTCATATTCACAACAAAGACATTGTTCAGAATTCATTGACTCTTATAATACCCGCTCCTGAATATGATTCAGAGCAAGCGATCAATGAAGATCTCGCTATTAATTGCCTAGCTTATGGAGAGACTTCTTATCTTCATCAGAAACTAGTAAAACAAAGCTCTGTCGCCACATCAACTTCAGGGTCTACGATGTTCATGAATAAAGGTGGTGCTCATTTCCTTAAAGTAGTTTATCCGAAAGAGAACCACAAAGAAGTTTTAAAAGAGCTAGCTGCACTTATAGAAGAAATTAAAACCAACAAGTTTAAAAGCAAAGATATTGAAAAAATCAAAAATCAATATATTGCATCGAAAATCTATGAACGTGAAAATCTTGAATCATTAACGTTTTCTTATGGACATGGTTTTGCCCAAAATGAAAACCTACATAGTGAACATGAGTTTATTGATCGTATAAAGAACTCGAAAAACTCTTCTATAAACGATGCTATAGAAAAGATTTTCTCAAAAAACATCTCTATACACTTGCAAATCCCTGAAAAAGAAAAAAGTAGCACTTATAAATCTTCTTTAACAAAATTAAAAAAGCAACTCACTAAAAAATCTAAAGAGAGTAAAAAAGATTTAAAAACAATCAAATCAAAATTTGATAAAAACGTAGAGCTCCTCGAAATAAAAAAAGGGATCAAGTTTCTCTATAGATATAATAGTGCGACTCCTACCTTTGTAATGCACTCTTATATAAAAGGTGGGATCAGTGCAGAAAATGAGAAAGATTGCGGGAAACATTACATATTAGCTAAGCTTTTAAATTATGGTCATCATGAAAAAAGCTATAGAGAGTTAAAAGAAGACCTTGCTAATAAATCAGCAAGTCTTTCAGGCTTTTCTGGAAAGAATGCATACGGGCTTACCATGCATGGCCTATCTAGTGATTTTGATTCTCTTACTAATGATTTTTTTCACTCTTTGATGAAACCAACAGTGAAAGAAGAATTCGTAGAACTTGAAAAGGAAATGATTCAAAGATACCTTAAAAACATTTTAAAAGATCCCGTTAAACAATGCTTTAAAAGTTTTCAAAAACATATCTTTAAAAATTCCTCTTATGCTTTAGATATCACAGGAAACTCTGAAACTCTCCCTCGATTTAGTTCCGATTTTTTAAAAGACCTTCATAGTCAAAACCTTAAAGGCAATGAAATACTAATTACCTATTGTGGTAATCACAAAATCGATCAAGTTTTAGAAAAAATTCATTCACATCTAAATCTTGAGAACAGATCAGTTAAAAAGCATTTAAATTTTAATAATAAATATACTCAAAAGACGTCTCATTTAGAATTTGATAGAGAACAAACTCAAATATTTATTGGTTATCCAGGATTATCTCTCCATGACAAAGATGATATCTATCTTAAGATTTTATCTACTTTTCTTTCAGGACAATCAAGTGAGTTATTTGTTGAAGTCCGTGACAGACAGGGTCTTTGTTATGCAACCCAACCTGTTCACCACACGGCCTTGCAAGCAGGGTATTGGGGAATCTATATTGGCTCAGGAGCAGACAAAGTAGATAAAGCAATTGAAGCGATAAGAAAAATCTTGAATAGATTACAAAAAAGTGGATTATCTAAAACCGAAGTAAAGCGCCTAAAAGATACCATTAGTGGTCAAAAGCAAATGCAACTACAAAGCAATGAAGATTTTGCAAATTTTTATTCCATACCAACTCTACATGGACTTAGTCTAGATTTTGAAAATATCAATATCACTAGAATAAAAAAATTAGATCACTTAAAGATTAATAAATTTTTAAAGAAGTTTTTAAATCAAGACCCAACAATTATTACTGCTGGGCCTTCAAAGAAGTAATTTAGCTACAGCTTCTTACAACTTTAACGCTAGTCAGGATAGAAACATCACTCCAAGTTTTTGCCTCACCATCTTTCATATGATGAACTTTACAAATCTTTCCTAATTCTCCAAACGCTTTTGTAAATCCAAGCTCTAAGATATCGATTGCTCCTCTTACTATTAAACGAGATTCATCGTAGTCATATTCCATTTCAACTAAATTAGTGCTTCCTCCCCATGATAGTTCCACCATTAGTGTTCTTGCATCTCCATCAACACTTTGAACTGTTCCACTAATCGTATCACCTGAGATATTTTGAAGTAATCCTTTATATATATTTGTATTCCTCGCTGGCTTTCCAAACTCTAAAGACTTCTCAACCATTTCAAAACTAGTAGTTTGTAAAAGGTCTTCCAAACTCTCTCCAGATTCTTTTATATTTAAGGTCCAATCTTTAAATGTCCCTGTCACTCCAGTCTTGGATACAAATTTATATCCTGTAATATCTAGCTTTCGATCTTGAGTATCAACTGAAAAAACACAAGTTCCTGACGATTCATCATCTGTATTCTTTTCTACCTGCCCAATCTCAACTTTTTGAATTAATTCAGCTTCAGATTCTTCTGACTTAGTACAAGAAAATAAAAACAAAGTAACTAATAAAAATAATTTCATACATCTCTCCTATAAATGAGATTATTCTATAAAATTTTAGGACTTAAGTTAAGCTGCTTTTTTAGGTTTTCGATCAATTTTCATGATAATTTTTTCTAGATAGCTTAATTTATCTTCTAACTCATGGAGTTTTAGCTCATACTCTTCCTCATTGTCAGAGTTCAACTCTAATGAAAGACGTAAACAAAGAGCTGCTAAAATTTCAAATCTTTGTGATAGGTTCGAAAAAAATGATGGAACATCATATAGTTCAGGAGAGAGTTGATTTAATCTAGAGTATGCACTCTTTCCAAGTTTAATATAATAATCTTTATTAATAATTTTCTTCTCAATAGAAAAAGAATAATAACTACTCATTAATAAAGATTGATCTCCAACTTCTTTTAATATTTTCTTTTTTTCTTGAGTCTTACAAGACCCTGCTTCAAGAAACTTTATACCAAGAGGCTTTTCAGATTCAAATTTTTTAGCATCTCCATATTGATCTAATACATCACTTGAATAAAAAATAAACTCTTGAGGTAGGGGACTAATAATTCCATTATTTATTTCTTCTAAGATTTTATAAAAATAACTCTGAAGACTCGACTCAGTAACTAGTTGCTTCTTTTTATCCATAACTAAATTTTATCAAGTTAAACTTCTCTTTATAGATCTTTGAATTTTTTTCCTAATGTATCCCGACTGATTTGATGGACTACTCTCTTCTAAGCATCGATTTCTTCAAGCTCGATTAATAATTGTCCTGATTCAATACTTTGATTTTCTTTAACATGTATAGATTTGATTTTAGCATCCATCCCAGACTTTATTTCATTCTCCATTTTCATGGCTTCTAGAATCAAAAGAGTTTTTCCTTTTTTAACAATATCTCCCTCTTTAACTAAAATCTTTATAACCTTACCAGGCATTTGAGTAATAAGTGATCCAAAGTCTTCGCTTCCTTGACCTGAAGGTTTAAAGCCTGCATTTATCAAGATTCTCTCATCTAAAATAAACGTTTCATCTATATGGTTAAGTTCTACAAGTTTGGCCCATTTTTTCTTATCAAAAGAAAAGTAATTATTTAATCCTACTTTCTTAGTGTAGATATTATGCAATTTATTATTAAGCTCTAGAGTAAACCCTTCATCTGATTTATTTAAATCTATAACTCTCTCATTGCTTCCAGATAAATATATTCTCATAAACTCACCTTTGAAATCAACTCTGACATTACAAGTGTTAAGAACTCTTCATCAGTAAAAGATTTTTCTTTCAAACTTTCTTGAGGTTTTATAAGGTCAATATACTTCGTCGAATACTCCCCCTTTTTAAAACTCTCTTCATTCACAATCACTTTTTGTAATTCAATATTGTTCTTCAGGCCCACTAACTTTAAGTGCTCTAAAGCTTCTTTCATTTTCCTTATTGCAACATCCCTATTTATTCCAAAAGTGATAAGTTTTCCTATCATAGGATCAAAGTCCGGAGTTACTTCAACTCCAGGATAAATACAATGATCAAATCTTACTCCTTGATTTAATTGATAGCTAAATCCGTTAATAACTCCTGGAGCAGGAAGTAGACTAATTGGATCTTCAGCACATATTCGACACTCAATAGCATGTCCCTTTTGAGAAATTTCGTTTTGTGAAGAAATATCCAAAGGCTCTCCGAAAGCAGATTTAATCATATTCACTAAAAGATCTATCCCTGTGACTTCTTCAGTTATTGGATGCTCTACTTGAATTCTTGTATTCATTTCGAGGAAATAAAAAGATTTATCTCCATCCATAATAAACTCAACCGTTCCTGCAGAGTCATAATTAACCGCCTTTGCTAAGTCTACAGCTGTCTTACAAATCCTCTCCCTTAATTCTTGATCTTCTCCTATAAATGGAGACGGAGACTCTTCAACAACTTTTTGATGTCTTCTTTGAATAGAGCATTCTCTTTCATAGACATGATAAATATCATTTTTATCTGCAAGTATCTGAACCTCAATATGCCTAGGATCTAAAATATACTTTTCAATCAAAAGATCAGGGTTTCCAAATGAAGCCGCTCCTTCTCTTTTTACAGCTTCAAAGTTCTTATCAAGTTCTTGTTCATTAAAACAAACTCGCATCCCTTTCCCGCCCCCACCTGCAACAGCTTTTAATAAAACAGGAAAACCCATCTCTGAGCTTACTTTGCGGGCTTCTTCTATAGTCTCAACTATTCCCTCTGACCCTGGAACAGTCGGAACACCTGCTTTTCTTGCAAGCTTTTTAGATTTTGCTTTATCTCCCATAAGATCTATTGCGTTTGCATTAGGCCCAATAAATACCATGCCTGCTTTTTCAACACTTCTAACAAAATCAGAGTTCTCAGCTAAAAATCCATAACCTGGATGAATAGCGTCAACCTTGTGAGCGATGGCCAGTTTAATAATTTCATCAATATTTAAAAATGTTTCAGTAATATTACTTCCAGGAAGATGCACCCATTCTTTACAAAATTCTAAATGGTATGCTTTTGGTTCATTATCAGTCCAAAGACCAATTGAATCATGACCCAGCTCATTTACTGCTTTTGCTATTCGAATCGCTATTTCTCCTCGATTAGCAATTAATATTCTTTTAACCTTACTCACAACTGTATATTCCCATGTTTTCTTTTAGGCCTAAAAACTTTCTTATTCGAAAGGGCCCTTAAATAGCTAATAATTTTTCTTCTAGTTTCCTCTGGATAAATAATCTCATCAATATAACCTAATTCTGCAGCTTTATATGGATTATTAAAGTTCTCTTCATAGTCTTTAATAAGTTCAGCTTTTCTATCATCAAACTTTTTACCTTCTAGCCCCTTAAGTTCATTTCTAAAAATAATATTAACTGCACCTTCGGCTCCCATCACTGCAATTTCAGCATTGGGATAAGCAAGGTTTATATCAGATCGGATATGCTTACTGGCCATAACATCATATGCTCCCCCGTAAGCTTTTCTTGTAATCAAAGTAATCATTGGGACGGTTGCCTCACTAAAAGCATATAATAATTTTGATCCATGCTTAATAATCCCACCATATTCTTGGACTGTTCCTGGCAAGAAGCCTGGAACGTCTACTAAAGTTAGAAGAGGAATTTCAAATGCATCACAAAACCGAATAAATCTTGCAGCTTTCATTGAAGATTCAATATCTAAAACCCCAGCTAGAAAGTTGGGCTGATTAGCAATTATACCAATAGAGTCTCCTCCCATTGTCGCAAATCCACAAATAATATTTTTAGCAAACATGCTATGAACTTCTAGAAAATGCTTATTATCTACTATCTCTAAGATTAGCTCTGACATATCATAAGGTTTTTTTGAATTTTCTGGGACAAATTCTTTTAACTTTAAGTTTTCTCTTCTTAAATTATCTGAGTTTTCTTTTCTCTTTACCTTTGTAAAGTTTGTATTAGGCAGAAAGTAGAGGAGTTCTCTCGTTCTCTCTAAACAATCATCCTCATCTTTACATAGAAAGTGAGCTACTCCTGATTTTTCATTATGAGTTTTTGCTCCTCCTAAGTCTTCCTTTGTTACTTCTTCGTGAGTAACTGTTTTTATCACCTCAGGGCCAGTCACAAACATATAAGATGTTTGGTCTACCATGAAAACAAAATCAGTCATTGCAGGAGAATAGACAGCACCTCCAGCACATGGTCCCATAATTAATGAGATCTGTGGTATGACTCCTGAACATTTAACATTACGATAAAATATTTCAGCATAACCAGCTAATGATTCAACTCCCTCTTGAATTCTCGCTCCGCCTGAATCATTAATACCAATAATTGGAATTCTGTTATTTAAAGCAAAGTCCATAACCTTGCATATTTTTTTTGCATGAGCCGCTCCGAGAGCTCCTCCCCAACAAGTAAAATCTTGAGCATAAATGGCTACCTGTTGATTATTAATCTCTCCTATACCAGTAATGACTCCATCACCAAGATAGTGAGTTTTATCCATTCCGAGGTCATGGCATTTATGAGTTACGAGTTTATCAAACTCTATAAAGCTTCCAGCATCAAGAAGACGATTCACTCTTTCTCTTGCAGTGTATTTACCTTGGTCATGTTGACGTTTTACTCGAGCTTCTCCACCACCAAGATTGGCGGCCTCACGCTTTTGTTCTAAAAGATCTCTTTTGTCGCTAGTAGTCATAATACTCTCTATCTCTATAATTTTTTGTATTTTATAAGATGAACCTATTTATTCAAGATAAAGATATTATAGTTTAATGTTCAATTGAATCGAATCTCAGGGGGTTTTTGAATTAATATCCAATCATTTTTCCAAAACGAAGATAAAGCATATTTCTATTCTTTATTAACCATTTAAACTCTAGGAGAGCTTGAAATTTGTGTAGTTTAATATTGGTTGTTGCGTCGAGTTATCTTTTTGCTCTTACGAAGCTTTTTTCACTCTTTTATCAAGTCCGTACTTATCAACTTTCATAATCAATCCCGCTCGGCTGATTCCTAACTCTTTAGCTAATCGAGATTTATTAAAGTTCGTTCTTTTAAGCCCTTCTTTAATCATATAAGATTCAAGTTCTTGAAGCGCATCCTTTAGACTTCCATTTGTATTAACACCCTTAAGACCTGCAGGAGCAGAACCACCTGTTTTTTCAAGAATTCTTGCACTTAATAAATCAGGAGTAACAACATTCTCATCACCAGCTAAAACAATAAGTCTTTCGATCTCATTTTCTAACTCTCTAATATTTCCAGGCCATGGATAATCAAGCATCTTTTCAAGACATTTCTTTGAAAATGTTTTCACAGTGTAATCTTTTTCTTTACATTTTTTTTCTAGAAAATGCTCCATTAGTAATGGAATGTCTTCATTTCTATCTCTTAAAGGAGGAAGGTTTACATTAATAACATTTATACGATAGTAGAGGTCTTCTCTAAACTCACCTCTAGCAATCATTTCTTTTAAAGGTTTATTCGTTGCTGCAATAATTCTAACATTTACTTTTTTAGGAGTTGTTGCTCCTACTGGGAGGAAAGTTCCTTCTTGCAAAACTCTAAGAAGTTTTACTTGCATAGTTAAACTTGTATCACCAATTTCATCTAAAAATAATGTTCCACCATCTGCTGTTTCAAATAATCCTTTCTTATCTCTAACTGCACCAGTAAATGATCCTTTCATATGACCAAACAATTCTGAATCTAATAAGTTATCATTAAATGCTGAACAGTTTTGAGCTAAAAACAAGGAATCTTTCCTTGGTGAGTTATAATGAATTGCCTTTGCAACTAATTCCTTACCGGTACCATTTTCTCCTTGAACTAAAATAGTAGATTCAGAACTTGAGATCTTCTCTAAGAGTGAATAGATCTGTTGCATTTTTTTCGATTTACCAATCATCATATGGTATCGATATTTATTACTCACTTCTGAGCTTAAATCTTTAATTCTTTGCTCTCTAGATGTTATCTCGTCTTGATAAGTTGAGATCTCATCAGAGTATAGGGCCATTAATTCTTTTAAGTACTCTAACTGAAACTTCTCCATCTTAGTCATTTTCTTACTCGCAATAGCGGCTTCCTCTGGAAGATGACCGATAGAAATCATTTTTTCTTCTAATTTTTTTTCATCATTGGATCCATAGTTTGAATCTGTAAAATTATAAGCAACGACATAACCAATTAAAGAGCCATTTGCTTTAACTTCGTTAATCATTCCCTTAACTTGGGGATAAAAAGTATCAAACTCAAGAACCTTTTCATCTGAACTATTTAATTTTATTACCGCTGCATCTATATCTTGTAGAAAAATTTCTTTTCCCTTCGATGATAATAACTGGTTTTTAAATAAGTATGAATTAAACTCAAATTTTGTAGGATCTAAATCACTTTGAAGCTTCCCGAATTCATCTAAAAAGATCATATCAATAGAAAACCACTTCCCAAGAATTTGTTGTAATTTTTGAATAACGTGTAAATCTTTTATTGTATCCCAATTAAGCATAATATCCTCTCTGTTTATTACTTAATGTTCTTCTCGGGTATTTTGACTAAAAACTTAACACTCTCATGTAATAATTTTTAGACATACATAAAGATAGTCTTTTTCAAGTGATCGGAGAGAGTTATCTCCAATAAGGAGATCTAACTATTTTAAAGTGTTGAAAAAATTCATATAACTTTTTCTTAACCAGTCTTGAGGACCGACAAACTTTCGCACACTTTTAAAAGTCTTTGTTTCAAATATATACGTTTCTGGAACTTTTGTAGTTCCAAACTTTGACGAATAAAAATCATTATCATCCATTAAGATGGATATCTTTTTATCAGAAATTGTTTTTTCAAATCTCTTAAGAAATTTATTCATTTTTTCTTTTTTATCGTTTACCGCAACCAAAATATAATGCATATTTGAATCAGACTTACTTATAGAATTTAGTAATGCTGGAAACTCTGCTTCACAAGGAGCACACCAAGTGGCCCAGAAGTGTACGAAAACATATTTCTTTCCAGAGTTAGTTGAGAGTTGCCTTATATCTTTTTCTTCCCCACTAATTTCTTTTAAAGAAATTTCAGGTAATTCTTTTAAATCTAGATTTTTTTGTAAGGTGATTTTTTCAGACAGCTCCAAAAAGCCATTTATTTTTCTTTTTTCATACTCAGCATAAAAAAAGGCCACAACAAGTGTGGCCAATATGATTGTAAATCTTTTTAACATAGTCTTTAGTCTACAAGTGAAATGTAGCTCATTTTAGCTGCATCCCCTACTCTACCTTCAGCAAGTTTAGTAATTCTTGTGTAACCACCTGGTCTTTCTTTAAATCTTGGACCAATTTCAGCAAAAAGCTTAGTTACAGCAGGCTTATTATTAATCTTCTTAAAAGCTAATCTTCTATTTGCTACAGTATCAACTTTAGCAATAGTAATAAGTTTTTCAATCGCTGGCTTTAAAGCTTTAGATTTTGCATGAGTTGTTTTAATTTTCCCATGATCAATAAGCTCAATACATAAATTCTTCATCAAAGATTTTCTGTGATCTGGGCTTACGTTAATTCTATTTTTATGTTTTCCGTGTCTCATAATTAAAATCCTGAGTTATTATTCCCGTCACCACCGAATCCACCATTATTATTTGGATCGTTGTTAAACGGATTGTTTATAGGTTGTTGTTGTGGTTGCTCAAAAGTATTTTGTTGAGGCTGTGGATGCTGAGGAGTGATAACTGGCTGCTGACTCATCATCTGATTGTTCATGCTATTAACATCAACTTTCATACCAAGACCAAGACCCATAGTATGAAGAATTTCTTTAATTTCATTTAAAGATTTTCTACCAAAGTTCTTCGTTCTAAGCATTTCACCTTCAGTCTTAGATACTAATTCATAGATATACTTAATATTTGCATTTTGTAGGCAATTAGCAGATCGAACAGATAATTCTAATTCTGATACTGGTCTTAATAAACCATCATTAGTTGGGTTGCTTGCAACTTGAGTAGGCTTGTTAATTTCCATTGGAGTATCTTCGTCTTCAAAGTTTAAGAAAACTGTTAATTGATCTCTTAAAATTTTAGATGATAGTGATACAGCATCAACAGGATCAATCCCTGCATTTGTCCATACCTCTAAAGTTAACTTATCAAAGTCAGTTCTTTTACCAACCCTTGAGTTCGTCACTGTATAATTAACCCTTGAAACAGGTGAGAATAATGAATCTAGATAAATATAACCAACAGGTAATTCATAAGTTTCTTTATTATCTCCAGCTGGAACATATCCTTTACCTAAAGCAAGAATAATTTCCATTCTAAGGTTCGCACCTGCTGATAAGTTACAGATTACATGATTAGGATTTAAGATCGTCACGTTTCCATGTTCTGAAATATCACTAGCTGTAACAGCTCCTTCAGCATTTTTTTCTAAAGTAAGTGTTACTTGTTCTTTATCATGAAGCTTAAACTGAATCTCTTTTAAGTTAAGAATAATCTCTGAAACTTCTTCTTTTACATTACTTAACGTACTGAACTCGTGCTCCGCTCCGTCAATTTTTATTGCAACAATACCTGCACCTTGAATAGATGAAAGTAAAACTCTTCTTAATGAGTTTCCAAGTGTTAGTCCATAACCTCTCTCTAGTGGCTTAGCAACAAACTTCCCGTAATCACGAGTTAGTTCATCATTGTCAACCTCTAAGGCAACTGGTCTTATCATCTCAGTCCAATTTTTACTCATGAATTGATCCTGTAACATTATATGCTCCTTAAACTTATATCTTTAAAATTCTATTAAACTCTTCTTCTCTTAGGTGCCCGGCATCCATTATGTGGAATAGGACTTTTATCAGCAACTGAAGAAATTCTCATACCAACACCAATAAGTGCTCGTATTGCATTCTCTCTTCCAGCTCCTGGACCTTTAACTTTAACTTCAACTGTACTTACTCCATGCTCTTTTGCTTTTTTAGCAGCTTCTTGAGAAGCAACTTGTGCTGCAAATGGAGTTGATTTTTTAGATCCTCTGAATCCTAATCCTCCAGCACTGGCCCAAGAAATTGCATTTCCATTTGGCTCAGTAAAAGTAACGATAGTGTTGTTAAAAGATGCATGAATGTGACAAACAGCATGCGGTATATTCTTTTTAACTTTTTTCTTATTTGGCTTTGCCATATCTTATATTCTCCTAAAAATTATTTCATCGACTTGATCGATTTCTTCCCTGCAATTGCAACTGCCTTCCCTTTTCTAGTTC
>CALHLC010000051.1 GCA_938034385.1 uncultured Bacteriovoracaceae bacterium
AATTGCTCCCTCACTTAATGAAGTGGCATTTACAGTGGCACTCCATGCACTACTTGTACAAGTTGGTTGCGGTGATGGTGCTATTCCACCTATATCAATAGTTACTTCTAGTCCATTTTCACTACAAGCTCCGCTTATTGTATAATTGGCCTGATTTGATAAATTTATTGCTGGGGCCGATGAGATACTTACACTTGGACCATTCATATCCTTAGTCACACTCGCACTTGCTTGGATTGCTTGGTTACCTGCAGAATCTGTTTGATCAGCTGTTACTAATACGTTACCGTCGCTTAAACTTGTTACATCTAAATTTGTTGTAAAGGTTCCTGAATTACATATTGGCTGAGGAGATGGAGAGATACCACCAACGCTTACACTTACTGCTTGTCCGTTTTCACTACAAGTTCCATTAACGACATAATTACTAGCATTTGCTTGACCGATATTTGATGGTGAAGAAAGAGTTACTGTTGGAGGAGTTCTATCAATTGTAATAGAGGTTGAAGCTTGAGTTGCTGCATTACCATAAGTATCTGTATGATCAGCTGTAATTTGTTGAGTTCCTTCAGGTAAAGAAGTTAAAACTAACCCATTAACATTCCAAGTTCCTGAAGAACAAATTGGTTGAGGAGCTGGGGAAATACCTCCGACTGATATGATTACTTCTTCATCATTTTCACTACATGTTCCACTTACTGAATAACTCGATGAATTAGTTGCATTTACATCTGGAGCATTCGTTATCAAAACATTTGCAGGGGTTGTATCTTTATTAATAGTTATAGTCGAATCAACTGCTGTATCTCCTTCAGAGTCAGCATGGTTAATTGAAACTATAACTGGTCCATCTGGAAGGGAACTTACATTTATCCCAGTACTTGTCCACCCTCCTGAAATACAAGCTGGACTTGGACTAACACTAATCGAACCAATTAAGATTTGAACCATTTCTCCATCTTCACTACAAGTACCAGAAAGACTGAAGTTTGTTTCATTTCCAGGAATAATATCTGTTGCACTCGAAATATTTACTGCAACAATAGGATTTACATTTATATCAGCTGATCCATTTGCCGTTAAACCTGAATCACTAATTGAACCACTTAAAGAGAAGTCGATACTTGAAATAATAAATGGTCCCTCTGGAGCTGAAGAACAATCAACTATTCCAGAACTACAATCACAAGTCATTTGAGATGGAGTAATAGAGGAAGAAGGTGAAGCATTTAGGACGATAGGTGTGCCTGAAGGTGAACAGGTTCCCATATTAGATGGTAAATTTTGAGGCCCATCAGATGTATTTAAATTTAAATTTTCTAACTCTAAAGCTACTTGAATATCTTCATCAACAAATGCAGCATTATCACCACATGAAGTGATCAATAAAATTGATAAAAGAAGAAGAAACACATTTTTCAACAAACGTACCACCATATTCTAAAAAGCCCTTTGGATGGGCTTTAAATATATATTTAGCCATTCACAGCTTCACTATATAGTTTATAAGGTAAAGTTTTTGCTCTTATTCGCAGGCAAAATATTCTCTCTAAATAGCTCTCATTAACTTCTTTTTTTTTATTATACGACACATAAGACATGGATCTTTTTGATTTCAACATTTATAATAATAAGAAGACAAAACTAGCCTTATTTAAACTAGTTTTATTCATATTATTGGGTATAAATATGCCTCTAAAAGCTGTAAATATACAGCAAACTACTCGTAGTAACTCATTAACATTTGAAAAACTAGAAGACTCTAGAACACATAACGGTCATGTTAAAAATGATTTTGATTTTACTTTTAATCTTGGACTCTCTTACGTAGATTCTCCTTTAGTTGTAAAAACTCCCAACAAAAGTAGTCAGATACAGCCTATTATAAACTCGATGAGTTCACTCCATTTAGGACTAGGATATTACTTTAAACCTTGGCTAATGGTTGGTGCAACTGGAGCACTTGTTCAATTCAAAGACTATAACGGGAAGTCGTATTCAGGATATTCCGACACTCAATTAAGAGCAAAGTTAAGATTGATCAATACTGAAAGATTTGCTGCTTCAATTGTTCCCTTTGTCGATATTCCATCTAATTCAGGAAAATTATCAATCACCAACTTACCCAATTTACAAAGACTAAATGGTTTAACTTTTAATACCCTGTCAGATGGAAAAATTGGCTACGGTGGTTTGGTGAGTGCGGAATATTTACTGAACTGGGCACAATTAGTTATTAATCTTGGCTATAGAGAAAATCCAGGGGCATTTATTAATGATGTTAATGGAAATATGCAGTTGGATTACAGAAAACAATTAATTACTGGCCTTGGAGCATATGTTCCAATTAGTAAAAGGTGGGGAGTAAATATAGAATGGCTAAGAAAGTGGACTCTTCCATTTAATGCTCCAACAGCTCAAGCACAAAACGAGTTGTTTTTAGGAGCCGGTGTCGGAATAAATAAAAAAATACATGTTTATTCCGGAGTAGGATTAGGAAATATGTTTCAAAAAAATGATGGAAACGATTTTAGAATTTCAGCAGGAATTAAATTTGCAACAAACTTATTTAACAAAGAAAGAAAACCAATTAAACCAATATACGAAGAAAACCTCCCTAAATGGGCTCCGCCAAAAGTATGTACAATAAAGAAGTTCTTTGGTGACTCAGATACTGCAGTCGTTAGATTTGAAAAAAGTGAATATGGTATTGAGACAAAAGGAACTCTAATAAATGAAGTTCTTAAATATATAGTAGAGCAATCAAAGCACATTTCATTTGTAAGAATTGAAGGTCATGCTTCAACTCAAGCTTTAGCTAATCCAAGAGCAACAAAAAAAGAAAGTTTAAACTATAATCAAAAGCTTTCTGAAGCAAGGACTCAAGAGCTTTACAGAGCTTTAATAAACAAAGGTTTAAGCAAAGACATTGTTTATATTTCCTCTTATGGACAAAACAAACTCTTAGAAAACAAAGAGAAGTTAAGTGCTCACGAAAGAAATAGAAGAGTTGAAATAAGAGTAGGTGTCAAAGGTAGCTTTTCTCAACCTTGCTCAAGGCTTTCTCAAATTGCCCGCAGTGCAAACTTTAAAAAAGTTGGAGGAAAAAGAAAATATCTCTCTAGCTATGGTTTTGTTTCAGAAAAACAATACCAACAAATTTCTAATCAACAAGGGTTTGTTCCTGATACATATGAAGCCCTAGTTTTAGATGAGGAAACGAAAGCAACTAAAAAACTTAGTCCTAATGAATTAAAAAAATTAGAAGATATTAAAAACCGTTTGAAGAGTGGTCAATATATTAGAAGTTCATGCTTTACAGGGACAAACGTCGTTTTGTATTCAAAAGATAGATATGCTCCTATGCCAGATGAAATGCATGAAATTATAAATCAACTATCTCGAAATCAAAGAAAGATTAGAAATCTAAAAATTGAAGGTCATTCTACTAATAGACCAGATGATGATAAACGGTTTACAATTGAGAAAAGTATAATAAAAAACAAAGAGCTTCTTCAAGAAAGACTAGATGAAGTAAAAGAGACTCTTACCTTTCGAGGACTAGAGGGGTACAAAATATCTGTAAAGAACCTTGGAAACTCAAAACCTATTTCTGATATTGAAAATGAATCTGCTTATAAGAAAAATAGAAGAATAGAAATTAAACCTAATTGTTTAAAATAATTAATTATTTAATAAAACTCCAAAAGATTTTGGCTCTATTGTGACTTCTGTTGTTTTAAATTCACTTTTATAAATTTGATCTGAGGCAATAGCTCTATTTGACTGTTTCTTATTAAAATAATCTTTAAGGAAAGTCTCTTTTGTCTCTCCAATAAAATAAATGTTATCTAGTTTAATATCCTTGTTACTTTCAACATATCCTAGCACTTTAGGGTTATTATACTCAGGGTGCATGGAAGGAATTTGCTCCGATAATTGCAATCCTCTTGTCGCACAACTCATAAAACAAAATAAAATGATAAAAATCCTCATGTACTCCCCTTTTTTAGCTTATCGGGGATAGAACACTTAACTTGAGTGGTTTCTTCCGGTATTGAATATCAATAAGAACTAGATAAGTTATACCCAATAGAGAACTTAATATCATTTAACTTTCTCCAGAACTTCTTCTATTATAAACATTAATGTTTAAGCTGATTTTAATCCTTATTCTTTCTCTTCATACTTTTTCAAAAGAAAAAGAAATTAAAAAAATCCATTTACAAAATATCGAGTTTTCTCCAAGAGACAGCTTTCTTGAAAGCCAAGCTACAAAAATATTCATTCGGGATATCTCAAGACTTCCTGAACGAGAACTACTCGTTGGGGAAGATATCAATTATCGGAAATATTCTATTCAAATGGAATCTTTGAAGTTGGAAGTTAAGAATAAACTTGGAGAATTTAAAATCATTGCGTCTTATAGAAATGAAACGAGTGGTAAGCTTATTAATCAAATTCGAAGAAAAGAGGTGCCGAGAGATTTTCTACTTCAAGAGATTGAAGACATCTCTGCTGAAATATTTAATAAAGCGAGAGTAGAAAAAGATCAGATAACTTATGTTGGTGGAAAGAAAACAAAACTCAGTATTAAGACAATCAAGGAAAAAGAAAAAGCATTCAATGATAAAGAAAATATAAAGAGCTCTAATGTAAAAGTTAAAGACGAAGTTATTGATAAAACTGAAGCTCCACCTAGTGTGGCAGGAAATAGAATTCGAATTAAATCGAGAAAAGTTAAAAGCTGGGAAGATGCTTTGAAAAAAGGGAAGAAATATACTGTTTATTTACCAGACCCTCCCAAAGAAGAAGAAATTCCATTTTATAAAGAAGAACCGGAAGAAGATAGGCCTGATCCTCCTAAGCCAGCTCCTCCAGAACCAACGCCACCTGAACCTAAACCGAAACCAATAGTTAAAAAGAAGAAAAGAAGAAAGTATAACGTCAATTTCGACATGAACTTTATTTATGCTCAAGTTAGTACAAACGATTTATTTAAAGATGTACAAGGAGATATTCCATATTTTGGACTTAAAGCAAACTTCAAATTATTTAAAGGCAATAGCTACTTTAATGATAGATGGGAGTTCTCATACGCATTTCCAATTGAACCCGTAGAATATCAGGACCAAAAGAAAAAGCTTAAGGGAGATTTTTATGCTCAGGCTGGGATAGAAATCAGACCTTTTAAAAAGTTCTTAAATTTAGCTGCTATGTTTAATTACGAAAAGTATTCAATGGTTAGTGTTAAAGAGTCTAACACAAGTATTTCATCTATTCCTAAGGGTCTACAAGAAGGAGCTATTAACCTCACTTCATTAGAGCTAAAAGGCTCAGTAGACTTTAACTTCTCTTCTAAATTCTGGAACGAAATAGGAGGAATCTATAGTATGATTCTTTCTCAAAGTCAGACATATGACGATAGAAGACCTGATATTTCATTTTCTGAAATTGAAGGATTTTATCACTTTGGAAAAAAAGATAGTTATTTTCGATTATTCTACCAGGCCCATCAATTTACTGGAGATAATAACCTCAGACTTATTAATAATAAGTTTTCTTATACATCGAATAGATTTGGGATAGCTTATGTGTTTAACGCAAAAATTTAAAGACTACTTCTTCCAAAGCCTTTAAAGAAATATACAAAATTTATAGCACCTTGCATGTTTAGAGTTGTTGTTTTGGCTCCAGCTCCTCGGGCAACATGTATACTTGGCATCACACTCCAGTCCTTAAAAATATTATATGAAGCACCTGCGTGGAATCCAAGGTCAACAATTAAGTCATTTTCTTTCTTTACGCCCTCTTCTGCGTAAATAAGATACTCTGTTCCAACCTCAATACCTGCAAAAATTCGAAGTTTAGGAGTAAAGGTTAGAGTATTACCTTCATCATTATGTTTGAACTTACTTCCCGAATTTACAAAATAATAACTTGCTCCAAGGTGTGCACCAAAATATGAATTAGCTCCATCTGTAAACAATGGCCCAGTTAACCTTAAAAAATAGTCAATCTTATTTGATGGAAAAAGTTTATATCTTATATCTGCTGTCAAAAGACTAGCTGTTCCACTAATTGGCCCTGAGTTTCTAGTTGGATCATTTACTACTGACTTTGTTTCAGTAAATGAAATATTATTCATTCCAAGTCCAACTGAAATCTCACTACTATACTTTTCAGCTAAAACTGTATTTGAAAAAAGTATAAAGATCACAAAAACTCTTTTTAAAGATAATAAATTATACATTAATCTCTTCTCCAGCCTTATTATTTGTTTCAAAATCAATCGAAAAATTTAACTTAAGTGAGTCTACATCTCTAGATATTTCAATACTTGGGATTACATTTGAGCAATTATAACTTAAGTCAGATAAGAACCCTTCAATAAGATCATATTCAACTTCAAGACTTTCTCCATTGTTAGATTCAATAGAGTATGAAATCGAATCATCTGATGAACTCCCAGTTTTTGTTAATTCATAATCATCAAAACCAGTCGAAATAAAAGAATTTGTTAAGAAATTTTCGACTCTATTATCAGTAGGATTTTCCCCTACTACTATTTGTTCACCTTCTAGCTCTGCTTTTACTATATTTTCTGCATCATCAGTATTATTACTAACTTCTGAACTTAACTTCTTCTTATTTTTCTTAATGCTTTTTTCAATTCTAGGAGTATCAAATTTATTAGCCAAAACTAAAAAAGAAGCTAACATGCAAGTAGTAATAGAAAAATAGAACATTAGCTTTGTTTTTCCTGAATGAAGCTTAGAGATTTTCTCGTAAGAGATTGACAATGAAGCCACATCTTCTTCAATTGATTTAATATCTCTAATAGCAACTTTACTCTCGTAATCATTTATAACCAACTTATTATCTTTATCTGGGACATCTAATATTGATTTAACCTTTGAAGTTTTATCAAATAAGTTTTTTGCTTTTTGTTGACTAAAACTTTCAACATTCACCGAACTCATATAAGTATAACTATAAAAGCACAGAGTTATAGTAGAAAAAACGAGGAAGATCTCAATCAACTTTTTTAACATTTTTATATCCTTGTTATATTTTAGTTATGGTTATTGTTATTCTATTGTCATGTCTCACGCCTGAACATTCAGTCAAATAACTTTCAGGCTCTTTAGTTACAGCTGAAATAAAGCTTGGTATTTGAGTTTCAAGGTAGTCCGAGAATTTTGCAAACGAAAAAATACCTATTTGCTCTACCAATACAAAGTTAACCTCTGCAAAAACTCCCTTTGAATTGTATTGATTTTTTATTTCATAATCACAGTTAATTCCAAGTTTACGAGCAACTTCATTCGCCTTTTGAACAATTTTCGTTGCAACCAAATTCAACTCCAAGCACGAGTTCACTTTTTCTTTCTTCTCTACTGAAATCTTCTTTAAACTTTCATACTCTTCAATAATATTTTTAGAAATAGATATTTTCTTTTTTGTTTCAGAAGGCTTCGACTTCTTCATTCTATTGGCCGTATTCTTTATAACTGACAACATTACAATCTCCTAATCTATTACTGAAGTTAGACGCTCAAGAGGTCTATGTTTTCTTAATTCATGTTTAAAAATATCTCTTAAACTTTTCTCTGACTCTCTAACAACATTTCTATTTTTGACCATTTTCAATACTTTCTTAAATACTAATGTTTCATTTTTGTTTTCAAAGACTCTAAATTCCAGGTTATATTTCACTTCAGATCCAATAATTTGATATACCTTTACATCTAAAGTAAAGGCCTCCTTACTTGTGAACTTCTTGGCATTCACGTTCCCAAATAATATTTTCAAGTCGGTGTAATTATTAATATTTTTTAAAATTATTTTATTAATTTGCTTTTTGAATCGAGCATCTTGAAAATTAAAATAGATAGGGTTAATTACGACTTTATCATAAGCAAATTCTTTCTTCTCAACATTCTTACTGTCCATGACTACTGGCGTGAAAACTTTAGGGTCACACGAGAAAAGAAGAAACAAAAATAATACTTTTTTATAAGATTTCACTACATTATTATACTAACAAAGAACGTTTTACAGTAGTGAGAAAAAAGGAGTTAGGAATTTTTTGCCTAGTATGACTTTAAACTCTTTTTTCAAACTACTACAAAACCAGAGAAACCTTCATTTAAGAAAAAGTACAAAGACAAATAACTCATACCCGCTAAATGCACTCAAGTTTAACTTTATCTCTTAAGAAAAATTTAAAAATAACGATAAGTAATCAGACCATAACGGAGATTATTTATGAAGTTAATATTACTTAGTTTGTTTTTTGTATCAACGTATTCATTTTCCAAAAGCCTGGTAGTGACCAGTGTTCAAGAGAAAGTAGATGTATTTGTTAAAAACTCAGATACGAATAAGTTAGTAAAGATTGGGGTTACTCCTTTAAAGATAAACTATTCAGAGATTGTAGATAATTACTCTCGAAGTGATAACTTCATGCTTGTTATGCAGAAAGAAAAG
>CALHLC010000052.1 GCA_938034385.1 uncultured Bacteriovoracaceae bacterium
GGTGTATCACTATAATCACTATAGGCCTCATAGTTCATTGAATTACAGGCCACCTGCACCCAAAGCTAAAATTATAAAAATAGAAAAAAGCTATGTTAAACCGAGTTTGATAGTGGTATGAAATAAGGGGGAAAGGTCAAGTCTTTCTTCGGTTTTTCAAGGTTTGATATTTTCCGGAGTTCTCTAAGAAGTGAATTTAGATTTTAGCTAATAAATTTTTTGAAATAACATTTTGAAAAACATTGTGATTTTTCATGGAATCCAAATCGTAATTTGAAGCCAGATTGATATTTGTGAATCCTTTAGAGTTGAGAACCTTGGCAGCTTCATAGCCATTAGAAGACCCATTTAAGCAATAATCTAAGTAAAAGGTTGTCTCTGTTTGAAACTTAGCAATATCCTTGATTAGTATCTCGATTGAGGTATATAGAAGAATAGAATGTTTTTTGTATTTCATGGCATATTGGTAAAGAGTATATGAATCATCATCTAGAAAAACAAAATCAATTTTCTTGCTTAGGTTTCTACTTTCAATAAAGTATGGAAGCGATATTCTGAAACATGTTTCACTCTTAGTTGAGTTGAAAAGTTCAATTGATCCTTTCATTTCATTAACTAATATTCTTGAAGAAAACAAGCCTAGCCCATTAGAGTTTTGTTTTGATGAAAAACCTCGAAGGAAAATTTTCTGATGAAGGTGAGAAGGTATACCTTGCCCGTTATCCGAGACATAAATTGAAACGTTATTCCCGTTCACATTATAAAAGATTGTTGTTTTAGTCGCACTATTTTCGTCAGCATTTAAAATTAAATTTAAAAGTATTCTTTTTAATTTAATTACTTCAGTTGATAAATAAACTCGTTCTCGGTGATTTTCTTTGTAAACTAGTTGCATAGCTGAGGAGAATGAAGCAGTAGATTGAATTTGTTGTAAAATAAAATCTAAGTTTATAAGTTCATGCTTCTTTATACTACTCTGATTCTTGGGACAACACTCAGCGGTTTGCTCAAGTAAATCAATGTTTTCATTTATGATATTCTTCTTAAGCTTAAAGTCTTTAATTGAATCGATACTACTGATACAAGTCTTGAGGTTTTGTAATGGTCCTTTGAGGTCGTGTGAAATGAGTCTTGTTATTTCACCGACCTTAGCATCTGATTTAAGTGTTGTTAGCCTTTGAGAGGTCCTTTTGAAATATGTTGATAAAATCCCCATTAATAAAAAGGGGGAATAAAACTTTACAAGAAATGGAGCAGAATATAATTGCCAGAAAACAGCAAGGTCATGTAGCTGGAAGATACTGAAAATTACAAAAAATGGAATCAATTTCCTTCTTTCTCGTTGATCATCGTTTGATATATTTAGAAAGAAACCTAACATTATTGGAAGAGCGACTAGGGGGGCACTAAAATACATAATTTTTTCATAGACATGGTAATCAATGATTCCATTAAGTTTATAAAGAATCATGACTCCTAGAGAAATAATGTATGGAGCTTGAAGAGAGATCTTGATATGTCTCGACAAAGACTTTGCATATAATTGCATAATTATTAGAAGCAATAGGAAGTCATAGCAAAGTCTTGAGAAAAAATGAATAAAGCCAGATGAAAGCACAGGATCTAGAAAAGCTCTAGGGATTTCACTGAAGCTAAGTAGGTAAATTGAAGAGGTGAGTGAATAAAGAAGTAACAGAGTTATGAAGAAATTTCTATTGAAATATAAAATTAAAAAAAGGATGATTGAGAGTGAAAACATCGAAAATGAACTTAACAAAGTTGAGCCAGTGCGAATAAACCAATCAAGGTTACTCGCTTTCAAAACATTGTAATAACTTGAAATAAAGATTCTTTTGCTTCTAAGTCCAAAGAGAGTTGAGTTTAAGTCAGTGACTTCTATTTCTAAAAGGTTTTCTTTCAAAATATGAGTTGAATTTAAATTTATGAATAAAGAGTTAAATTTTATATAATGATCATTGAAGTTTGCAACCAACTTCTTATTGAGAAATATTTTAGCTGTATCAGCGATCTCTCCTAAAAATAACCAGCAATCTTTTCGAGTTGATATACAATCTAGTTTTTCCCTTAGAAAGTGATTCGTATAGGTCACCTTATTTGTTGTCAGTTTCTTATTCTTATATAGATCAGTTCCTAGTTGTATTTTGTGACATGTTTGCCCATTGCAGACTTCCCAGTTAGATAAATCATATGAGTATACAGGCAAAGAAAGTAGCAACATAAAACTGAAATACTTCATTCTAGATTTCTAACTCATCTTTTGAGTAAAGAATTGGCATTACAGGAGCTTCAGAAGATCCTTTTAAACCAATTGGAAAACAATTTAAGAAATAGTTACCCTCTGGAACTTTTTGCAAATCTAATAGTTCTAGAATAAGTCCTTTTGAGAAAAGAGTTTCGTGTATTGGTCTTTTTGTTGAATTTGGTTCGAAGTCACTAGATTTCCATGAAGTTCCATAAAGATGAAAGTTGGGTGCAGATATTAAAAACTTAGCAGCAGCTAAAGAGAGAGTCAGTACGTAGTTTGGATCGTGAAATCCGCTACTTAACTGAGGATAGTTTTTTACAGTGATGAGCAATTTACTAGGGATCTTTTTGTTTTTATTTATAATTTGAAGAGACTTAATAATATCTTCAATTTTTATCTCATATTGAAAAATTTGTTCAGAAATTTTTATCCAGTTAGGATTTTTTATTTTAATAACTGTACACTTGCCAAAGAAGTACTCCTGGTGATTTTCAAGATAGTAGTCTAAAGACTTTGAAGAGTTATTTGTATGTAAACCAGACTCTATATGAGTCAGACTATGTGGTTTTAGGGTATGAGAGTCATAATTAATAGGAGGGTGGCCTTCTTCTCCTTTTTTATAAATATTTTCTTTTTTGTAAGGATTGCCCTCGAACCACATTCCTTTTAGGCTTTGATCAATAATAGGTGAGAGAAGGTAAGGCATTTTTATTCCTTGCTGTATATTTTTTGAACCATAGCCTTTTTTTTGAATAAAATTCAATAAAATGTAAGATTATTTATATTTTTTACTTATCTGTATTGGGATTTACTTCATTTTTACAAAAGATTAATTTGATTATTGACTTTATAAATACGCTGCTTAATGAACTAAAAACTTGAGAATGTCCGTATTTAACGCTGTGAAGTACGACGATAAACCTTGAAGAAATAATAGAGTGGGTTATGTTTTAAAATAAGAGCATGGAACAGTTGGGTTTAAAAATCTTAAAAAATGTAGGTATTTTACTAATAGCTAAGATATTAAGTCATGATTTGGTGATTTTTAGTATTGCTTACTAGCTTCTCTTGAGAATCGACGTTGCTTTCTACGAACTCTTTTTTTCATTCTTTTTGCAGTACTAGGCTCAGTAGAGTAGTTGATTTTTCTTTTCTTTTTATAGCGTCTACTTTTCTTTTTCTTAGGAATGAGCTTACTTTCATCGATTTCCGGAATACTTGCAATGGATCTTGAATGATTCGATCTCTTTACTCTTTTTATATGTTTCTTTGCTTTCGTTTGACTCCGCTCAGGGATACTAGCAATACCTCTTGAAGAACTAGACCTTGATTTTAAGGTGGCACTAATATTTCTTCTGGCTTTGCATTGAAACTTTCCTACTTTAGTCCCTGTCTTCCATCTTCCCCATGAACATTCCCCCGATCGTTTACAGTTAGTTCTACTTTTTTTAGAACAGTAGTCTGCACCGATAGAGATGTGAGATATAAGAATGATAAGTATGTATTTCATTATCTATAACTATATTATTTTTTTGAGTAACATAGACTTGATGGAAATTTCTTCAAATCCATTTTTCTCGGGTATTTGGAATACTCGAGTTTATTCGTGGGGGAATAGAAGGTCTGCATTATTTAGAATTTAATCGTCTAACTTGAAAGGCAGACTTTATTTTTGATCAAAAGACTTTCGAAACTAGTTAACTATTAGACTTTGTAGTTTGGTAGGGAGTCCTTGACATAAGACTAACTAATCACCAATAATTTTGATTATGATAAAAAAACGAAAAATTATTTTAATATTAACTTTGATGTTATCTTTTGAAGTCTTTGCATCTGACTTTAAAGAATGTGGTCTTGAAGGTTCATTAGAGGAAAGATTGTCAGATTGTTCTAAGCAAACAAGAAATATGAGTTTGTTTTTTGTTGAGGGTGTTTCGCAAGCGTGGATTAATAATGTTGATGGGCATGCTTATTTTTCAAATGATTATAATGTGACAATCCCAGAAATGCACTGGAATGATGCAAAGGGTTTGTGTGATAGTTTGAACAATAGTTTAAATCTTGGAGATACATATTCAAATAATTGGAAACTACCTTCAGCTCGTGAATTTCCTTATAGTATTTTAAGAGAAGCTTTTAAAGATATGCGAGATAATAATTTTGAGCTTCACTTCTGGATGCTCGAGCGTGGTAGTCACCCTGCGGGCTCAGATATGGCCATACTTTTTTCCAATGAGGGTTATTTCTTTAAATGGTTTGTTGATACTGGTGCTCAACCGGTTTGTGTAAATAAATTAAAAATATAAAAATTTAGGTCTCTGAGTTTTTCAAAATGTTCTTGAGTACTAAATGACAATTCTCAAAAAAAAAATGTTAGTAACTTGGAAGTAATTCTTAAGTTTTAAACATTTATGAGTAATTGATTGAATTAGCGGAAGCAATGGGTCGCGTTTAGAACTAAATCACTTTTGTAACTATACTTTGTTTCTCGGGTAGAAGTTAGCGATGGAGCTTGTTTTCCTTTTCTTTTAGAGTTGCTCTTTTTAGTGACTCATTAATCCTTTTGAGTGTTCTTGTCACTGTTGATTAGAATGTTAACAACTGCTAGTAGCTGGTAATCTTCATTTAAAGCTAGAAAAATGTACTGTATAATAAAAGGATGAGTATTAAAGTAAACCCGAAGGAATTGAGTTTTAGTTTCACTAGAAGCTCTGGTAGTGGCGGGCAAAACGTTAACAAGGTGAACTCTAAGGTAGTCATGAAGTGGACAGTTTCACGTAGTAACTCGCTTAACAAAGCTCAAATAACGCGCTTTCTAACTAAGTATAAGAACAAGATTGATAGTAAGGGAGATTTTACTCTAACTTCACAACGCTACCGAGACCAGCCTAGAAATATCGCAGATTGCATCCAGAAGCTACATGATTTAGTTGAAGCTATCGCTAAGCCACAAAAAAGACGCATTCCAACCAAGCCTTCCAAGGCCACTCGAAGAAAGCGAGTTGAATCTAATAAACGCCAATCTGAAAAGAAACGATCCCGTCAAAAATACTAGAGACTAAGATGTTGTTTATGAATGGCGGGAATGACTCAATAATAGTCGAACACTCCTTAAGTGCCTCAGTTTCAATAGAGCATGATTGGAGAGCGAAAAAGAGAGGTAATATTGGAGTCAGAAGTTAAAATACAAGAAAAGTTGAGTCTGAAGAAACCTGGGCTATTCCAAAGTAACTTTCAGAGCAAACAGTATTCAGAACACCTAGCATTTTAGCATTTTTAAAACTCTCTTTAATTTATTGAAATCATTGCTTTTTTGTCTTGTCAGAGTTAAACCACCCCCACACAACGTACGTTTTAGTGAAGGTGGTTTAACTCCGAACGAAAAAAAGAATATATAACATCAATAAATTAAAGAGAGTTTTAAAAAGATAAGTAAAGTTGGTTGGGTTGGGTGAAAAAGAGAAAAAAAGAAGGAGAGATAAGAAGAGAAAAAGGTGAAAAATTAAAATAAAAAGAAAAAAGGAGAAGCAATTTCAATAACAAAAAGGTCAGTCAAAATTTGCATTTAGACATGCAGATAATTCAAATGCACTTGCTCTTTATAATGAATTTGGATTTAAAACAACAAACTTAGTGATGAGAAAAACTTTATAGTTAGTTTTCCAGTATTGCATGTGTTTTAGATGGAAATTATTGGGAAAAGTTGGCGGGAGCAATGGGTCGTGTTTAGAACTTGGCTGCAAAACATTAAGTAAATAAGCTGAGCTTTCTCATGGGGTATTGGGTGAATACTCCCTAGACACTGGCTAGACAGAGATGTTTTTTTTTTTTAGTTTTCCTAAGATATTATTAAGGAGGTTTTGTACATGAAAAATCTAGGTATAGTGCTGTTTGTTTTAATGATTTCTTTGAAAGCTTTTGCAGGAGATTCCCCAAGATATATGAGAGTTTTAACGAAGAGTCAGCAAGAGAAATTGACTCCAGGTGAAGTCTTAAAAAGACTTAAGGCAGGAAACAAAAGATTTATGAGTAATGAGTCGACTGTAAGGGATCATAAAGTTCAAATAAGAAAAGCAGTAAGAGGACAATACCCCAAAGCAATAATATTATCATGTGTCGACAGTAGAGTTCCTGTTGAAGATGTATTTGATCAAGGGATTGGAGATATTTTTGTAGCAAGGGTTGCGGGGAACGTTATTAATGAAGATATTTTAGGAAGTATGGAATATGCAGCTAAAGTTGCAGGCGTAAAGCTAGTCTTAGTTTTAGGGCATCAGAGTTGTGGAGCAGTTAAATCTGCAGTTGATGATGTGAAACTCGGAAACATCACTGGTTTATTAAAAAAGATAAAACCAGCAATAAATATGACTAAAGAGAAAAAAGATCGTTCTTCTAAAAACTATTCTTATGTTGCCAAGGTTTGCAAGAACAATGTGCTACATAACATTTCAAGGATTAGAAAAGAGAGCAAAGTACTTCTTGATTTAGAAAAACAAGGAAAAATTAAAATTACTGGAGCTGTTTACGAAATGGAAAGTGGAAAGGTGGACTTTTATTAAAAAAGTTGGCGGGAGCAACGGGTCTCGAACTTTTTGTATATATTGATTATAATAAGAGATCGATTGAACTTTTCAGGTATTAAAATGAGCTCTATTTCTTGGACTGAGTGAGAAAATATCTATTTTGAATTTTTTTTGAAATAGTTTACTTTCACTGTTGACTTAATAATTTTTACCCTTTATAGTCACAGACCGCTCAAGAAAAACAGATTATTTTCGAAAGTGTTGCATCGCGAAATTCGCGAAGTACTAGCTCTTTGACAATTGAATATAAGAAATTTAAACGCAGGCTTTGGCTTGCTGTTTAATATAATGAAGATGAGAAGAACTCCGTTAATGGAAATTTCAAAGATTTGGCGTATTGGTTTGGCTAGCCTTGCTAGTTAAAA
>CALHLC010000053.1 GCA_938034385.1 uncultured Bacteriovoracaceae bacterium
GGGTGTATCACTATAATCACTATAGGCCTCATAGTTCATTGAATTACAGGCCACCTGCACCCAAAGCTAAAATTATAAAAATAGAAAAAAGCTATGTTAAACCGAGTTTGATAGTGGTATGAAATAAGGGGGAAAGGTCACCAGATGCCTCTCATACTATGTTAGTGTTAGAAGGGGAAGTGTCAGTTTTAATAGGAGCTAGGAAGTTTAGGGCCTCAAAAGGAAGTTTTATTTTTGTACCTAAAGATGTTCCACATAAATATTGGACATTAGGAGAATCTGCTTCACTAGTTAGCATGGATGCCCCATATTATGACCACAAGAAGACGATTAAACTGGAATAGTGACTTATTAGAGCAAAGCTAATCACGAAGATACTCTTACTATTTAGTGGATATTGATAATTTCCTCGGAATTAAATTTAGGCTAATTATGTAAAATTAACAAATAAATTACCTGATAATTATCATTTGGAGGAAGGATCTTGTCGATTCTTCTCTAGTTTCTGCTATACTTATAATTGATTATGAAAATTGTCTCACTTTTCATTATATTGAACTTATCTTTGTCTTCAGCTTTTGGATCTTCTTGCTCTTCTTTAGAGAGTTCTGAAAATGAAAGCGTTGAGTCTAGTTGTCATACTCATCATGATCTTGATAATGATTCTGAACGCGACAGTGGAGAGGAACATGATTGCATGAACAATTGTTGTGTTTGTTGTGCATCGTTTTATATCATGTCCAAGGATATACACTTTGTTCAATTTGATTTTATCGGCATCACCTTTACTCATCTAGAAGCAATGACACATTTATATCATGAGCAATTACTCAGACCTCCCATTACTCTATCTTAATTTATTATTTATTACTTAAAAAATTAATTTGGAGAAAATATGAAATTATTTAAAAATACGTTGTTAGTTGGATCATTCTTTCTAGCTTTTTCTTGTTCAAGCTTAAAACAATCTTGCTGTAGTGTTAATAGTGCGAAGGTCTGCACTAGTGCTCAATGCAAAGCAGATCAGTCTTGTTGCAAGAAGGGATGTACAGATTGTAAGGGTGCAGATGGTGCCTGTGCAGACGGAAAGTGTAAAGTTAATTAAGACTGAAAACTATTGAATAGTTATTGACCCATGAGTTAGTTAAACTTAGCTTATGGGTTTTTATCTCAATCCTCACCTCAAGCCGTACAGCTATACTGACTTTTCAATTCAAACAGAGTTTAGTAATAATCTGTACATGAATATTCTAAAGAAAATTCTCTTGGTATTAGCTTTTACTAATTGTGCAACCAATCAAGCTACTTTCACGTCTACTCAAAAATGGGGTGAACTAGAAGAGAAGTTTACAAAAACTTGGAAACCGAAATATGTAAGCCTGTCTGATTCTGATCTTAAAGCTCTACCAGATGATTCTCGTTTCAGTAAAGAGTCTCTAAAAAAAGAAGAAAGATATTTACTTTCTCTGCAATCACAACGCACAGATGAAGATGAAAAAATAATAGAACTTCAAAAACATGTATGTGGTTTTTTTTACGATGGGTACAGAGTTGGATTTAATCCTGGTTTTGACGACTTTTTAATGGACATCTACATGGATGCTCGCCTTTTTGGCTTTCAAGGCAAACGATATTTTAATAGAGTGAGACCTAGCTATATTTTTTCATCACTTCGGCCCTCCATAGAGAATCCTCCTCATCCAGCATATCCAAGTAATCATTCTATTCAAGCAAATTTAGTAGCTCTTGTTTTAAGTGATATCTTCCCAAAGAATAAAAGTATTATAATTAAAGCTGGTAGGGAAATTGCAAGGAATAGGGAATTAGCTGGTGTCCATTATCCCAGTGATACAGAACTTGGAATTATAATAGCTCAAATGTTTTATGAAAAATTAAATAAGAATTCTATCTATCGTGATAAAATAAAATATTTTTCCATTAATTCAGATCACTTTCAATTTAGGGAAAACATGTTTTCAAAAAATGACTACAAATCATGCAAATCCTTTACAAATAATTATGCTGCAAGAAAAAAGATATGGTAAGAATGAAGCAACTTTTAAGTCTCTTATTAGGGCTTATCGGTTTAACTTTATCTTTTAATCAATGTTATGACTTTTCTTTTTACATTGATAGTGGTCCAGCCACTATTGCTGATATATATGATTACTTTTCTAATAAATGGCTATGGTCATTAAACTTCTTCTCTTCTAGCTCATATTGGTTTTATTTTTTAAATTTCTCCCAAGCATTAGCATCCATATTTTTAATATTGGGGAAGCAAAGAAAAATCAGTTCTATTATCCTTTGGATCTTAGTTATTAGTTTTCAAAATAGAAATCCTTTCATCTTATATGGAGGAGATGCAGCTTTTAGATTACTCTTACTGAGTTATATTTTTATTTTATTTGATAAGAAATTTGGCTCCTTTGTTTTTATCTTTCAACTCTCTATGATTTATTTTTTCTCAGCTTTACTCAAACTCACCGCACCGGCATGGAGGAATGGAGTTGGATTTCAAAATGGCCTTGAATTAACTCATTTAAGTACATTTTTAGGAGAACTTATTCTTTCTTACCCATTCCTCTTAAAGATTGGGAATTACGGGACAATTCTTTTAGAGATCAGTGCTCCTTTCATTTTATTCTACCCTTTAAAGTATAAGAAAGTACGTACTATTCATTGCTTAGTTTTTATTTCTTTTCACTTAATGATTTTTTTATTTTTTAAAGTAGGCCTGTTTTCACTGGTTATGATTTTTTCTTGGCTTGGAGTATTGGTTCAACGTAATGAAATTAAAAATAATTCTAAATCTTTAGCCGTATATTGTTTACTGATCTTGTTAATAAATTTTCAGACAATCTTGAATACGAACTTTCTAAAACCTATCAATCCTATCATCTCTGTACTAAGAATTGATCAACATTGGGGTATGTTTGATAATCCCATCGAAGAACCAGATGGAGTCTTTTTGATTTCTTTAGACAACTCGGAGTTGCAAAGTTTTGAGTTGAAAAATCATCGATGGACAAAATTGATGATGACAATATACAAGCAGTTTAAAAGTGAAACTATGTATGAAGCAAGTATACAAAGATGGTTATGTCAGAAATATAGTAATAACTTTAAACTAAGTTCCCTAAGATCATTAGATTTGTATTTTTTAAACAGAAAAAGCATGGAAAAAGAGAATGTTCTATCTGTTTATTGCCCTTAGCTATAGCTCCTAGCTATGGCAAAGTATCGTTTTTTTATCATTCTAAATCTAAAATTATTCATTTAAATGTAGTTAATCTCATTAATGAGATTTTAACAAATGGAGATATAAATGAAATTCTTACTACAGGCGTTCTTACTTATAACCTCTTTAGAGGTTTACGCAGATTCATTCGGTGGAGGATCACCAGGAAGAAACAGGCCTTCAAGAGGACCTTGTGAGTCAGAGTCTATAAATTTAAGCTGTACAGCTTTTAGTTACAAGAGTGCGAAAAAAGTTAAGTTAAACGCAACTATTAAAGACAACTGTTCATATAAAGTTCAGATTAACGGTCGAACACTTCTTAGTGGAAGAAGTTCAAATGATGTCACTACTTATTATACGAACTATGGAAGATTAATAGATTTAATGTCTAATTCTTTTCAAGCTGCTCCTGCCGGAGTTGATAGTAATAGTTCAGTGGCGTACTTTGCTCATGTAAATTACAAAGGTTACCGTCTTGTAGGAACATGTAAAATCATAAACTAATAAATATGGATAGGTCATTTTTGATATTTTGAATTGGCCTATTCTGTAAACTCTAAATGAATCTACCAAATTGATTCGAAGTCAAAAAGAAATATCAGTTTGATTATGAGAGTAAAATGAATTTACAAGAAATAGATGAAATAAATAAGAGAAATATAAAAAGTTCAAATCAGTTTTATGACTTAATGAATAAGCGTAGAACAATAAGAAGATTTACTTCTCAAGAAGTTTCATTAGAAGTGATAAATCAATGTATAAAAACTGCAGGAACCGCTCCAAGTGGAGCTAATAAACAACCCTGGTACTTTGCTGTTATCAAAAACTCATTGATCAAAAAGCAAATTAAAGATGCCGCAGAAAAAGAAGAATTTGAATTTTATAATGGAAAAAATAATGATCAATGGCTTAAAGATCTGAAGTGTTTAGATACCAATTGGCAAAAACCTCACCTTAAAGAAGCATCTGCCTTAATTGTTATTTTTTCAAAATCTCATGAGGATGAAAAAAAATCTAAAAAATGTTATTATTCGAAAGAATCAGTTGGGATAGCAACTGGTATTCTCATTACAGCATTACATCAGCTCGGCATATCTACATTGACTCATACTCCAAACCCTATGAACTTTTTAAATATTTTATTAAAACGTCCTTCTAATGAGAAACCTTTCCTGATTCTAGCAGTTGGTTATAGAGATTATAAATATAAACTTCCAGATCTTAAAAGAAAAAGCTTGGATGAAATTTGTAAAATCTATTAAAGTTTTTCTTTTTTTATTTCATGAATGATATTTTTAATTAACACTGACTCTTTTTTATGTCTATTATAAGCAATGCCAATTTGATGAGATCCTACACCGGCATTATTTTTAATTAATTGAGTTGATACTTTTTTAATCTTTTTTTGTTTTACCAGTTTTTTTACAATCATCTCAGGTAAAAGACCAATTCCAAGACCATTTAAAGTTAGTTCCTTCACTGACTCCAAAGAGGAAGTTGAGAATTGTTTCCTATTTTCTGTTTTCATTTTCAAAACTAGATCTGCAAGAGTATCACGTCCAATAGTTGCAGATGGCATGAAAATAATTGGTGCATCTTCTATTTTTTTATAAACTTTCTTTTTGAGAGTAGATTCATAGAAATTGAAATAATCTGTTTTTATCATTTCTACTGCTATGTTTTTACTTTCTTTTGGGTCTACAATTAAAGCAAGGTCAAGCTTGCCAGCTTCTAGTTTTTCTTGAATCTCTATACTTCTTCCAGTTGTTAAATGAATGTCGAGATGAATATGTTTGGTAATAACTTTTTTCAAAAAATTGGGCCAGAAATATATAGCTATTGAATCATAAGTACCAATATTTAAAGACCCTGAAAAAGGATCATTAGGTCTTGTTAGATTTTGTTCAATATTTGTGATTGAAACAAAAAGTTTTTGAGAAAAGTTAAATAAAGTATTTCCCTCTTTAGTCAATTTGACTCCTCGAGGAAGTCGTATGAATAACGGAGATCCAATCGTTTCTTCTAATATCTTTATCGATTTGGTAAGGGAGGGTTGAGATATAAGTATTACCTCGGAAGCTTTCTTCATGGAACCTAGTCGTGCAACCTCGTGAAAGTATTTAAGTTTCTCTAAATGATCTATTAAATTCATACTTAAATAAGATATTATTTTTTTTGCAGTAATTCAATATAGAAGAGATTATTTACTGATAGTTAATAACCATCATTAAGTTCCACAAAAGGTATTTTTGATCTTCTCTTCACTTGTGGGACCTTTTGCATAATATGAAAAATCAGATCGCTCTTGAAAAGGTTTCTTTATAACTTCAAGAATGACTTTTAACTTGTCGTACTTTCCTAAATAAGCTTCTTGGATGATTTTTTCAATAATATGATTCCTTGGAATGTAGATAGGGTTTTGCGTGTTCAAATTTATTATAGATTGCTCTATTGTTTTATTTTCTTGGATTACTAACTCTCTCCATTCTTGATAATGCTCTCTTGGGATTTGATGTTGTTTAAATGCATTTTCAATTGGAGTATCGATGTCTGAAATTATTTTTGATAGGTCTCTAAAACCTAAAGTGAAATCTATTTTTTGTTCCTCGAAAAACAATAACCAATCATTTAGTATTGCTAGATTCGATTGGTTAACTTCTTTTAAACCAACTTTTCGAAGCATGATTTCTTGCCAGCTTTTTTGATAGAGCTGAGGAAAATCTACAAGTTCTTCTTGGAATTTTATTAATGCTAGTTCCGGGTTGTCGTACAAAGGTAATAACGATTCAGCTAAACGGGCAAGATTCCATTGCATGATTTTGGGTTGGTTATTAAAAGCATATCTTCCATTCCTATCAATATAGCTAAATACTTCTTTAAAGTTTGTTTCATCCATAAAAGCGCAAGGCCCATAATCAATTGTTAAACCTAGTACTGAAATATTATCTGTATTCATTACTCCATGAATAAAACCTAGCCCCATCCACTTTGCCACCAATAGTGCTTGCTTTTTTTGAACCTCTTTAAAGAAAGAAAGCGCTAAATCCTGTGAACCATCTAGCTCCGGAAAGCTTCGTTTAATGATATAATTTAATAAGGTCTCTAAGCTCTTTTTGTCCTTCTTTGCAGCAAAGTATTGGAATGTACCAACTCTTGTAAAGCTTTTAGAAACTCTTGTTAAAATCCCACCTTTTAAAGCTTGTTCTCTGTAAATCTTTTCATCAGTTTCAGTGATAGCTAAGCTTCTTGTTGTTGGGACCCCTAGATAAAACATGGCTTCACTTACAATATATTCTCTTATTACAGGACCCAGGGGAGAGCGGCCGTCTCCAGATCTTGAGAATTTAGTTGGGCCTGATCCTTTTAATTGAATATCATGTAATATATCTTCTCTATCTCTAAGTTCTCCTAATAAATGGGCCCGACCATCTCCAAGCATAGGATTGAAGTGACCAAATTGATGACCAGCATAAGCTGTCGCTATAGGTTCAGAACTTGGATGTAATTGGTTGCCTGAGAAAATTTGAGCTAGATATTGTTTAGTTTCTAGATTGTCGTTTTCTAAATTAATCCCAATTTCTTTTGCTAGTGTATCATTCCATTGTAGTAGGCGAGGGTTCTCACTTTTTGTAGGCAGGCTTTCTTGGTAAAATTGTGATGATAGTTTTTTATATGTATTTTCGAACTTTATCTTTAATGTATTATTCAATTTTGACCCTCGAATTTAGCACTGTCTTGGGATTGAGCAGTGAAAATTAATTTTTATCTTCAATAATATCAACATCAATCATAGTCTCAGCATTTTTTAAAATGCGTCTACAATTAGAGCTAAGGTTTCTTAGGCGGATGCTTTTCCCAAGTTTTTTATACTTTTTCGTAAGTTTTTTAATAACTTCGATCGCACTTTGATCAACTATTCTACAATCTAGAAAATCAACTATAACATTTTCTGGATCATCCTTTGCATCAAATTTCTCTAAGAAAACTTCAGTAGAGGCAAAGAAGAGCGGTCCCCATAATTCATAGATCTTGAAACCTTCGCTATCGATACTTTTTCTTGCACGTATTCTTTTGGCACTTTGCCATGAAAAAACAAGTGCAGAAGTAATAACTCCCGCAATAACAGCTATTGCTAGATCAAAAGCAACAGTCATTCCTGTAACGAGTATGATGACGAAGGCATCTGAGATGGGAATATTTCTAATAAATTTAATACTTGTCCATTCAAAAGTCCCAATACAAACCATAAACATGACACCAACGAGGGCCGCAACGGGAACCATTTCAATGAGACTAGAAGCAAAAAGAATAAATATAAGTAAAAAAATAGAAGCACTTATTCCTGAAAGTCTTTTTCTTGCACCACTGGTAACATTAATAATACTTTGTCCTATCATCGCGCAACCACCCATACCACCAAAAAATCCAGTTATAATATTGGCAAATCCTTGAGCTACACATTCCTTATTTCCTCTACCTTTTGTATCTGTAAGTTCATCAATAAGAGTTAAAGTTAGTAGAGATTCTATTAAACCAATCCCAGCTAGGATAAGAGAATAGGGAAAAATAATTTTCAATGTTTCCCAAGCAAAAGGAACATTAGGAATGCTAAATATAGGTAGTCCCCCTTTAATGGAAGCAAGATCACCAACAGATTTTGTATCAATATTAAAAATGATAACTAATCCTGAAACAACTAGAATTGCTGCTAAAGAAGAAGGGATGGCCTTCGTTAACCTTGGTAGTCCATAAATAATAAACATCGTTAAGGCGATCAACGCGAACATGATGAATAAGGCACCCTGGGGAAGCCATGTAAGCTCACCTGCTTGGTTAATGAATTTAAATTGGGAAAGTTGGGCAAGAAAAATAACAATGGCAAGACCGTTTACAAATCCCAAGATCACAGGTTCAGGAACAATTCTGATAAACTTACCTAATCGCAAAACTCCCATTAAGACTTGGAGGATCCCCATCAAAATAACTGCACTAAATAAATATTCCACACCATGATCAGCAACTAAAGCGACCATCACAACGGCTAAAGCTCCTGTTGCACCAGAGATCATTCCAGGCCTTCCACCAAAAACAGAAGTAATGAAGCAAACTAGAAAGGCAGCATATAATCCAACAAGAGGCTCTACTCCTGCAACAAATGCAAAGGCGACTGCTTCTGGTACTAAAGCAAGTGCGACTGTTAGACCAGATAGTACTTCCAGTTTAAACTCTGATTTATTCATTTTTAATTTATCTAAGTTAAGGATGGCCAATTAATTTCCTTTGAAGTTGTAAAGTAAGGTGAGCTTTAAACTTAGCAAAGCTTCTGTGTTAATGCGAGGTATTTAATTTGAATATTGGAACTCAAAAAGACTCAATACCCTTGGGATTAGCTCTGTTTATTAAGTGGGAATCAAGATTATTAAAGTGCTAAAAAAAATAATATTCTTAGTATTTTTAAACAACCTTTTATTGAGTAATTTTTTTCTTGAGAAGCTTAAGTACTTTAGTCATTTTAACAATACTCGGGTGTTTTTTAGGAATTGAATGTTTTGATCTTAGTTTTTGGGGATTGTTGTAGCTTACAAAGGTATCACCGTTTTTCTTTGTAAATATTAATATTTTTACGGGTAGATCAATTCCAAATTCAGGGTTGGTATTCATGAGAGGTGTGCCAACATTTGGGTTTCCAAAGATTATGAGCTTATTATTGTTCAGCTTCAGTCCAGCTTCTTCAGCATTTTTCTTATGGTCAATTATGCTAAATAACTTCAAACCTTTTATAGAAATGAAGTTTTGAATTTCTTTTGTAGTTTCTTCAAATGATTTATTAGATTTGAAAGTAATGAGATGAGGTTTTGCAAATACAGACATAGTGAATGTGAAAATTAGTAATGATATGAGTTTCATTTTGAAGGAATATACTCGCTTAGTAGTGGAAACTAACTCTAACATTTCGTAATCATTGATGATTCATCAACTTTTTCAAAACTAAATTTTCAGTTAGTAATGTAAGTACCTAAAACTTTATACCTTAAGGCCCACTTTAGGCAAGCC
>CALHLC010000054.1 GCA_938034385.1 uncultured Bacteriovoracaceae bacterium
AAAAGAACAATCCAATCAGATGGAAAAAACAAACAAGAAATTGGGAGAAGATACAAAAAGTATCTTTAAATCCTGAGAAAATTGTGAAAGACTATCAAAAGGTAGCCTAAATCTAGGCGACACCTTTACGGTCATATACCATTGATGTCCTTGGAACTCTAGTTACGGAGTCTTCAGGTGATGAGTTAGGAGACCTTTCACATTATGCTCTTTTTGGAGATAAATGGTATGACAAATCTGCGGGTGTAATAGAGATGATCAAACAAAACGATGGCCAAGTTATTTTTATTGGTGGAGGAAATATTTTAGGAGATGAAATTCAAAGGGCCTATAATGTCGGGGTAGATTTTCATCTTATGAAAGGACCCCCTGGAGCTGCCCAAAGGTTTTCTAAACTATCCAAGGAATTTAAAGATAAGTCATTTAAAGGTTTTGAAGACTTGGAAGTAAAATTAAAGAAATCATTTCCTAATATCAATTTGGGGTGTGAGGAATGGTTTATTTCGAGACCTTAATCACTAAGAAATTTCTGACATGGACCTAGGTAATGAGGTGAAATCTCATATTTATTAATGAGGTACTTCTTAGCATTTTGTACACTTCTTACTTCTTCTAAAGATACCCTCGTGATTCTTTGACCATTTTGATCTCTAGTAATTGAAAGTAGTGACTCCTTTAATGAAGTCATCTTTTCTTTTGCATGATCTAAAATCTGTGAAAATCTATCATGGAATCGTAAAAGCTTGCTTTTTTCGGCTTCAAATTGATGTAAGCTTGGTGCAAACCATTCATTTTTTAAATTAGCTCTGTTTTGATTTTGAATATTTTTAGATGCTTTAAATGAGGGGAATGGAAGGTATCCTTCTTCTAGCCAAAAGACATTTTCTAGTTGGTTTCCTTGATAGAAATTGAGATTATCATCGATAACAATAAGCCAGGAGAGGTCCTCGTTGATTTTATGTAAATCTTTAGTGTATCGATCACTCCATTTTGAGGAAGCAGTGGATTTCGTGATAGGGGTTAAATCTTCTCTACTCAAAACTTTATGAGAAACTTCCCATAGGGACCTATTACTTGTTGGTAAGATAATTTCCTTTAAAAGCTTTTCATTTCTATCTCTTGATCCGCCGCTAAAAAAAGAAATTCTGACTTCATCCATTTCATATAAAGAATCTAAAACTTCTAAGGCCCAAGGAGTTAAAATATAGTTTACTACTTTTCCTTCTTCATTAATTGGGATCATATTTGATTGAGATCCGAATTTTATTTCTGAAACAATTGTGTAATCTATATCAAAAACAAGGTCTATTTGGGAAAACGAATTTAAAGAAATTAATAAAAGTAGAATAGGTCTATAAATATATTTATTCACCTATAAATAATAACATCTAAAAGCTATATAGGAGTAGAGATGTTGGGCGGAATAATATGCCTGTAAAGAAAATGATAATATTTGAGTGAAATTAGCCGATAAATAATCATGAATCCTTTTTCTCTGAGAAAGTTTTTTATTCTCATTTTTATCTCTTATTTAGCAATAGGTGGTGAATGTGATCACTATCTTGAAAACCAAGTAAGAATTTCAGAACATACACACACACAAATTAATAGGCCTTTGGATGAATTTATAGGTGAAAACATCTTTGATTATTCAGATGGAAATGAGTTACTTGAAACCTATTCTTCAATTAAATCAACTGATAAAGATTTTAAAATTGGTGAGATCCGTTTTACTAAGAATCAAATCAAAACTTCTAATACTTCTGCAGTACCCTATGAGAGATCTTCTAATTTAAACAACTATTTAATAAAGCTGATAAAAAATGGATTGGTCAGTAAAAAAGATCTTTTTCGTCTTGGGATTTTATCAGTATATGATCATATTAAAAATATACGTAATGGACTTAATTTATCGAGGTTTGATTTTTTAAAAGATCTTCCTTTCAAAATTATTCCAGAAAATTCAGAGATTAGTCTTTTAGCTGAGGGAATTATAAAAAAGAGTATCATTGATGATGATATCAATCACTTTATTTATAAAAGAGAATTAAACCAAAGAAATAGTCCTCAGATGTCGAATCAAGAAGAGGTTGTTATTATTGGAGCTGGGCCAGTTGCTCTCATCACTGCTATTAAGGCACTTGAGAATGGGAAGAAAGTTACAATTTTAGAAAAAAGAACTAGTTATGCTAGAGAAAATATTTTAGGGATGAACGCAGAATTTTTAAATTGGTTAGAGAAAACAACTCCCTCTTTGAAAAGATATATGAAAGCACTGGGAATATTTTTAGAACGACCAGGCTGGAAAGACCTGGGAGCTACTCCTGGAAACACTTTTTACTCAATACGTACACAACAATTAGAAAATGCTTTATCGTTGTACTTAGAGCAATTTAAAAAACTAAGTAAAGAAGAAGATGCCTTGAAAATTATAAGAGGTGCGAATGTAGATAAAATAATAAAAAATGATTCTGGATATCAAGTCGATTATGTTCATGAGGCTAAAGAGTTTACTTTGGAAGATAAGAAGTTAGTTGTTGGCATTGATGGAGCAAGAGGTAAGAGCAGTAAAGCGATGAATATGAAAATACAAAAGACAACGAATTCACATTGGACAGGGTTGGCCTTTTTTAAGATGACACCAGAGCAAACGTTACTATTTACTGATAAATTTAATAAAATAAATCTTAGAGAGATAATGAAAAATAATCCACATAAGGAAAAGGTTTTAAAACAATTACAGGTTATGGGTTGGAATAAAGATGAATTTCCGGCTGTAAGGTTTTTTCAAAATGGCAGTCTCTTATATATGGCTTCAGAGATTCCAAGAAATATTGGTCCTCAGTTGAGAGGACAAACAGAAAGTGCTATAGCTGCAAGAGATCGTTGGTTTGAAGAAATTAAGAACCTTTTAGTTCCGGAAGAATTTATAGGTAAAGTCCATCATTTTAGATCGGATCCTCCAACCAATACGCTTGATTTTGAACCTCAAGCTTTAGAACAGTTTTCAGTAAAAATTCAAAATAATGAAAATAATGAAGGAGCATTTTTATTTGTTGGAGATAGTGCAGTAACTCCTCACTTTATGCTAAGAAGTGGAGTCAATAGTGGGTTCAAGCACGCTGAAATTTTAGAGGAAACAGTTTTTCAAGCGGATAATATAGCAACTGGTATTGAAAAGTTTGAAAAAAAGATGAACGTTGTAGTTAAAAAATCACTAGATTTACTTGTAGCAAAGAATTATTTTAAAGATGCACCATTTTTAAGATCATTAAATCAAAAAGAAAAAGAGACTAGCAAGATTTTAGAGTCAATATTTAGTGAGAACCCTATAGGGTATAGAGATTATATAGAGCCATTATTATTAGCTGGCTTTGATCCTAAGAATCAAAAAGAGTACATGTTCTTAGAGCTTTATCAGAATAAAGATTTAAAAAAAACTTTTGAAAGTCTATTGTTAGACGTTAAGAACTTCCATGGAAATTAGAATATAGCTTTCAGTGCTTTAATATTTTAAGCTCAGATCTATTAGGACCATAAGCTATCATCTTAACCGTAATATCAGCTTCAGCTTCAATCATATCTAAATAAGATTGGACCTCAGGAGAAATCTCTCCATCTTTAAATACGGTAGTAAATCCTTGAACTTCTTTATAAATAGGAGTCACTTTAGATAAATCTAGTCCTGGATAAGATATCTCAATCTTTTTCCCTTCAAATTCATAATGAGTACAAACTTTTAATGCTCCCATTTCTTCAAGAACATCTAACTTTGTTAAAGCAATAGCTGTTAGATTTGAACTTCTTTTTACATATCTAAGAAGTGGAAGATCTAACCAACCAACTCTTCTTGTTCTCCCAGTCGTGGCTCCAAATTCATGGCCCTTAGTTTGTATATCAACACCTAACTTATTATGTAGCTCAGTAGGGAATGGTCCTTCCCCAACTCTTGTCGTATAGGCCTTAAAAATCCCAAGAACTTCATCTAAATTATGACCGGGAATTCCAGCTCCAGTATAAATTCCACCAACCGATGTATTTGAAGAAGTAACAAATGGGTAAGTTCCATAATCTAAATCTAATAGAACTCCTTGAGCTCCTTCATATAAAACTTTCTTATTTTGACTTAAGGCCTGATCTAGCTCAGAAAATGTATCGCCAGAGAATTGAAAGAGATATTTTCCTAACTCAAATAAACGATTCACTTCTTTTTCTATGCTTGGGTATTCCACGTTATATAGTTGCTTAAAAAGAACTTCTTTTTCTTTTAATAAACGAGTTAACTTTGTAGTTAAGACTTCTTTATTAAATAGATCAATTAGTTTGATCCCTTTTCTAGAACAACGATCTTCATAAGTAGGTCCGATTCCCTTTCCAGTCGTACCAATTTTTTGAGAACCTTTAGAATCTCTCATTTGATCTAATAATTTGTGATAAGTTGTAATGACATTACAGTGCTGGGAGACTAATAAGTTTTTACTACTTACTTCAACTCCGTTTTCCCTCAAAGCTTCGACTTCAATTTGAAAGACCTCAGGATCTAAAACAACCCCATGACCTATAACTGAGACGCATTCTGGATTTAAAATCCCAGAAGGAATAAGATGAAGGACAGTTTTTTTGCCTTCAACATATATTGTATGACCAGCATTATTTCCACCTTGGAATCTCACGACATAATCAAATTGCTTTGCAAAATAATCCGTGATTTTTCCTTTACCCTCATCGCCCCATTGAGCTCCTATGATTGCCATAGTTTGCATTTAGATCTCCTTTACTTATCCAAGTCAATGTCTCATAATCTTCTATAGTTGGAAAAGCTAAACTTCTTGATAGTCTCTTACGAGAGTGTGTGTTTTTTGACTAGAAATAGTCAGATAGAATTCTTTCCCCTAATCCCTAAATTAAAACCAAGGAATACATAATGATACCTCGTTATGATAGATCTGAGATTTCATCTATCTGGAGCGAGGCCCAAAAGTTTCAATTCTATTTAGATGTAGAGTTAGCTTTAATTTCGGCCCTTGAGAGCAAATCTATAGCTCCTCGTGGAAGTGCTGAGGTTATTCGAGGCTCAGTTGAGATTAGGCCTGAGCGCGTTAGAGAGATAGAAGCCGTCGTTCATCATGATATCATCGCATTTTGTACTATGATTACCGAACAACTTGGACCAGAACATGCTCGGTTTTTCCATTATGGAGTCACAAGTTCAGATATTATTGATACAGCTATTACTCTTCAAGTTAGAGAATCTTTAAAGCTCATTATTGATCAATTTGATGGTTTTTTATCTTCTATTAAAAGCGTTATTGGAAGAACATCTGATATTTTAGCCATGGGAAGGTCTCACGGGATTTTTGCTGAACCATTAATTTTTGGATCAAAGTTTTTAAGTTTTTATACCGAATCTTTAAGAAACTTTGAGACTTTAAAGAACTTATATGAAAATGAGCTAACTGCTCAATTTAGTGGAGCAGTAGGTAGTTATACCATTTTGGATCAAGAAATTGAAAAGCTTGCGGCTAAATCGTTAAATCTTAAAGTTGAAGATATTTCAACGCAAATTATACCTAGAGATAGAATCGCTCGAATTGTAAATTGTATTTCAATTAGTGCTACAAGTATGGAGAGAATGGCCATAGAGATAAGGCATCTTCAACATAGTGATGTTGGTGAAGTGTTTGAAGGTTTTTCTAAAGGTCAAAAAGGCTCATCGACTATGCCTCATAAGAAAAATCCAATTTCTTCTGAGAATCTAACTGGTATGGCCAGAATGTTAAGGTCTTATTCACAAGTAGCGATGGAAAATATTTTATTATGGCATGAGCGAGACATTTCTCACTCATCAACTGAGAGATTATACCTTCCAGATTGTTTTGGGCTTTTTTATTATTCTTTAAAAAGAATGAGTGGAGTACTTGAGAATCTAGTTGTTAAAACTGAAACAATTGAGAATAAAGTAAAAAAGAATTCAATGTATTTATCAAGCTTTTATCTACACGTACTTTTAGTCAATACAGATCAAAGAAGAGAGGACTTATATAAAGCTGTTCAAGAGGCATCTTTTGAGGTGATGGAAAATGGCGGAGACTTATATGAGATTTTAAATAATAAATTTCCAGAAGCACTTCTACCTAAAATGGATTTTGAAAAATTAAAAGATCATTACAAGCAAAGGTTTAAAGATACATTAGGGCGAGTTTTTAAATGAGAAATTTTTTAAGTATTAAAAATTTAACTAAAGAAGATCTACTTCATCTAATAGATTTAAGTGCTAAATTTAAAAATGGTGATATTGGACTATATTCAAAAAAATCAAAACACGTTTTAAAATTATTCCTAGAGCCAAGTACAAGAACGGCTCTTTCATTTGAAATTGCATGTAAAAACCTTGGTGTGAATTTCTCTATTCTTGATTTAGAAGATTCAAGTCTGACTAAAGGTGAAAGCATTTTAGAGACATTAAAAAATGTTCACGCATTAGGTTTTGAAGCTGCAATCATTAGAATTAAAGAAGAAGGGATATTAGCTGATATTGCTGATACTCTCGATATAAGTCTTATTAACGCTGGAGAAGGTAAGATTGAACATCCCTCACAGGCCCTATTAGATGCAATTACAATTCATAATGAATTTAAAAGTCTTGATGGTTTAAAAATTGGAATTATTGGAGATATTAACCACTCACGCGTAGCTTCTTCTAATGTAGATCTATTAAGTAAATTTGATTCTGAAGTGAGTGTCTTTCAACCTAGTGAATTTGGTCCATTAAATGACTCTAAGTTTACATCTGAAGATGTTGATTTAATTTATAAAAACTCAGATGTCATTATGGTGCTTAGAAATCAATTTGAACGTCATCAAAATATAGATGTTTCAAAAGATCAGTATCTAGAAAAATATGGTTTAAATATTAAAAGATTAGAGAACTTAAAAAAAGATGCCATTGTTATGCATCCTGGTCCTTTTAATCGAGGAATAGAAATCTGCGATGAAGTTTTAACTCATGAAAAATGTAGGTTTTATAAACAAGTAGAAAATGGAGTGTATGCGAGAATGGCAATTCTAAAAGAGGTTTTAAATGGATAAGGTTCTTCTTAAGAACGCTAAAGATATATTTGATGATGCAGTTGATGTTTTAATTGTTGGAAATAAAATTTCAGCAATTGGAGAGATTCATGGAACTAGTGATGCTAGAGTGATTGATGCCAAGGGTGCAACTGTCCTTCCAGGGCTTATTGATATGCAAGTTCATTTAAGAGACTTTGCTCAGGCCTATAAAGAAACTGTAAGAACTGGAACAATGGCCGCTAGTCGTGGTGGTTTTACAAGTATTGCTTGTATGCCAAATACAACTCCTTGCCTTGATAGTTTAGAAGTCTTAGAAAAACTAACTGAGAAAGTATCTGAATCAGCAAAGTGTAAAGTGGTTCCCATCCCAGCGATGACTAAAGATATAGCTGGAGTTGAAGTTGTAGATTATAAAATTTATGAAGATTATGGAGTGGTTGCTATTACTGATGATGGACGTGGCGTTCAAGATGATAAGGTCATGAGAGAAGTTTTTATTCATGCTAAAAAACATAATTTAAAACTTATGCAACATTGTGAGGTTGAGCAAATCTCTCAAGGAGCTCCTTTGCATAAAGGAGAAAAATCGGATCAATTAAATGTTCTTGGACAAACTGGATTAGCTGAGAGTGAAATGGTTAAGAGAGATATTGATCTTCTTAGAGAAATAGGTGGGCATTATCATGTACTTCATATCAGTGCTAAAGAATCGATTGAGCATGTGAGAGCTGCTAAAAAAGAAGGTCTCAATGTAACTTGTGAAGTAACTCCTCATCATCTTCTATTATGTGATGAAGATATTCCTGGAGCTAACACTCATTATAAAATGAATCCACCTCTTAGAGGGAGAGCAGATTTAGTTGCTCTTAATGAAGCCCTTTTAGATGGAACAATTGATATGATCACCACAGATCATGCTCCACATACAGAAGAAGAAAAGTCTAAAGGATTAGAGCAGGCCCCATTTGGTATCGTTGGATTAGAAACTGCTCTAGCACTCATTTACACAAATTATGTAAAGAGTGGAAAACTGAGCATGGAAAAGCTAGTTGATTTAATGTGTATTAAACCCATAGAGATTTTTGGCATAAAAAATGGAACTTTTAAAAGTGGAGAGCTTGCAGATTTATGTTTGGTTGATTTAGAAAAACCAAAAACTGTAAGCCCTGATGAATTTACTTCTAAAGGAAAAAATACTCCTTTTACTGATTTAGAATTGTTTGGATGGCCGATATTAACAATTTGCGAAGGCAAAATAACTTATAAAGACGAAAATTATGATTTTTAATGGAAAACTAGTTTTAGAAGATGGAAGTGAGTTTCGAGGTGTTTTGATTGGAGCTAAGCTTGCTAAATCAGAAGTTGGAGAGGTTGTTTTTAATACCTCCATGGTTGGTTACCAAGAGATCCTTTCTGATCCAAGTTATTGTGACCAAATCATTTGTATGACTTATCCATTAATTGGAAATTATGGGGTGAGTGAAGAGTTTTTTGAATCTCGTGATATTTTCTGCAAAGGTTTGATTGTAAAAGATATTTGTTCTTATCCATCTCATTTTAGTAACGATAAGACTTTAGAGAGTTTATTAAAAGAAAAAGAACTTTGTGGCTTAACTAACGTAGATACGAGAGCACTTACAAAAAAATTAAGAGAACATGGAACAATTAAAGGAATGGTTGTTTCTATTAATAAAGATACTTCAGAAGTCGTAGCAAAATTAAAAAATAGTGTTCTTGAAAAACAAGTTAGCAAAGTGAGTTTTTCTGGGGAGCAAATTTTTGAAACTAGAGGAGCCGAAAAACATATCGTTTTATATGACTTTGGTTCAAAAAATAATATTTTAGAAAATTTAAAGAAATCTTATAAGGTAACAGTTGTCCCTTTTGATACTTCTTTTAAGAGAATAAAAGAGATTAACCCTGATGGAATTTGCTTATCTAATGGTCCGGGCGATCCCGAGGAGTTACAAGATGTGATCGGAGTAGTTAAACAACTCCAAGAAGAATATCCGATCTTTGGTATATGTTTAGGTCATCAATTACTTGCTCTAGCCAATGGAGCAAAAACTGAAAAAATGCTCTATGGGCACAGGGGAGGAAATCACCCTGTAAAAGATTTAGAAACGGGGAAGGTTTATATAAGTTCTCAAAATCATGGTTACGTTGTAACTGATGATTCGCTTGAGCAAGCAAATTTGATTCCATGGTTTATAAACGTAAATGATAAAACTGTTGAAGGGATTAAAGTAAAAGATAAAGCAGCAATTTCAGTTCAATTTCATCCTGAGCATTGCCCGGGACCAAGAGATACAAACTTTCTATTTAACGAATTTAAAAAATTAATGGAGTCATAATTGAAAAAGTATAAAAAGGTTTTAGTCATTGGTTCAGGACCAATTATTATCGGCCAAGCGGCTGAATTTGATTATTCAGGTTCACAATGTTTACAAGTTTTAAAAGAGCTTGGGATTAAAAGTATTCTTATTAATTCAAATCCTGCAACAATCATGACTGATGAGACAATGGCAGATGTTGTGTATTTAGAACCAATCACTGATGAATTCGTAAAAAAGATTGTTATTAAAGAAAGACCAGATGCTGTCCTTAGTTCCTTTGGTGGGCAAACGGCCCTAAATATTTCAAAGTCTTTAGCTGAGTCTGGATTTTTTAGTAAATATAATGTTGATGTTTTAGGCTCTAATCTTGAAACCATTAAAACAGCAGAAGATAGATTTTTATTTCGAGAAAAAATGATGATGATGGGCATAGCTGTTCCTGAAGGTCAGATCGTCTCGACGATGGAAAAAGGAGCTGAAGTTTTAAAAGAATACGGACTTCCTTTAATTATTAGACCTGCTTATACCTTAGGTGGAGCTGGTGGTGGATTAGTTCATACTGAAGAAGAGTTTCATGAAATTTTATCTAAAGGTCTTCATCTCTCATCGATTACTCAATGCTTAGTTGAAAAAAGTATTGCTGGATATAAAGAAGTTGAATATGAAGTTATTCGAGATAGAGATGATAATACGGTCATTATTTGTAACATGGAAAATATTGACCCAGTAGGAATTCACACTGGAGATAGTATTGTTATTGCTCCGTCTCAAACATTATCTGATACAGATTATCAAAACCTAAGAGACTTATCTATAAATGTTGTAAAAGCCTTGAAAATTGAAGGGGCGTGTAATGTACAACTTGCACTAGATCCTCATTCAAAAGACTGTATTATTATTGAAGTGAACCCACGGGTAAGTAGATCTTCTGCTCTTGCTTCAAAGGCAACTGGATATCCTATTGCTAAAATTTCAACTTTCATCGCTCTTGGTCAGTGTTTAGATGAAATCATTAATCCAATTACAGGAAAAACTTATGCTTCTTTTGAACCAAGTATAGATTATATTGTTTCTAAGATTCCGCGGTGGCCATTTGATAAGTTTCATACGGCAAATAGAAAGCTTGGTTCACAAATGAAAGCTACTGGTGAGGTCATGGCCCTTGGTAGAACTTTTGAAGAATCATTTTTAAAAGCTGTACGATCACTAGAGTTAAAATATGATCACCTGCAAGATCCCTACTTTACTGGGTGGAATAAGGAAGAACTTCTAGATTATATTGCAAAACAAGATGATAGAAGAATCTTTGCAGTTACTGAGTTTCTTAGAATAGGTGGCGACCTTGAAGTGATCTATGAAAAAACAATGATAGATCGGTTTTTCTTAAATAAGTTTTTAAAGATTATTAAAGTAGAGCAACGACTAGCTAAAGAAGAATTAGATGAGAATTTCTTGTATTATGTAAAATCTTTAGGTTTTACTAGTAGTGCAATAGCTCGTTTTTCTCATATTCCTATAGAGGAAGTCGAAAAGAAATTGGAGACTTATAAAATCTCACCAGTAGTTAAGTTAGTTGATTCCTGTGCTGCTGAATTTCCTGCAGTAACTCCATATTTTTATCAAACTTATGAACAATATGATGAGTTTGAAGCTGAGCCTGAAAAGAAAATCGCAATTATAGGTTCTGGTCCTATACGAATTGGTCAAGGAATTGAGTTTGATTATTCTTGTGTTCACTCTCTACTAGCTTGTAGAAAAAGAGGCTATAAAACCATCATGATTAATAATAATCCTGAAACTTGTTCAACAGATTTTTCTATGTCGGATAGATTATATTTTGAACCTTTATTTAATGAAGATGTTTTAAATATTTTAAAGCGAGAAAAACCTGAGGGAGTGATTGTTCAATTTGGTGGACAGACTTCTATTAATTTAGCTCAAGAAATTCATGATGCAGGTTTTAAAATTCTTGGTACGACTATAGAAAACATTTCAAAATCAGAAGATAGAAAGCAATTTGAAAAACTATTAGACGATCAAGCAATTAATAGGCCTATTGCCTTAACTTTATCTAGTAGAGATGAGTTAGATAGCATTCTACCACAACTTGTCTTTCCAGTAATGGTTAGACCTTCATTTGTTTTAGGTGGTCAGTTTATGGAGATAATCCATGAAGAAGATGATTTAAGACAATATTTAAAACAAGATATATTAATAAACGATGATGCTCCACTTTTATTAGATCAATATATTGAAGGTCTTGAAATAGAAGTTGATGGGATTAGTGATGGAGAAAATGTATGTATTCCAGGTATTATGGAACATATTGAAAGGGCCGGAGTTCATTCTGGAGACTCGATGGCTGTTTATCCGCCGGTACGATTATTTGATAATGTAAAAGAAACAGTTATTGAAATGACTACAAAGCTAGCAAAAGCGTTATCTATAAAAGGAATTTTTAATATTCAATATATGTATAAGAAAGGAAAAGTCTATGTAATTGAAGTTAATCCAAGAGCAAGTCGGACGGTTCCATTTTTATCAAAAATGACTGGTATCTCTATGGCCCAAGCTGCCACTGATTTAATGTTAGGAGCGAACTTTCATGATATTGGTTTAGTTAATGGATTATATAAAACTCCAGATTTTTTCTCTGTAAAAGTTCCTGTTTTTTCTTTTGATAAATTAATAGGAGTTGAACCAGCTCTTGGCCCTGAAATGAAATCTACCGGAGAAGTTATCGGAAGAGATAAGAGTTTATCGCTTGCCTTATATAAAGGTTTATTGGCTGCTGGGATAGAATTACCTCATTATGGAAACGTACTCTTTACTTTATCGGATCGAGATAAGGATGAGACTATAGATCTAGTGGAAAAGTTTGAAAGACTTGGTTTTCTTCTTCATGCAACCGAAGGAACTGCAAAGTATATTAAAGATAAAACTGGGTTTGATGTGAAAGTTGTTCCTAAAATAGGTAGTGCTGAATATAACCTCGAAAATTATATTTTAGATGGGAAGCTTGATGCGATCATTAACACTCTCTCTAAAGGAAAAAAATCAAATACTGATGGGTTTTACTTAAGAAGAGCAGCTATGGAGAGAAAGATACCTTGCTTCACATCTATTGATACGGCTCGAGTCTTTGCTGATGTCATTGAGTATAGAAAAAAACAAGAGATGAGTGTGTGATAAATAAAACAATTGTTGCCTTAGATTTTCCAGACTTAGAGTCTACAAAGAAATTTGTAGATAAAGTAGGGAGTGAAATTGAATTTGTAAAAGTTGGCATGCAATTATTTTATTCAGAAGGTTATAAAGTCATCGAGTATTTAAAAGATAAAAATTATAAAATTTTTTTAGATTTAAAACTTCATGATATACCAACGACAGTTTCAAAGAGTTTGAAAGTCATTGATAAGTTAAATATTGAAATGGTTAATGTCCATGTTCTTGGTGGGTATGAGATGCTAAAAAGGGCCCAAGAGTCACTTTCTAATACCTCTTTATTAGGAGTGACTGTTTTAACAAGTCATGACCAAAAAGAGATTAGTGAGCTCTCATTAACTAAGGATATTGCTAGTTTAGTTTGTGATTATCATGACTTGGCTTATAAAGCAGGTCTGTCTGGGATAGTTTGTTCAGCGCAGGACCTAGAGCACTTCAGTGTTAAAGAAGGTTTCTTCTATGTCACTCCAGGAATCAGGTTAAATCAAAATCATGATGATCAAAAAAGAGTAATGAAGCCTCGTGATGCTTTTGACAATGGGTCTACTCATATTGTGATAGGGCGTGAAATTACAACTGTTCAAGATCCACTTGGATTCTTGGATCAACTCAAGGAGCATTATGAAAGAGATTGCTAGAGAGTTAGTTGAAATTAATGCTTTTAATATAAGTGAAGTTGGTTATTTATGGGCCAGCGGAATTAGATCACCATTTTATTGTGATAATAGAAAAATTTTATCATACCCATCTTTATGGAAAAAAATTGTTAAATTATTTTGTGAGCAATTACAAGACCATGAATTTGACGGGATTGCAGGTGTTGCCACAGCAGGCATTCCACATGCTAGTGCTATTGCTTATGAAATGAATTGTCCTTTAATCTATGTGAGATCCAGTGCTAAGGAGCATGGTAGAAAAAATCAAATAGAAGGTGATGTTAAAGATATTAAATCTGTTGCTCTTATTGAAGATTTATTCTCAACAGGAGGAAGTGCTCTTAAAGCCGCTAAGGCCTTAGAATCAAATGGCATCGAAGTCAAAGTCATAGCTTCAATCTTTAGTTATGAATTAAAATCGTTACGTGAAAATTTTCAAGATTATAAATATTTTAGTCTTTTAAATGTAGATGATATGATTTCGATTCATAATCTTGATCAGAAAAAATTAGCTTTAGTAGAGAGCTTTTTAAAAGAGTTAAGATAAGTGTACGAAGTATTTAAAAAACTATTATTTCAAATTGACCCAGAAGTTGCTCATGACTTTACGCTTAAACAGTTTTCTAAAAATCCATTTTATTTAAAAAGAATGTTTCCCGGGATAGACCCTAATGAAATGGCTGAAGTGAAAAGTGATAATATGACTTGGAGAAATAGGCTAGGACTGGCTGCTGGGTTTGATAAAAACGCGATAGCCCTAGATTTTTTAAATCACTTAGGTTTTGGTGCGATAGAAATTGGAACTGTGACTTTGAAGGCCCAGGAAGGTAATGAAAGACCGAGAATGTGGAGGCATCCTGAAGAATTCTCACTTAGGAATGCTTTAGGTTTCCCATGTAAGGGAGCAGGCTTTGTTAAAGAAAATACAAAGTTATATGACGGAGCAGCAACTTTAGGGATTAATGTCGGAAAAAATAAAAACACTTCCTTAGATGATTGTGCTAGCGAGTATAGAGAATTAGTTAAAATCTTTGAAGAAGATGCAGGGTATTTAGTTATTAATATCTCTAGTCCAAATACAAAAAATTTAAGAAAGCTTCAAGATCAAGTATTTTTAAAAGAAATCTTGGATGAAGTTAATCAAGAGAGAAGATTAGGTGTTCCTTTATATATAAAAATTTCTCCTGATGAAGATTGGAGCGATTCAGATACCTTTGTTGAGTTTTTAATAGAGGAGAATGTTCAAGGCCTAGTGTGTACCAATACAACCATTCGTAAGGATTGGGGAAGAGGAGGTGCATCGGGAGGTTGTTTAAAAGCTATTGCTCGAGAGACTCAAAAGAAGTTTTTGGAGAGCTCAAGAAAATTTTCTCAGTTTGATATTATTGCAGCCGGTGGAATCAGTGAGAGAGAAGACTTAGAAGACTTACATGATGCAGGGTGTGATTTCTTTCAGGTTTATACTGCATTGGTCTATAAAGGTCCTTCTATATTAGATCTAGGTAGGACTTTCTAAGATGTCGATAAAGAAATATAATTGTTTCTTACATCTTATTTACATTATCTGCCTTAAAACTTACTTTTCAACTCAAGATCAAGAAAGGAATATCTAATAAAAAGTTTTAAAGTTTTATTTTTATCAGTCTGCTTACTAGGCCTAAATTCTCATAGTGAGATTATAGATGGAGATATAGTTAAGTCTAAGGATTATCAAAGCGTTGTAGGGTTAGCTATTTCAACAGCTACTGGTTCAGGAATTTGTACTGCGACTTTATTATCAACTCAGACTCTTCTAACAGCAGCACATTGTGTTCTTAGTTTTGAAAAAAATAGACTTACCGGCAAAGAAGAGCCTTCTTTTAATGATATTGTTGTAAAGGTCATACTTAATAAAAAAGTAATTTCTATTCCTGTGAAAACAAAAGATATTCATGTAAATCCAGAATCTGCAAGTTATGATAAAGAGACGAAGAAATATATTATTAATCCTATGGCAGACCTTGCAGTCATTACATTTAAAAAGAATTATAAGCTTAAAAACATAAAGTTTCCAAAGATATTAGTGTCTAAGCATCCGGTATCTCTTGTTCATAAGAGAGATTATGATTCATCACTTAGTTTAGAAGAATTATATAACTTAGAGTTTAGAAAATATGTTGCAGTTGGATATGGAGTAAATAGTTTCTTTAGTGCACCCGATGCCCCAATTGTTAAGAGATCTGGATTCATGAAATTATTGCCATTTCACGAGATTGGTGATCATAAACATAAACAACCATTACAAACATTACCTAATGATTATTTAAATAAAGATGAAAATGATTATGCTAAGCAAACTGGGAATGGAGATTCAGGTGGTCCATTGTTTGATAAACTTGGAAACCTTGTTGGAGTAACTCATGGAGGATATCAGTTTGATGTAAGTAAAGAAAGTTCATTATCAAACTCAGTTTTTGTACCTTTATATCAAGATCAAAATATTGTATTTTTTGATTCACTGATGAAAAAAGGTAAAGTTAAGATCGGTTATTTCAAATAGAGAACATTATGGCCTGTCTAGAAAATAGACAGGCTGTAAAAAATACTATTTTTCACCAATATTATTCAGTAGATAGTAAAATTAGAAGATGAAGTTAGTTCTACTTTTATTGATACTTTTAGGTTGTGGACAACACCAACCTAGTCTTTTGGTTGAAGAAGATGGAAAGTATCAAGATAAAGAAGTATCTCCGAAGCCAGTTGAAGAAATTGAAGATCATTATGATCCAGCAACAAAGCTCGATCTTAGCTTTTCAACTCCTGATAATCTTCCCGAAGATTTTATAAATTATGGTGATACTTGTGAACAAGCACAAGGAGAAAGAGAATTCAACTATTATGCTACTAAGATTGAAGATCTTGGAGGCAATAGTGTTAATCCATATATTAATGATACTTATAGTGATGATATAATTGGTTTTGATAAGTATTTAGATGATAGTGGGATTAAGCACTTTAGTGCTAAAGAAGTAGCTGAGTCTGGACGAGCTTCTATTTTAAAAAAATGTAAGATGAAAAATTTATTACCCCCTAAAGGTTGTTGGGTTAGATCTGCTGTCTTATTACTAATGGCCGAAAAAATACGTTCTCATATAGGACGTCCTATTCTTGTCACAAGTCATTATAGAAATAAATGTTATAACAAAGGTCTTTATGAGGCCCTTGATAAAAAAGAAGTTAATAGTGATCACTTATTAGCAAGATCGATTGATTTAAGTGTTAATGATAGTCGAATAGGAAAAATTGAAGTTAGAAGGAAGATTCAAAGCTATCTTTGTGATAATTTCTGGTTTGATCGATATTATAACTCGATTTTTAATTATTATCCTTATGAACCTAATATTTCTGCTGGGTTTGGAACTACTCAGATTCATTTAGGGCTAGATTCACCTAAAGGGAAAAGGGCCTGGTCTTATAATGGTGCGAGTATTTTAGCAGAGCCTGAATCTCGAAAATGTTTTTATGATGATAAAATCATTCTTCCTCAATAAATCTTTCAGTGTTTAGTTCTTTTACAATGATTTATAATTTTTATAACTTAAAGTAGAGAATAGGTAAGAGATGATAAAATTTAAACATGAATATCTTCAGATTTGTAAGTGTTTTTATTCTTAGTTTAAATGTTTTTGGTTCAGACATTTTTGGATCTACTAACTTAAATAATCCCATCCAAAATGCACTTAATAGAAATGTTCCAGTATTAGTAAAGTTTGAAATGAGTAGAGGATGTGCACCTTGTATCGCACTGGATCGAATTATTGATGAAAACTTAGATAAAGACAAGATGGAAGTCGCAACTATAGATCTGTTAAGAGTAAATAGAATAAAAAGAAAAAGAGTGAAGAATTGTTCTATCTATAATGATCAAGGTGATGTTGATCAAGATGAAACTTTGTATTCCAAGTTTGTTACTTGTTTGTACATTATCGCTGGAACACCTGCATATTTATTTCTTGATCCAAGCAAAGAGACTGTCCTTAGCTTAGACGGCAATAACTATAATAGGTTAAAGTACAAAGATCTTCTTGGCAAAATAGTATATGATAAATTCAATCCTAATGATTCTAATTCAACTAAAGAAGTAATTAATCATTTTCAAAAAATATATTCTAGAGATGACCATGGGAGTAGTATTTCTCTAAAGAGTATTTATTCAAAATTCATAAACCCTAGTGAGGGAGAAAGCTTAAATCAAGATAATAATTCACTATTGGATAAACATAATGAACTAAGAGGTTTTGAATTGAGATTAAAGGACTTTGAACTAGAATTGAAATTGAGAGAATCTAAAATAAAATTTTCTGAAGAGAATTTAAAGAGAGATAAAGAATCCTATAAGAGGAACTTAAATATTTTAAACGAACGTCTATCTAAGGTTATAAAAAGAGAGAACGAAGTTATGAGGTTGCAACTAAAATTAAAAAATACTAGATAGTACTTAGTTAACTTTACCCAGGATGATAGCATTGCTTGGAAGATCATTCTCTGACTTTTCATTAACAATTAAAACAAGACCAATTCCCATATTAAATGTTCTTCTCATTTGAACGTCGTCTAACTTACTTCTACTTTGCAACTCTTGAAAAAGTGGAATCTTCGGTAGGTTATCTACACTATAAGAATAATCTGAATTTATTCTTTGAATATTTTCAAATCCTCCACCAGTAATATGAGCAATTCCATGTATCATTTTAGGTTGCTCTTTTAAAAGTGTGAGTATTTGATTTGAATAAATAGTTGTAGGTGTTAAGCACTTCTTTAATAATTCTGTTTCATTTTTACTTATGAGTTTTCTGATTAGTGAAAAGCCATTTGAGTGAGGGCCACTTGATGGGAGTCCTACTATAAGGTTATTCTTCTTTACCTTTGACCCATCAATTATTCTTGATTTAGAAACTTCGCCAACACAAAACCCTGCAAGATCATATTCTTCATTATTATACATCCCAGGCATTTCAGCTGTTTCTCCACCCATCAGTGCTATATTATTTTGCTCACATGCTTTGGCTATTCCTCTCACAACTTCAGTGTGTATAGTTAGATCTAGCTTGCCAGTTGCTAGATAATCTAGGAAGAAAAGAGGCTTTGCCCCAACACATACTAAATCATTCACACACATGGCTACTAAATCTTGACCTATAGTATGATGAATACCTAAATCTAGAGCAAGCTTTAGCTTAGTGCCAACTCCATCTGTTGCAGCAGCTAAGTACTTTTCACCTTGATCATAAAGGGCACAAAACCCTCCAATACCAGCAGCAACATTTTTATTTAAAGTTTTTTTAGAAAAAGGCTTTATTCTTTCAACAAAGAGATCACCTTTCGTAATATCTACTCCAGCATCTTTATATGTAATCATTTTTTTTCTCCTAATGATTAAAATGTCTCATTCCTGTAAATTTCATCGCAATATCTAAATCATCACAAGTATCAATCACCATTTGGTCATTCTTACTTCCACCAGGTTGAATAACTTGATCTATATCAATTTCTGTACACAATTTCACAATGTCATCAAATGGAAAGAATGCATCTGATATAAGTATACTGCTTTCAATGGCCTCAGTAAGTTCAGGGTTCTTCTTATACTCGTAATGCTTTTTAGCGGCGAGTGCGAAACTATCTAATCTATTTGGTTGAGCACAACCTGCTCCGGAAACCCAAAGAGTTGAATTTGACCTTGAAACAATATTAACTGCATTACTTTTTAAGTATTTGCAGGTAATTACACCAAATTTCCCTAAGTTTTTTTCATCAAAAGAACTTTTGGTAACTGAAGTGACTTCAGTGGCATAGTCTAAATCAGTATCTTGAATAAGATCTAATCCTGTCAGTTGGCGAATTGATTTTTCTTTTAAGGTTTTATAAGGACTGATTTTATAAATCCTTATGTTTTTTTTCTGAGTTAATATCTCAAGAGCGTGATTTGAAAAACTGGGAGCCATTACTATTTCTACAAATTTAGTACTAATAAACTTTGCAGCATCTTCATCGATTTCTACATTTGAGCAAAGGATACTTCCAAAAGCACTGATAGGATCACAACTCCAAGCCTTTTTTAGGGTTTGTTCAATAGTAGAGCTTTGACTACTTGCAACTCCACAAGGAGCTCCATGCTTATAAACAGAGAAATGAGTAAAGTTAGGTAATAGTAAATTTAACTCAGAAATTAAGTTAAGAGAGTTTTCCATATCGAGAAAATTATTATAACTAAATTCTTTACCATGGAGCTTTTGACCGTTTAATAAAGATGGTCCAGAGTGATTAGGAATATAACTTGCACTTTGATGAGGATTCTCACCATATCTAAGACTATGATTTTCTACAGAAAAGGCCTGTGCTATCAATCTATCGTATTGATAAGTGTGAGAGAAAATCTTAAATGCCATGCTTTTTCTAAAGTTTAGATCTGTTGCTCCTGAATATTTCTCCAATTGTTCTATCAATGGCTCATAATCTTCAAGATGAGTGATAGAGCATGTATGCTTATAGTTTTTGGCTGCAGCTCTTAAAAGAGTAGGGCCACCTATGTCTATCGATTCTATGAGCTCATCTAGATCTTTTGTAGTCTTCATTTTTTTTTCAAAAGGGTATAGATTACAAACAACTAAATCAATTGGTAATAGATTAGCTTTTTCCATATCCTTCATATGAGATGAATTATCTCTATCAAATAAAATTCCTGCACTTACTTGATAACTGAGCGTTTTGACTCTGCCATTTAAGATTTCAGGATTATTTGTAATTTCATCAATAGAAGTTACAACGTATCCATGATCTCTTAAATATTTAGCACTTCCTCCACTTGAGATGATTTCTATCTCAAGTTTTTTTAAAGTACTTGCAAGGGTTTCTAGATGAGTCTTATCTGAAACAGAAATTAAGCATCGTTTTATTTTCATAGACTTTTCCTTGATAAAACATATTCTTTTGCATTTTTGAATAATTTCAAAGCTTTGGTTGTTTCAAAATTAAATTCTGAATTTTTCGGATCAAGCATTTTATAAAGTCCTGCTTCAGGATGAGGCATTAAGCCAAGAGTTGTTCCATATTTACAAGTTAACCCTGCAATATTTTTATAAGATCCATTAATTTCTTGATCATAATATAAGACTGCTTCTTTATTTAAGTTCACCTCTCTGTCTTTAGAAAATGAAACTCTTCCTTCTCCATGCCTTATTGGTAAGCGTAATTTATCTAGTCCCTTAGTCCAAATACATTCAGAGTGAGAGTTTATATCTAAATCAACCCAAAGGTTAATAAATTTTCCTGATGTGTTTTCATCTAGCGAAACTGATTGAGATTGATCTGGATCAAATACTCCAAGGTAGGTGAGAGCTTGAAAACCATTACAAATTCCTATAATCGGTTTTTTTGCATGATAGAACTCATTAAAATCATCTTTTAAATATTGCTCAATTTTTAAAGACAAAATCTTTCCACTTTTAATTTCATCTCCAAAACTAAAACCTCCCGGAAGAGCGAGGATATCGTAATCACTTAGTTTTTTTGCACCACCAATTAAATCTTGAATATGAATGATGTCGGCATGAATATCAGCAAGGCTGAAAGCTCTTTTGGTCTCTGATTCACAATTAATTCCATCCCCACTTAGGATGATGGCCTGAACTTTAGAATTTTTCATTGCTACTCCATAAGTTTTCTAAAATTTGTAAGTCGATGTTTGAATCATTGATCTTGATATTAAAATCTTTAGTAGTTTTTCCTATTTTGTGAAACTCTGGATGTTTATTTAAGATATCACTGACTTGTTTTTTAGCACTAACTAAAAAACTTCCACTTAATTCATTAAAGAGAAAAGCTAATTGATTAAGCTCATTTGGTAATATTTGAGCTCCAATCCTATTCCCAAAGCATGATTCAGCCAAAGCTGTAATTAGCCCACCATCGGAAATATCATGAATACTAGAAAAGACATTTTCACTTATTAATGAATGAACTAATTTATAAAATTTAGAGTTAAGATCAGTATCAATTATACTTGGTTCACAGTCATCAAGTTTATAAAGATAAGTGAGCTCAGAAATACTGAGTTTAAAAAAAAGATTCTTAAGTTTATAAGGAGTGGCAAGATAGATATCATCACCTGTGTCTTTAAAACTAGCACTTTGAATATTATGAATATTTGTCTTCCCAACAGCTGTGACTAAAAGTGTTGGTTCTATGGCGATTGAAGTATTTGTTTTTTCATCATAAAAGTTATTCTTCATTGAATCTTTCCCACTTATTAAAGGGGTAGAGTAATCCATCGCCGCTTCATATAGCCCTTGGCAAGATCTTACTAATTGGGCCATCCTGTAGCGAGCTTGGGGGTTCTTAGGGCTCTCAATTGGATCGGCCCAGCAAAAATTATCTAAGATAGCAATATGATTTGGATCGGCTCCTACACTTATAAGGTTTCTTATGGCTTCATCAACGCTGTGTTTTGCCATCAGATACGTATCAAAATATGAAAGCTTAGGTGCAATTCCACAGCTTATTGATATGGCATTATCCATTTCTCCTCCGTATTGGTGAAGCCAAACAACACTTGCATCATTTGGTGAATTATATTTCAAACCATCAAAAGTTTTTAAAAGTGTACTCGATTTAACTTCTTGATCGTATTGAGAAACATATTGTTTCTTACTTCTAACATTGGGAGTTGAAATAATTTCTTTTATAATTGTTGAGAGATCACTTGGAAGTTCAGCTCTCAGATCTTTTTTATGCCAAAAAGATCTGGAAGTGCTTGGCGAGTAATGGGCCTTAAGTTTTAGATCAATATCTTGATTATGTAGAAAGTCTAAGTTGAGATAACCTACAAGTTCATTATTATAATTTACATGCAAATAACCAGAATCTGTAAATTCACCAATATGAGTGGCTTCAACATTATATTTTGTAGCAAGTTTTTCAAACTCATCAATCTTTGAGGGATTAACCGCCAAAGTCATTCTCTCTTGGCTTTCACTAATCATTATTTGAAAAGGTTGAAGACCTGGGTATTTAAGAGGAACTCTTCCTAAATCAATGATGGCTCCATTAGTTTTTTCTGCCATCTCACCAACACTAGAGCTTAGTCCACCAGCACCATTATCAGTAATACCGCTATACAAAGATTGGTCTCTAGCATCGAGAATAAAATCCATCACCCTTTTCTGGGTGAATGGATCACCAATTTGTACAGCACTTGATGGTGAAGATTCATCTAATTCAAGAGAGCTAAAGGTAGCCCCATGAATTCCATCAAGACCAACTCGTCCGCCAACCATATAGATGAGATCACCTTTTTGATAAGGCTTTTCAAAGCTTTCATGTTCTCCAATAGTATGGGGGAGAACTCCTATCGTTCCACAATAAACGAGAGGTTTACCCATATAATTATCATCAAAAACAATGGCACCGTTTACTGTTGGAATACCAGATTTATTTCCACCATCTTTTACACCTTCATGGACACCATCGAGAATTTTTTTAGGATTCATTAAAGTCTCTGGAAGTTTCATTTTATCGATATTTTTTTCTGATCCAACACAGAATACATTTGTATTAGCTATAGGCATGGCTCCAAGGCCGCACCCAAGAATATCTCTATTCACTCCTAAGATTCCAGTTAAAGCTCCACCGTAGGGATCAAGAGCAGAAGGAGAGTTATGAGTTTCTACCTTGGCACAAATATCTAAAAATTTATCAAATCTAACTATTCCAGCATTATCGTGAAATAAGCTTTTGCACCAATCCACTTTTTTTTGTTCAATAAGATCATAACTAGCTTTTTTAATTTTATCTTTAAAGAGTGAATTTAATTTCATATCTCCTAGTTTTATAGGCGTATCAGCTGATTCAGTATACTCAATTGATGAAGAAAAGATCTTATGTTTACAATGCTCACTCCATGATTGAGCAATAACTTCTATTTCTAAATCAGTTGGGTTATTGAGTTTTTTTGCTCGTTTTTTATCTGATGAAAAATAATTCTTTAAGATTTGTATTTCATTTAGATTTAAGGCCCAGCAATTTTCTTGAGATAGTTTTAAAAAATCCTGATCGCTTAAATTTAGGTCGTATTGATTAACATTTATTTCAGTTTTAGTTTCTTCTATTGTCTTTAAGTCTATAAAACGATCGGCGAAATCTTTTGATGTCGTAGAGTCAGTAGAGAAACTATTTAGTAAATTATTTCCAAAATCAGAGAAATTGGATTCTTTGAATTCGTTATTAGAATAAAAGATTTCTCCAGTTTGAACCTTTACATTTATTTTAAACCTATCTTCAATACATTCTTTTACAGAGTTTGCAAGGTTATCTGTTACACCAAATTTAAAAGTTTTATCAAGGAAAAATTTAAACTCACTAGTAGAGTGATTAGTGATAATATTTTCTGAAATTGAAGAACCTAAAATTTGATTTGAAATTTTCTCTATTAGAGTTGTGTCTAATTCATCTGATTGAATATAGTAAACTTTTGCCATGTGATTTGAATGTTGATCTTTTGGCATAATCTCAATTCTACATTTATTCATTTAAACTCCTATGACTAAGGATAAGTTGTTCATATACTTGTGGATAAAAAATACGCTCAATCTCTTTGCCACGTTCTATGAAACAATCTAAATCTTGAGATGGATTCTTGGAAAAACATACTTGGGAAATAATCTCACCAGTATCCACACCTTCGTCTACATAATGAATGGTAATTCCACCGTAATCATCACTAGATTGGAAACTATCTCTATAACCATGAATTCCTTTATATTTAGGGAGAAGACTAGGATGTATATTAATAATCTTTCTAGGAAAAGCATTTAATATTGTTGGTTTTAATATTTGCATATAACCGGCTAAGAAAATTAGATTAACTTGGTTAGATATTAAAAACTTAAGGATATTATCTTCTTGTTGAACAGACTTTTCAAAAACATGAACAGTTTCATTATATTTTTCCATCCGAGAAATAAAACTTGAACTTGGATTATTGGTAATTAATACAGGAGTCTCTACTGAAGCAATATTTTTTGACTTCAAGTATAAACTCTCAGCTATAGACCCTGAAAGACTTGCAAAAATAGCACTCTTTATCTTCATTAACTCCCTATATCAGTTCTGAAATACTCTCCTTCAAAACCTACATATTCTAAGGCCTCATATGCTTTAGAGATGGCCTCTGATCTATTTGATGCCTGAGCAGTAATTCCTAAAACTCTTCCACCAGTGTTTATTAAGTGATTTTCTTCTTTAGATACTCCAGAGAAAAATAACTTTCTAGATTTATCTTTAAAAAATTCAGGATTAATTGAAATTTGATTATTTAACTTTAGAGGAGTCTCAATACCAGGATAACCTCCACTTGCTTTGACAACATGACAAGTTGATTGACTTGAGAGTTGAAACTGATCTTTTACAAGACTTAGTTTTTTATGAGCACATGCATGAAAAATTTTAGCAAGGTCTCCATCTATTCTTGGTATAATGACTTGGGCCTCAGGATCACCAAAGCGTGTATTGAATTCTAAGACTTTTAAATCTCCATTATGGCATCTCATAATTCCAGCAAAGAGTATCCCTTGGAATTGTATGTTTTTTTGTTTTAAAGAAATAAACAATTTATCTAAAATCTGTCTTTTGATAAATTGTCTTTCATCATTACTAATCCAATCTGCAGGAGAATAACAACCCATTCCACCTGTATTGTGACCAGTGTCTCCGTCTCCTTGCTTTTTATAATCACAAGCATCTCCTATATAGAGATGATCAACTCCATCACTGATAGCAAAGGCAGAGAGCTCTTTTCCATCTAGTTTTTCTTCAATTAAAACATGTGTTGGATTTTCAAGACTTAAAGGATTATCTAAGCATAAAAGCTTAAGGTCACTTCTTGCTTGCTCTACCGTATCACAAACAAAAACTCCCTTACCGCTAGCGAGTCCATCTGCTTTGATGACTAATCCATTTTCAAATGGCCAAGAGTTTATATATTTTAGTGCATCTTCATATTTCGTAAAAAAATCAAAGTCAGCAGTATCTATCCCACTATCTCTCATAAGTTTCTTAGAATGAAACTTAGATGATTCCAACTTAGCACCTTGTCTTGATGGCCCTATGGTTGCAATACCATTTTTTGAAAGAGTATCGGCCATTCCAAGCTCTAAGTATTTCTCTGGTCCTATGACGGCCATAGAAATAGATTCTCTCTTACAAATCTTCTCAAGTGTCTCAAAATCGGTTGGGTCTTCATTAATACAGGCTATATCATCTAATAAAGTAATCCCGGGATTTCCAGGCATGACAAATACTTTATCAACTAGGGGAGATAGAGATAGCTTCCATGAGATGGCATGTTCTCTTGCTCCTTTACCTAATACTAATACATTCATTGTCGTCCTTTATAATATTGTTGGAAGTAATGCTCTATTTGATAATCATCACTAGTTTTTTTACTTTCAACAAGTTTTGAAAGTGTATTGGTAAAAGCTCTGTATAAGTTTTGAACTTGTTCTAAGACTTCACGCGGTAGATGATCTGGAGTCAGGTGATGTTTTGTCATCTCATCTTTCCAATTAGTTTGAAAATCTGTTTTGAACTTTTGAAGGTTACCAAACCAAAGTGTAGATTTATAAAAATCTCTAAGAAACTCTTTTGATAATAAAACGCCATGGCGCTCAATTCTAAGCTCATCCAGTCCAATCGTATCAACAAGAAATATATTTCTATTCTCATCAAAAGCAAATTCTAATTTCCCATCGATGAGATCTAATTGATTTTGAGAAAACAAATCTTTAAGTAAAATTGCTACTCTCTGGGCCAAGCTAATTAGATTTGAAAGTTCATCCTCACTTAAAGAAGATATCTCTTTTGCTTCTTTATAATCTATATACCTATCACTTGCTTCAAGTTTAGTAGAAAATTCAACTAAAGGATGAGCAAATTCATAATTTGTAAAATCAAGATCAGAAAATTCAACTCTATCAATTTTTTCTTTAAAAGAAGCAGTATTGAAAATCTTAAATCTAAATATAACTTCAAGCGGAATTAAGCACGAATGACTGGTGGGAGTATAATATGAAACGGGATTATCATAGGGGACATGAATTTTTTTCACTTTCAAAGTATCTTGATCATGACCAATATAATGATTAGGAATATTATGTTGGTTTAGATATTTAAAAAACAAAGATCCCATAGTCGCTAAAGACTGACCTTTATTTAAAATATGATCAGGCATTTCTCCCCAATCAAAAATTGAATATCTATCACTAAATTTAAATACAATGTCACTATCACTTTTGTAGATATCTTTTACTGATCCTGAATATATCAACTCATTTGTTAGCAAGAAATTCTCCTCCCGTTGGATATTTTCCAGTTAAGCAAGCACTGCAAATCTCATCGCCAAGAACATCTTTTAAATCATCTTCAGTTTGATAAATGACTCTATTGCATCCTAAGAGATCAGTAATTTCTTCTTCAGTCTTATTAAAGGCGATAAGATCTTCAGAGTTTGGAAAATCTATACCATAACCACAAGGGTGAGTGATAGGTGGACAAGTAGAAGCAAAGTAGATCTCTTTTGCTCCTGCATCCTTTAACATCTTTACTATTCTTTTCGATGTAGTTCCCCGAACTATACTATCATCAATAACCAAAAGGTTTTTTCCTTCTATATCTTCTTTAATAGGTAGAAGCTTTAACTTTACAGCATTTTCTCTAGAGTCTTGAGTATTTAAAATGAAACTTCTTTGAATATATCTATTTTTATTTAAGACAGGTCTAAGTGGTAGAGATAGATTTTCAGAAATTGCAGTAGCCGCAATTTTACTAGTTTCAGGGACCGGGACTACAAAGTCTGGGGATATTTCATTTTTATCTATAAGCTTTTGTATTTTATGACTTAAAGATTTCCCGAGGTTTAATCTTGAAGTATAAATACTCTTCCCATCAAGAGTACTTTCAGGATTAGAAAAATAGACCCATTCAAACATACATTGTTTTTTAGGTTGTTGATCTACGATTGAAGAGTGGAGTTTTCCTTTTTTAGAGATAAAAATAATTTCTCCTGGTTCAAGATCACGCTGAACTTTATAGCCTAAAAACTCCAAGACAAATGACTCACTAGAGAGACAAAAACTATCACCTTCATCAGTAGTCTTTTTTCCAAGAAGCAGAGGTCTAATCCCATTTGGATCTTTGCAGGCAAATAATCCAAAGGGAGCAATAGTTCCAACGATAGAATATCCACCTTTTGCATACTCAAATAAATATCTAATAGCACTAAAGAGAATTTCGGGATGAAATTTAGTATGTTCAACCTCATTTTTCTTCAAAATATAAGATAAGTGATCACTAATGAGATTAATTAAAATCTCTCCATCATTTTTTGAAAATAAAAATCTCTTCTTCTTTTCATTTAAAAAGTTCTTTAGCTTATCAAAATTTACAAGGTTTCCATTATGAGCAATACCCAATCCATAAGGGTAGTTAAGAGTCATAGGCTGAACGTCATTTAAATCAAGTGATCCTACAGTTGAATATCGAGTATGACCTATACTCATTTGTCCTTTCATGGCTTGAAGAGACTCTGGAGTAAAAACTTTATCTACGTAACCTTGATTTTTTTCTAAACTATAAACATGTTTTTCAAAATCATAGTTGAGAATACCGGCTGCATCTTGTCCGCGATGTTGTAGCAGCAGAAGCCCTTGATATGTTTCTAAGGGAGCCTTGGAAGTACCTATGATGCCGATGATTCCGCACATAGAAAAAGACCTTCTTTCAAAGTTTTTCAATATATGTTAATTCACATATTGATATTTTTTACTACACTAATACTGTACTCGTTTAAGGAGAATATTGGCAATGTCAGCTCTAACAAAAAGAGTAGGGATCCTTGGTTCAGGTCAGCTTGCTTGGCTTTTGAATGAATCTTCAAGGAATCTTAACATTCAAACGAAAGTTGTTGGAGCTCAGGGAGACCCTGCGCAAAGAAATAGTAGCTCCTTTTTAGATAGCATTGATGAAGCAGAGATTGGAGAGTTCTTTAGAGATTGTGATGTATTAACTCTAGAGAGTGAGTTTCATAGTGTCGATTACTTAAGAGAGATTGAAAAACTTAGTGGAAAGACTTTTTATCCTCACCTTGAAAGTTATGATTTAATTAATACAAAGTTAAAAGAAAAAGTAATCTTTAATAAGTATTTTAAGGTTATTCCATTTTATGAGTCTCCACCAAGTTTTCCATGTATGATGAAGCATAGTTCTGGTGGCTATGATGGATATGGCAATACCATCATTAAGGATGAATCTCAGAGTATCGCCTCTAGTAAAGAGCATTTCTTTGAACCATTGCTGGATATAAAGCGTGAAATAGCGACCATTGCTTTTTCTAATCAAGACTCAGTAGTTGTCTATCCTTTTGTCGAGACTATTCAGAGAAATTCACAATGCTTTGAAGTTAAAATTATTCAACAAGATTTTTTAGAGCTTAGAGAGAAAATTAAACAAGTGATGAAAGATCTTGATTATATTGGATCTTTGGCCTTCGAGTTCATTCAGACCAAGGATAATAACATTTATTTTAATGAGACTGCTCCTCGGGTTCATAATAGCTTTCATTTAAGTAGTGATTGCTTTGAAATTTCTCAATTTGAAAATCATTTACGCTCAATTACTGGTTTGGAAATTCTACAACCTGGGAAAGTTTCTAATTTTGGCGGGATGATTAATCTAAGTTTTGTAAACAGACCTAAGAACCTAAGTTTTGATTTTCAAAGCAGTGAGATACAAGTATATGATTATCAAAAAACCTTTCGACCTAATAGAAAAATGGGTCATATAAATTATAGGGCCGATAATAAATTAAATGCTCAAGCATTAAGGTCACAAATTCTTATGAAGTTAGAAAAAAGTATTTAAGGAGTATTGATGAAGGTTGCAGTAATTATGGGAAGCGATAGTGATTGGAAAATCATGAAGGATGCTTGTGATGTTTTAGATCAATTCAATATTGAATATGAAAAAAAAGTTGTTTCTGCTCATAGAACTCCAGAGTTAATGATGGAATTTTCTAAAAATGCTCATTTGGATGGATTTGCTATTATTATTGCTGGAGCAGGTGGGGCAGCTCATCTTCCAGGCATGGTCGCCAGTCATACAATTTTACCAGTCATTGGTGTCCCTATAAGCTTAAAAAACTTGGAAGGAATAGATTCTCTATTATCTATTGCTCAGATGCCAAAAGGCGTTCCAGTTGCCTGTATGGCGATAGATAATGCTTATAATGCTGGTCTTTATGCTGCTAGAATTTTATCTCTCAATAGCGAAGTTTTAGTTGAAAAACTTAAAAGCTTCAAAGAAGAAAAAAAAATTGAGTCATTAAATAAAACCTTAGGATAAATTTATTTAAAAATCGAGCATTTAACTCTGTTTTATCCTTTAAAAATTTCTACTATAATTTATAGAAGAGGTGAGTCTATGAAGTTTATAGTTCTATGTTTATTAATTGCTAATTTAGGTTTTTCTTTAACTATTGAGAAAGTCTTTAATCAAAATATGACCATTCAAAATGAAGGTAGATCCTATCTAAAAGGTCAGAACTATTATTTCAAAGCTAACGGTGCCTTAGTTATTGCTCAAGCAGTTTTAACTTCAGGTGATAAAACTATGTTTGTGATTACTAAAGGGATTCAGCATGTTAATGAGGGAATCAAATTAATTTCGTTAAAGAGAAAAAAAGGAACTCAAAGGACTCAAACTAGCCAAGTAAAAACCACTCAAGAGAGACAAACAATCATTTCTGAAAGTGATCATAGTTTTCAAGACCTTCCAACTCAAGACCTTCAAGATAATACTGGTCAAATTGAAGCAGAAGGAGAGGCATCTGATAGTGAACTTCATGAAGTTCATGAGTCTGAACTTGATCATGTTGATGACCAAAGTAGTGTTGATGAAGTTACTTATGAACCCGTAATTCCTAAAGACCCAAATCGATTTAGACGACATCGTTTATACTTAGGGCTTGGTTATCAAACAACCGGCAGCTTTGATACTAATACTGTAAGGGGAACTTTTTATCAATTTGAGCGATATTCAAGTTTAGCTTTCAATATAGGATATAAATTCTTTTTTAGTAAGTTAATCTTTGCTGGTGTTCATTACAGGAAAGGATTATCAAAATCTCAAGAAGTTTCAGAATTTACTCTTAATAAAATTTTAGACAGAAGAGAAGAGTTTAAAACAAGTCCTATGGATTTAAGTTTAATGGCAGGGGTTAAGTTCAAAGGTTTCTTACTCTCACTAGGATATGCTCTTTATACAGAGTATCAAATCTCCCAAGATAAACTTTTTGGAGAACTTGCTGATAAGGTTTTTGGTAATGGGATTAGAATTGCTCTAGGCTATGAGTTATTTTTCAGTGATCGATTTGGAATCTTATTTGAAGGGGATTATATTCCGATGAAGTATACAAAGTTTAGAAATACTGACGTCACCTCAGGTCAAACTACAAATTTAGAATTTAAAGAAAGTATTTCAACCAATGTCGCTGGTGGAAATGTGAGCTTTTTGTTTCGTTTTTAAAAGCCCTTGGTATTAGTTAGTGATCTAAGGAATGCGTCAACATCATCGCCACTTCCACTAGGTCGTTTTCCATCACCTCGGCCAAGACTATCTTGAGAGTCTTGTTGTTTACAGATATCTACGTGTTCAGAGTACTCTGCTATGGAGTTGGTTATATCTTTTCCAAGATCAATTCTTCTATTCTCAAAGTTTTCAACTACTCGACCTTCAGCTTTGTTACAAGCTTTTCGAAGCTCTCGCTGTTTAGTTGGATCCTCTTTTACTTTCTCTGACATATTTTCTAATAAAGAACACTTATGTTGAGCATCTTCGATATTTCCAGAACATTCGTAATCAGAAGAACAAAGGCTCTTTTTAGCGTTTCGAGGTTCTTCGATAGCTTTGCTTATTTCTTTAAATTTTTTTATTTTTTTCTCTATATCAGAAGGAATCTCTGCCCGATTCGGTAATGAGTTATAGGCTTCGATAATCTGTTCAACCTTTTCTGTATCTGCTCCTTTTGCATTCGCTACTGCTCGACAACTTCCAGAATGTTCCTTAACTATACCAGCAACAGAGTTCAGTGCAGATTCACATTGCTCTAAAGCCGATTGCTTATCAGTAAGGATTTGTTTGCTTTTAGCTATTTCTTTATTAATTAGTTCTTCAAATTTCGTTTTAGTGTTTTCTAATTGTTGTTTTAAAACGACTTTTTGTTTTCTAAAGGCCTCTATCAAATCTTTAGAATCCATCGAAAATAGATCTATTCCTAAGTCATCTTCCAACTCGCCAAAACCTTTTTCTTTCACTTCACCTTTTAAAAGTCTATCTATGTCACTTAGACTAAAGTCTCCTGAAGCATCTCTAGCAAGCCCAAAGCTCTCAACTGTCTTCATTGTGTTATCATATTTTTCTTTCATTGCGATAATCTGATCTCTTCTCTTTTTAACATAGTCAGTAATAACTTTATTAAATTTTGTCACATTTTTCCTGACAGTATTTCTTGTATTATTAAAATCTTTTTCAATCTTCCCTAAACATTTTTGAACATTTTTAGAACATGTATTTGCTTTCTTTAAACAAAAATTTTGATCTATTGAAAAAGGTTTATTTTCTTTACTACAAAAATCACCCTTCATAGCGGTGTTGTCACTTTTACAATTAATCATAGTAGATCTCAATGATCTTTTGACATCTTTTGAAAAGTTTTTCTTATCTTTTTTTAATTCAATTGCGATCTTTTTAACTCGTGAAATAACATCTGAAACTCTAAAATTATTAACTCTTGATTGACTGGTTTTTCCTGATTGGCAATTCTTATAAAATTGTAAAACTAAATTATAAGGATTCCATTTATGAGCAGCTCCTTGGCTGGCGTAATCTGATCCTAATCTCACATATGTTTCATTTCTTCTATAGCGAGGATCATATATATAGCTTTTTATCTGCTTTAGCTTGGCTTTCATACTTACTTGATCATTATCTAGAATAGAAGACATCATTCTCGAGATTTCTGAAGTAGGTGAAGAATCCCCAGTTTTATAAGTGGTATTGTCATGAGTAATTCTTCGATCTTTATCATAAACAGAGTTAAATATTTTTACAAAATCGCTTTTACCACCAGTAACTGAACTATAAAAACATTTCATTTCTGATTGATTCTTCCAAGTTTTAAATTCTTGAGCAATATCTACTGTATCTATATTTTTCTTAGATAGTTTTTTAATTATCCCACTATAAGGTGTTCCTCCAACATATTTCTTAAGTTCATCTTGGTAGTTAGTAAACTTAGAGTTATATTTATCTTTTAAACCTTGAAGTGTAGAAGTATAAGTAGCAGAAGAGGAGAAACTATCAGCACCAGAAACTTTAGAGTTAAGAGTATCTAGTTTTCCTAAACCTCCGTTGCCAGCTAAGGTAGATACATGGTTTATAAATGTATTTAATCTTGTCGGAAGAGCGGGATCTTTAGAAAAATTTTCTTGATGTTCTAGAGTCTCTTTATTTTGATTAATGAGTTCTCGTAATCCACCTTTACCTTGACTACCCATTGCATCGAAGTCATCAACTCCAGCAATAGATCGACAAGAACTATCTCTATAAATTTCAGAAAACTTAATACCTTTACCAGTATAAAGAGCATTATAATCTTTTACTAAGTCTTCTCTAAAAGGAACTAATACATCACTTGAAAATTTTGCGTGTTCTTTTTCTACATTAGTCCACTCTAAATCTATATCTCTAATATTATTATCAAAAAGAGTGACTAAGGCCTTATCTTTATTGCCATCACATTGGTATAATTGGCTTTGATAGTTACCCAATTGAGTTCTAGCAAATAGTACCTGTTGCTCAGTTCGAGAATCAATCGAGGTTGCATTATCTCCAGCAGGACAAGCAGGTATTTGTAGCCCAGGTAAAGTTCCAAGATTACAACCTAATTTATCTAATGGAGATGCACTTAAATTTCCTTGAGCATTTGCAGGATTTCGATTTTGACCTGTATATCGATCAACAGCATAACCAGCAGCGTAGGGAAGGACTTTGGATCCTACATCTTTAATTGATTCCCAGGCGCTACCCCAGCCACTTTTTTCACTACCGGAGCTTTGGGCCCTAAGTGGGACAGAAAAAGTCTCAAATAATAAAATATAAATTAAAAATCTAAATTTTGTTTTCATTTCCCCTCAAACTTATGCCTTAAAGCCTTTATCGGAAGACTTTATAGAATAGTTTAATTATACTCTAAGGTATTAACTTCAAACTAAGCTTTAGAGATTAAGATGAGAAAATCAGCAGTAAACGAAATAAAACAGAGCATAATAGGGCATTTAAAGGCCTTCTTAGATCAATCTAATTATAATGTAACTATGAGTGATATGGAGCTCTATGAGCAAATAAGTGCTCCTCCCAAGTTCGAAGCTGGTCAGTATGCTCTTCCAATGTTCTTATTATCAAAGCAATTAAAGAGAAAGCCTGTTGATCTAGCAATGGAGTTTGTCAGCTTCTTAAATGACAATAATAGTGGGCAATTTAGTGAAATAAAAAATCTTGGGCCTTATGTAAATTTCCATTTAAATTTTGAGACTTTTATCTCTAAGACTCTAACTAGTATTCATGATCAAAGCTTCTTTCAGCAAGACTATTTTACTGATCATCAGAAAACGATGATTGAATATTCTCAACCTAATACTCATAAAGAGCTTCATGTTGGACATATGAGAAATTTATGTCTTGGAAATTCTATAGTTAGGATCTTACGATTTGTCGGAACTGATGTTATTGCTTCTACTTACCCGGGAGATGTTGGGACTCATATCGCAAAAGCTCTTTGGTATTTGAAGAAAAATAACTTGAGTGCACCGGATGAAAATAAAGGTGCTTGGCTTGGAGAACAATATTCTAAAGCTAATAGTCTACTAGTAGAGCAATTGGGCTCTGAGCATGAAAGTAGAAATAGGCAAGAGTTGACTGCAATCCTTAAAGAATTAAAGGAAGGAACTGGAGAGTATTTTGATCTTTGGAAGGAAACAAGGCTTTGGTCTATAGATCTTATGAAATCAATTTATAAATGGGCCGATGTCGAATTTGATGCTTGGTTTTTTGAGTCTGATGTTAACGAACAATCTCTAAAACTTGTGGAGCATTATTTAGAAAAAGGCTTTTTTAAAATCGACGAAGGAGCAGTTGGGATAGACCTTGATGAATATAAATTAGGTTTTTTCATGGTAAGAAAGTCTGATGGTAATGGACTGTATTCCACAAAAGATCTTGAGTTAGCTCGTAGGAAATTTCAAGATTATAAAATAGAAAGAAACCTATATATAGTTGATCAAAGGCAATCAAGACATTTTAAACAAGTTTTTAAAACCTTAGAGCTTATGGGTTTTGAACATGCTAACAAATGTGAACACCTTGCCTATGAATTTGTTGAATTAAAAAATGGTGCCATTAGTTCCAGAAAGGGAAATATTGTTGCATTGGAGGATTTAATTAAACAAATGGAGAGTACTATTATTGATAAGTATTTATCAAAGTATTCTGAGCAATGGACTGAAGAAGAAATTTTTAAAACAGCCAAGATTATAGCTAACGGTGCGATTAAGTATGGGATGCTCAAGATTGATTCGCAGAAAAAAATAGTTTTTGAAATGGATGAGTGGTTAAGATTAGATGGAAACTCGGGGCCATATCTTCAATATACGTATGCACGAATTCAATCTATTTGTGATAAGGCCGGTAGTATAAACCATGATTTTAATAAAGACTTAGAAACTCTTAAAGAAAAGAAGATAGTTTTTAAATTATCTCAATTTCACTGTGTGGTTCAAGAAGCAGGGCTTAAGTCTTCTCCTAGTTTGATTTGTCATTATCTCTATGATTTATGTCAGGACTTTAATAGCTTCTACGCTGATCATCCTATTATGAATCAAGAAGAAAATATAAAAAATGCAAGGCTAAGTTTAATTAAAAGTTTTTCTGAAGTTCTAAAGAAATCTTTAGAATTACTTGGTATTGAGTGTCCGCTTAGAATGTAGATCTACTTTATGAGATCCTACCACTTTTCCATTCACTTCATGGATACATTCTCCACTTGCCATTAAATGAATAAGAATTCGAACTTGTCCAAAATCATCTTTTTCCATTTGACCTTGATTAACACCTGTTGGATCTTCTTCTTCACTTTCAATGCTTGCATGAATTGCAACAGCAGAATTCCCTGCTACTAAAGAATTTGTATAACTAGTGACTAGTTCATAATTATAAGCAACATTTGCTCTATCTAGATCTGTTGCTACTCGATTTGAATCTGTTAAACTGATCGAAGGAATCATGACTGAACTTTCAGAAAAAGATGAATGTGAAAGACCAATGAAATGACCTAACTCATGAAGCATTACTGTTTCAAAATCATAATTAAATGAATCATCTGCATCAGTAGAGAAAGTATAAGTTTCTTCATTCATTAGAATATCAGCATGAGAAATAACTACTCCTCCTGCTTCATTTTGAAATCCAAATAGTTGAGTTACAGCTAAAGCTGTAGATGGTAACTCAGAACTCCAAGTATTTAATTTATAAACTCCCATCTCACTATCATTATATTCAGCAAGATTTGCATATTCTTTATTTGGCGTCGAACCGGCCATTGTGAAAAATTGTAGTTTATTCTCTACAGCAGTAGTCCATTCAGCAGCTGAATCTGTAATGGCAGTCAGTTCAGGACCTGCTGCATAATCACTTGCAATCTTAAGTCGTATTGGTAAATCTGAATCAATCCATCTAGTAGAATCTGAAGCTACGGCTTTTGATTCTTCAGTAGCAGCTTTTTCACAAGAAAAGAATACAAAAGAGAGAGTGATAATAAATTTTAGAGTGTCCAAATCTGTTCCTTCAATATACGTACAACTTATTCGAAATGATCAACATTCCGCGAAACTCCTCCTGAATTCCTTAACTTGATATAAATTGTACGGTAAATGTAAACTTCATTAAAAATTAGATACTTATAAGGAATTATTACGATTATTGGATCTTAGGGTTGTAAACTTTTTTGGGCAAAAGGTCTTTTTAGTAAGTTTAAAATTACTTAGAAGCTAAGATTAATGCATTGTATGCATTTAACTTTCCACCCTGAGACTTTCCACTAAAAAGACTCTTATGAGTAGAACTTTTGATGATAAGTTCTTTAATCGTTTCAACATCTAAGTTTGGATTTGAAGCTAAAAGCATTGCTGCAACACCGGAAACAAATGCTGTAGCTTGGCTCGTTCCGCTCATAGTGTATGAACCTTTTATATGAGAAGACTCAATTGATTTACCAGGAGCCATTATATGAACTGTATCAACTCCGTAATTTGATCTATTGAAAAATTCAAGATTTTTATCATAAGCTCCAACACTTAAGATATTTGAAGATCTATAGCTAGCAGGAAAGTATCTATTTTTTCTTATATCAATATTTTTCCCATCATTTCCTGAAGCTGCTACGATAAGGATATTTTTTCTTTTTGCAAGGTCAATAAGTTTTTTCTCTCTTACCATTAATTCGTGCTTTGCGACCTTACCACCACCAGAGTAGTTGATAATATCTACATTACTTTTGATAGCAAATTCTAAAGCTTTTAAAAGATTAATCATATTATCATCACCTGAAGCTTTCTCATTATAAAATTTAACTGGTAAGAACTTAGCTACTGGAAATACTGATTTGATAATTCCTGTTACGTGAGTTCCATGTCCATGATTATCAAAAGGAGTGTAAGAAATCTTGTCAGTTTTATAAGCGTTAGAAAAATCTCTTCCGAAATTTTTTGTTGTTGCTTTAGCAAATCTACCGTTAACGATAGTGAAGATATTTTTATTTAAAAACGAATGTTGTGGATCAATACCAGTATCAATAATAGCAATTCTTGGAATTCTTTTTACTTTTAAACCTTGAAGTGCTTCGAAGGCCTTGATCCCACCTATTCCAGCTTTTGTTCCCCAAGAGCTAAAGTTTGAGTGAGTTGCTAAATAAGCAAGCTTCTTTGTCACTTGTAACTCGTTAGCAGTTGCAAGATTGATTAGATTGATAAAAAGTAAAAGTGATATTAAAAGTTTCATTTTGCCCCCAAAATTATTCCCTACAATCATTTTAAATGAGTGGGCTATATGAAAGAGCTTAAAGATGCAAGTTTTAAGAGATTTTAAGTAGTTAGCTAAAAGGAGGATGAAAAAATATGATAAAGAAAGTTGGCGTTCATCAAAATGATCAATTATAAGCGTTTAGAGTTTTTAGACTGGAATAAAGTGAACAAAGAGTCCTATATAGAAATCTCCATCAAATCTCTGTCTTCTTCCATGTGCAAGTCGAGCACTTTCATATAATACCATTTCACCAGGTTCCATTAAAATCTGAGATTCCTTTTTTTCATGATTAAAAATATCCAAAGGCCAAAGAGTATCAGATTTATGATCAACACAAATGGTTGCACTAATCACATGGGTTTGAAGACGATCGACATGCATCTTTAACCTAGATCCTCTTCTATAAGATCTAAAACCATAGGTTGCAGTAGAAGCTAAATTTCTTCCACTCCATTGCTCTAAGATTTTCCTAATATCATCAGTGACTCTTGATCTTGTTTCTTCATCTATTGGAGAAAAGAGAGTTCCGACACTAAAATCTGTACTATCTATATGTCCTCTAATACCAGCATCTTCTGGATCATCAGAAACCATACAATATTCATCTTTAAAGTGATCCTTTGCTTCTTCATAAGAGCTTTGAATTAACTTCCAAGTGCTAGAAGGAATAGTGATTTTCTTAAATCCCTCATTCGTAAAAATGGGAACATCACTTACTTTTTGATAATCTTCCCTAGATTTTAATGTTTTTTTATCACTAAAGACTAAATCATTTTGTGAAAATTGATCAATCTCTTTGGTCTGATTTTGTTTTGAAAGTAATTCTTTTGAACGTTGCTCAAAATCTTGAGGTGAATAAGTTAATGGTTTTGGATGGTAGTAGGGGAATTGTCTGTACCACTTTGTAATTATATATTTCTTCCCTTTTTTTACTGGCAACCCAGCATGAAGAGTATCAAATTTTTGATTACCATATATATCTATATTTTTCCAAAAAACTGCCATTCCTGGTTCTGGCTTAATGAGTAAACTATGATCAGGGAATTCTGTTTCCCCGCCTTCCTCAACATGATTTAAAAAGACCATTAATGACCAAGTTCTATCACCTTGAACGGCGAAACGCTCATCTCCTTCTGGATTATGAAAGAAATCATGATGATGTTTGAATTCCTCACCAACTTCATATACTTGACCTTGTACTCCCTCTGAAAATGAAGGATGAATTCCTAAAAATGCTGATAACTTATTATTAATTGACTGGATAAATGGATCATCATTATTAAAGTATGCTGAACTACTTGTTCTATGTTGAGAATACTCAGTTTTTCCTGCTCCAACTACAACTGTAGATTTTTGCTTATGTTCATCTATTATTTTAATTAATTGCTGACATTCTGTATTAGATAAAACTCCATGTTCATGAAGAATTTCAGTAGGAGGTCGTTTACAAATCTCTTGCCCCCCTTGTCCATGAGAATTGTCTAACTGGGGTTGGCTCATTTGTATATTATTATCTCCCTTGGCCCTTTCTCTAAACCACTTAGTCATAATATATTTTTCCCCATCTAAGATTGGTTCACCAGTGTGTCTTAAATCATGATCTGGATTTCCATAGAGATCTAAATTTTTCCACATTACGGCCATTCCCTTTTTTGGAGAAATACGTTTGTTTAGTCTTGGGAAAAATGTATCGCCTCCCTTCTTTACATCGTTAAGATATATCATGAATGTTGTTGTTCTATTTCCTTGCTCTTTGCAGTTAGCTTCGTAGCCTTTTCCTTCAAACCAATCTGTATGTTCCTTAAATTCTTGACCAACATCATAATATTGTCCTTGAATTTTCTCTCCTTGATTATATTTTTCATTTGCAGCATTACATATTTTTTCATCTAGATTTTTAATGAAATCTAAGTCGGTTTCATTTATATAACATGTAGAACTTGTTCTGAAATGAGAGTATTCATCTTTACCTTCAGCATTAACTGTTTGTGACCTTACTTTATTCTTTGAAATATAATCTATAAATTGCTCACATTCGTTATCATTTAGGAAATTCTCTAAGATATATAGTTTATTAGGGTGAACCTCTTTTATGAAATAATTATGTTCTTTAGTTTGAGTTTGAGAGGTAGGGATGTTTTGTGTTTGTGTTGTTTGAACACCCTGCGGTTGATTGTTTTTTAGCTCTTTTATTTCGTTCGTTAGTTGTTCTATTTTTTCTAGAATAGGATCAGAGTTTATGGTGATAGAGCTTTGGATGTTTTTATCTTCACTCTCTTCTTCAAAGTTTTTCAGAACATTAATTAAACTTTTAAACATCTTTATCTCCTTGCCTGAAGACTTTTAGGGAGGTAATGAACATAAATATATCTAGAAAACTCTCCATCTAATCTTTCAGGAAACCCGTATTCTAACTTGGCACCTTCATAAAAACACATTGAACCTGGTGGAAAGTCTACTTGTTGAGTTTCTCCTGATCTGACTTGGAAAGTTAATGGCCAAGATTTATTAGAGATTTCGTCGACTTTAATTAGCACACTTATAATATTGCATTCTAGATTATCTCTAGAGTATTGAGTTTGTGTACCCCTCCGAAAACTTCTGATACCAAATGTGTTAACTGGTTCAAGTTGTTCTTTTGACCAAGCTTCAGCTAAAGGGAGAAGATCTATTAATAACTGAGTTCTTAATGAATCCGAAATAAATGCTGTTGCAGTTGCAATAGAGAAAATATTCGAATCAAATAGAGTTTCGAGACTAGAATTAGAATCAGATTCATATTCATCGGAAAAGCTATTTTTTAATCTATTATATTCTTGTGTGATATTAGTCCAGGTTTTTTCAGGAACTGTGAATACTTCAAATCCTTTTTGAGTGTACAGAGGAAGATTATCAAGGTTTTTAATGATGGATACTTTTGGTAGATCAGTACTTCCAGCATTATCACTAGATTTTTTTCCACAACTAATAGCAAGGACATACTTATCTTCAGCTAAATCAGGAGACTCATGAATGATAGGAGAGACAACTCTCGTATTCCAATAAAGAAGCATTCCTGATTCTGGTCTAATTCTCAAATCAAAATCAGGCAAAAAAGTGTCTGAGAAGTGATCATTGATACTATTTAAAAAGACCATATAGAATTGATTACATGCTAAGTGATCTTGATTTAAATCTTCATTATTCAGATTTAAAATTTGAAAATTTATATCACTTCTGTTGGTGTCTTGTAATTCAGGGAGATTACTTAAAATAGTATCTTGAGAAATAAGGTCTTGATCCCATTCATTATCAAGTATTGCTTGGGCCTGATTAGTACTCATGAAAATATGAAGATGTTTAAATGGTAAGTTTTTCTCTTTTTTACACATTTCTTGAGATTGAGGAATAGGAAAAACAAAGTTTGGTTCTTGTTGCATATTGGAGAATTATATAGGAAAAGCTTAAAATTTGTCACTAGCTGGATTGACTTAAAAGCACAAAATTAACGCATAGCCAGAATTAATCGAGCTGGTATTTATTGGTATAGTCTTGAGCTAGCGATTGATTTTGTTCATGCTTATATAAAATTTGATTTCCACATACTAAAACATCTAAATTCGTTCCCATAAAGCAATGAAATGCGTCTTCAGGAGTACAGACAATTGGCTCACCTCTTACATTGAAACTAGTATTTACTAGGATTGGACACCCTGTGAATTCATAAAATTTATCTATCAATTGATGATATTTTCTATTGGTTTCCTTATGAACAGTTTGGACTCTTGCTGAATAGTCTACATGAGTAATTGCGGGAACCTCTGACTTCACAATGTTTAGCTTTTCTATTCCAAAAAGTTTTTGCTCCTGTGAAGACATGGGAATTTGTTTGTCATCATGTACATCTGAAACCAATAACATATAAGGGCTATCAGTTTTAAGGTTAAACCAAGATGTTAAGTGTTCTATTAAGATAGAAGGGGCAAATGGTCGAAAAGATTCTCTAAATTTAACTTTTAAATTTAGCTCCTTTTGCATATGTGTGACCTTTCCCCCTTATTTCATACCACTATCAAACTCGGTTTAACATAGTTTTTTTCTATTTTTATAATTTTAGCTTTTGGTGCAGGAGGTCTGTAATTCAATGAACTATGTGGCCTATAATGATTGTAATGATACACCC
>CALHLC010000055.1 GCA_938034385.1 uncultured Bacteriovoracaceae bacterium
TGCGTTTTCCTTTCATAACATTTGAAAAACAAACTGAGCATTGATGATCGGCATGAGGTTGAAACGTTGCTAAAGTTTTGGGATAACCATTACTCAGCAGTAATGATTTGTATTTCTGCATCCTCACATAACAATATTCACGAAGGCAATTAGGATAGACCTGGTAAGAAAACAAAACAACAATTTAGTAAATAAAGTCTATGGCTGTATGGCTAGATGAGTAAATATATATGTATTGAATTTTGAAAAAGTTTTTCAACACTTTGCAAAATCAGTCTTATGCATTTTATTGTCTTTCTTCAACAACTAGACTTTTTTATTAATAAACTAAAATTCTTGTTTACTCACCTCTTGGTTTTCATTTTCAACAATTATTAAACCATATAATACCAATATCTCATTGTTGTAAATGCTGAACTTCTTTGGTTGATTGTAGCTTTTACCAGACTAAGTTTTTTTAAATCTGCATACTCTGCAGATACGTTTCAAAGCACTCGTATGTTTCTCCATTTTAGTTATATTATTAATCTCCAAAGTTTTTAAATGCTTTCAACTAGCTTAGGTCTTCACTATATTAGATCTTGTGGATAAATGATGAAGCATGTAATTATTTAGAGATCGAGTATCCGCTGATGGGCGTGAAAAACACCGAATCTTTCTGAAAATTTACTTCAACACTTTTCTTTCTAAAAACGGATTGATTGGACTAAAACAAACACTTTTCCCCAATGCAAAGATAAATAATCCAGTTATTTATTTTTTCTTCTAAGTTAAATCTAAATAACTTCTTCGTTAGTTAAATATCAATTGACTATACCATACTGAAATCGCCCCTGAAATAGGGTGCCTTGAAAAAAGCAAATGTGTAAGATATCTGGGATTTCCAATGAGCAAACTTTAATTATTTTGTTTTTCTAAATAGATGAATTGAATAAATTTAAGAGTATAGCCAACCAATGTTTGCTAAAAGGATGCAAAAACAGAATAGTTTAATGCTTCAATACTCGGTGGGTAGTCGGTTTTCCAGCAAAGATATTGTCGCACCAAAAGTTTGGTGAAAAGAGACTGGACCGACCCACAAGCATTATTCTCGGGAAAAGGCTAAACAAAGAACAATTTGAATAGCGATATCATTCCTTCTCTTTTATTTCTTTGATCTGACATAAAAATTGTTATCAACAAACAGAAAACATTCAAAGGAGTAGAAGTGCAGGCAGAATGGATGCAAAACTAATGGAGGATTCCAACAGCTATTAAAAAGTCGTTCTTTCATTTAATGATGTCCTAATTGCTGTGACTCACCCTCAGGTAATATGCCTATTTTAAAAAACTTTGAATGAATAGTTTGACCATCAAAATACACCCAGTTGCTTACTACTCCTTTGAAATTTAATCATGTCCTCACAAAATCAATAAGGCAATACTGTATTTCCATTATCTAAAAATGAACTTTGGACTCCGATAACATTTTCTAGCAGCAAATGCTTAGCCCTTTAACTGTTGAGAACTGTTCAGAAAAGTGTTTTTTTGACAAAGAAACTTTATGCACTAAACTCGAACTTCAAAGGGCTGTATCTCCGGGCGGAATACAAGCATTAGAGTTTGACCCACCATTTAAAAGAAAATTTCATTGTCTTTCTTTTTAGTGTACGCTATTTCTCAGAAATCGACTAGATCAACCGTGAAAGTTGCTAGAAGACAAGTGGGTAAAATATATCGTTCAGGACGAGTTATCTAGTTCTGACAGTTAAAGGATTAAGATAAGTTTAACGGCGCTATTCCTAAGCTTTGTTCGCACTGAAAATCTAAACTTATCGCCCGTTTGTAACCGATTTTTGCCCAAAATCTCAATGTCAACACAACAATTCATCGCTCATAAACAAAGTAGAATATTAAAAGCGTGTTGCGAGAACGTGCGTTTTCTCAGTCCATATTTTTGCGACTGTATGTTGTTATTAGTGGCAGCTAAAATTGTAACTCATATCGAAAATCTATCAAAAATATATCTGCATAATGATATTTAAACTTCTACCGTATTTCTATTAATGGGAATCTTCAAGCGCTTAGATTTTCTTTTCTATTTTTTAGTTTATCTGACAGTAAAAACTACATCTCTTGTTTTTCTCTCATTATTTCAAGAAACTTTCTTAACGAAGGCCATTATTTTCAGTGTTTGGGGGGTTTTCCCCTTTCATCTTGATTTTTCTCTTCTCATATTCAAGCTTTTGATTGTTTGGTTATTCTTCATGTCTTTTGCAATTTAATATAGCAGCCTGTGGGACCAAAAATTTTTGACAACCATAGTCTTTTAAAAAAGAGTTGTTATAAACGAAAACACGTGAAATGCTTTCTATACGACCGAAATATCTCATCCAATCTAAATATAGTTAGTTGACCCTTGTTTTAGCAAACATGGTTTTTAACAAATTCCTTGGTACATCACATAAAAAATTCCACTCCCCTCATTTTAACTGTGAAAGGACTGTGATGGGTTCAGTGCGTTCGAAAACATTTTCATTCAAATTTTTGTTTATGAAAAATCAAAAACGGTGGCTATAAAGAGGAAACGAATGTCCCTTCTGGAAAAATATCAGGCCATCTGATTTGGGATCTGGTATAAAGCCATCAACGGTAGCTGGGTATTCCAAGAAGTAGGCATGACTTAAGAAAAAATCTATACAGGTATCAAAAATATATGCAATTTGCATTTTTCAACCCATTTTTGAATAGTTCAGTTTTAATGAATGCCTTATCACATCAAACTAAATTTTTGTGGTAGAACAACGTTTTGTAAGTGTTTTTCGTGGAAATAGATACATATAAGAAGCACATTTCATCCTTCCCATTTATCTGATCAAAATAAAACTAAATCAAAATACATTGTCTAAAGTATGCTTTTTACGAGCACGTGTGTTATCAACAGACTTGAAAAGTAAAAGTTCAGCAAAACAACATTTTCAAAACCGACAGATGTTGATAAGAATTAAGAATTATTATTAACAATGTTCGAAATTATTTCGCCCCTATTTTATATTACCAATTTCTATTCAAATACATGTGTATATTGCTATGTTACTTTACGGTGTAATTTTATACTGTTCAAACTGAAACACTTTTCTATTCTTTAAATAAATATACGGAGATAACCTCGTTCTCAGCGGCCTCTTCGCACTCTTTTGATATCTTGATGTCGCGACATCATGATATCAAAAGAGCGCGAAGATGCCGCTAGAAACGAGGTTGATACGGAGATAGCGAACAAAATCTACGATTTATACTAGAAATCTCATCAATTTACTCAAAAATGCCCTATTTAGGTCACCTTTTATTCAATTCTGAAGCACCCTGTCAAAAAAGTTAATTTTTTTGACCCTCCCTACACGGGCCTGATTTAAATTGAATTTGTAACAAATTCGAAGTAGGTGCGGATTTAGAATAGATGCAAAATACATGGAAAAGCGAAACAGCTATTAAATATTATTAAATTCTTTCATTTAATGATGTTGTAATTATTCTGACTCTCCTTCAAGTATTTTTCACCCATTCTAAATCCGCCTTGCAAAGAATCATAATTCCTACACCGACATCTAAGAACACAAACAGTATAATGTATGTGCAAAAAGTTTTTTAAAATATGTGTAATAAATGGCAATTTTCATTTTACAAGGTTTATTCATTTCCCTCGATTGACTACTGCTTCATTCAGTCGAAAACAAAGGGTAGGTTGTCTTTATGTTTTACAGTTTTTCAAGGAATGGTCGTTGTCAAAACTCTAACTTTAACACCAATCTTCTCGCCACTTTTTGACACTTCTTGCTTAATTCATATCACATCTCTGACACATTAATTAACCAATCGAACAGAAAATTTTATATATTTTCATTGTAAGTTTGTTTCAAGATTTTCTCAAAAAGAGGTCAATTTTCGGAGACGTTGGAGTTTTTCCCCTTTCACTTTTATTTTCCCTTTGATCATTCAAGCTATTTTTTTCAACTGAGGTTGTTTATTTTATTGACTCTTTGGGGTTTTTTCCTTTCACTTTTATTTTCCCTTTGTTCATTCAAGCTATTTTTCAACTGAGGTTGTTTAATTTGTTGAGTCTGTTGGGTTTTTCCTTCTAACTTTTATTTTCCCTTTGTTCATTCAACCTATTTTTTCAATTAAAGTTGTTTAATTTGTTGAGTCTTTGAGGTTTTTCTCTTTCACTTTTATTTTCCTTTTCTTTATTCAAGCTATTTTTCAACTAAGGCTGTTTATTTTGTTGAGTCTGTTGGGTTTTTCTCTTTCACTTTTGTTTTCCCTTTGTTCATTCAACCTATTTTTTCAACTGCGGTTGTTTATTTTGTTGAGTTTAATGGGTTTTTCCCTTTTACTTTTATTTTCCTTTTGTTCATTTAATCTATTTTTTCAACTGCGGTTGTTTATTTTGTTGAGTCTTCCGGGTCTTTCCCTTTCACTTTTATTTTCTCTTTGTTCATTCAAGCTATTTTTTCAATTGAGGTTGTTTATTTTGTTTAGTCTATGGGGTTTGTCCCTTTCACTTTCATTTTCTCTTTGTTCATTCAAGCTATTTTTTCAACTGTGGTTGTTTAATTTGTTGTGTCTTTAGGGTTTTCCTCTTTTACTATCATATTCCCTTTGTTCATTCAAGCTATTTTTTCAATTGAGGTTGCTTATTTTGTTGATTGTTTGAGGTTTTTCTCTTTCACTTTATTTTTCCTTTGTTCATATAAGCTATTTTTCAACTGAGGTTTTTTAATTTGTTGAGTCTTTGGGGTCTTTCCCTTTCACTTTTATTTTCCCTTTGTTCATTCAAGCTATTTTTTCAATTGAGGTTGTTTATTTTGCTGATTCTTTGAGGTTTTTCTCATTCACTTTATTTTTCCTTTGTTCATATAAGCTATTTTTCAACTGAGGTTTTTTAATTTGTTAAGTCTTTGGGGTCTTTCCCTTTCACTTTTATTTTCCCTTTGTTCATTCAAGCTATTTTTTCAATTGAGGTTGTTTATTTTGTTGAGTCTATGGGGTTTTTCCCTTTCACTTTCATTTTCCCTTTGTTCATTCGAGCTATTTTGTCAATTAAGGTTGTTTATTTTGTTGAGTCTATGGGGTTTTTCCCTTTGTTCATTCGAGCTATTTTTTCAACTGAGGTTGTGTAATTTTTGTGTCTTTGGGGTTTTCCTCTTGCATTATCATATTTCCTTTGTTCATTCAAGCTATTTTTTCAATTGAGGTTGCTTATTTTGTTGATTCTTTGAGGTTTTTCTCTTTCACTTTATTTTCCCTTTGTTCATTCAAGCTATTTTTCAACTGAGATTTTTTAATTTGTTAAGTCTTTGGGGTCTTTCTCTTTCACTTTTATTTTCCCTTTGTTCATTCAAGCTATTTTTTCAATTGAGGTTGTTTATTTTGTTGAGTTTATGGGGTTTTTCCTTTTCACTTTCATTTTCCCTTTGTTCATTCAAGCTATTTTGTCAATTAAGGTTGTTTATTTTGTTGAGTCTATGGGGTTTTTCCCTTTGTTCATTCGAGCTATTTTTTCAACTGAGGTTGTGTAATTTTTGTGTCTTTGGGGTTTTCCTCTTTCATTATCATATTCCCTTTGTTCATTCAACCTATTTTTTCAATTGAGGTTGTTTATTTTGTTGATTCTTTGAGGTTTTTCTCTTTCATTTTTATTTTTCCTATGTCCATTCAAGCTATTTTCAATTGAGGTTGTTTAATTTGTTGAATCTATGGGATTTTTTACTTACACTTTGATTTTTCTTTTGTTCATTTAATATATTTTTTCAACTACGGTTGTTTATTTTGTTGAGTCTATGGGGTTTTTCCCTTTCACTTTCATTTTCCCTTTGTTCATTCGAGCTATTTTCTCAACTGAGGTTGTTTAATCTTTGTGTCTTCGGGGTTTTCCTCTTTCATTATCATATTCCCTTTGTTCATTCAACCTATTTTTTCAATTGAGGTTGTTTATTTTGTTGATTGTTTGAGGTTTTTCTCTTTCACTTTTATTTTCCCTTTGTTCATTCAAGCCATTTTTTCAATTGAAATTGTTTATTCTGTTGATATCTTTTGTAACTTAATGCATGTTTCTGATATGATGGAGATATTGATAATATCTTTACTTCTACTTTTATGATATTTTAACGTGTAAACGTAATCACAAACTTAGGGAGGTGAATCTTTTTTTGCAATAAAACTGAGGATTTTTCCGTTCATATTTAGTTTACTTCAAAAACTTAAAGAAGATTGTTTTGTTTTGTCAGCTGATAGTTTCAATAATGCACTGGTTTACTTATGTTTACCAACAGATGTGCACAGATCTCATATGCATCTAACAAAAGTTCAGCGGTAATTTTATTGTTTTGTTGTAAGAATGGAAGGGATTGATTCTATGGCCCTAGTTTAGTTTTCACCTGAATCTAAAAATTAGTCGCCTGGGTTTATCACCAATTTATTGCCCAAAAGTATCGAGAGAATAGGCTTGTCGCCTTAATGTTCATCGCCTAATATAAGGCGATAAACTGGGCGAATTGCCGATTCTTCTTTTGTAAATTGTGACAATTATTTGATCAAGTTCAAATACCAAAGGAACGCCATAATATTTAATAATAGCTTTTTCCATTTTGCTTTGTGGCGAAGAACTTAAATGCAGAAGTGTAAACTACTTTAAATTGTTAAGGTGAGAGATTTCAAGCGACAAACATTGGGTGAAACAATTCGATAAATTTGGACCAAGGTGAGAACCAAGCTTTAGTTTGAGAAATATAACATCGGTTATAAGCTTAAAAATTTGGTATTCCATTGTTTCTCAAATTGTTCTAGGGGTTTCCAAATTACAAAATTTACTCCTCTATTTTTTTTTGTCTTGAATATTTAAGCTTGAAGCTTTTAAAGGTTTGTTTACATTTGGATTTTACAAATTCATAGGTCAAAAAATCAATTTTGATGGATTTCAAGCATAACAATGAGATTCTAGACGAAATATCACACCATTCAAATCTTCTAATAATGTATATTGTAAAAGTTAAACTAATTTTCCTTAGGTGCCTGTAAGCAAACTTGTATTTAATTTTTGAAAAAGGATGGTTGAAGTTGGGAACATGATTCAATAAACTTTCATACAGAGCTACTTTTAATAAAGACATGTTCAATTGTTAAAACTGCCCCAAATTGCTGCAAGTCTTGTTAACTTTGAGAAAAAAACAAGGATAATGCAAAATAACCCACTGTGTTAATTAAATACCTCTTTAAAACTTTAAACGTTGTTACTCATTTGTAATTTGAGGAATTTCGCATTTTACAACTCGTAGAATTTCAGGGAAAGACCCTACGACAGGGAAGTTCCCATATTATTTGATCTATGTAAAAATGGTTTGCTTTTCGTTTATTGAAAGAATAGAATAGTATGTAATGTCAGGGCCGTAGACAATGGGGGCAGGGGGCTTGAGCCCCCTTCCTCCTCGCCATTTTTTAGAATAAACAATCTTTTTTAGGGAAAGTATTTTAAAAGTTTTGTTAGCAAGGAAAAATATTTCAAGTGAAAAAAGAAAATTAATGCTCAAATATGTAAAAGATATACATAGTTGTACGATCGTCTCATAGAATATACGCCATATAAATAAATCATTGCACTCTATAATTTTGAGTATCATTTCCTGTCACAAAAACTAGTGAAATGCGTTATTATGGGCACTTTTTTCGTTTTAAAATTCCTTGAAAAGACAGTCAATGTAAAATACGAAACGGAGATAAAAATGTGAAGCAATAAACTACTCTTTTCAATAATTGGTTAAAAACAATGAGAAAGACAAGAGTGAGTTATCAAAAAAAACAAAGATTACACTTTTTTTGGAAAAACAACTTTATAAGAGCACAAGGCTGAGATTTGGTCAAAAAAGATGAACAAGTTGAGGCTCAAACTTGTATCCCAAAAAATTATGACCGACCTAAACCTGGGTTTTTGTCAAAATATAGAAAATATCGATCACAACCTGTTTTTCTGCTTCTTATGTAACTTACTTCATTGTTTTTATTGTTTTGTTTGCTTTTACTGTATTTTAGCCATATTTTTTATGCTTGCGGCATCATTAGCAATGTAGCTACAGCTTTAAAAAGTAAGAAAAGTATTTTCTCTAAAGAGAATTTCACGAACAACTTAAAACAAGCTCAAAACCTTTAAGAAAATAAGAATATTTGAGGTTCAATTCTCAAATTTTGTTCTTAGGTGAACCCTTATTTAAGAACAAATGAGCCTTAAAAATGCTCAAAAAATAAGAGCAGCTGAGCCTCAGCCGAAATTTACTGGTTTTTATAAAAAAGCATCTATCTTATCTTATCTATTACCAAATGTTGTAAAGCTCGCAAAACTCTTGCTAGTAATGCCCGCTACAAATGGCACTAGTGAAAGAGCCTTCTTCGCAATGAAAAGGATAAAAACATTCTTTAGAGAATTCAACTGCCAAAAACCATTGTATGATACATCATGCAGATGAACTTGATAAACTTAGAAATGTAAATGTGGCAAAAGAGCTGGTGATGACAAAGCGCGACTACGTGTTTGGAAGGTTTTTCATGGTAATTTTGCTATACATAAAAATTAGTGCATACATATGATATACTAGTTTTAACTCAAAAGTATTTTCTCAATTATTTGTAAATTGGTTTTCGTTTAGGGATGCTGAAGTATAGTGACACCGTGAGGGCCCACCATGGTTGTGCCCGAAATTATTGTCACTGAAAACGTCTTATAATCTATCTAAAATTAGGTATTATGTAGGAAAATGTATATAAAGTCAATTTTTAATAGAGTCTTATTTGTTTGTAAACACATAACAAAAATGGTGGTTATAAATTATATAAATTATGAAATAAAAATATAAATCGAAAATATTTTTGAGTTAAAACTAGTACGAGAAATAGAAACTTTGAGATGTATAAGTACTTCATTTATGATTCTTTTTTTAAAGTTTGGCTAGAAATATTTTGAGGGAGCGCACAGAAATTTGGATTTTCAAACCCTAAAGGTGACTGGAAAAGCATATCTGACGCTATAATATGATAAATTATAAACTCTCAAAATTCGACACAATTTCACAAAATACAATAAGCCCTTTCCAATCAAAAAAATAGGAAAGGAGGAGTAGAGAAGACTACTGAAAGTTTTTTGTTTACAAATTGCCAACAACTACAGCGTGTCTTTAGGTCAAAAACATTTTCTTCATCAGCAAGATGTAGATGAGGAGAAAGTTTTGGAAAAAGAAACCAAGAAGCTGTCACTATTTAAATATATAGCTATACTTCTTAATATCAAATTGACCCGCACGTGTATTAACTGTGTGTTAGGATTCTTTTTCAGCATTGATGTTGATAAAAAATGAAATGATTTGTGACATTTGGGTCGACTTGGCATATACTAAAATATCTGAGTCACACAAGTATTAAATAGTCAGTTTGCACTGTAGTCGAGAATAGCAGTCACATTCGGTTTGGTTATTTTGCAAAAATTTTGTTTTATTGCCATAATTGAATTTAGTTTAAATCACATCTTATATTCTTGATTGATTTCGACAAAGAAATTGAAACCTGCATTACAAGAGATAAGCTAGCAACAAGATATTTGCTCGAAACAATTCCATTTTGCTGTTTGTTATGAGTTTAAATAATCTACAGAATTTTAATAACATGAACTCTATACAGTTATACAGCATAGTCATTAAAGATTCATTAATAGTATAATGATAATAATGACGTTTCATATTGTATTTCCTTTCTCTATATAGTCAGCCACCTTAAAACATAGACTTATTTAATAAATCTTTTTTGATATGTAGATGAAATGAAGCCATATGCAATATATAGAAGAAAAATTTGTAAGATTTACGGTTTTTTAGTCTTTTGTAAGGCAATCAATCAACTTTCAAAAAGTGATTAAATCCTTGTAATGTTACTAAATTTTCAATATTATTTCCAAATACGGCCAAATTTCGTATAATCAAACAAAATCGATAATTTTCAACATACAGGAGGTTTTGATACAGTAGATATGTATAAACTTATTTTTATTACTGGAAAAAAGTTCACATGGACTAAAACCACGTAAAGTTTTGTATCTGCTTACTTTCTAAATATAAGTCTTTCACCAGTAACATTCTGGAAATTGGAACTTAACATTATTGTTTCTATTTTAGTTAATTCACAAAAAGTAATGAATAACATGACTGAGTTTAAGTACCCACTTACTTTTTCTACAAAGGAGGAACACTTTAAACACATAGAAGGAAATTTGGAATTTTATGCAAGTAAAGTCAATGCTGTATACAAAGAAAAATTTCAAAAGCAAGAAGCAGATTACCTTCAGCGTGAAGAAGAAATCAAACAAAAAACTGACAAAAAACTTGCAGATCAAGGGCAGAAACATCAGCAAAAGATAGACGATCTCAGGAGGCAAACCCAAAATGAAATAGAAAAAGGCACAAATGAAATGAAACAAAGATTAGAAAAAGAATATGCTGAAAGCAAGAGAATGCTCGAGGAAAAACTTGAAGAAAGCAATAAGGAGAACAAACGGATTAAATTTCTGGAAACACAACTCAAACAAACTCAATCACAAAATGAAACAAACAATCAGAAAATCAATGAACTTAGAGAAGGTAAACGAAAAAGTGATGAATTATTGAAAGATTTGGACGATTTCCGTCGTGGAAAGAAACGCAGAATGGATTTTCTTCCACCATGGGAAGGAAAGAATTTTGAAGACGACGTAAAGTGGGCAATGAAAAATGATGAGTTATTTGAATCTTTGGATATAAAGATTGTACCAGGCAACAAACAAAAATCAATGGACATCAGACTTGAGTTAGCATCGTTAGGGGTTATTGGGATCGAGCTTAAAAAGAAAGATAAGATAGAAAAAAAGGACCTTGATCGGTTTAAAGATGATCTGATCAGCAACAAGTTTATAGGCGGAGTTTTTTGGAGTAAAAAAGCACCTATTCCAAACCATGAGAATAACGAGAAGATTTGGCTAGAAAATAACAAGTTGTACATTCATTGTGAGGATATACCAGATGCCTGTCTGTCAATCTTTCTTTTTATTCTTCACTTAAAAGATTTTAAACGCACAACGCCAGTTACTGATCACGCAAATTTTATCAAAGGTATGATTGATAGATGGACAAGTCGGTTTAATGATTTTTCAAATATTAAAAAATCAGTAAAAACAATGGACGACAACTTGAGAACAGATCTTCAATATATCAGAGAAGCGAGTGATGCAGTTGACAAGAGATTTGATATCCCCTCTCTAATTAATAACAATTTATGCTTGGTGCATAAATCATACCTTACCAACTCACATCAGAAGAAATATGCCATTACTTCAGCAACTGCAGCAACAACTGTCGTTACACCGCATAATTTCAGCAACACCAATCACAAAACCCTTCAGAAATTCAACAGTGTTAAAACATCAGGAGCCAGTAAGATCAGCAGTAACAGCAGCAATATTAATCGATATTAACTACTGCAAATCTTAAAAAAACAGTAACAAATAAGCTACCAATTTCTGAATTCTCTGCAACGAACTTTCACTGCAAAAAAATATCATCTAATTTATCGTAGCAAATTTTTAAAACGAACAATTTTTGTTTGGAACAATTGTTTTGCTTCTACCTGGTGGAAATTACCTTTCTAATTTCTAACCAAAATATTTGATTCACATACACGTATTTTTCATAGGAAAATTTTTGTAAGAATACCAGGTTGAAATTTAAAGGTTTTCTTTACAATATCCTGAGATTATTCTCAATCTCAGGTTTGGTAAGCCAAGTTTTGCAAACCA
>CALHLC010000056.1 GCA_938034385.1 uncultured Bacteriovoracaceae bacterium
TTTTGGATTTGAAAGTGATGAATATTCAATACCTTGGAAAAGATAAAGAAATTAAAGACTTCGAAGGTTTGATAGGAGGGAAAACGGTATGAAAATGCCCTGCAAATGCTATGAAACTAGAAGAAACAATGTTTTTGTAAAAGCTAGTAACCCCTTGTTATTACAAACTTTTTTCAAGACCTTAAAGTGACTTTCCCTCTCTCACGTAGTTTCGATAGGAAAAGTCACTTTAAGTAAAAAAGTTAGAGGGGGATAAGGGGTTAGTAAGAAGGTTTATGTATATGGAGGTATGTAAATGTTAAGTAAGAGAGAAGAGGTTGCAAGCAACCAAGAGGATGTTTTGAAGAATCAATCTGCAATTGATTCAGTCAAAACAAAAAATAATAGGTCTAAAAAATTAAATTCAAAAACAGTTAATGAAATTAACAAGAAGAAATTTAAATTTTTAGTCAATTGTAAGGACGATGAAAACCTTCAAAATGAAATACTCAGTCTTTTGGAAAGGCTTAATAAAAAGATAAGAGGAAGTAATATTACAGTGAAAGAGATTCTAAAATATTACGTTGAAACAATTTCTGAAGATGATATTAAAAAAATAAAGAAAAGATCGTGGTCTCATGACGATCATCTAGATCATTTTTATGAGCAATATTTAGAGAAATTTGTTCCAAATGTTGAGAGAAATGAAGCTCTTAGTAGATCAGGCTGGCTACTTGCTGTAGCGCAAAAGAAAATCAAATTAGAAGGAGAAGATTATGGAAGAGAAGAAAGAAGTCATTAAAGGAAGAGTCGGAAAGGAAATTAGACTTGCCTATACATCTAAACATCAAACTCCAGTTTGTAGATTTGAAGTTGCAACCAGCATTGAAGGAGTTGATTTAACGGTTTGGAGGAAGGTTGTGTTGGTTGGAAAGCTTGCTCAGAACTTTAAAGTGCGAGCTAAAAAAGGAATGAGGGTATTTATTGAAGGAGTGGAGAGGCTTGTAAAGTTTGTGAATGAAGAGGGTAGAGATATCGAATATCTAGAATTCAGAGGCGAGAGTGCTGCCATCGAAGTATGAGATCGTAAGGCACGTGGGGCAATGCCCCACTTCTCTGCCCGAAAGGGGCAGTTTCTCAGTTATGGAAATAAAGAATATGGAGATTCTATGAAAGACAGCAATAAGAAAAAGAAATATAATATTACTGAGACTAGAAATAGTTTCAATCAGCTCTTTGACAATTTACCAAAGTTAATAAGACCAGAGGTGTTGTCCAAACATTTAGGGGTATCCATAAGTACCATTTATGATTGGAGATATCGTGGAAAGATGAGAAACATTCCTGCTAATTTATTTTTTAAAATTAGTGGGAAGTTATTTTTAAGAAAAGATGTTTTAGTCCAATGGCTTTACCAAGAAACCTCCTGATTAAAGGAGGTAATTATGAGTGTAAAGAAAATTGTATTAGCATCTGGAACTGTAAAATGGGAAGCTACATTTTATACCAGAGGAAGATCGGGAAAGAAGCTTCGTCGAAGATTTAATAAAAAATCAGAGGCTGATGCTTTTTTACTTAAAGCAAAGAATAGTGCAGTTGAAGAAGCTTGCATAAAAGCAAAGCATGTTGAAGAAATCAGTATCGAAGAATGTGTTTTAATTTGGTTTAAAATTAAAGAAGATGAATATACTAATAGTGGATATTTAAGATCCATAAGACCCGCGGTAAATCGGATTAAGGAGTTCTGGGGCAAGAAAAAAGTTGCATCGATTAACTCTTCAAGCTTTACTGATTTTAGAAGGTATTTGAAAGTTGAAAGAGGTTTGAGCCTAAGTTCTATTAATAGATATTCTGATATCTTGTACCGGGCCATAAATCATTGTTATGTCAAAAAAATCGTAAGTTCTAACCCCTTGGAAGATATTAAAAGAAAAAAAGATCCTGTTATTGAGATGAAGTTTTTAAGTGATCAAGAGGTTCAAATATTTTTAGATTTCACAGAAAAGAAATATAAAGATAAAAAATCTTGGATTTATTTATCATACAGAATTGCTCTTGAAACAGGTATGAGGGCACGTGAAATTTGGGGATTAAAAACTACAGACCTTTATTTTGATGTTAAACAGATAGCAGTGGCCAAACAATTGTCTTATACGGGAACGTCAAGAGATCAGACTAAAGGAAAAGACATTCGGTATGTTCCTATGAGTGATGATCTTGCTCGTTTGATTAGTTCCTACATAGAGAAATCGTCTATATCTGATGGCGACTATTTATTGAGAAACACTTGGGGCGGAACAGTCAATCACAATAATTTTATACGTCGAGTATTCAAGCCAGACTTGGAAGAAGCTGGACTAAGTAAAATTAGATTTCATGATCTTAGACATACTGCGATTACAATGATGGTTCGAAAAGGGTTAAACCCTTGGATTGTTCAAAAAATTGCAGGTCATAAGAAAATCGAAACTACTTTGAAATACGTTCATATTGTTGGACAAGATATAAGTAAGGTCGCGAATTCTTTGAGTCTCAGACCCTCAGAATCTCTAGATAATGTGATTGATTTCAAGAAAGCAAAATCCTAGAGCGATTCTCGTAGGACATCGGTAGGACACATTTTAATTTTTCAGTAAAAATAGAGTGAATTTAATTGCCATTTTTTAGGTCTAAGTGGTTAATTTGATTGATTTTTAGTAGTGGAGCGGGTGATGGGGCTCAAACCCACGACCTTCTGCATGGCAAGCAGACGCTCTATCAACTGAGCTACACCCGCTAAGTGTTTTGGATAACCTAATATATTGTTTAAATCTCAATAGTTAAAGCTTAAAATAAATTCGCATATTCCTTGGTTCTATATTTTTAAGAACTTAGAAACTTCAGCTAAAACGGATTCATTATGGAGAATGTGAACATGTCCTTCTCCTGCTATAGGAACATGCCTAACATTTTCAAGTTCTGAAAAGTGAACAGAGTCTTTAAAGGGAATAATTTTATCATCTGTTCCATGAGCACATAGAAATTCAATATTTGATGGTTTTTCTATTTGTAGTTTTTTAGCATCAAGCATTTCTAGATCAATCTTTGTAATATCTTTGATCTTCTTTGAGAAAATATCTTTTTGATAATTAGTTAAATTTAAGTAGTTTGAAAATTTATCTACTATAGTTTGCATTCTTGTAGGAGATGATATCAAGGCAATTTTTTTCGTATCAAAGTGACTTTCAAATTCTGGTAAATAATCTGCTAGTGATAATGCCCCCAAAATAGCGGTTCCTCCTAGAGAGTGACCTAAGGCCACATCAAATTTACCAAAGATGTTTTGCGTATCCAGAACTGTTTTAATTGAATCGTTCCAAGAAATTTGAAGTCCTTTCGAGTTACCATGGGCCGGTAGATCTACAGCATATACTGCGTAACCAAGGTCTAATAGTACTTCAATAAATCGAACCATATAAATTGATCTTGAAGACCAGCCATGAACGACTAAGGCCCTTTTATTAGATAATTTGTTTTCAAATCGATGAACTACGTAATTTCTAAATGAATTAATTGTTATAGTTTTAGGGGAGAGTGCTTTGAAGGTTAATGTTGCTTCTCTCATTAACTTTAATTCTTCCATACTTAAAGGAGGAGTTTTTATAGGAGTGTTGAACAACCCATAAGCGATATTAGTTTTCAAATATGTCATTCTATCCATGGCCATGAGATAAAGTATGAGAGTATTAGCCTAGAGTCAAGAAGGTCGCATATTCCAAGGTGCTTGGTTTTTTAAACGTACTCTTTTGAAGTATTAGAACTATTTTCAAAAATGAAAACAGGTAGGGAATGGCCTGAAATTCTCTGACGAAGCTCAGAGTGAACTTGGTGGGCCTTGTCTTTAGTAATCTTGAAATGTTGTGCTCCTAACACGTCATCAGGGAAATGGGCGTAATAGGGTCTTATATTAAGATCTAAAAGAGCTTGGCTTAATTGATAAAACGATTCACTTGAATCATTTATGTCTTTTAAAATCACAGATTGGGACAAGGTTGTGTAATCGCATGAGAGTTTAGTTAAAGAAAGTTTTACTTCCTCATCAAGCTCTTGCACGCAATTCGTATGAATAACAAAGATGAACTCAAATCTACCTTTATACTTTGATAAAATTGAAAGAAAATCTGTATCTATTCGATCAGGAATAATAGTTGGAAACCTTGTATGAAATCTAATCTGCTTTATATGATCAATCCCTGAAAAACTCTCTAGATGTTTATCAAGCTGATCATCTGTAAGTATAAGAGGATCTCCACCACTAAAAATAATTTCATTAATCAAAGGATGAGTTTTCAAATATTCTATAGCTTCATCATCTTTTGAAAATATTTGATCAATAGATGAGATCTCATTTTTTCTAAAACAATACCTACAATTGATAGGACATTTACTTGTCGGGAAAAATAAAACACGGTTTTCATATCTATGAACTAATCGATTAACAGGAGAGTTTTTAATATCACCAATAGGATCATAAAGACCATCTGGGCTTAGTTCTCCTAATTGAGGAAGAAATTGATTTGAAATATTACCATCTATATCTTCTGAAATTTTATCCATGATTCTTTTAGGTATAAAAATCGGATACTTTTTCTCTACATCTAATAATGTATTTAATCTTTCACTAAGGTGAGGGTAGTCTGTAATAACTTGAGCAATTGATCTATAACTATTTTTTAATTGAACCTGCCAAGAACTCATTTTTTCTTTCTGACAGATTTTCGAAAAAAGAACATTTCAATCTTAGCCGTTCCTATAATACTAAAGATCCCAAGTAGACCTATCCCAGTGAAGTGAAGAATCAAGGCATTCATTGATAGGCCACCACCATAGGAGAGAATATAAACAATCCAAGCAAGTAAGATTAAATGCGTGACGACAATAAAAACTTGAACTGATTTTTTAAACATTTTCTACCTTCTTAATTCTCTTAGTATTAAATAGCTTAAATTGTTCATCTTTTAAACATTTTGCATATAAATTCACGCAATTTGGCATAGGAAGCAGTGCTATGGGCTGAACAGGTCTAGCTGCACTGCCTTTAGATCCGCCTTTGTAGTTTATTTTAATCGTAGATCCATCTGAAATAGCTGCTTTAATTTTTTTAATTTTCTCTGAATCATCATTTGAAAAATTTGAAGTTGCCCCAGGATTATTAAAATCATAAATTACAAAACGATCTATCGCTTTCTTATCCCACTTGAGTATCTCCATACATTGATAAAAAACTTCCAAACAAACAATAGAATCATCAAAAGCTCTATGGCTATTTAGTTTTAAATTATAAAAAGCTTTAAAACTATCTAATCGATAATTCTCTGGACGATTATCAACTAATTTATAACTTGCTCTTCCCATATATAGAGCATCTATAACTTTTTCTAGGCTAGGATCTAACTTATATTTCCAGATTTCAGTAATAAGAAAACCCAAATCAAATTGAGCATTATAAGCAACTAAGCTAGCATCCTTAATAAACTCAAAAAATTGATTAACTACTTTTAATTGTTCAGGAGCATCACTCAAATCTTCGTTTGTAATTCCATGAATACTGATATTTTTTGGGCTTAACGGCTTTTCATTTTTTAAAAGACTCTCAAACTTAGTCACTTCACCAGTTAGGAAGTTAATCTTAATCGCACCAAATTCGATAATTTCATTAATCATCGGAGATAAACCGCTGGTTTCTACATCAAAAAACACGATAGATTCTTTGAAACTTGATCCAAGCTTTTGGATAAATAAATCTAAGTTAAATTTAGGTAGATAAGTTTGAATGTCGATTGTTTGCTGAATATTGATTCTCCGCATTATTTATTGCAAGACGTGTTAAAGATCTAAAATTTATGTTATCTTAACGCTCAAAGAAAACTTAGTTCATATACCCGCTTTTAGTAAAGCAAAGTGTTGATTTTTTTAAGGATAATCTATGAGTAATTACGATGTAGTTGTATTGGGTTCAGGCCCTGGTGGATATGTAGCAGCGATCAGAGCGTCTCAGCTTGGAAAGAAGGTTGCTATCATAGAAGAAGATAAACTTGGTGGAGTTTGTTTAAACAGAGGTTGTATTCCGACTAAAGCTGTTTTGAAATCTGCTCACAGTGTTCATGAATTAGAAACTTTCAAAGATCTTGGTATTGATGTGAAGGTGAATAAATTAGATGGTGCTCAAGCTGTTAAGAGAGCAAAGAAAATTTCTGATAAAATCTCAGGTGGCGTTGAGTACCTGATGAAAAAAAATAAGATCGATGTTATTAAAGGCGTTGGTGAGTTAGTTGATAAGTCTACGATCAAAGTAGGATCTAAAAAAGTAAAAGGTAAAAATATTATTATCGCTACTGGAGCAAAGTATAGAACTTTTCCAGGTCTAGAACACGATGGAAAAAAACTCATCGGAGCTTGGGAGGCGATTAAATTAGAAAAACTTCCTAAGTCAGTAGGAATTATTGGAGCTGGTGCTATAGGAGTTGAGTTTGCTTATTTTTGGAACGCTTTTGGAGTAGATGTACATATTTTTGAATTGCAAAAAAATCTTCTCCCTATTGAAGATGAAGATTGTTCTAAAGAGGTTGAGAAGGCCTATAAGAAATACGGTATTAAGATGAGCCTAGGTGCTAAGAAAGTTAGTGCAAAGAGTGATGCTAAAGGTGTCACTATAGAATGTGATGGAAAAAAACATAAGTTTGATCTTGGTCTAATTGCTGTAGGGATGACTGGAAGAATAGAAAACATTGGTTTAGAAAAATTAAAAATAAAAACTGATAGAGGTTTTATCAGTGTTGATGAGAATTTTGAAACGAATGTAAAAGGTGTCTTTGCTATTGGTGATGTTAGCGGTCCACCACTACTTGCTCATGCTGCTAGTCACGAGGGAATTGTAGCTGCTGAGAAGATTGCAGGAATGCATCCACATCCAATTGATAAAATGAACATTCCAGGTTGTACGTATTGTCAGCCACAAGTTGCTTCAGTTGGTTACACTGAGAGAGCTTTAAAAGAGAAGAAAATAAAATACTCAGTTGGTAAGATGCCATTTAGTGCTAACGGAAAAGCAATCGCATCTAATGAAACAGATGGTTTTGTTAAAGTATTAACAGGCCAATATGGAGAGTTATTAGGGGCCCACATTGTTGGAACACATGCCACTGAACTTATCCATGAATATACTCTTTTTAGACAAATGGAAGGAGTGGATGAAGAAATTTTTGCAACAGTTCACCCACACCCAACATTAGGTGAGTGGTTGTCTGAAGCAATGATGGCAGCAAAGAAGAGATCAATTAATTTTTAAGTATTAGATTTAGGAGAAATATATGGCCAAGCAAGAATTAGTTATGCCTCAGATGGGTGAGTCAATCACTACCGGGACGATTACAAAATGGAATAAGGCCGCTGGTGATGCGGTAGAGATAGATGAGATTATTTTAGAGATCTCGACTGATAAGGTTGAGTCTGAAATTCCATCACCATACTCTGGAAGGATAGCCAGCCTTTTATTTGAAGAGGGTGAAACTATAGATGTTGGTAAAGTCATTGCTATTATTGAAGATGATGATAGTGCTGCTCTTGATACTGGTGCACCTGCAAAAAAAGAAAAATCCGCAGCACCTACTGAAAAAGTTGAAGCAGCAGCTCCTGCGGCTAAAGCCGCACCAGCAAGTACAGGTAAATCAAATAAATTCTACACTCCATTAGTTAGAAAGATGGCCAAGGAAAATGGAATCGCACTTGTTGATCTAGATCATTTAAAGGGATCTGGAGCTGGTGGAAGATTTAATAAGTCAGACTTTGAAAAGTTTTTAAGCTCTGGTGGTAAATCATCTGGTGGATCTAGTAGACCTGCTCCAACTGTAAATGTTCCAGCTTATAAACCAGGTGAGAGCGTTCAAATTATCCCAATGGATAATATGAGAAAAATGATTGCTCAAAATATGGTTGCTTCTAAGTTAACTTCTCCTCATGTGAATTCAGTTGATGAAGCAGACATGACTCATTTAGTGAAGTTTAGAGAAGGCTTTAAGCATGAGTTTCAAAAACAAGAAGGTTTTAAGCTTACGTATACTCCATTTATTATGAAGGCGATTATAGATGCACTAAAAGAGCATCCTTATGTAAACGCATCTGTTGATGGGACTAATATTGTATTGAAAAAAGATATTAATCTAGGATGTGCTGTTGCTGTTCCTGGTAATGGTTTAGTTGTACCAGTTATCAAAAATGCAGAAGCATTGAATATAGTTGGGATTTGTAGAGCACTTCAAGATCTTGCAACAAGGGCACGAGCTAAAAAGTTAAAACTTGAAGAACTCCAAGGTGGAACATTTACTTTTACTAATGTAGGTAGCTTTGGAACTGTTTTAGCTACACCTATCATTCTTCAACCTCAAGTTGGTATTATGGCAGCAGGTGTAATTAAGAAAAGAGTAGTTGCTATGCCAGATGATACTATTGGTATTAGGTCTATGATGTTTTTAACTCATTCTTATGATCATCGTTTAGTTGATGGTGAGCTTGGAGGTAAGTTTTTAGCAAGTGTTAGAAATAACCTTCATAATATGGATCCAAATGAAATGTTTTAGTTTTTTACTGATATTTCTAATTTCTTGCGGGAGTAAGAATAAAACTCAAATTAAAGAAGTTGAAACGAAACCGCCTACAACAACTCCTCAAGTTTTAAGGCTTGAGAGCTTTTCAAAGCTCAATGGTAAAGATCTTGAAATTTGGGGTGCCTGTGAAGACGTTATTAAGGTTGATTTAGAAATCAAGGAACTTCTCTTTAATAGATCTGTTTTTTGTTATGATGATGAATTTGTAACGTCGGTTAATTTACCAATTTCATTAGATGGAAAAGAGCTAACTTATAAGATCATTACAGAGAATAAAACGATTACTAAAAAAGTCCTTATAAACTTTGATACAACTAAAATTTTCGGAGATTTAGAATTTAATCTGAACTCTGAATCTAGAAAGCTTTTCTCTGATTTAGATTGTAAAGAAGAATTAGTAAAGAAGAAAGGAAGCATCAAATGTATCAAAAGTGGCAGCACGACATTTGTTGCTAATAGTAAAAAATCTGCACCAACCTTAATGAATGATTCACTATATTTTCAAGATAGTTTATTAGTCAACAAGCAAGACTTGATTAATGGATTAGATTCATTTGAAGTAATCTTAGTTGTTAAAGCAGATGCGTTGGCTACTGATGCTGGACTATTAGATGTTCATAGATTTGAAAATGACGATGATGTTTTTTCTCTTCGATACGATACGACAGGAGTACTATCGTATTGCAGTGAATGCGTAAAAGGTGCGATTTCTACAACCTATGATACATATTATGTCGAGTCTGGTTCATTTACACAAAGTCGAGAGATATCGATGATAGGGATGAGCTGGAGTAGTGGGAGTTCATTAAAGACTTATTATAATGGAGTAAAATCTATTGCATCTAATGAGAAGAAGGTTTTTGGGAAAATTCAAGCACCTGAAACTTTATATTTAGGTCATGGACCTAAAGGCTCATGGAACGGTCGAATTTATGAATTTTACTTTTTTAAACAAGAGCTTACCAGCGAAACAAGAGATTTCTTATATAAACGTCTTTCAAAAAAATATCTTTAGATGTCTCCCAAAAAAGAAGTCTCTAAAATTAAATTCAAACTTTGGCAAAGAAATCTCGCCTTATTAAATATAGGCTCTAAAGCAGCGGGCTTTGCCTTACAAAAAATCCTGACTAGTAAAAAGCCATCGGCTAAGGCCTTTGCAAAAATTACTGAAGAGTTTTCTGAATTAAAGGGAAGCTTAATGAAGGCCGGGCAACTGTTAAGTATTTATGGAGAGTCATTTCTTCCAGAAGAGGCGATAAAACTCTTAAGCTCCCTTCAAGATCAAAGCTCATATTTAAGGTTTAGAACGCTCAAAAAAAGCCTATCAAAGAAAGATCAAGAAAAGTTAGATGGATTTTCTATTAAAGATAAACCTTTTGCTAGTGCTTCTATAGGCCAAGTTCATCTTGGAGTTTATGATGAAACTGAATATGCCATAAAAATACAATATCCTGATATTGCAAAATCTATAGATAGTGATTTATTTGTTTTAAAGATGCTTTTTACGACTTTCAAAGTTCTTCCTAAAAAACTACAACTCTCAGAATTATTTGAGCAAATTAAAAAGATGCTCTTAAGAGAGATTGATTATGAACGGGAAAGAAAATCTCAAGCAATTTATTATAAAGAGTTAAGACAAGACTTCATTATACCTAAGGTTGTCGCTAAGTTTTCAAGTAAGAAAGTACTCGTGTCTAGCTATCTCCCAGGAACACATATTGATGAAATAAATGAAAATGATCTCTTGACCCAAGAGGAGAGAAATCATCTTGGTGAAGACCTATTAGATCTTTTATTAAAAGAATTATTCCTTATTCAAATTATTCAAACTGATCCTAATCCTGCAAATTTTAAAATTGATCTAGAGAGCAAGAAATGGATCCTTTACGACTTTGGTGCCTGTATTGAAGTGGATGATGAATTAAAAGAAAACTATAGGAAAATGATTAAAGCTTTAATGAAATTTTCTAAAAAAGAAGTCTTATCTGCTTTTAAACTTATAGGGGTCTATCAAAAAGGTGATCCTGCAGAATATGAAAATGCATTATTAGATTATGCAAAAGTTGTAGCAGAGGTATTTGAGCAAGAAACCTTTCATTGGGCCGACAATGATGTAGAGAAGAAATTAATTAAGCTTGGAAGAAAGTTATTAATTGAATTTCCAAGAAGAAATCCTCCTTTTGATACAGTCTTTATTGATAGGAAAATTTCGGGGACTTTTTATTTACTTAAAAAGTTAAGGGCCGAAACTAAGACTTTAAAATTTTTTAAAGATTTCTTTCATGAAATAAAACTATAATATAATGATTAGAGATCTTAAAATCCACCCGTCAATTCATTTTGCTGAAGTGAAATTTCATTTATATATTGCTCATACTTACGACTAAGGTCTTTATTAGATATTTCGTAATGTTTTTTTAAAACAATAAATGTATTTTTCAGTCTTGTATAATGAAGTTTTTTCGTATCTTTTCCATATTCCACTATTTCTTTAGCTCTTTCTTCTAACACAGGAGAATAAGCAGCGAGAAATTCCTCATAAATACGAGTTCTTTCTGGAGCAATATTATGCTTTTTCATAACTTCTAGTATACTTGTTGGTTCAGGAGCAACATCAGATGCTACAGCAGCGTGAAAAGAATCAGTGATTTCACTATCGAGAGCTTTACTAAATTCTTTCACCTCTTCACTATTGAGTGCAAATGTTATGGCTGTATTTTGAACTGTTTTTACTTTCAGTTCAGTAAGTTTTTCTTGATCTTCTCTGTTTTTAAATGCTGACATATAAACTTCATCTTGCATTGACTTTTTAAATGGCATAGAACTGGTCATAATTGGGATAAGGAGTATTGAACCTAACCCCGACATATATGAGTAAGCACTACTTCCTTCACTTCCCACAAAAATCATGGCTCCTAGTAGATATCCAAATCCTGCTCCAATAACAGGAAGTATTGTTCCTGCAACACTATAAACTGAAAGAATTCCATTTTTGTTTGAATCATCTAAAAACGAAATGCCTTGACCACCTAGCTTTATCTTGGCAATAGTTTCTTTGTAATTAGGACCGTGATCTTGGACTATATCATAAAACTTTTTGTGAATTTCTTTTTGATATCGTTCATGAGTTGAGGAGTGTGTATTTCCTACTTGAGATAATGACCTGAAGTTATTATTATTTGTTGTTGAACAAGAAATCATTGTCATTATTAATAAACATGTTAACACTCTCATAGAATCTCCTTAATTATTGATAATTAAATTCTATAGAACCCAAATGATATAACAACTGAGAAAATTATTCCGGAATTTGAGAGCTAGGTTTAAGCTGATCGATTTCTCTAAGCTATAACTACTGACAAGATGACTCTATCAAATTATAAATTTCAGTAATTTCATTCCGCTGCTCAATTAAAACCTCATTGGACACTCTCGCTCTAAATCTATATTCAAAAGGCTTTTCAATCAAATCTTTATCAACTTCATCATTTTCTTCTTCAATACTTTTTGAGTAATTTATATATGTATTAAAAGTAATATCTACCTCTAGTAAGTTTATCTCATTACATTGAAGATCAGTTTGTTTGGAAAGATATCTCTTCATAGCTAAATACATAGGCATTTTATTATGATTTTCTCTGATTTCATTTTTAATATTATCTTGTATCTTTAGTTCAATCTCATTATACCATTGAATTTCAGCACCAGAGTGAGTTGCATTGATAGTTGCTTGATAACTTTTCATTACAGGTAGAAACTTGATAAAGACTCTGTTTTCTACGGCACTTAAAAAAAGAGTTCGGAAAAAATGATATTTTTCTCTTGAACTATCTTGGGTAATTACATGTTGAACTCTATTGACCTTAGACTTGCCAGATAATTGTATTGAGTTTAACCAAAGGTTAATTTGATTTGGAGACGCATCAACAAGTGCAGGGATTTCAATAGATGTCGTTTTTTTTAATGCATTTACGACCATAGTTGCACAATCATTAACAGCTGTGACGTTCTTATAAGCTTTGTTTAAATTGGATTCTAGATAATCAAAAAGTTTAAGTCTTTCGTCCTTATCTATTTTTAGGGTACTTACTACCGCAGAATGTGAAGAGCTAGGAAGTTTAAGTTTTATACTGCTTCCATTGTTTTCTAGATCCTCTTTTTCATATCCTCTAGTAGCTAGCCATGCGTTCATTTCAGTAGACTGTAGGTATGTTTTATAATGAGTCTTAGTAAATAATTCTGTCCCGTAACTATAAATATAATCACCAACTCTCAGAGAGAGGTGAGGAAATGGAACTTCATCAACAATAATTTGGATTTGATCATTTGCTAATTGGTCTTGCTCTAAAAATTCGTTAATTTTTATTTTTTCAGTATATAAGGTATGGGCCATCTCTATGAGCATAACTGTTGAAACAACTTGCAAAATAGATAAATTATAGTCGACAAACTTTCTGACTTTTACAAAGTTTTTATTTTTAGCAAGAAACTCTGCCTTGTTTTTGTAGGCACTTAAAAGCCCTTTAGATCTTAAAAGATCACTTTCATTTTGAGATAAAATAATTTCGGGGTTTTCATATTGTCTCTTGAAGATTTTTCTTATTGAACTTAACTCATTTTGGCCATGACGAGTAAAGAAATTAGGAAAACTTGATTTTATCTGGCTAATAGGGATAGGGTTTACACTATCAAGCAAAAATAAAGTCTTATCAATTAGTAGATGTTTCATTTTGGAAGTTAACGGGAGGGCCTCATCTAAAAATGGAGAAATAAAGCCTTTTGCTCCTATATAACGTGTTAAAATATTTATTACTTTGTTAGGTAATATTACTAAAGATTGATTGATTTTTTCGATTAGAAATAAAATTTTTGTAAGACTTTGATCTTCTTTTACTAATTTTAATTCAGAAGAAGTAAACTGAGACTTTGAATTTTTAGAATTTATTTTCTTAAATAGGAAATTCATTTTTTTGCTGGTTAGAATATCGGAATTTAAGGTATGTTTTACTTCTGCTTCTTGAATTAGATTCTTTAAATCATCTAAATATGAGTGATAGTCCTGAAAAAGGTTTTTTGATTTGTTTATTGTAAAGATGTCATTATTTGCAGGGTTTGTTAGTTTTTTAATTAAATAGATATCACAAGTATCTCCAGCATTTCCAAGAAGAGACAAAAATATAACAAAATATACTACCAATTTCATAGATAATTGAATTATATCATTAGATGAAAAATTAGAAGAGTGTAAATGATTTTACATTAACCGAGTATTTCTCTTTGAAATGTATCTGATTAAAACCAACCAGATTTACGACGAGTACTTCTTCTACGAGTAGTCTTAATTCCTAAAGCTCCCAGTAAGCCTCTGGTAACTTCTCTTGTAACTGTTCGGCCAACCTGACGTATCATTGTATTTTTAGACAAAGATTCAAAAAATCCTTCTTCATCATCAGACTTTTCTTTACGAGTCTTTTTTATATCTTCACTAACACCAGGCTCATCTTCACCATTAATCCTCTCGGTCAAGATTTCATAAGCACTTTTCCTATCTACAATTTTGTCATATTTTTCTTTTAACTTACTTTTAGATTCTACCTCTTTTAACTCTTTTTCATCTAAAATTCCCATACGAGTTTGTGGTGCACGTAGCATAGTATGAACTAATTCTGTAGGTCTTCCCTTATGATCTAATACAGTGACTAAAGCTTCACCAATTCCAAGTTCAGTAATAAGTTGATCAATGTCATAGAAATCTGAAATAGGAAAATTCTCAGCGGCACTTTTAATGGCCTTTCTATCTTTAGCTGTAAAGGCCCTCAAGGAGTGTTGAATCTTTAGTCCAAGTTGAGATAAAATACTCTCTGGAACATCTACTGGGTTTTGAGTGCAAAAAAATACTCCAACACCTTTTGATCTTATAAGTTTCACAACTTGCTCTAGTTGATTAACCAAAGTATCACTTGCTTCTTCAAAGACTAAGTGAGCTTCATCTATAAAAAGACAGAGTTTTGGCTTTTCACTATCACCAACTTCTGGAAATGTTTCATATATTTCAGATAAAAGACTTAACATAAAAGTTGAAAAGAGTTTTGGTTTTCCTTGGATATTCGTTAAGCGAAGAATATTAATAGGTGCTTTTTCACTGCCACTGTAGAGAAGATCTTCAACATCAAATGATGGTTCACCTAGAAAGTCATTGGCTCCTTGTTGTTCCAATTCCACAATTTTTCTCAGAATAGTAGAAACTGTAGAAGGTGCAATTTTTCCATAAAGCTTTTCAAATTCTTCTTTTTGATCTCCTCCAATAAAACGAAGAACTTCTTTGAAGTCATTTAAATCTAAAAGTGGAAGGCCTGTATCATCACAGTATTTGAAAATAACAGTAGTGACTGAAGTTTGAGTATTATTTAAACCTAGAATTTTTGAAAATAAAACTGGGCCAAATTCAATAAGGGTAGCTCGAAGTTTAGAGCCATATTCATTTGAGAGAGTTAAAAACTCAATAGGAAAGTCTTGAGGTATAAAATCAATTTTTAAACTCTCATGCCTTTGATCAATTTTAGGATGACCGTCTGAGGCCTTTGCCAACCCGCTCATATCACCTTTTAAATCCATAAGTAGAGTAGGGACTCCATTGCTAGATAAATGCTCAGCTAGTATTTGAACAGTTTTTGTTTTACCTGTTCCTGTAGCTCCTGATATAAGTCCATGTCTATTTAATGATCCAAGTGGAATTTTTACTTGTCCTTCACTATGGACGATACCTTCTAATACTCCACATCCTATAGGAAATGAGAGACCTTCTAGATCATAAGAGTCCTGAACTTTTTTTATGAATTTTTCAGAGTTTGACATAGATTATCCTTTCTTAGCGAGAAGCGGAGACACAATTAAAAGATTTATTCTTTTGAATATGACTCATATTAAAATTAACAATTTTTCCCTGAATGGTCTCAAAAATTATTTCTTTTTGGTCATCTTGGTAAATGTTGACTTGATCTTCATAAATAATCTGATCACTTTTATAATATTCAAGTACCTTTTCTATCTTGGGGCTAAATTTAAGTTCTTTAGGAACTGGGTGTTTTATGAAAGTGGCGTTTTTCTTGCTCTCTAACACCATTAAAGTAAGCTCACTTTTAGAAAGTTCAAGAGCTTTATTTTTAAATACTAATCTTAACTTTTTTCCATCTTTCGTATTTATATGAATATTTTTTCTAATTATTAATAAGGAACTTTGGGCAATATTATTTTTCCTAAGTATTTGATCTAAAGAGGATCTTTGTAGCCCTTGAGAAATTTCAGGACATAGAAAGTTTTTATCTAATTGCTGAGAGGTTTTCGGAATAGTTTGATCTTTTTTGAGACTTAATGAGTCTTTAGTATTTGATTGAGTAATAAGAGTAGTAGAAGTGGATTTTAAAGTTGTAGGAGTTATCACTTCTGGCTTTATCCGACTTTTCAACCCTAACAAAAATAGGATGACTGCTGCTCCAAGAAAAAATATAAATATCGGAATAAGAGGTTTAAATTTCACAGTCGTGGGTCCTATCTTCTTACAAGATGCTTCTTCACTAAGTTCCATTGATTAGTCATCGCGAGAGCATTTTGTTTTGTCGTCGCTGAAACTTTTTCAAGTTTATCCATATAAAATGAAAAGTCATAAAGTGTTCTACTGAAATTTTCTAGAGTAGCGATTAGATGTTTATAACTATTATAAGAGTTCAAAACATTTTGAGTTGGAATTAGAAAGTTATGAAAAAACACTGCAAACTTTGCTTTAGTATGAGGGTGAGTTAAATTTATCATTTGCTCTATACTCATTAACATACTATCCCTGACAAACTTTTTAGTTGTATCAAGAAAGTCGGGAGTAAGATCTGATTTATTTCTCATAATATTAAAATAACTAGTCTGGAAATATAACCATTGCTTTTTTTCCATCTTTTTAATTTGGGCAAAAACTCTCTTGATATGCACAATCTTTGATGTGTTCATAATATGATCTGCATGACTAATAGAACTATCTAGTGAGTACAAAAAACTCTTAATACTATAAATGCAGCCTCGTTTAACTTTAAGAGCACAACGAGTGGTGAGATCTTGATTTGCACTTATTCTGCTTCTTAATGTTTTCAAATAGAGTGAAACTGATTTTTTAAGCTCTTCATTTTTATCTGGAACAATATTTCGAGCTAAAATTTCGTAGAATCTATTATGAATAGAGGTAATATTATCTATAACGATAGTTCTAACCTCATCTCTATAAAGCTTAGATTCATCAAAAGCTTCAGTAGATGAAAGTAAATTTAGAGAGAAAAAGAAAACGAAAATACCAAGTTTACTCAAAGCTAAAACCTACTTTTAAATCATTTATTTCAAAGTTAAATTCAGCACTAGAGTTATCATATTTACACTCACTAATTAAGGATTCTTTTGAGATATGGGCCTCAAAATCTTTGATAATCTTGATAATCTTCTCATCTCCTTGAAAATTAATAGCGACGCGCTGCTCAACTGAGAAGTTTTTCTCTTTCCGAGACTTCTGAATCCTATTTACGACCTCTCGCGAGATTCCTTCATTGATGAGTTCATCATCAAGATCACAAGACATATCTATAGAAATGTATCTGTTTGATAAGGCCTGAGATCCTTCTTTTGGCTCTCTATAAACAAGAATTTCATTTTGGCTAAATTCAATATCTTCTAATTTTAATGAGCCCTTATCTTCAAGTTTTACAATATCATCTGAACTAAGTTGCCCGATGAGATCTTTATATTTTTTAAAATCTCTTCCAAGCTTTTTTCCTAAGACAGGAGAATTTGGGAGTGCATATAATCGAATATAATCTAATTCGTTCGTAGCATATTCTAATTGCTTCACATTTAATTCAGTTTTAATCGGTGCTTCTAATTTTTTGATTTCATCAAGTATCGCTTGATCTTCATGGATAATAGTTAAGGATCTTAAAGGAATTTTTACTTTCACCTTTTCTTGGATTCTTTTTTGTCTCCCTAATAAAATAACTTCCTGCATTCTTTTGACAGCATCTTCTAGTACACTTGAGCGTAAAGCTTCATCATGAATAGGGTAGTCACATAAATGAACAGATTCAATGTTTGATGATTTTAATTTATCAAGTTCAAGATATAAATATTCAGAAAGAAAAGGAGCAAAAGGAGCCATTAGTTTTGAAAGTTCTCGCAGTGTAAAATAGAGAGCATGGTAAGCACTTTCTTTATCTGGTAAATGTTCAGCTGAATTATCTGCCCAGAACCTTTTTCTATTTAATCTAATATACCAATTCGTAAGATCGTCAATGAAGTCAAAAAGGTGAGGGATCACATTATATAATTTGTACTGATCCATTTCCTTATTTGTATTTTCAATAAGAGTTTGCATCTTTGAGATAACCCATTGATCTAGAATATGAGTTGGTTTGTATTCACTAAATTCAACTTTAGGCTCCCACGAATCAACTTGAGAATAGGTATTGAAAAACTTGTAAGCGTTATACCAAGGAAGCAATGCTTTCCTCACCATTTCTTTAACACCATCATCTTTAAATTTTAAATCTTCAGCTTTTACAAGTGCAGAATTAATTAAAGATAAACGAAGTGCATCGGCTCCATATTTTTCCATCAACTCATCTGGCGCAGTATAGTTTTTTAAACTCTTACTCATTTTCTTACCATCAGCAGCTAGAACCATTCCATTTACAATAACGTTTTTAAAAGCAGGTTTTTTATAAAGAGCTGCAGCTAAAACTGTTAAAGTGTAAAACCAACCCCTGGTTTGATCTAAACCTTCAGCTATAAATTGAGCAGGAAATCCATTTTTAAATACTTCTTCATTTTCAAAAGGGTAGTGAAGTTGAGCATAAGGCATAGATCCTGATTCAAACCAACAATCTAGGACTTCAGGAACTCTTTTATAAACTCCTGCTTGTCCATCAATTTTAATTTCTAAATTATCAACATGTTCTCTATGTAAATCATCTAACGTTTTACCAGTATACTGAGCAAGTTCTTCAATTGATCCTATACAAATATGCTTGTCCAGATCTTCATTGTACCAGATAGGAATAGGTGTTCCCCACACTCTATTTCTAGAGACGGCCCAATCTTTAGCATTCCCAATCCATTTTCCAAACCTTCCACTCTTTAAGTGATTTGGAACCCAATTGATTTCTTCATTAGCTGCAACCATATCATCTTTAACTTTAGTAACATTGATAAACCATGATGGGATTGCCTTATAGATAAGTGGAGTTTTTGATCTTGGACAAAATGGATAGGAGTGAGTAATTTGAGATTGTTCTAATAAACGACCATTTTCTTTTAAGGCCTTCATGATTTCTTTATCAGCATCCTTGATAAACATGCCAGCGTAATCAGTAACTTCAGATGAAAATGTTCCATCATTTTTTACAGGACAAACATTTGCAGATACATTTCCGGCCTTCATGACTCGTTCATCATCTTCACCAAAAGCTGGGGCAAGATGAACAATTCCAGTACCACTATCAGTACTTACATAAGAATCAGCATGAATTTTAAAAGCACCGTTAGATCTTTCTCTCTCAAAATAATTAAATAATGGAGTGTATTCAAGACCAGATAATTTATCACCTTTTATCTCTTCTAAAATTTCAAAAGTGAATTTCTTATAAGATTCTATTCTATCTTTAGCGATATAAAACGTTTTCCCAGACTCTTGATCTTTAACAAGGCAATAATCAAGCTCCTCGTTCACGCAAAGCCCTAGATTAGATGGAAGGGTCCAGGGAGTAGTTGTCCAAGCAGCAATGCTATGAACGCTACCTTTTAATTGAAATAAAACTGTAATAGCCGGGTCTTGAACATTTCTATAATCAGAACCTGCTTCAAAATTAGATAAAACTGTTCCAAGAGCAGTTGAGAAGGGCATAACCTTAGTACTTTGATAGACTAAATCTTTATCCCAAAGTGATTTAAAGACCCACCAAACTGATTCCATGAAATTAAGATCCATCGTTTTGTATTGGTTTTCAAAATCAACCCATCTACCAATTCTATTAATGGTTTTCTTCCATTCAGTTGTATATCTTTGAACGATGCCCCTACATTCGTCGTTATATTTTTTAATTCCAAGTTTTTCAACTGCAACGTGAGCTGACATACCTAATGATTTATCAATTTCATGCTCAATTGGAAGTCCATGACAGTCCCATCCAAAACGTCTCTCAACGTATCGACCTTTCATTGTAAAATATCTAGGAATTATATCTTTAAGAGTACTACCAACAAGGTGACCATGGTGAGGAAGACCGGTTGCAAATGGAGGGCCATCATAGAAAATGTATGGGTCATCTTTAGAGTTTTTATCTAAAGATTTTTGAAAGATTTGTTCTTTCTCCCAGAACTCTAGGATCTTGTGTTCAGTATCGATAAAAGAAAAAGGTTGTTCACTCATAAATAACTACTGTTTAAAATACTTCTCAATATATTGTTTTCTTAGCATAATAGAACTGTATCGCAACGTAAAACACGTTTATAAAAGAGGGTAATATGTTTGGATTAGGGATGACTGAATTATTAATTATTGGTGGAGTCGTAATATTTTTCTTTGGTGCTAAAAGACTTCCTCTCTTAGGCGGTTCTATGGGCAAGGCTTTAAAGAACTTCAAAGATGAAGTTACAAATAAAGATAATAAAAACATCGATGATGATTCAAAAAAATCTTAGAAAATTTATAGATTAATCTCTAGTAGAGTCCTTTAAAAATCCAAGATGATGAGTAGGACTATCAGTCACTTTTCTTCTTCTCTTATTATATTCTTCTGTTGTTTTTACTGAAGAATGACCCACATCTCTGGATACTTTATATAAGTCGGCTCCATTATCAAGAGCAGATCCTATGTAAGAAGCTCTAGCTGAATGAGGAGAGACTCTATGAGTAATCCCTGCTTTTTTACAAATACTTTTTAAAATATAATCAATAGTTTTTGGATTAAGAGGTTTGATTAAAGAAGTAGGATCAGATGGGTTTCTAGTTGGTTGAAAGATCCAATCATTAGAGTCTATTTCTCTATTTATCTTTTTCATCCATCCCATATACTCAGATACGACTTCATAACTGGTTTGAGGAAGGAGCTTAATTAAAATTTTTCCACCTTTTCCTCGGATTCTAATAAACCAATTTTCTTTTTCTTTAAATAGATCTTCTCTTTTTAGTCCTATAATTTCAGACTTTCTAATCCCTGTTGTGAATAACATATAAATAATTGATCTATGCAAGAACTTAGATTTAGATTTAAGGCTATCAGCAACTTCAAAAATATCTGTTATTTGTTGATCACTTAGGTCATTTGTTGGCTTCTGAACGACTTGTTTAGGCCTCTTGATAGAATCAAATACATTAAATTGAACCATCGACTTCTCAACTAAATAATCCCAGAAGCTTGAAACTGAAGACATCTTTCTATTGATAGTTTTTGGAGCATAGCCAGTATCAGATAGCCATTTTTTATACGTTACAGCATGTAGTCTTTTTACATCTGCTAACTCTCTGATCTCAAATACACTATCCTTTAAGAAGTTTAAGAATTGATTGATATCATTCTTATAAGACTTTCTTGTATTTATCGATTCAAAGTTTTCAAAAAACTCAAAAAAGAATGGGTTATCAAAGTTCATTGTGTTTGATAATTCGTGAGAATTATATTTTTTTAGTGTATTGTTCATGAGATAATTATACCTCGTGTTATTATTGACAAATGTGAGGGTAAATAATGCCTTTAGGTAGACAAAAATTTCCAAGCGGCTCTGATCTTCTCAGTCAGCTATTTAAGATATCGCTTGTGTCGATAGTGCTCTATATAATTTTTAGATTAATTTTTACTTTTATGTTTTTCAAAGCAGCAACGTTTTTTGAAGTTATATATGCAAACTATATCGGTTTTAAGTTTGACTTAAGGCTGGTTGCACTGCAAATTGTGCCGGTTTATTTTGTATACATATTTACTCGTGGAAAAATTAAATTTATAAACCTTCTAAGCGCTATTATTATGAGTGTTTCTCAAATTCTTTTTGTTATTTTCTATTGTATTGACCTCGGTAATTATGAATATATTACTCAAAGAATCACGAGTGGTTTTTTTCTAGATGATTTAGTTGAATATGAAACATCTTTGGAGATGGCAAAAGACACGTATCCTTTACTACCAGTCATCATACTTCTCATTGTTTTAATTTATGTTTTAAGTCGGTTTTATTATAAGAATATTTCTTTTTTTAAAACTATTCATTCAAGTACTAAAGAAATAGTAATATGTGGTTTGATTATTTTAGTTGCCGTTTTTGGAAGGATAGGGATTAGAACTTTAACAACAACTGATGCGTATTTTTCTCATAATCGTTATCTTTCGCAATTAGCACTTAATCCAGTTATTAATATTTTTAGTTCTAGAAAAGAAGAAATGGATATTTTAAAAGAATATAAACTAGATGAAGCCAAAGAGCGGTTAAGCAAATTCTTCATTGAAAGCAGTGATGAGAATTTAACGAGAATAATAGGGGATGATTCTAAAAAGTATAATGTAATCATTGTGTTGTTAGAGTCTTTAGCAGCAAACAAGACAGGAGTCTTTAATAATAAATTAAATCCAACTCCATATTTTGATGAATTTGCAAAGGAGTCTTTGCTATTTACCAACTTCTATACTCCTGGATACAAAACAAATAGAGGAATATGGACTCTCTTAACTGGACTTCCTGATGTAAGGTCGAGCGTACCTAGATCAAGAGATTTAGATAATTTAAAACAATCAACATATTTTGATCACTTTAAAGGTTTTGATAAGTCCTATTTTATTGGTGGACATGCTAACTGGGGGAATTTAGATAATTTTTATAAAATTAGTATTCCCGATATGAAACTCCAACAATTATCTGATTTTAAGTTAGACCCAATCGATGCTTGGGGAATTGCTGATTATGATTTATTCAATTTAATTTTATCTGATTTAGAAAATAAAAATGGACCTTTTATTTCAGTCATACAAACTTCAGGATTTCATAGGCCTTATACCATTCCTGATCATGTAGGGTATAAAATTGTAGATGATATAAGTGATGATCAGATTAGAGATTATGGATTTAACTCTTTAAAAGAATATAACTCCTTAAGGCTGCAAGACCATTCTTTTGGACACTTCATTAGAGAATTTAAAAAATCGAAGCATTATAATGATACAGTCATCATAGCGGTAGGAGATCATGGATTAAACTCTATTAAAAGTATTAATGTTCCTAAAGGTTTTCATCAACATAGATTGGCCCTTCACCATACACCATTATTGATCCATTTTCCTGAAAAAGGGATGAGTGGTATCAACTCAGAGGTTATTGGTAGCCAAGTAGATATTTTCCCTACGGCTGCTAAGCTTGCTGGTGTTGAAATGAGGACTAAGGCTCTTGGAAGAGATCTTTTAAGCGAAAGAGCAAACGAGCAAAACTTTGCTTTTATATTTTCTTGGGATTTCAGACCAAGTCTCGTTGGATTAATTGATAGAGAACATTATCTTGAAATTCTAGATGATAGACCAGGACTCTTTGATTATCGAGGAGAAAAACCATTAGAAAATATCTCAAGGCAGCATGTTGAAAAAACTAATCAAATGACAGAGCTTGCAAAAGCAATTTATAAATACTCTCTTCTTAGCTCCAAAGGTGAATTATAATGAAATATTTTAAATATATCTCTCTATCCACAGTCCTCATTATTTTAGATCAATACTCTAAGCAATTGGCCATCGAACATCTTGCTCAAGGACAAATGTATGGTTATGTGAATAATTTTTTTAGATTAATCTTTGCCAGGAACCCTGGAGCTTGGGGATCTCTTGGAAGTGATTGGCCTAGTCCACTTAAAGAAATTTCGCTGATCTTAATACCTACTTTAGTACTAGGTTATATTTTTTATAGTCTATTTTCTAACAAGACTAATAAGCTGGAGAAGTGGAGTTATTCTCTTATTCTTGCAGGTGGAATAGGAAATCTAATTGATAGAGTGAAAGATGGTTCTGTCATAGACATGTTTTGGTTTGGTTTTGAAAAGTATAAATACCTCCAAACAAATATTTTCAACCTAGCTGATGTATACGTTATGATCGGTGTTGGATTTTTACTTCTAAACTATTTTGTAGAAAAAAAATCTGAAAAATCTCAATCTAAGGCTTAATACATTTATTTAAAGCTTCTATATCAAGTGATAGATCATCAATTTTTCCATTAACTTCACTTAGGATTAATTGTCCTTGATCATCAACTGATCCATTAATTTGAGTAACAACTGAAGTTGTATCTGAATTAATGGCTATTGTTTGATCATTTTCTAAATTCATCGCATTTGAATTTAGATCTATTCGAAATTGTAGATTGGAACAAGTTGACCTTCCCCCATTGACTAGTCCAGTCGTTATGTCGTAAGCATTGCGTTATCTGGACGCAACAAATGGAGAAGAAAATGGGAAGAAAAAACTTTA
>CALHLC010000057.1 GCA_938034385.1 uncultured Bacteriovoracaceae bacterium
GGCTTGCCTAAAGTGGGCGTTAAGGTATAAAGTTTTAGGTACTTACATTACTAACTGAAAATTTGGTTTTAAAAAAGTTGATGAATCATCAATGATTACGAAATGTTAGAGTTAAGTTCCACTACTAAGCGAGTATATTCCCAGTTGGAGAAGGAGAGGAACAAGTTCCACTAACGGCATAAGTGCCTGGTTCATTTATATGATTAATACTATTTAGATCGACAGAAGAAATAGACTCACTCTTTAGGGCCGTGTCTCCTTTTCCACAAGAAAAAAGAAATAGCAAAGATAAAAGAATCCTTAAAGTAATCATTTTTTTTCAGTTAACATAATAAAAATTGAACAAAGAATTTAAACTTGAAACATCCTTATTTCAACCAGATATATGTTAATATTAGAGCATATAAAAAAATTTTTTTTATTGCTTAATATTCTCCTTAAAATAAATCTTAAAATACAATAAAGAAAAATGGAAGTTAGAAATTAAATCCCTAAGTACTTGATAAAAACACCTTGAGTTTTTTATACCATAGAATTTCTGTAGGATTAATTTTCTGAGTAACTTTGCTCAGAGAAAAATTTTTGACTTCACTACTTTCAAAGACTTGATCTAAGTTGATTTTAGAAAATGTTTGAATTCTATTTGGCTCTTTATCAATAATCATTTTATATTCATTTGATCGGTTAACATTGGGCCCAGTCACACAATAACATCCTGCTACGAATGGTTCTAATAAAGAATGAACATTTCTCTTAAAGCCTCCTCCAACATAAGCAATATCAAAATATTGATAAAGCTCGCACAAAACCCCTTTTACTGAAAACAAAAAAATATTCTTCGCATAATCAGGACTAATATCCTCTGATACTTCTGAAATAGAATTGTAATCTTCTATTATTTTTTCATTTTGTAAAAGATCTATTTCGTGTGGAACAATAACTAATACATCATCCACTGAAGGAAAGTCCCCTCTCTCAATAAACGAGTACTCATCATGCCAATAATTTCCGAAAATGATTTTTCTTTCACTATTAACGAGTATTTTTTTTTCAAACTCTTCAAACCATGGCAATTTTTGGATAATCGTAGATCTGGCTTTAAATTTTCGATGAAGCACAGATAACTCCCTTAGATTTCCTACCAAACAATTTTCCTGATTAAAAAAATCATTCTCTACATATTGGTCTAATAAGAAAAAATCAAAAAACTTTAAACACCAAGACTGATATATCCCTTGGTTTGTAAGTTTAGGAGAAACGAGAACCATTTTCTCCATACTCTTTTTTAAATTTAAAAGTTGTGGAAAAAAGTCATATTGTACTACAACTAACTTTTTAGCACTTATCCAATGAGTAAGATGTCCCTTCCCTCTCAGCAAAGTAGTTAAGCGATAATATCTTATTTGCTTAGGGAAAATTTTAAAATAATTAAGTACAACCTTTTCGACACTTGGAGAGCAAAAAATAAGTTCACACTTAAAGTCTTTATTTCTCAGTAAATCATCCAATAAAAACTTAATTCTTTGAAACTCTCCTTCACTGGAAAATTCAAAAGCAATATCAGCATTTTGATCAACAAGCTTAAAGCTTTTAGCTCCAGCTTCTCCTAAATTCTTTTTTTCAAACTCAAGTCTTTGAGGCATAAAAAGTCCAACAATATACCCTAAGTAATATTCAAAAATTGCTAGAAGTTTCACGGCTTTAAATAGTTAAGAATGTCTCTAGTAAAATATGATAAAACCATAGAAGCTCCAGCTCTTTTAAAAGATATCGCACTCTCTAAAACAACTGATCGCTCATCTATCCAACCTTTCTCACTTGCAGCCTTGATCATCGCATACTCTCCACTAACTTGATAAACTGAAATAGGTTGAGTTAAGTTTCTAGCAAGTAAACTCACAACATCTAAATAAGGCTGTCCAGGTTTTACCATTAAAATATCAGCACCTTCTGCAACATCTAACTTTGCTTCTTTAAGTGCCACTTTTAAATTTCTTGGATCCATTTGATAAGTTTTCTTGTCTCCTGACTTTGGTGCAGAGTTCAGTGCTTCTCTGAATGGTCCATAATAACTAGAAGCGTATTTAGCACTATAGCTCATAATCATAGTATCAATAAATTTTTCTCTCTCTAAAGCTTCACGAATAACTCTTATCCTTCCATCCATCATGTCTGATGGCCCAATAATATCAGCCCCAGCTCTAGCTTGAGCAATACTCATTTTTTCTAAGACTAGAAGAGATTCATCATTTAAAATTTTTCCAGTTTTTTTATCTACTATCCCATCGTGCCCATCACTTGAATATGGATCTAATGCAACATCAGTCATGATTATTAATTCAGGATATAAATTCTTTATTTCTTTTATTAGATCAAGATAATAATTTGATTCACTATAACTATAGCTTCCCATTGAATCTTTTAATTTTTCTTCAACAAGAGGAAATAAGCAAATAGCTTTCAATCCACTTTTTACTAAGTTTTTTAAATCTTTTATTAAATATTCTCTCCCTTGTCTGAATTGACCCGGCATAGAAGAGATTTCTTCTTTCACTCCCTCATCAAAGTGACAAAACATTGGATAAATAAAATCACTAAGATTTAAATTATTCTCAGCACAAAGTTCTCTTATGGCTTTTGAGTTTCGTAATCTTCTTGGTCTTTTAAGCTGTTTCATTTTGTTCCTATCTTACTTGGTAAGGCTGAAGGCAAAAGCATACATTTTAATAGATTTTACTATAGAAGCGAGACCATTTGTTCTATTCATTGATAAGTGATCAGAAATTCCTAGTTCTTTTAAAAAATCTGGTTTGTGATTAATGATAACCTCTGGTTTTTGTCCGGAATAAACCTGGATTAATAAACTGACTATTCCCTTAACAATTAAAGCGTCACTATCGGCACTATAATTGACTACTCCTTCCGTATATTCAGGGTAGAGCCATACTTGAGACTGACATCCTTTTACGATAAATTTCTCTTCCTTGTGCTCAGGATTCATTGGAGCCAATTCTTTGCCCAACATAATTAAGACTTTATAACGCTCTTCCCAACTCTCAATTGCCTCAAATTTCTTCTTAATTTCATCAATTTTTTTATCTATACTCAAAACTAAGCCCCGTTAAACAAATTCACTTGAAAAGATCCCATATTCGTCCTACAATTTACATTAGGAAGTGTGAAAGAACTATCCATTTTTTAAGGAAGATTTTGCCAGTAACAAGCTAATTTTTTTCTTTAAAGCGAAAATAGATTAGGTAAGGGTCTCACTCTTTAGATCAAGGATTGATCACAAGGACGACATGAACGAAAACGATTTTTTATCAAAAATTACACCAGTTACTTCTGACCAGATCTCTGAGCATCCGGCTGAACTGCTATGGCTCATTCAATCTAGTCTTGAAACTAAAGGTCCCTACTTACAAGATGATTTGATTAATTTAATTGATCTCCATTCTAATAAATTAGCAGAATGCATTGCTTGTGACTTATCACACAAAAGATGGAAACCATTCTTTGATCACAAAATGTTTAATAAGAGAGATAAAAATAAAATTTCTCCAGTAATTAAGTCAGAAGAGAAAGAAACTAATAGATATTTTGTTTTAGTAAGTGGTGAAAAGAAAGGGCCATACTCTCAAAAAGATGTTGAACACTTTCTTGATACAGGCGATTTGAAACTTAATGATTTATTATCTGCAGACCATGGAAAAAGTTGGAGAAAAATTTATCATTTCCCTCTTTTTGATAGAAGAAAAGAACAAGTTACATCTGATATTGGCATTGAGAGTTTAGATAACTCTCAACTTGAAAAGTCCAGAATTTTTACAACAGAAATGCTTCAAAGCTTAGAAGATATGCCTACAAAACATTCTGCTATTGAAGGAGCATTGATTGCAAGAAGAAGACATCTTTCTGCAAAAGATAAAAAGTACTCAAGAGATAATACTCAGATGAGTGCAGTCAGCGAAACAGTAATGGCTGACTTCCAAGCAGAAAGGAAAAGATCATATCTTGTCCCAGCTCTTACTGCTTGTTTATTATTCATTGCAGTAGGCATGAACTTTATGCCAGGTGGTGATAAAAAAGTAAGTAAGAAAACTAAAAAAGTTAAGACAAGAGTTGCTTCCGGTGAGGTTGAAAACATAAGAGTTAAAGATGTTGAAGTGAAGCCAACTAAAAGAAAGCGAAGATCAAGCTCCAATACTGCTAGAAAAAGAGTTAGTATGAGGTCTAGAGTTTCAAACTCTGACATTGAAGTTCCTACAGATCCAGTATTTGTTCCTCCAGCAGAACCTGAAGTTAGATTCCCTCAACCAAAGCCTAGAACCAGAAGAAGACGAAGAAGAGTTCCAAGTGTCGCTAATACAGAACCAGTAATGGATGAGTATGGTGAAGAAGCTGAAGGCATGATGGACGATGATCTACAAACTGCTCAAGGCCTCAATCCTGGCGATGAAGACTTTGGAGAAGAAATAGAAAGAGGAATAGCAGGAGAAGAAAATCAATTTCTTGACCCTGACTTTGACCCTGGAGAATTCCCAGAAGAAGATCCTCTAGATGAATTCGAATAATTTTGACTAAATAAGTTTCGCGCTCTTTAATCAAGCTCATGAAAAATAGTTATCTTATCTCCTTTGAGGGAATTGAGTGTTCTGGGAAATCCACGCAAGTTCAAAAGTTAACTGAATATCTAAATAAATCAACTTCTTATACAACTACCCTTTTGAGAGAACCTGGATCTAGCCCTATTGGTGAAAAAATCAGAAATATTCTTTTAGATCCTAATAATGAAATTAATGACCTCTCTGAATTATTATTATTCTTAAGTGCAAGAGCACAATTAATTAATTCTAATATTGCACCACTACTAAATACTCCAGGTAATATTATTATTTTAGATCGATTTCTTCATAGCTCTATTGCTTATCAAGGAGCCGGCAGAAAACTAGGAGTTGATTTTGTAAGGTCTCTTCATGACCATGCCTTTTTAAACTTAAAGCCTGACCTAACGATTTATCTTGATATCCCAATAAGTGAACTAAAAGATCGAATGAATAAAAGAGATGAGAAAAAGGATAGACTAGAATCTTTAAGTGAAGATTTTTTCACAACAGTTCGTAATGCTTACCTTGAATGTGAATCAAAAGATAAATATTTCCATACTCTGGACGCTAAACGCTCAATTGATTTTATACATACTGATATTATTAATCTTTGCTCCAAAGTTGGAATTAAAGTCTCATGAAACCAATATTTAAACTTTTAAATGAAAGTTCAAATATCGCTCCTGCGTATTTTATCAATTCAGGTCAAGGTCAAGAACTCACAAACACTGATTTTGAAAAATGGTTTGAAAGTTTTTTTAACTTGTATCAAGAAGATTTACTTGAAAATAAGATCTTAAATTTCAAGAATTCTCCAGATATTTTACTCATCAATAAGGACCCTAGTAAAAAGTCCTTTCTCAAAGAAGATTTTTCAGAACTAAAAATGTTCCAGGAAACTGCTCCTTTTCAATTCAAGCATAAATTCTGCTTAATTTTTGAAACAGAGTATGTAAGTGAAACAATTTTCAATATGCTTTTAAAAGTTCTAGAAGAACCTAAGAACAATCTAACTTTTTTCTTATTTTCAAATTTAAATAAAAAGTTATTGCCAACGATTGAATCTAGAGTAAGTAAGCTTAGGCTCACAAATATTGATCTTGAAATGATTGATATTCAGAAAAAACATGTAAATGTCTTTCATGAAAACCTCGATAAGATTAAAGAAATTGATTCATTAATTGATTTTCAAAGGTTTTACTCTGGACTAAAAAAAGAAGACGAATTCTTTAAAGGGCTATTACAATTTCTCGCAGGTAAACAAATTCCAAGTAATATTAAAATGAAAATCCCTGAACTCATTAAATGGTTTCAAGAATCTAAGACTTTTAACAACTCTGCTAGCGAAAGAAGCTATTTTCTCTATCAAATCATAAAATCATCGCTTTAAGGACTATAGGCCTTCAAAACTATACAAGTAAATAGAAAAACCTTACTATAGGCACATGAATCAAGAGGAAGTTGGGGTTTCGGTAGAGAACAAGCCACCTATAGAAAAACAAGAAAAGAAAAAACATAACTTTACTAAAGGTCAGCTACTTACTTTTGTAAGAGTCCGCTTTCCAGGACATGTGAGGAGTTATCCTTTTTTAATTGGTAAAAAGAATCTTCATTACGGTGAAAAAGTAGTTGCTATGAGTGATAGAGGAATGGCAGTTGGTTATATTAACTCTTTTCCTTATGAGATAAAATTCGAAGAAAAGATGCTACCCGTCAGATCTATTTCAAAATCTGCAACAGATGATGATGTAAAAGAGCAAGTTGAAAATTATAAAAAAGAAAGAGAAGCAGAAATTCTTTGTAAACGACTTATCAACAAACATAATCTTTCTATGAATTTAACTCATGTTGAATTCACGCAATTTGGGAAGAAATGTGTTTTCTATTTTACTGCTCCAGCGAGGGTTGATTTTAGAAACCTCGTTAAAGATCTTGTTAGTGAATTAAAAATAAGAATAGAATTAAGACAAATCTCAGTCAGAGATAGAGCTGCTGCAGTAGGCGGTATAGGTTCATGTGGTAGACAATTATGTTGCTCTTCTTTTTTAGAGAAATATGGTCAAGTAAATCTGCGAATGGCAAAAGCACAAGACCTAAGTATTAACTTTGATAAATTAAATGGTGTTTGTGGACAAATCAAGTGTTGTATTAAATACGAAGACGAAGTTTATGCTGAGAAGAAGAAAAAACTTCCCAAAGATGGTAGTCTAGTAACGTGTAAAAACGGTGACCAAGGAAAGGTTTTAAAAACTCATATTATTATAGAATGCTTTGATCTAATGACAGATAAAGGTGTTCGAAAAAGATATAACTTTGATCAATTGCTAGAGAGAAACGCAAAATTCAAAATGCCAGGGATCAATGAATTCGAGCATATTAGTGATGAAACTGGAACAGTTATTGGCTATGAAGATTTTAAAGTTCAATCTAGTGAAACATTAAAAAATGAACTTAAAGAAATAGAGGAGAAGGAAAAAGGATTTTCTGATTCAGTGTTTCAAGAACTCTTTGAAACAACGTCTATAAAAGATTCTTACCTTTCATAATTTATGCTAATGCCACGAAATGATTTAATTGAATCAACTTATGAACAAGCTCTCAAGTTTGCTAGACAAACTCCTTATCCTAAATATGAACAAAGAATTGAGACTTTAGAAAAACTTAAGCAAGTCATCATACGCAATAAAAATGAAATCAACACTGCTCTCTTTAATGATTTAGGAAAATCTGAGTATGAATCTCAAATAAGTGAAATGACATTTGTCATTGATGAAATTGACGTTCATCTAAAAAATTTAAAAAAATGGATGAGCCCAAGAAAAGTTAAAACTCCCTTAGTACTTCAACCCGGTTCTAGTCAAATAACTCCTGAACCATTTGGCTTGGTTTTAATTATTGGCCCATGGAACTATCCTTTAAACCTAATTGCCACTCCCCTAATTGGATCTATTGCTGCTGGGAATATAACTATCTTGAAGCCATCTGAGCTTGCTCCTCATACTTCTAAGATTCTTGTTAAAATTTCTAAAGAATTAAATTCCCCCTTTCTTCATGCTCTTGAAGGCGGGGTTGGTGAAACAACCCAATTATTAGAAAAAAAGTTTGATCACATTTTCTTCACTGGATCTCCACGTGTAGGAAAAATTATTATGAGTGCTGCAGCTAAACACTTAACTCCTGTCACTTTAGAGTTAGGGGGAAAAAGTCCTACTGTTATTTGGGGAGACCAGGACTTAGATATTGTTGCCTCACGAATTATTTGGGGAAAGCTTATAAATACCGGACAAACATGTGTTGCTCCTGATTATCTAATCGTTCAAGAAAAATTGAAAAAAGAACTTATAGAAAAACTTAAAAATAAAATTACAGAATTTTATGGAAACGACCCTATTAACTCTCCAGATTATGGAAAAATTATTAATGAAAATAATTTTAACCGTTTAATCTCATTAATAGAAAAAGATAAAGTATTATTAGGAGGAGAAAGCATTAAAGAGAAGCTGAAAATCGCTCCTACTTTAGTTGAGTCAGATCTTGATTCACCAATCATGAAAGAAGAGATCTTTGGTCCTATTCTGCCTATTATTTCAATTAAAGAGCTAAGTGAGATAGATCATATTATTGCTTTAAATCCTAGGCCCTTGGTCATGTATTTATTCACGCTAGATCAATCATTAGTCGACTATACAGAGAAAAACTTTAAAGCTGGTGCTTTATGTGTCAATGATACAATTATTCAAATCTCGAATTTCCATCTTCCTTTTGGAGGGATAGGAAACAGTGGAATGGGCAGCTATCACGGTATACATTCCTTTGACAACTTCTCTCACTTCAAACCAGTTATTAAGAGAAAACAAATGCTAGATTTGACTCTAAGATACCCTCCTTACGAAGGTAAACTTAAACCAACCTTAAAACTTCTTAAATGGTTTGGTCATTAAGACTAGACATTTATAAACAGCTAAGCCATTATCCTCGCATATGCGAATGTTGAATTTAGAAGATACAATCAAACACCAAACTCACTTTCTAACTTTGGCTAGAACCAAAGGAAGAAGTGATAATAGCCTTAAGTGCTATCGACTAGACTTTGAAGTTTTCAATAAATTCTTGATGGACCAAAAACAAAACAAGGTCGATCATTTCAATTCATTTGTCATTAAAGAGTTTGAGCACTTTTTAGAAAAAAAATATTCAAATATTAATTCAATAAGAAGAAAACTTCAGACCTTAAGATTATTTTTCGATTATCTAGTTGAAAAAGAAATCTATCACGAAAACCCGATAAAAAAGATTGCATCTGCTCCAAAGTCTATACTACCTCCAGCTCCAACAAAATATCCTGAAATTTTCATGATTGATAATTATTTAAAAGCAACTATTGATAGCTCTAGCTCAAAGCTGGAACATCTTATTGCTCTAAGAAATCGAACTGTTTTTATTTTGATTTATGAATGTTGTTTAAATGTAGCCTCTATTTCTGGAGTAGAAAGTGATGACTTATTCTTAGGGAATAACCCAAGAATCATGATTAGACCTAAGAAGAGAGACCCTTACACTATTACTATTCCACCACAGTATAACTCTTTTTTAACAAACTACCTGGATCACTTGAAAGCTTACCAAAATGAAAAATTTCAATTCAAGGAACTTTTATTTTATGCTAATTCACATACTGTCTTAAAAGGTAGTTTATCTCCACGAGGTATAGAGAATGTTTTTAAAAACATTGCAAAACATCTAAGTGTGAGCTTAACTCCAAAATCTTTAAGGCAATCTGGTATTTTAAAATGGATGCTAGCAAATACTCCAGAAGCAACAATGAAAGAATGGCTAGGAGTCGCTCCTACTTATAATTTTAATATTTATAAAAAATACATCAAAAATCAAAAGCAAGAACAAAACAATATTAAAGATCACCTAGATTATAAAAACTTAGACTAATGAATCACGATTTTTTCATGAATAGGGCCCTAGAAATAGCACAGTTTGCTAAAGGTCTTACAAAGACCAACCCTATGGTTGGAGCCGTCTTAGTCAATGATAATAAAATTATCTCAGAAGGATATCACGAGTACTTTGGATCATGCCATGCTGAAGTAAATGCACTGAAAGGTATTAATAAAGAGACTCTCTCTCAATCAACTCTTTATATCACTTTAGAACCTTGTTCCCATGAAGATAAAAAAACGCCTCCTTGTGCACCTATGTTAGTACAGTCTGGAATTAAAAATGTTGTAATCGCTTCTGTAGATCCAAATCCTAAGGTGAGTGGTAATGGAGTTAAATTATTAAAAGATAATAAGATAGACGTTACTTGCGGTGTTTTAGATAAAGAACAAATCAGTCTTAATGAAATATTTTATAAAAATATGAATAAACAAATGCCTTGGATTCATTTAAAGGTAGCCCAGTCACTGGATGGGAAGATGTGTTTAAATAATGGGATTTCTCAATGGATTACAGGTTCATACTCAAGTCAAAGTGTTCATCAAATGCGATCACATTGTGATGCCATCTTAGTTGGAGGAAATACTTTCAAGGTAGACTCCCCAAGCTTAAATGTGCGAGATATTGAAATTTGTAATCATAAAAACTTTACTCAACCTGAAAAAATTATTTTATCTAGAAAAACTCATAATTTAGAGAAAAAACAAGACTGGGTTCAATATTTTCAAAGTCTTTATCTTGAGAAAAAACTAGGTTCTGTATTTATTGAAGCCGGCCCTGAACTTTATTCTAAGATCATGGAACAAGATATTGTAGATAGACTCTCTATCTTTATTGCTCCTAGTCTTATAGGGAAAGGAAAAAGTTTTCATGCTTACGATAGAGCTGATCTAAGCAATTTAACTCGCTACCAGTATCAGATGGAAAAGTTTCCGGACGGTGATTTATTAATAGATATAAGGTTTTAATATGTTTACAGGAATTATTTTAGAAGTTGGAAAAATTACAAGTGTTAAAGATATCACTGAAGGAAAAGAGTTCCAGATTAATTGCCCCAAAATTATCAAGGAAATTCAAGTCAAAGACTCTATTGCTATCAATGGAACTTGCCTCACGGCTATCGAGTTAAAAGAAGATTCATTCAAGGCACAAGCTGTTCATGTCACCTTAGATAAAACTTCTCTGGGAAGTTTAAAAGAAAACTCTTCCGTAAATTTAGAACTTGCCTTAAGACCGATTGATAGAATGGGTGGTCACTTTGTTCAAGGACACGTCAATACCATGGCCACCATAAGTGAAATCGAAAAAATTGGATCAAATTGGAATTTCTCATTTGAAGTTGATCAAAAGTACTCAAAGTATATAGTCAAAGAAGGCTCTATTAGCATAGACGGAACAAGCTTAACTATTTCAGATCACAATGCTTCGAAAAATGTTTTTAAAGTCACCATTATCCCTCATACCTTGAGCAATACAATCTTTGGCCAATATATTGAAGGTCAGAAGGTTAATATTGAATTTGACATGCTTTTTAAATATCTTGAGAGCTTAAATCATTAATTTCACGAACAGCTTTCTAAAATTGAAAAATTTTACTTACCCATTGATTTATTAATTACCCTGAGCTACTTTTACGAACTTCAAAGGAGCTATTATGAAAATTCTTATCTTATTACTTACTTGTTTCTCTCTATCATCTTTTGCATGTCGATTCTCTGAATTAAGTGCTAATCAGAAAGTAACTAGTCATATTTTCAAGACTTTAAAACAATTAAGTTCAAAAGAAGTTACATCAGTAGAATCTATTTCTTTCATCAAGCCATTTAAAGCATTAGTAAAATATAAGCATAAAGTTCAAATAGAAGACTCAGAACTTACAAAATCCAAGCTTGAAAAAGAGCTATGGACTCTTAGCGTAAATGCAAAGTGTAAGGTTTTTCTAATGAATATTAGTAGATAATCCTATAAGGGGACTTTGGCTAAATTAAAGTCTCTTTACTTCAACTTTGTTCAGAGATATAACTCAAATCGATGAATACAAATGTCCATAAAGCATTAAATGATTTAAGTGAAGGTCGAATTGTTATCGTTACTGACCATTACAATAGAGAAAACGAAGGAGACTTTGTTTTAGCTGCTGAGTTTGCCAATGCTTCTAATATTAACTTCATGACTATTGCTGGGCGAGGCCTCATTTGCACACCAATGACAAAGGTTAAGGCCCAAATTCTAAACCTTCCACTAATGGTTAAAGAAAATGAATGTACTCATAAAACAGCATTTACCGTAAGCATAGATGCTAAACATAATATCAGCTCAGGCATTTCAGCTTTTGATAGAGCTTATACAATTAAACTCTTATCTATGGATGAATGTGTAGCAACTGACTTCACAAGACCAGGCCATATCTTTCCATTAATCGCATGTGATGGTGGAATTGAAGAACGTCCAGGTCACACAGAAGCAACTGTTGATTTATTAAAGCTTGCAAGCCTCACTCCAGTAGGAGTTATTTGTGAGATCATGAACGATCACGGAGAAATGGCCAGAGGTGTTGAGCTAGAAAAAATTGCTGAAAAATTTAATATCACTATGGTTTCAATTGATGAAATCTTAGAATACAAAAAAATGATTCGAACTATTCCGCCGATCATAGAAAATAATGTTATCGAATTACAAAGACATTAAATGCAAACTCAAGATCTTATTAATCCTCAAAAAATTGAATTACGAAAAAATTGTAAAATAGCGATCGTTCAAGCTGAGTTTAATCATGAAATCACTGAAGGCCTAAGCTTAGGAGTAACGGATTATCTTATTAAAAACGGTGTTCAAGAAAATCAAATCGAAAAGTTTACTGTTAGTGGTGCTATAGAGATTCCCCTAATTATTAAGATGCTAGCTAAGAAACCTCGCTATCAAGGGATCATCGCTCTTGGATGTGTGATCAAAGGAGATACTTCTCACTTTGACTATGTGTGTAAATTTGTGACTGAAGGAATCCTTCAAGTGGGCCTTGCTGAGGATCTTCCTATCAGCTTTGGGATATTAACCACAAACACATTAGAGCAAGCTCAAATCCGCTCTAAGTTTCCATCAGCTAATAATAAGGGCCTTGAGTCTGCCTATGCTCTTATCAAGCAAATTCAACTGATCAGAGAAATAGAATCCAACTAGATTTCTTGACCTAATGCACTCATAAGTGTTAATTATACTGATCTGACAATTTAGATTCAAAATGTGGAGAAATGAATGGCTAAAGCAACTATGGGCAGGGCCCGATTTAAAATTCAAAGACGACTAGGTGTAGAGCTTCCAGGACTTGGAAAAGCAGGATCACTTGAGAGAAGACCATATGGACCAGGTGTTCATGGGATGAAAAGAAAAAAACTTTCAGATTATACTATCCGTCTTGTTGAAAAGCAGAAGGTAATGTTTCATTACGGAGTTAGAGAAAAATATTTAGTTAACTGTGTAAAGAAAGCTAAAAAAGATAAATCAAGAGCATGGGTTGATACTTTAGTCATCAATCTTGAAAAAAGATTAGATAATTTAATTTTTAGATTAAACTGGGCTCCAAGTATTCCAGCTGCAAGACAAATGGTTGTACATGGTCACGTTACTGTTAATGGTAAAAAAGTTAGATCTCCAAATTCAATGATTCAAGTTAATGATGAGTTAGCTCTTACTGCTAAAGGTTTTAAGAGTGGAAATTATCTTCAAGCTGTAGCTAAGCCTAGAATCTCAACTATCCCAGCTTGTCTTCAAAAAGAAGCTGTTGGTGAAGCAGAGAAAGCTAAGCTAATTGCTGAGCCACTTCCTGAGGACATTCCTTTTCAATTCGAAAAGCGACTTGTTACAGAGTATTACTGGAAAATTTAAGAAATTACTTACTTATATTCTATATAAAAAAAGCCTAGATATTATTCTAGGCTTTTTTTTACTTTTAAGTATTTAATCGACTAGTGGAAATGCTCTTTTCTTTTTAGCTCTTTTCTTTTTAGCTTTAAGATCTGCTTTTTTAGCCTTCGACCTTTTAACTCTTGCAGGTAAAGGGCCAATTCTTTTCTTAACCCACTGATGAACTTTGTACAGACTTCGCAAAACTGATATTAGTAAACAAAAGTGCCAACATAATTATTTTTTTCATTACCTCTCCTCCCGTAGATATAAATTCCTTATATAGCTCGTTAAAGAATCATAACATCGCTCACAATTTCAGGGATATCAGTGAATGCAAACATTCATATATTCCAATTCTTCAAAAATCGCCTAAGAGTATTGGCAGTTATTTATGACATCATCTAATCTTTTTAAAACTTTCTAAAATAATAATTTGCAAAAATCTCAGCCAAGACAATGGGAACTGCCATCATCCCTAGAATTAACTTTCCACTGATTTCAGGGTTAATGAAAAACGAATAAATAAATAATAATATAAATAGAATATTAAATACTTTCATTCCAAAAGAATCGATACGATTTCTAATTAGCCTCTCTCTTTCATCTATTACCTCAGACTCCGAGCTTTTCTTCCATGTATAAACTATAGAAAATAATGCTAGCTCACATAATAAGATAATAAGTATTAAGATAAATCGACTTGTGGAAGGATTTTGGATAAGAGTACTTTTCACTAACAAGTAAGGATACACTTGATAGAGAAGAGAAAAAACGAATGCTACCTTATGGTTAAACTTGATTTGATTCAACTTAATCTCCCTTTTCCAAAAAAAATAATTCATCTACTTCACAATTCAGATGCTTTGCTAACTTTAAAGCAAGGCGGATTGTAGGCTGGTATTTTGATGTTTCAATTGAATGAATAGTTTGCCTGGAAACTCCACAAAGCTTTGCCAAATCACCTTGAGTGATGGAATTGGCTAGTCTTGTTTCTTTTACCGAATTTTTCACATGTAAAGCACACTTTACATAGCTCTAAATGTCAAGCATACTTTACATTATGTCTAGAACATCTTTCCAGTCGATATATTTCCATAAATCATGCTAGGATGAGCTCAGAAAAACTATGAGCTCTTATATCCTCTTTATTTTTATTCTCCTTATCAATCTCACTTACTCCAGTGAACTTAATGGAAATGAATTCATTGATTATAATCAAATAAAAAAAGATTTTTATGAGGCAGATACACTCAAGCAATACCAAAGGTGTGAAGAGCATTTACTATTAGCAATGAGTAATTGCTCAACATCTAGGCCCAAGGTATGTGCTTTCATCTCAGAACTTGGAACCATCGCTCTCAATAGAAACATAATTTTCTCTAAGGGCATGAATCAAGATTTAAATAATTTTTTTAAATACCATTATAATCTTGATTTCTTATCCAGAACTAAGGATCTGAAAACTATTAAAGAATTCAAACAAATTCCTTTGCTACAAACTGATAAAAAAGAACAGATGAAGTATTATAGAGCACCAGGGTTTTAAAAAGCTCATCTCGTTTAACAAATCTGTGAAAAAATCGTACACTACCTTGAGAGGTAAATATGGGAAGAAAATCCGCAAAAATCGCAGTTAAAAAAGGTGCCGCTGATAGAGCTAAAAGTTTAGTTTTTACTAAGGCCTTACACGATGTTTCAAAGGCAGTTAAAAGTGGTGGAGCTGAAATTGAATCAAACTTCTTATTAAAGATTGCTCTTGATAGATGTAAAAAATTTAATGTTCCAAAAGATAATGTAGAACGAGCTATTAAAAAAGGTCTTGGTGGTGACGGTGAAGGTTATCAAGATATTAACTATGAAGGCTATGGGCCCAATGGAGTTGCAATTTTTGTTGAGGCTTCAACAAATAACGTAACTAGGACAGTTGCAAATGTTAGAATGTATTTTAAAAAAGCAGGTGGATCTCTTGGTACTACTGGCTCATTAGAGTTTATCTTTGATCATAAGTCTGTATTTACAGTACCACTTGATAAAACAAATGAAGATGACCTCACAATGGCAATGATAGATGCTGGTGCAGAAGATATAAATACAACTGATGAATACTTTGAAGTCATTGGCCCTAAAGAAGCATTTGGTACTATTCAAAAACAATTTCAAGAAATGGACTTAACTCCAGAGGAAGCAAGCTTAAAGAGAATCCCTACTACCTTGAAAGAAATAGATGAAGAAACTGCTGCAATTATTGATACTCTTATTGAGTCTTTAGAGTCTGATGAAGACGTGACTAGTGTTTATCATAATATTGGTTAAAGCTTAGAGTTTAACTCTTCCCATTCAAGGTAGAGTTCTTCAAGTTCTTTATCCTTACCTTCTTTTTTAGAATTTAACTCTTCATACTCTTTTTTCTTTTCAAGACTCATATCGGAAAAATCAAATTTTGCTAGTTCATTATTCATTGATTCAATATCTTGCTCAACTGTTTCAATTAAAGATTCAATTTTAGAAAAACTCTCTTTTTCTTTGAAGCTCATTTTTGAATTAGATTTTTCTTTTTTTGAAATAGAAGCTTTTTTTGAAACTTCAGCATTTACTTTTTTCTCAAGCTCTATTGCATGTAAATAAGGAGCAACTTGAGTATAACCACCTTCAAAAACCTCAACTTTTTTTTCATTAATTAGCCAGGTACTCTCACAAATATTATCAATGAAGGCCCTATCGTGACTAATAATAATCAAAGCTGACTTATAGGCCTTAAGCTCTTTTTCTAAAAGTTCTATTGTTTCTATATCTAAATCATTGGTCGGTTCATCAAAAACCCAAAGATCAGCTGATTCTTTCATGAAAATAGCAAGTTGAAGTCTATTTTTTTCTCCACCGGATAAAGTTGAGATCGGTCTATGTGCTTGATCGGAAGTAAATAAGAAACTCTCCAAGTAACCAACGATATGTTTTCTTGTTCCATCACCTAATATAACAAAATCATTTCCTTCTCCAATCACTTCAATCGGAGTCTTTTCTAAATCTAGGGACTCTCTATTTTGATCAAAAGTAATCACTTTAAGATTCTGAGCATTTTTTTGATGACCAGAACTTAGTTTTAAATCCTCTTTAAAGATTTTTATCAGAGTAGACTTCCCTGCCCCGTTAGGACCAATCAGAGCAATCTTATCATTTTTGGCGATCACTAGATTTAAGTCTTTTAAAATCTCACTCTCACCGTATGAAAAGTTTCCATCTTCAATCTCAACTAATCGCTTAGATTTTCGACCACTATGTAAAAGGCCAAGATTAACAACTTTCCTACTTCTACTTTTTATTTCACTAATATTAGATTTGATATTCTCAAAACCCTCTACTCTTTTTTTAGAACGAGTTCTCCTTGCTTTAATCCCTTGCCTCATCCAAGCAAGCTCTCGTCTATGATGGTTTTGAAGTTTATCAAGATTTTTTCTAAGTTCTGCTTCTTTATTTTCTAAATACTCGAGATATTGAAGATACTTACCTTTAAAAGTAGAAATCTTCCCTCTTTCAATATGAAAGATTTTATCTGTCGTATGATTTAATAAATATCTATCATGGCTAATAATCAAATAAGTTTTTCGAGAATGCATAAGCTCATCTTCAAATCGCTCAATGGTTTCAATATCTAAATGATTGGTAGGTTCGTCCCACAATAAGATCTCAGCCGTAGAACTTAAACCAATGGCCAAAGCAATCTTTCGTCTTTCTCCACCACTTAATTCATCAACCTTCTTCGTTAAGTCTAATAAATCAAAACCTTTTAAATAATTAAGATAAGCATTTTGTATATCCCAACCATTTAATTGTTGGAACACTTCATAACATTTTTCATTCGATGGATCTTCTTGAAGGGTTACATGTGCTTTATATAATTCAGGGTAAAAAGAAAGATAAAAATCTTCTATGTTTAAATCTTTAAAATCTTCAATATTTAATTCCTGAGGGATAGAGAAGATCTTAAAAGGATTATTACTTTTATCATAAGTAAATGGAGGTGTTGAAATATCAGGAGTCACCTCTTGATCAATAATTTTAAACAAAGTACTTTTTCCTTGCCCATTGAGGCCTATCAAACCAATTCGATCTCCTTCATGAATAGTTAGCTCTGAGCCTTTGAAAATTACGTTCTGTCCAAAAGATAGATTAATATTTTTTAATGTTAATAAAATACTCAAAATAGATAGTTCCTTTAATCGATTATTATATTAGAAAAAAACATGTTCGTCTGGATTTTGAAGCTTCTTATTTTCAATCATAGTGAAAGAATATTGACTCCTTATACATCCTTATAAAGTACCCAATCTCTGATCATCTCAATCAACTAAGTTTGCTGAAAGCATCAAAAATAAAGCATCATTATAATGAAATGAGTTTTAAAAAGAAATTACATGAAATTATATTTGAAACCGACACATGGGCCGGACGTAATTTTGATCTATCTCTCATCTGGCTAATCATCATCAGTATAATCGCTGTCATGCTTGAGAGTGTTGAAAGTATTAATGAAAGTTATTCATTTCGGTCTTCTCGGTTAATAGTCTTACTATTACCCATAAGTTATTTTTTATCATCTGGTTATCTCTTGAATTTCGACCATGTCTTGTAATCTTTGCCAACCTCTCCATATTGTAATGATTCCTGGTGGAGCATCATTGGCCCT
>CALHLC010000058.1 GCA_938034385.1 uncultured Bacteriovoracaceae bacterium
GAAAGAACAAGAGAACTGATAGGTTTATTGTTAAGAGAAGAGGTAAGAAGTAATGGCTAGATCGATTAAGAAAGGACCATTTGTAGACTGGGGACTGCTAAGAAAAGTAAGAGCATGTTCTGAAGAAGATAAGCAAAAAGGGAACAAAGTAATTAAGACTTGGTCTAGAAGATCAACAATTACTCCAGAATTTATTGGTTTAACTTTTGCCGTTCATAATGGGAGAAAATTCATTCCAGTATTTGTAACTGACAATATGGTTGGGCATAAATTGGGCGAGTTTTCTTTAACGAGAACTTATCATGGTCACGGCGCTGATAAGAAAAAGAAGTAGGTAGAAAATGGGTATAAAAGTACATAATAGAAAAGTTGGAATCGCACCTAGAAAAGTAAGACTAGTTGCAGATATGGTTCGAAATAAAAAAGTAGAAGAAGCAATTTCTATACTTAGGTATTGTCCTAAAAAAGAAATCGCGATTACTTTAACTAAGTTAATAAATAGTGGTCTTGCAATTGCTGTTGAAGATGGAAAAGTAGATCTTGATACATTAGTTGTTGGAGAGATTTTTGTTAACGAAGGCAAAACGTTAAATCGAGTTCAGCCAAGAGCACAAGGTAGAGCTTTTAGAATTAGAAAAAGAACAAGTCACGTAACTGTAAGCTTGAAAGAAGCGTAAGGGGAAATAGATGGGTCAAAAAGTACATCCATATGGTTTTAGATTAGGTTATATAAAATCATGGCATTCTAACTGGTACACAAAAGATAACTACGGTGAAAACTTAGTTGAAGATATTAAGATCAGACAATATTTGAATAAAGAATTGGCTAACGCTGCTGTTTCAAAAATTGAAATTTCTAGAACTTCTAATCAAGTAAAGGTAACAGTTTATTCTGCTAAGCCTGGAGTTGCGATTGGGAAAAAAGGTGCTGGAATCGATAAAGTTAGAATCGATCTTAAAAAGATTGCAGGTTCTAAACCAGTAATTTTCAATATTGCTGAAGTTAAAAGACCTGATGCTGATTCTAAAATCATTGCAATGAACATTGCTAAACAACTTGAGAAAAGAGTTGCCTTTAGAAGAGCGATGAAAAAAGTGATGACTCAAGCATTTAGATCAGGTGTTAAAGGAATCAAGGTAAAATGTGCGGGAAGACTTGGTGGAGCAGAGATGGCAAGAACTGAAGGGTATTCTGAAAGAAAAGTACCTCTTCATACACTAAGAGCAGATATTGATTATAGTACAGCTGAAGCTAATACTACTTATGGAATCATAGGAGTGAAGGTTTGGGTTTATAAAGGTGAGATTTATAAGTAGGTCAAGGCCTAGCTTAAAAGGAATATAAAATGTTAAGTCCAAAGAAAGTAAAATGGAGAAAACAACACAAAGGTAGGATGAGAGGTAAGGCTCTTCGTGGAAACACACTTACTTACGGTGAGTTTGGATTACAAGCTGTAAATTGTGGATTTTTAACAAATAGACAAATTGAAGCAGCAAGGATTGCAATTTCAAGACATACAAAAAGAGGCGGGAAGGTCTTTATTAAAGTATTCCCAGATAAGTCTCTAACGAAAAAGCCTGCTGAAGTTAGAATGGGTAAAGGGAAAGGATCTCCTGAGCATTGGGTAGCAGTAGTTAAGCCTGGAAGAGTGATTTTTGAAATCCAAGGCGTTGAAAAAGAAGTTAGTGAAGCAGCACTTAGATTAGCTATGTATAAATTACCAATAAAGACGAAGATTATTAGTAAAGAGATAGCTAATTAGATAAGGATTAAGTATGAAAATGAAAGACATATCGACATTGAACTTAGCAGACGTAAATCTAAAGCTTGAAGAAATTAGAGCATCTCTATTTGATTCAAGAATCCAAAAGACTACATCAGGAATTGAAAAGCCTCATTTAGTTAAAGGAATGAAAAAAGACGTTGCAAGACTGTTAACTCAAAGAACGAACTTGTTAAAAGAACAATCAATGAAAAATAAGGCTAATGCATAATGAGCACTACAAACACAAAATTTAAGAGAAAATTAACCGGCGCAGTAGTAAGTGTGTCTGGAAGTAAAAGTATAGTTATATCCGTAAGTAGAAGATTTAAGCACCCTGTGTATAGTAAATTTTTAACGAGATCTAAAAAGTACCACGCTCATGATGAAGAGTGTAAGGCAACTGTTGGTGACACGGTAACAATAATTGAATCGAGACCACATTCTAAATTAAAGAAGTGGGAACTTTTCACAATAAATTAGTAATAGGTTTTAGGGAGATAAGATAATGATCCAAATGCAGACAAGATTAGAAGTTGCAGACAACTCAGGAGCTAAAGAAGTTCAGTGTATCAAGGTTCTTGGTGGTTCAAAGAGAATGACTGCAAGAATAGGAGATATCATTGTAGTTGCAGTGAAAGATGCACTCCCAGGTGGAAAGATTAAAAAAGGTGACGTGAAAAAAGCTGTCATTGTTAGAACGAAATATCCGATTCGAAGAGATGATGGATCTTATATTAAGTTTGATAAGAATAGCGTTGTAATTTTAGCTGCAAATAATGCAGACCCGATTGGAACAAGAATCTTTGGCCCTGTGGCTAGAGAGCTTAGAGGAAAAAGTTTTACTAAAATTTGCTCTTTAGCAAACGAAGTATTGTAGAGAGATAAAGGTTTTAAAGAATGAATAAATTAAGAATCAATGACGAAGTAATTGTATTAGCCGGAAGAGATAAAGGTAAAAAAGGTACAGTTTCTAATATCAATTGGAAGAAAAGACGAGCTTTTGTTTCAGGGATCAACCTTGTGAAAAAAGCAATGAAGCCAACTCAAGAAGATCCAGTTGGTGGGATAAAAGATATCGAAGTAAGCATTGATATCAGTAATATCGCCCTTGTTAGTCCAAAAACTGGTGGAGCTACAAGAGTAAGGATTGAAGAAAGTAATGGAAAAAAGGTTAGAGTTGCCACTAAATGTGGAACTACTCTTTAAAGGATAATTAATATGACTCGTTTAAAAGGTATTTACGAATCTAAAGTTAAAAAAGAACTCTTAGATAAGTTTAAATATAAAAATGTTAATCAGGTTCCAAAAATGGAAAAGATTATTGTTTCATGCTCTCCAGGTAGAGAATTAGTTCAAAACGCAAAAGTGGTTGAGAACATATCTAACGACCTTGGTCTAATTACTGGGCAAAAACCTGTTATTACAAGAGCAAAGAATTCTATTGCGACTTTTAAGTTGAGAGAAGGTCAAGCTCTAGGAGCAATGGTTACTTTAAGAGGGAAGAATATGTATGACTTCCTTGATAGATTGATTAACTTTTCACTTCCAAGAGTAAAAGACTTTAGAGGATTGAATGATAAATCATTTGATGGAAGAGGAAATTATTCAATGGGAATTAAAGAGCAAATCATTTTTCCAGAAATTAATTACGACAAAATAGATAAGATCAGAAGTTTGGGGATACAGTTTGTAACAACTGCAAAGACAAATGATGAAGGTAGAGAACTTCTAAGAGGCTTCGGAATGCCTTTTAAAAAGGATAAATAATATGGCTAAGGTTAGCAGTATTGTAAAAAATGAAAAGCGATTTAAGCTTATTGCAAAGCAAAGAGCAAAGAGAGCAGAGTTAAGAGCAAGAGTAATCGATGAAAATCTTTCTTATGATGAAAGAGAAGAAGCGATGATTAAGCTTAATAGAATGCAAAGAGCGGGTTGTTCTGTAAGAGGAAGAAATAGATGTTTCCTTACAGGAAGAAGCCGTGGATATTATAGAAAGTTTAAGCTTTCAAGAATTAAATTTAGAGAATTAGCGCTTCAAGGTATGATCCCTGGGGTTACTAAGGCGAGTTGGTAAGGAGAACAAGATTATGATGACAGATCCTATAGCAGATATGTTAACTCGAATTAGAAATGCTGGAAAAGCAGGACATAATAAAGTTGATATCCCTGGAAGCAAGATTAAAGCAAATATTTGTAAAGTTTTAAAAGAGGAAGGTTTTATTAAATCTTTTAAAATTAAAGCAACAGATAAAACAAAAGTATTAATAAGAGTTTATCTTAAAGAAGACGCAATCGTTAAGATTGATAGAGCATCAAAGCCGGGTCTTAGAAGATATACTGGTTATCAAAATATCCCAAGAATATGTAGTGGTTTAGGAGTTTCTATACTGTCTACGTCAAAGGGAATTATCTCATCTAGAAAAGCTAGAGAGTTAAAGGTTGGAGGAGAAATCCTCTGTAATGTTTACTAGGAGAAAAAAATGTCTAGGATAGGAAAACAGCCAATTACAATACCTGAAAAAGTTACTGTGACGGTTGATAATAGAAATGTGAAAGTTAAGGGACCAAAAGGTGAACTTGAGTATCAACATAGACCAGAAGTTGAGTTGAAAATTGAAAATGGTGAATTAACAGTTGCACCTTTTACAATTACAAAACAATCAAAGTCATTATGGGGTCTTACTCGTACCTTAGTGAACAATATGGTTGTTGGCGTAACTGATGGGTTTCAAAAAGATCTTGAATTTACTGGGGTTGGTTATAAAGCTGCAGTAAATGGAAAAGACCTTGAATTACACCTAGGTTATTCTCATCCGATTAAATATACATTACCGGAAGGAATAAGTGCAAAGGTTCAGAAAAATACGATTAGTATTTCTGGATGTAGTAAAGAACTTGTTGGATTTGCTGCTGCCAAAATTAGAACATTTAGACCACCTGAGCCTTACAAAGGTAAAGGGATTAGATACTCAGATGAAGTTATTATCAGAAAAGCTGGTAAGACTGGTGCTGCGAAATAAGATTAGGAAATAGAGATGATTAGAAAAAGTCCAAAAAAAATTAAAAACACGAAAAAGCTTAGAGACTATAGAAGAAAGCTTACTATTAGAAAGAAGATTTCTGGAACTGCTGAAATCCCAAGAATTTGTACAGTAAAAACGAATATGCATTTACAAGTACAAGTGATTGATGACAAGGCCGGAAAGACACTTTTTAGTGTTCAGACTTTCGGGAAAAACAAAGTTGCAGACAAAGGAAATGTTGAAACTGCAGCCGTTGTTGGCAAGGCAGTTAGTGAAAAATTAGCAGCATTGAATGTTAAGAAAGCTGTGTTTGATAGAAACGGAAAAAAATACTGCGGAGTAGTTTCAGCAGTAGCCAGCAATATTAGAGAAAACGGAATCCAAATTTAAGGGGAATTTTTAAAATGGCTGAAAATAAAAAGAGAGATACAAGAAAAGAAGAAGCACCAGTAGTTGAGCTTGAGGAAAAAGTGGTTGCAATCAATAGAGTTGCAAAGGTTGTTAAGGGTGGTAGAAGATTTTCTTTCTCAGCATTAATTGTTGTTGGAGATAAAAACGGAAGAGTTGGGTACGGACTTGGTAAAGCAAAAGAAGTTCCTGATGCTATTAGAAAAGCAAGTCAGGTTGCTACTAAAAATTTAATGGCAGTTCCTATTGATAATGGAACTATCCCACATAATATTCTTGGTGAATTTGATGCCGGGAAAATTTTATTTAAACCAGCTGCAGAAGGGACAGGGATTAAGGCTGCAGGTGCATGCAGAACTATTCTTGAGCTTGCAGGTGTAAAAAATGTATTAACAAAATCTTTAAGAGGAAATAACCCTCATAATATAGTGAAAGCAACCTTTAATGCTTTGACGAATCTAAGATCAGCAGCACAAATTGCCTCAGCAAGAGGTGTTGATGTTAAAGGTTTAAGACTTAAGTAAGAGATAATTAATAAGGAATAAGACGTGGCAAAGACAATTACAGTTAAATTGAAAAAAAGTGTGATCGGTTGTACAGAGAAGCAAAAAGCATCGATCAGAGGTTTAGGATTAAAAAAAATTGGTTCTTCAAAGACTCTTGAAAACACTTCATGTGTTAGAGGGATGATTAAGAAGATGATCCAATGGTTAGAAATTACAGAATAATTTTAGGAAAATATTATGATTACATTAAATAATTTAAGTAGCCCTGGTGCACATAGAAAGAGAAAGAGAATTGGTCGAGGTCAAGGATCTGGTCAAGGTTGTCAGGCAGGTAAAGGTCACAAAGGTCAAAAAGCGAGAAGTGGTGGTAGTACTGCTGTAGGTTTTGAGGGTGGCCAGATGCCAATATATAGAAGACTTCCTAAAAGAGGTTTTTCTAACGCTAGATTTAGAAAAAATTACGCTGTCTTAAATCTTGGAGCACTTCAAGAATATTTTGATGGGACTGAAGTTTCTAGAGAAGCTTTAGTTGAGTGTGGTTTACTTAGAGGATCTGATAAAAGGTTACCTATTAAAATTTTAGCTAAAGGTGAATACAGTAAATCTTTAAATTTTAAAGATGTTGAGAAGTTTTCAAGTTCAGCTAAAGAGTTGATTGAGAAATCTGGTGGAACAATTACGGAAGTAGTTGCAAAAACTAGAAAGAAAAAAAGTAAATAATTTTTAAAATATATAAATTGAAATATTGATTATTTCATAAAGGTTAAGTCATGGAGACCCAATCAAAAAAATCTGAAGAATTACTCAAGCGAGTTTTCTTTACTATAGCATTATTAGTTATTTTTAGAGTTGTATCCCAGGTGCCTGTTCCAGGAATTGATGGTGGTGCAATGAAAGCATTTTTTGATCAAAATAGTGCCACCGCATTAGGTATGCTCAATAAGTTTACCGGTGGAGCTCTTGAAAGATTTTCAGTTCTAGCTCTTGGAGTTATGCCTTATATTACTTCATCCATTATCTTCAGTCTTTTGACTGTAAGTTTTCCATTTTTTACTGCTGTTCAAAAAGAACCAGATGGTCATAAAAAAATTACTCAGTGGTCAAGATACTTCACTGTAGTACTTTGTTTGTTCCAAGGTTTTGGTCTTGCAACAATGATGGAAGCTCAAGGTGGTGCCGCAGGTGGAGCAAGTGTTGTTATCAACCCAGGGATGCAATTTAAGATCCTGGCTGTTTTAACGATGACTGCTGGAACAATGTTTGTAATGTGGCTAGGTGAGCAAATTACAGAACGTGGTATCGGAAACGGTATTTCACTAATTATCTTTGCCGGTATTGCTGCTGCAATTCCAGGTGGTATTAGAGATACAATTAGTCTTTGGAATAGTGGTGAATTAAAGCCAATGGTACTTCTCATCTTTTTAGCAAGTATCCCTTTGATTTTCTGGATAGTAATTTATCTTGAAAGAGCAATTAGAAAACTTCCAGTTCAGTACGCTAAAAGAGTTGTAAATAATAGAGTGTATGGTGGGCAACAAGCACACTTACCAGTTAAATTAAATATTTCAGGAGTTATGCCTCCTATTTTTGCTTCAGCACTAATGTCTGCTCCTGTTACAGTAGCAAACTTTGTTCCTGAATCATGGGCATCTATAAAGTGGTTTGCTGATAAAATAATGGCAATGCTTATTCCTGGAGAACTTTTATACGGAGTAATATTTTTCTTTTTAAACGTATTCTTTGCATATTTTTATGCTCAAATTCAATTTAAAACAAAAGATATTTCAGAATCACTTCAAAAAAATGGTGGATATATTCCTGGGATTAGACCTGGTGAAAAAACAGCTGAATTTTTAGATTCTGTTGTTGCTAAGCTTACTTTATTTGGTGGTGTATATATTGGATTGATTTGTATCGTTCCATTTCTAATGATGAGTTTTTTAAAGATTCCTGGAAACGTAGCAATGATTCTAGGTGGTACTTCATTACTAATCTTAGTAGGTGTTGCAATTGATACATTAGGACAAATTGAGAGTTTTCTTATCTCTGATAGATATAACAAAATGTATAAATCAAGAGGTAAGTATAACGGTGCTAGGGCCAAGAGGTTTTAGTATTGAAAAATATTGTTTTCATTGGCCCTCCAGGTTCTGGAAAAGGAACGCAAGCTGCGATCTTAAATGAAAACCATGGCTTTAATCATGTTTCTACTGGAAACTTATTAAGAGCGGAAATCAAAAAAGATAACGCACTTGGTAGTAAGATAAAAGAAGTCATGAGTAGTGGGAAATTGGTTTCTGATGAGTTGGTAGCAGAGCTATTAAAGGAAAATATTGACTTATCGTGTAAACAATATATATTCGATGGATTCCCAAGGAATGTGAACCAAGCAGAAGTATTTCAAGACGAAATCATGGATAAAAGTGACTACTTAGCCCTTTTATTTGACGTTGATACTGAGAAGTTAGTAGAAAGAATAATTAATAGAAGAGTCTCAAAAGATGGGACTCAAATTTATAATTTAATCACTAAACCGCCTAAAGTTGCGGGTATTTGTGATGTGACAGGTGAAACTTTAGTTCAAAGAAAAGATGATACTGAAGAAGTAGTCAGACATAGAATGGATGTTTACTTAAAAGAGACAGCACCATTGGTTGAATTTTATAAGAGTAAAAAAATTCTTAAATCTGTAAACGCTGATTTAAATATAGATCAAGTGACTGAGCAGATTATGAATTGTTTACGATAGGAAACGAGGAAAATTATGAAAGTTAGAGCTTCTGTAAAAAAGATCTGTAAAGATTGTAAAGTCATCAAGAGAAAAGGTGTACTTAGAGTAATTTGTAAGAAAAACGCAAGACATAAACAAAGACAAGGATAAGAATTATGGCACGTATATTAGGTGTTGACCTTCCAAGAAATAAAGCAATGAAGATTGCAATTAGATCTCTATATGGAGTTGGTCCAAAAATTGGTTCAAACGTATTAACAAAAGCTGGAATAGACTTTGAAAAAAATTCAAATGAGCTAACAGAAGGTGAAGTTAAATCTATAAGAGACGCTTTAGAAATATATACTGTTGAAGGTGATTTAAGACGAGAAGTTGGATTGAATATCAAAAGACTTAAAGACTTAAATTGTTATAGAGGTATTAGACATAAAAGAGGACTACCTGTTAGAGGTCAAAGAACTCATACAAATGCCAGAACTAGAAAAGGGAAGGCAGTTGCAATTGCAGGGAAGAAATCGATCAAGTCGATGAAATAATTTTTAGGAGAATATAAGATATGGCAAAGCCAAATAAGAAAAAAGTTAAAAAGAATATACCGCATGCTGTTTGTCACA
>CALHLC010000059.1 GCA_938034385.1 uncultured Bacteriovoracaceae bacterium
ACCAAGAGTGTAGTCTCTATAGTCATCAAGGTTTTTAAACCAAGTAGAGTTTACTTCTAAAGAATATTTGGGATGAGGAGTATAAGAAACTCTTAATGTATTCATGTCAGGTGCTAAATTGGCCCAATAAACCCATCCATCCTTATAAATTACTGGGTGAGAGTAAGAACATATGCTAATAAATAATATACTTAAGAAGTATTTCATATATAAACTATATAGGGGTAGGGGGTATAGATAAAGTGTTTTTTTTGTAAACTTTTTTCTGTTCTGCATTTATTTTTTAAACAAGATAGAAGTTAATACATGGGACGTATTTGCTATATTTCGAGTGCTAAAAAAATGAAAAGTAAGAACTTAAGTGTTCGAAATTATTGAATTTTGGAGCGGGTGATGGGACTCAAACCCACGACTTCCTGCATGGCAAGCAGAACGTACACTTTTTCAGTGTGTTCGTAACACCTTGAAATTATGGTGTTTTCGCAATGATTTCAAAAGCTTATGACTCATAGCAGTTTCTGGATCTTACTGTATTGTTCGGTATGTTTCGGTATCTTGTAGACCATCGGTAGACCATGTTTTGCAATAATAAATCTTATATTTTTTCTATTTGGATTTACTTTCTTTTAAGTGACTTCCCCAATCACCCAATTGACACAGAATAGGACCAAGCTCTCTTGCATGCTCAGTAAGGCTATATTCAACTTTTGGAGGTATTTCATTATATGCTAAACGAGTGATAAGACCATCAACTTCTAGTTCACGTAATTTTTGGGTAAGCATTTTTTGTGTAATTTTAGGGATTGATTTCTTAAGTTCTCCAAATCGTAATGTTTGATCGTATAGTTTATATAAAATAATTATCTTCCACTTTCCCTCAATTACATTAATTGCATTGAGAAGTGGAGAGTCGATAATATCAAAATCTTTGTTTTTGGTTGTTTGTTTTATCATAGGCCTATTGGTTTCCAAAACGATACTTACTTACAAATTAGTTCGTACTTGTTTAAGTTATTTCTATTGTTAGTATCTAAGTGTAAGAGAGTATACATTAGATACTAATAAAGGAAAATACAATGCTTAAGAAAATTTTGGGGCTAGCGCCTAAACTAGAAGATGATGGTTCGTATGCTCCATCTAAAGTTGCTTTAAAGTTAGCAGTTCCAGCTAAGAGCGATTATAAAAAAATATCATATCAAAAATATCAAGGTCCTAAATCTAAGATATTAGTTATTTGCACTGAGCAAAAAAACATGAAAATGAAGAATGGAAAATATTTTTCAACAGGTAATCATCCTGTAGAAACTATTTTGCCAATGTTGCACTTAAAAGAAGCTGGATTTGATTTTGATGTTGTAACTCCTAACGGAGATCCGGTGATTTTTGAAATGTGGGCAATGCCCAATGAAGACAAACATGTACTAGATTTTTACAAAGAATATGAAGAACGATTTAAAAACCCAGAAAGCTTAGTAAACTTTATAGAAAATCTTACTGGAAAAGAAAGCTCATATGCTGCAATCTTTATACCGGGCGGTCATGGAGCAATGCTTGGTATCCCTGAAGATAAGAATGTAGGAAAAATATTACACTGGGCGCATAACAATAATTTATTCACTATTACTTTGTGTCATGGACCAGGCTCATTATTATCAACAGCATTAGATGGTAAGAAATTTATCTATTCTGGCTATCAAATGACAGTCTTTCCTGATTCTGTTGATAGGCAAACTCCTTTAATTGGTTATTTACCAGGTCATATGCCTTGGAAGTTATGTGAAAAACTCTCTGATTTAGGAGTTTCTATTATTAACAAAAAATCAGATAATTCGACCTTTCTTGATAGGAATCTAATAACGGGAGCAAGTCCATTAGCAGCTAATGAGTTAGGCATTTTAGCTGCAAATACGTTGTTAAATGAACTTAATAATCAATAAAAAATAGAAGATTAAAACCTAATTTTAAAATATGTAAAAGGAAAATATATTATGCTTGCTGGACATTATGCAACGGCCTTAATTGCACATCAAAAATATCCTAAGGGAACATTACTCTATTTTTTAATTGCTTCTCAATTACAAGATTTTTTATGGTTTATATTTCATTATTTTGGTCTTGAAAAAACAGGTCCCGAAGATGTCTTGAATGCCACTTTGAGTAACATGAGTGTTAATATGCTTTTTAGTCATGATCTTGTTCCGCAAGCTTTTTGGTTAATTCTTATTTTTATAATAGGAAAAATGTTATCAAAAAGTACTAAAGTAGCTTTGCTTGGAACTTTACTAGTTGTGGGACATTTTGTTTTAGATTTTTTCTCGGGTCATCCACATCACTTCTTTGGAGAGCATAGTCAAACGATAGGGCTTGGGCTTTATGCTACAAATGTGTTTCTTGCTATAGGTATAGAAGCGATTTTTTGTATTTTAGCTTTAATGTATTTTTTCAAGCAAGATGCAGCAAATGGAATAAATCGTACTTCTAAAAATAAGAAATACATTATTGGATTGTTTGTATTTGGAATTTTATTCATGTTGAGTATTGCTACAACTTCATTTAGACAATGGTTTGGTATTCCAGAGTTCAATATAGGATTTAATACGAACATGCCAATACTCATATCCACTTATATAGGAATGATTATATACTTAAACTTTTTTGTTTCTAGATATAATGTTTCTAAAAATTAAATGAAGAGAACTATATGAAAAAAAAGATGATGCTTTCTTTGTTGTTATTATTGGTTAGTTGTTCAGGAGTTAAAAATATGGGTAACAAAAAAATCGTTGCTCCATTTGATGGTAAGAAATTTGATAATATAGAGCCATTTCCTGATAAGAGTCTCTTTACTGTTCTTAAATGGCGCATCACAGCCGATAGAGAAAACTGGAAAAAGGTAGAGAATCAACGTTTCTCTAAACCTTCAACTACTAGATCTAAAGCTTTAAAACTGACTATGATTGGACATTCTACAGTGCTCATTCAAGTTGATAATATTAACGTCTTAACAGATCCACATTTCTCAGATCGTTCTTCCCCTGTTTCTTGGGCGGGACCAAAACGAGTGATAGGGCCTGCGATAAAATTTGAAGATCTTCCTCCTATCGATATTATTCTCATTAGTCATAACCACTATGATCATCTAGATATTCCAACTCTTAAAAGATTAAGTAATAAATTTTCTTCAAAAATACTTGTAGGGCTTGGTAATAATGCTCTTTTGGAATCAAAGGGTATTGGCAATGTTCATGAGCTTGATTGGTGGGAGCGATTTGAATTCAATGGACTTCCTATTCATTTTACTCCAGTTCAACATTGGTCGGCGAGAGGAGCTTTTGATAAGAGAGAGACTTTATGGGGTGGTTTTTATATAGAGGCAAGCAAGAAAATATTTTTCGCAGGAGATACGGGGTACGGTAAAGTCTTTAAAATGATTAATAAAAAATATGGAGATATGGATGTCGGGCTTATTCCTATTGGGGCCTACGCTCCTAGATGGTTCATGAAAGATGCACATGTTAATCCTGAAGAAGCGGTCAAAATATTTAATGATTTGAAATTAAAAAAAGGTTTTGGAATTCACTTTGGTACTTTTAAGGATCTAACTGATGAACCACGGCTAAAACCGATTGTTGATCTTAAGGAAGCATTGAAGAAGTTCCAACTATCTACTAGAGACTTTATTGCCCCTAAATTTGGAAAAGAATATCTATTTGAGTAAATATTTTGTTTAGCATAGAGAAGTTGTGAACATACTTTTATTAATTATAAAAATGAAAAAAGGGAGTTGAAGTGATTGAATATATACTGGAAAAAAAATGGTCTTGGAGCGAAGAAGGATCTGGGAAGTTTGCTTCGATAAATAGACCGACGGCCGGAGCAAGGTTTGAAAGAGAACTTCCTAGGGGAGAACATCCTTTCCAATTGTACTCTTTAGGATCTCCAAACGGAGTTAAAGTTACTATTATGTTTGAAGAGTTGTTAGCAAGTGGAGAAAATGAAGCACAGTATAATGCACACTTGATTAATATAATGGAACTAGACCAGTTTTCTTCTGGGTTTGTAAGTGTAAATCCAAATTCAAAAGTTCCTGCTCTTATTGATACATCTGGAGATAAAGATGTTCGTATTTTTGAATCAGGTTCAATCTTATTGCATCTTGCTGATAAGTTTAAAAAGTTTATTCCTCAAGACCTTGAGAAAAGAGCTGAAACTTTGAATTGGCTTTTCTGGCAAATGGGAAGTGCTCCTTATGTTGGTGGTGGGTTTGGACACTTCTATAATTATGCACCGGTGAAATTAAAGTACCCGATTGATCGATTTAGCATGGAAACAAAAAGGCAACTCGATGTTCTTGATCGATGTTTAAAAGAGAGAGAGTATGTTGCAGGTAATGAATATAGTATCGCTGATATTGCCATATGGCCTTGGTATGGAGCTTTAGTTAAAGGAGAGCTTTATAAGAATGCTGCTGAGTATTTAGATGTTGATTCGTATAAAAACCTTAAGCGTTGGACAAATCAAATATTCGAAAGAAAGGCTGTAAAGAAAGGTCGAATGGTAAATAGAACTTGGGGAGAAGAAAGTGAGCAAGTTCACGAGAGGCATAGTGAAAAAGATTTTGAAGGTAAGATTTCTTAAAGAATTTTAAATGGTAATGAAATATTCTAGTTACTTCATATCTCGAGTAGATTTTGAAGCTAAGGATTATGTAGTTCTCATAAATGTTATTATGGTCTACTGATGGTCTACAAATTAGAGTTACTGTAGACCATGTTTATAAAAAATCAATTTTCTTGTATCTGCTCGTTTTCATATCTAATAGATTCAAGATAACAAGCTTCTGCATATCGAGTAGACAGTCATTGGTGATTTTCAATTCAATCTTAAAGAGTTAAGTAATTAAAATTATTAAATTTGGAGCGCCAAACGAAGCATTGTGCGAAATCCGTCCTCATTCCAGAAATCTCAATAAATACAAACACTTATATTGGAAAAGTTGAAATTCCCAAAGACGTCTTCATTCAAAAATATTGCTCTGAAGGCCTATCCTTGAGAGAAATTGCCACCCAATTTTCGTCCTCAAAAACTACAGTAAGAGATCAAATTATCAAGCATGGAATAGAGCTTAGAAATAGAGGCGGTAATGAATTTTTTAAGGATCGATTTGGAAAAAGGAGAAAAAGGTATAAGACCAGAAAGTCACTGGAAGAACATAAGATTATCAATATTATGATTGATATGAGGAGACGAGGTTTGAGCTATCGAAAAATTGCTGAGCTTTTAACAGATATGAAAGTACCAACTAAGACAGGTAAGAAAAAGTGGCACAATAATGTTGTAAGAGAAATTCTTAATCGATTTGAATCTCTTTTTTAGCAAGCTTGACAACTCGCCTATCTATTGATAGATTCGTTAAGTGAGTATTAAAATAGACCTTATAAACGCAGCAAAGAGAATGATTCAAAAGAATGGAATTGATTCGTTTAGCTTTAGGACTTTGGCAGAAATAGTTAATATTAAGAGCTCTAGTGTACACTATCACTTTCCCAAAAAAGACGATTTGCTAGTTGCTATAGCGATTGAATACAATAACAGCTTTTTTAAAATCTTAGATAGATTGGAGCAAGATAATTTATCTTCAAGAGAAAAACTCCTGAAACTTATCGAGTTATTTGAAGATACGAAGAAAAAAGATTTATTATGCTTATGTGGGATGCTCGCCGCAAATAACAATAACCTAACTGAGCAATCACAAAAGGAAGTAAATAATTTCTTTCTTCGGGTCACTGAGTGGATTAATGATATTTTAGATATTGCTAAAAAGAATAATGAATTAAATTCGAGATTAAAAACTAAGTCATTATCAAATATTTTGATTTCTTCTTTTGAAGGTGCATTACTGATTGATAGGGTAGATAAAAAATTTAAATATCTTAAATCTTGCAAAGATTTAGTGAATGATATTTTAGGCTAAAAAAATTTATTAACAATAACTATCTATTGGTAGGTAGTTCGAAGGGGAGTAGAAATGAGTTTTAAAGGTAAAAAAGCATTAATTGTAGGGGGAACTAGTGGTATTGGTAAAGAAACAGCACTTTTGTTATCAGAGCAAGGGGCCAACGTTACAGTTGTGGGAAGGAAAGATCCAAATGAAAATTCTCTCAACTTTATAAAAACTGATCTTTATAAAAAAGAAGAAGTTGAGAGTTTATTAAAAGAGCTTGATTCTCACTTTTTTGATTATCTTATCAACGCTGCAGGAACATTTTCACCAAAAGCATTTATAGATCATACTTACGAAGATTATGATCAGTATGTAGATTTGAATAAAAGCTTGTTTTTTATTACTCAGAAAACAGTACAAAAAATGATTGAAAATTCTACAAAAGGCTCAGTGGTAAATATCGGATCAATGTGGGCTTCTCAGGCTGTTAAAGCAACACCTTCTTCAGCTTATTCTATGCAAAAAGCTGGTCTTCATTCTTTAACTCAGCATTTAGCGATGGAGTTAGCCGAGCATGGTATACGAGTTAATGCTGTTGCTCCAGCTGTTGTAGAAACACCAGTTTATGAAAGTTTTATACCTAAAAGTGAAGTCAAAGAAGCATTGCAAGGTTTTAACGACTTTCATCCTATTGGTAGAATAGGCCAGGCAAAAGATATAGCAAACTCAATCGAGTTTTTACTTTCTGATAAATCAAGCTGGGTAACTGGTGAAATATTTAATGTTGATGGTGGAGTAATGGCAGGTAGAAATTAACTTGATTTCATTTTATTTTATAGCTTTCAGGACGATTAATAATCGTCCTGATTTTTGATAAACAAGATAAAGGATTCTTATGTTTAAAGCAATAAATATGAATTTTAATGAAAAGATAATTCTGGCATTTAATAAAGAAAGTTGGACGAAGTCACCTGCCTCGAAAGTTCATAGAATTCAATTCGAACGAGAGCACGAAGAAACCGGTCATGTAACTTCTATAGTTCGTTACGAGCCTGGTGCAATTTTTTCTGAACATATACATCCTAAAGGTGAAGAGATATTTGTATTAGAAGGAACTTTTTCTGATGAAAGTGGAGATTACCCTCAAGGGACATATTTAAGAAATCCTCCAGGAAGTTCTCATTCTCCATTTAGTAAAGATGGCTGTTTGCTTTTTGTAAAACTGAATCAATTCGATGAAAAGGATTTGGAAAAAGTTATTATTAATACTAACAAGGAAGAATGGATTAGAGGACATGGTGGCTTAAAAGTTATGTCTTTACACAGTTTCGAATCATCAGGAACAGCTTTAGTTAAATGGCCTAAAGGTGAAAAATTTATACCTCATTCTCATTACGGGGGAGAAGAAATTTTAGTTTTAAGTGGAGTCTTTCAAGATGAATATGGAGAGTATCCGAAATACACCTGGATAAGAAGTCCGCATTTATCAACACATCATCCTTATGTCGAAGAAGAAACGATTACATTTGTAAAAACAGGACATCTGATATGAAAGAACTATATTGCCATTTTGAGGACGGATTTCGCACAATGCTTCACTTGGAGCGGGTGATGGGGCTCAAACCCACGACCTTCTGCATGGCAAGCAGATTCACTCTTTTTTGTAAGTAGCTAAAAACAGGGGTAAAACCCAATAGTTTTAATGCCTTAAGTCTAAAAATGACTTCGGGATTTTATGGTATTTTATGGAGGTTTCTGGACGGCCGTAGGACATATGTAGGACATCTTTTCTTAAATTTTTGATTTAAGTCTGTTTCTTAAGAAAGTGATTGAATCTATATTGAATCTAGATATAATATAGATGATGATATTCGAATGGGATGCTAAGAAAAACAAAGAGAATAACCAAAAACATGGTGTTTGGTTTGAAGAAGCTGAGCAAGTATTTGAAGATGATTTTGCTCGAGTGTTTTTTGATGAAGAACATTCAGCACAAGAGGATCGCTTTATAATTATAGGGAGATCAGTTTCTAGGCTCTTAATGGTTGTTCATTGTTTTCGTGAAGATGAGTCAGTCATTCGAATTATCTCAGCTAGAAAAACTACTAAAAAAGAGAGGATTGATTATGAAGAAGGAATATGATCTTAAGAAAATGAAAGAAATTCCTAATCCTTATAAAGGTTTAGTGAAAAAAAGTGTAGGGATAAATTTAAGTCATCAGGTGATTGACTACTTTAAATCCATGAGTGAGGAAGTAGGTATTCCATATCAGCGGTTAATAGATATGTATCTTCTTGATTGTGTTAAGAACAAGAAGAAGATTTCGATGAAGTGGTCTGCATAAGAAAAGACTGTAGCCGGAAAGATTATTTAGTGAGATGAGAATCCCCGTTAAGTATTAGAAAGTTGAACGAACCTACATAGTAAAAAATTAAAAACACAGTATTTGATGGCCCAAAGATCCTTTAATTAACAATTAGCTGACTTTAAGGTCTTTTTTGATCTGATGTTTTGTGGAGTTTTTTGCATAATCTGATAGAATAATATGTGAATGAAGTACTTTACTCTTTTCATTGTAACTCTTTTTGTCTTGGCATCTGTTGAGGCTTCAGTGTGTTGTTCAGTGAAAGAGAATATAGAGACAAAACAAGAATCAATGGATTGTCATAATCACCACAGCTCAGAGCACGAGAAAGAAAATGAAGAAAATCAAGAGCATGATTGTCAGAAAAACTGCTGCTCTTGTTGTAGCTCATTTTATGTTTTATCCAATTACATTGTTTTTATCGCTTTGGATTACAATGATATTGTTTTTCTTCAGCCATCAGACAAAACTCATCCTTACAACGATGAATTATTAAGACCTCCAATTCTCTTAAGTTAATTTTCAATTATTTACTGTTTTAGAAAAAATTAATTTGGAGAAAATATGAAATTATTTAAATATACATTATTAATGGGATCTTTCCTTCTAGCTTTTTCATGCTCAAGCTTAAATAAGTCTTGCTGTAGCTCAAAAGCTTCAGCTTGTTCTAGTGGGCAGTGCAAGGCTGATAAGTCTTGTTGCGAGAATAAATGCGGGAGTTGTAAAGGTGAGAAGAGATCTTGTGCTGATGGGAAATGCAAGGTTTAGAATAAAATCTAACTTTTAATATGCGCCCACGAGCTGATTAATTTCAGTTTGTGGGTCTCTATTAAAAAAATAAGACTTGAACTTTCGTTAAATTGTAATTTTCTTTAATGACCTAGGAGAGTCTTCTGTAACGTAAATTTTTAATGATCTTCCCATAATTAAGCAACATCCTTATTCTTAATATATTCCTGAATCAAATGATTCCAATGCTCATAAATCATCACCATGGCAAAAGTATCAAGCTCGCAATATCTAAGAAGAGCTTCGGTGATTTTCAATCTTTCCTTATCACTCATGCGAGAAAACTGCATCATCGAATATGCAGTTAAAGCAGCTCCACCATTAGCGATATCAGAATCTCTAGAAACTAATTCGAGGTTTTCATAATCATAATCTTCAAAAATAGAGGGTAGAGTTTTATAAGGATCTTGTACTTCTCCATCCTTTAGTTTGATCCATGTGTGATTTTTAAAATTCTTCGAATTATAAATTGGCCTAGAGTATTTTTCTTTAAGAAACTTTGACTCTTTTAATATTGCTGGTAAAACAAATTTCAAAGAATTTGATCCACCAGTAAGAGGTGAGTAGTAGTATCCTTTAACTAGCTCACAAAGATCAAACATTTTTCTTTTTCCAGACCATTTCCCATTTTTAACGGTGATATCTTCGATGAAATCAATAAGCTCATCCTTATCAACCTCAGAGCTTTCAATAAGCTGTCCTCTGATCTGGCAAAGAACTGAGTTTTCATGATTGGAATACATGAAGATTGAGCCTACTTCACCAAGAGCATCTTTAAGCTTTCTCACAAACTCAAAGTTTGGGAAAAAACCTACTGTGTTATTGATATATTCATTAACATGTTCAATTCTTCCATCCTCATAAATAATGTGATGAGAGAATTGAAAAGCAACCTGCTCATAGGGAGACCTATCCTTATTGAAGGGAATTGCAGTCATGCAGGTTTCAAAATCAATCATATGAAGGGGATAGGTGAATTCTGAAAACTTTCTACTTAATCCATCGATATCAAGATAAACGGACTTATCGTCATCTTTGGTTTTTTCAATTTGAAGAGTTTGTCTGTCGGCACTTGATAAACTTCCATCTTCATTTTTGTTTAATTTAATATCGGTTAGATCGAGATCCCTGAGAAGAATCCTTCCATTTGAAATTGCCTTATCAGCACCTCTAAAATTCCACAAATCAAATACAAAAGATTCAGTCAACTCTTCTTGATTGAGACCTGTTTTTATAAAACAATCATCAAAGCCTGATGCTTTATCATCCTCTCTTGCTCTGAACTCACAATTCTTGCATTTCCCACCAACATTAGAATGAATCGGGGTATCGTCTGTAAGTGCTTTGGAAAAACTATTAATTGCACCAACAAATCCAAGTCCATTAAATCTTTCACCCATTTCTTTCTCTTCATAAATAATAGAGATAGCTTCATTACAGTTAATTTTAGTTAAAATTTCTTCACCTAGAGATTTTTTAGAGACGTCACCTGTAATATCAACGGCAAATCTATTATTAAACTCAGCTATTTTGAATTTTTGGTTTAATCCATCAACGCTTGCCTTCTTAGTTTTATCAGCACACATAAGGAAGTGATTAATATTAAAAGATGGCATTGCATTTCTTAGAACGTATCCCTGAAAAGCTAAATCGTAGATATACTTTTTCCAATCTTTTTTGAGTTTGTATTGACCATTCTTTAACGATCTTTTATCCCAAAGCTCATCTTCAAAAGTATTAGGATTGCATGATTTTGATTTAACTTCGATGAGATTAAGAGTATTTCCGATTTTTTCTAAAATATCTACTCGAACAAGTAGATTCTCAAAGACAATAGCTGCTTCAAAAATGACGATATTTTCTTTTCTTAGAAGTTCATTGGTTTCAGCAATTGCGCTTTCGGTATTTAAGGTTTTTACATCATTTCCTTGCGGATAATAACATTGTGCCAATGCACCTACCTGAAATCCTCCTTTTGCCAGAGCTTCAAGAAATGGATCATCAAGTTTCTTATTTGCAAAGGTCTCTGGATGCTCTGAATAATAGAGCTTTGTAGGGCATTCCAAAGCGGTAGTGAATTTTGATTTAGTTAGGTATTTCAATAATAAATTCATCGGAATTTTAGAAGATAAAATAAATAGAAATTCCTAATCTTGACCGAAACAATCTCGCTTCATTGACCTTGTCATGATTTGCTATAGCTTGTAATTGCTGGTTAAAATTTAGAGTGTTTAATCATGAAAGAGAGGTTTGTATTGTTTTCACCAGAAAGATGGCTATCCGTTGAAGAAATCGCAACTCATTTAGGTGTCTCTAAAGAGACGATCTACCGCTGGGTAGATAAAAAGAAAATCCCTGCTCATAAAGTTGGGAGGCAGTGGAAGTTTAAGGTGAGCGAAGTTGATAGCTGGGTAACTACAGGTGGAGCGACAGACAGCCCTCTTGAAATCACAAGAAGATAAAAGAGTAATTATGACGAAAAAGAAAACTAGTAGTAAGAAAAAAACTGCACCGAAGAAGAAGCAGACTCTAAAAGATATTGAAAGAACTCTTTGGAAGGCAGCAGATAAATTGCGAGTTAATATGGATGCAGCTGAGTATAAGCACGTCGTACTTGGTTTAATTTTTTTAAAATATGTATCTGATAGCTTTGGTGAATTTAGAGAAAACTTAAAGAAGGAACTCACTGATCCTAAACATGAGCATTACTATGAAGGTGCAAGCGAAGAAGAGATAGAGTCAGAACTTGAGGACCGTGATTATTATAAGTCCCACAATATCTTTTGGGTTCCTCAAATTGCAAGATGGCATGGAAATACAATTACTGGTTACCAGGGTCTTCAAGATATGGCCAAACAATCTGATATTGGTAAAACAATTGATGATGCAATGGAAGCGATTGAAAAAGATAATTCAAAACTTAAAAATGTTCTTCCTAAGGACTTTGCAAGAAGACAGCCCAACATCAGACTTGGTGAACTTATCGATTTAATATCTACAATTGGTTTCAACGATTCAGAACATAAAGCAAAGGATATACTGGGGCATGTTTACGAGTATTTCTTAGGGCAATTTGCTAGTGCCGAAGGCAAGAAAGGTGGTCAGTTCTATACACCTAAATCTGTTGTTAATTTAATTGTTGAGTGTCTTGAACCTTATGAAGGCCGAGTCTATGATCCAGCAATGGGCTCCGGTGGATTCTTTGTCTCAAGTGAGAAGTTCATTGAAGCTCATACTGATAAAAAACATGTTGATGAGGCAAAAAGAAAGATTTCACTTTATGGTCAGGAATCGAACCCAACAACATGGCGACTATCTGCTATGAACATGGCAATTAGGGGAATAGATTTTAACTTTGGGAAAAAGCCAGCGGATACCTTCAGTCAAAATCAGCACCCTGACTTAAAAGCCGACTTCATAATGGCTAATCCTCCATTTAATATCAGTGATTGGGGTGGAGATAAACTTACTGAAGATAGACGATGGAAATATGGAACCCCTCCAGAGGGCAATGCGAATTTTGCTTGGCTACAGCATATGATTCATCACTTATCACCTAAAGGTTATGCTGGAATTGTACTTGCGACAGGCTCTATGTCTTCTAATACAAACAGTGAAGGTGTTATTAGGCAAAAATTGGTTGAGGCTGATCTTGTGGATTGTATTATAAATCTTCCTTCTCAACTCTTCTTTAATACACAAGTTCCAGCTTGTATTTGGATTTTAACAAAAGACAAACTTAATAATCAAAAATTTAGAGCAAGGCCTAAAGAGATTCTTTTCATAGAAGCTAATGAACTTGGAAGTATGGTAAATAGAACCCAGAAAGCTTTTTCAGATGCTGATATTATTAAAATGGCTGAGACATATCATTTTTGGAGATCTAAAGACTCTTCGTATAAAGATATCGCTGGTTTTTGTAAATCTGAAAAAATCTCAGAAGTTTTAGAACATAATTTTATACTTAATCCTGGCCGATATGTAGGAGCAACAAACACCAATATCGATTCAGACTCTTTTAATAAAAAGATGTTGTCTTTGACAAGTGAGTTAAGTCAATTGATAGAGCAAGGTGCTGATCTTGATAGTCAAATCAAAGTATACTTAAGTGGTATTGGGTATGACGTTTAAAAAGCTAAAAGATTGTATTGAAACGGTAATTGATCATAGAGGCAAAACACCTAAAAAAATGGGAGGCGACTGGGTTGCTAGTGGTATCCCTGCAATTTCTGCTAAAAATGTGAAAAATGGGAGATTGAAAAGTTTAGATCAAATAAGATATGTGTCAGAGGAAGTTTATAGAAAATGGATGAAAGAAGACATTAAAGCAGGAGATTGTTTTCTTGTGTCTGAAGGAGCGACTCTTGGCGAAAGGCTTTATTGGGAAAACGATTATCCTATTGTTTTAAGTCAAAGGCTATATGCGATTAGAGCTAATCAAAGTATTCTTTACCCAAAATATCTATACGCGTATATGAATTCGTCCTCTTTTCAATCTGAAATTGTAGGAAGAGCTACTGGTTCGTCAGTTCCGGGAATAAGACAAACTGAGTTATTAGAGCTTTCAATTTTTTGTCCATCTAAAAAAATTCAAAAAGATATAGGAGATATATATTATGGCCTTAGTAAAAGAGTTGAAGTTAATGAGCAAATGAATGAGAAGCTAAAAAATATTTCTCGTGCTTTGTATAAATCATGGTTTGTAGATTTTGATCCTGTCTATGCAAAAAAAATAGCATTAGATGGAGGATTATCGAAGAAAGAGGCTGAGGTTTACGCAATCGCTATAATTTCAGGCAACTTTTGTTTAGAGGAACTTAGAAACACACCTGAAGAAGTATCTTTACGAATTAAAAAGAAACTCGATTCAATGTCAGATGAGAACAAAGAAAAACTCACTTATATTGCCTCATTGTTTCCAAGCGAACTTAAGGAAAGCAAGATTGGTGAGATTCCAAAAGACTTTGGAATTACAAATGTTGAAGAGGTCCTCGAACTTGTCTATGGAAAATCTTTAAAGAAGTCAGATAGAATAGAAGGAAGTGTTCCTGTATATGGCTCTGGTGGGAAGACTGGTATGCACAATACTCCTCATGTATGTGGCCCGGGGATTATCGTTGGTAGAAAAGGTACTGTTGGTAGTTTATATTGGGAAAATGAGGACTTCTTTCCTATAGACACTACTTTTTATGTAAAACCAATAAATGGATACAGTCTCAGCTTTTTGTATTATCTCCTTGAAACATTAAGTCTTAATAAAATGAATACGGATGCCGCAGTTCCTGGCCTTAATCGAAATAATGTATACAGACTTAAAATCCCTAATATTCCTAAGAAGATTAGAGATGCCTTTAATGTTATTGCTAATAATATACAAAATAAAATTAGCTTAAATATAAGATTAAATTCTAAATTAGAGGATATGAGAGATATTTTATTACCTAAACTTTTAGAAGAAGAAAAAGGCAAGTTATGATAACTGAAGATCAATTAGAGCTACTATGCATAGACTGGTTAAAAGAACTTGGTTGGGAATATGAATGTGGTTATGATATTGCTCCTGATACAGATAGACCATTTAGAAAAGACTATAAAGAAGTGGTAATTATTGATCGTTTAAGAGATTCTCTTGTAAAAATTAATCCTAATGTTCCAGAAGACAAAATTGATGAAGTTGTAAAAAGACTATCTCGCCCAGAATCTCCAATCCTCGAAGTAAATAATCGACAATTTCACCGTTTTATAAATGACGGTGTTCCTATTGAGGTAAGAGTTGATGGAAGACTTAAAGGCGACTTTGTTAAAGTAATCGACTTTAATAATGTAAAGAATAATGACTTTCTAATTATTAATCAGTTTACCATTCACGGTAAAAACGGGAATAGAAGACCTGATGTCATCGCTTTTATTAATGGTCTTCCGATTGCCGTATTAGAACTTAAAAACCCTGCTGATGAAAATGCTGACATTTGGAAAGCATTTGAGCAGATCAACACTTACAAAGAAGAATTGCCTGATTTATTTTCCTATAATGTTGCTTCAATTATTTCTGATGGTATCAATGCTCGAATTGGTTCTATCACTTCAGGTAAAGAGCGTTATGGATATTGGCGAACTCGAAGTAATGAGAAGGATATCCCAAAATTTGAGTTTGAACTAGAAACTATGACTAAGGGCTTTTTTAATAAAGAACTTCTTTTAGACTTCATACGATACTTTGTTATTTTTGAAGAAAACGGCGGAAACATTATTAAAAAAATTGCTGGTTATCATCAATTTCATGCCGTTAGAGAGGCTGTTAATAGTACAATTGCAGCCACACAGGATGTAAAAGACGGTAAATGTGGCGTTGTTTGGCATACTCAAGGCAGTGGAAAGTCTATTTCTATGAGTTGTTATGCGGCTAAATTAATGAATCATCCTAGAATGAATAACCCAACACTTGTTGTTGTAACTGATAGAAATGATCTTGATGGGCAACTTTATCAAACGTTTTCAAATGCTAAAGAGCTTCTTCGTGAAGAGCCTGAACAAGCAGATAATAGAGATGAGCTAAGAAAACTTTTAAAGCGTCCGTCAGGTGGGATTATTTTTACTACCATTCAAAAGTTTTCACTTATGGATGGTGAAAATAGCTTTCCTGAGTTAACTGATAGATCAAACGTTGTTGTGATTTCTGATGAGGCGCATAGAAGTCAGTATGGTTTAAAGGCAAAGGTTCGTGAGGCCGACGGTAAGTTAACCTATGGTTACGCCAAACACTTGCGAGATGCCTTGCCTAATGCTGGTTTCATTGGTTTTACTGGTACACCTGTGGCTCAAGAAGACAGAGACACTAAGGCTGTTTTTGGAGATTATGTTTCTATTTACGACATAGAACAAGCTGTAAAAGATGGCGCAACAGTTCCTATCTATTACGAATCAAGACTTGCTGAGCTTCAACTGTCTTCTGAAGAGTCTGATATTGATGCTGAAATTGATGAGGTTATGGAGCAATCAGAAGACAGCTCAGATACTTATGTTAATGAGCAAAAAACAAAGTGGGCAGCTCTCGAAAAGCTCGTAACTGCTGATTCTAGAGTTGAGCAGGTTGCAAAAAATCTTGTTGATCACTGGGAAGATCGCCTTAAAACAATTGATGGAAAGGCTATGATAGTCTGTATTTCCAGAGAAGCCTGTGTCCAAATGTACAATGAATTAGTTGCACTCAGACCTGATTGGGCTGGCTCTGTTGATACTAACGGAAGGCCAAGTTTGGATGATGGTGTTGTTAGAGTTGTTATGACAGGGAGTGCCTCAGATAAAAAAGAATTACGAAATCATGTTTATGATAAAAAAGGGCGTAAACATCTTGAAAAGCGATGTAAAGACTCTGAAGACTCTCTTAAAATAGTTATTGTTCGTGATATGTGGCTGACAGGGTTTGACGCGCCAATGATGCATACAATGTACATTGATAAGCCTATGAGAGGAGCAAACCTTATGCAGGCCATTGCTCGAGTAAACCGTGTTTTTAAGGATAAGCCTGGTGGTTTAGTTGTTGATTATTTAGGAATCGCCAATGAGTTAAGAGAGGCTTTAAAAACATATACTCAGAGTAATGGTAAAGGGCAACCCACGATAGATGTTTATGAAGCCTTAACGATCTTACTAGGAAAAGTTGATTATGTTAGAGATATGCTCAAAGAGATAGATTACTCAGAGTTTAAAAACTCGAAAAAACTTTTTTATATTATTGCTTCAGCTTGTGATCATTTATTAGGCCTAGAAGATGGAAAAAAGAATTTCTGCGACGTTGTTTTGGGTATCACTAAATCAAATGCATTATGTGGAACTATGCCAGAGGCGATCGAGTTAAGAGAAGAAATAGCACTTTTCCAAGCAATTAAAGTTGCTTTAACTAAAAAAGAGGGTGCTGATAAAAAGATCTCAGATGATCAGGTTCAAAATGCTCTAAGACAAGTTGTCTCTAAAGCTTTGGTCTCTGATAAAATAGTAGATATTTTTGAAGCTGCTGGTCTTGAAAGTCCAGATATTTCAATCCTTAGTGATAGTTTTTTAGATGAAGTAAAAAACATGAAGCAGAAAAACTTAGCTGTTGAAATGTTATCACGTCTCCTTAAAGGTGAAGTGAAATCGAAGACTGCAAAAAATATCATTCAGGCTAAGAAATATTCCGAGTTACTCTCTAGAGCTTTATTAAAATATCGTAATCGTTCGATTGAAACAGCACAAGTTATTGAAGAACTCATACAAATGGCGAAAGATTTTAAAGACGAGATGAAAAGAGGAGAAGATCTAGGGCTTAATGAAGATGAACTCGCTTTTTATGATGCTCTTGCTGATGATGAAGCAGCGCTAAGAGATCTTGGTGATGAGATACTAAAAAAAATAGCACATGAATTAACAGATCAGTTACGTAAAACCGTCACGGTTGATTGGGCCCAGAGAGAAAGTGTAAGGGCCAGTATTAGGATTAAGATTAAAAGATTGTTAAGGAAGTATAAATATCCTCCTGAGAAAACGGAAGAAGCAATCGCTTTAGTTTTGAAGCAGGCTGAGACTCTTTCTGAAAGTTGGGTAAGTTAGGATTGATCTATGAGAATTTCCAGAGTAATAATTAAAAACTTTAGAGGTATTAAATTTGGTGAGGTTATGTTTCCAAACCATGCTGTAGTGGTTGGGGATAACAATATAGGTAAATCAACAGTTTTAGAAGCAATTGATTTAGTACTTGGCCCAGATCGTATGAGAAGAAAGCCTGCAATTAATGAGCATGATTTCTTTGCTGGTGATTATTTGTGTAATGACAAAACACCTATTGAAATATTTATAGAAGTAACAGTTGTTGCTATTAACGACGAACAAGAACGTCATTTTAAAGATCATGTTGAGTGGTGGGATACTCATACTGAGAGTTTAGTTCAAAATCCACCTCCCGAGTCAATAGATCCAGAAGCAGTTCTACCTGCGATTCGAGTTTGTTTTAAAGGTTCTTATGATACTGAAGAAGACGATTTTATTGGAAATACTTATTTTCAGCTGCCAGTAAAAGATGACGGAACTCTTGTTCCCTTTAAAACTAGAGATAAAAGAGTTTGTGGTTTTTTATATTTGAGAACATTGAGAACAGGCTCAAGAGCATTAAGTCTTGAAAGAGGTTCGTTGTTAGATATTATCCTACAACTAAGTAAAGTAAAGCTCGATATGTGGGAAGAGACTTTAGAGCAAATAAGAGCTATCAATGTTGCTGACAATCCAGAACTTGGAGTTTTAAATATCTTGTCTGGAGTACAAGACTCTTTGAAGTCATTGGTTCCATCAGACTGGGGAACCAATCCTAAAATGAAGGTTTCGGACTTTACACGAGAGCATCTTAGAAAAACTCTCAATGTATTTATGTCTACTGGGGTAAAAAAAGTAAATGGGGAGGATCATATAGCTCCATTTCGAAAGCAGGGAACTGGAACAATAAACACTCTTGTTTTATCAATGCTATCCCTAATTGCAGACTTGAAACAAAATGTTATCTTTGCGATGGAAGAGCCAGAGATTGCGATACCACCGCATACGCAAAAGAGAATAATTAACAGTGTTAGAGACAAGTCTTCGCAAGCAATTTTCACCTCTCATTCGCCATATGTGCTAGAAGAATTTGATCCAAAAGAAATAGTAGTGTTAAGTAATGAGGATGGGGTGGTAAAGTCATGCTTTGCAGGATTTACAGATAATATAAAAAGAAAGTCATATCAATTAGAATTCAGAAAACGCTATTGTGAAGCATTGTTAGCAAGTAGAGTATTAATTGCTGAAGGTAGAACTGAGTATGATGCTTTACCATTAGTTGCAAGACATCTAAATAGCCTAAAACCTAAGGAGTACTCCAGCCTTGAGGCTTTGGGGATAGCTATTATTGACGCGGAGTCGGACACGCAAATAAAACCAATCGCAAGTCTATTAAAGAGTTTTGGTAAAACCACTTATGCTATTTTTGATAAACAAGATGCAACCCAAGGGGCAGGTATCAACAATGAAGTTGACTATTCATATGAGTCACCAGAAAAGAGCTTTGAAAAGCTAATAATGAACCACATCCCATCCGATAAATTAAAGTCTTTTGCAATAAAGCTTGTATCTGACGATGAATGGCCGACACATTTAAACTCACATGTACCATCTGAGACAAGTACTAATGAAGAAATTAAAAGCCAATTAGAAAAATACTTTGGCTGGTCAAAAGGTGCTGGTACTGCAGCGTTACTGTTGCAAAGTTGTAGTTATGAAGAGATACCAAACTTTATAAAAGAAACTTTAAAGAACATTAGACAAACAGTAAATCAGGTAAAAACAGGTGAAGTTAACCTTAATGACTTCTTAGATTAATAAATGAAAATTAATATTTGTTCTGAAAGACAAAAAATACTTGATTCAAATGAGAACTTACTGGTTCTTGGGGGACCTGGTTCTGGAAAAACTACCATCGCACTAATAAAGTGTTCTCAAGAAACTAAAAATCTTCTAAAAGGTCAAAAAACTTTATTTTTAAGTTTCGCACGCGCAACAGTCGCAAGAGTCCTAGAAAGTGCAAGTTCTTTAGTATCAAAAGATGGTTTAAAAACTATAGAAGTTAATACCTATCACGGCTTTTTTTGGAATATTTTAAGGAGTCATTCATATTTGCTAAACCCTAAGTATCCACTTAAGCTAATTACACCCTCGGAGGCAGCAGTTCAAATGGCGCATATTGCGTCAGATAATAGATCTTCCGAATTTGAAAGGCTGTTCCATGATGAAGGAATATTAGGCTTTGACCTGTTTGCTAAATATACTAAGGATTTACTTAGCAGGTCTAGCAAATTAAGAAGCCTTATATCTAATACTTATCCCATAATCTTTGTCGATGAATTTCAAGATACGAATTCAGAGGAGTGGGAAGTCATTAAGATCTTGGGAGAAAATTCCACTATTATTGCTTTGGCTGATGTGGAGCAAAGAATTTACGAGTTCAGAGGGGCAGATCCTGCTCGAATTGGACAATATATTTCTGATTTTAAACCTTTAACTTTTGATTTTGGAATTGAAAATAACAGGAGCAATGGTAAAGATATCGCACAATATGGGAATGATATTCTTACTGGTACAGTTAGGACTACACAGTACAATGATGTTGAAGTTTTCAGTTATCCTTTTTATAGAGACTTCCACGAGATGTATTCTTTAAAAACTAAATTGATCGATGGAATTAAAAGAGTTAACCATCTTGATGATTGGTCTATAGCCATTTTAGTACCCACTAAAAAGCAAATGTTACAAGCATCCAACTACTTATCATCACAGAAAGATAATCTTCCAGTTTTAGAACATCATGTTGCCGTTGATGCTGAAGGGCCAACGTTAGCGGGTTATCTTTTTTCTCTTATGATCGAAGACCATAGCGACCCCGCTTATTTGAAAAAGAAGATTTTATTATCTTTAATAGACCATATGAAAGGAAGAAAGGGGGCATCACCTCCCACTAAAGCAGAGTTGGCATTATCAGTCGCTTTAGAAAGTTATATTGAGACAGGAAAAAAGTTAAGGGGAACTCGTAGACTTGCCTTGCTAACTGAAATAGATAAAATTGTTGCTGAACGAATGTCTATTGAAATGTCAGGAAACCCTTGGGATGATTGGTTTTTAAACCTTAAACTATTCTCTGATCATGCGAATGAAAAACCACTTGTCACAATTAGAGAGGATGCAAGATATGTAAGGCTCTTGCATAAAGGTTCATACTTAAGAGAGACCTTAAATACACAATGGAGACAATTTGGATTTTACAAAAATGCTTCTAAGGTTTACATGGATACAATTCAGCAAGAAAATTTCTCTACAACGGTGAAAAGGCATGCAGGCTTGCATGTAATGACCATCCATAAAGCAAAAGGTAAGCAATTTAATGAGGTTTTTCTTTTCGAAGGATATAGAAGAGGCCGATTTGTTAGAAATCCCAATAAGCCCAAGGTTGTTGAGCAGTCAAAGCTAATGATGAGAGTTGGTGTTACTCGAGCAGTCAGTAAGACCACAATTTTAACTCCAAAAAGTAATGAGTGTGAGATTCTTTAGTTTGTAATAACGAATGTTTTTTTCCGTAGTAAAAGAATATTTTTGTTTGGCAATGATAAAGCTCTGCTAAAGCTAGAGTTAATTACCACGTTATTAAAGCCAAAGGAGTTAATTTTCTCTATATCTTTATTATTTGTTTGTGACCCTTTTATGTTGTAATCAATAAAAACAGTGTGTTTTTTGTTAAGGTTTGTAACTAAATCAAAAAATGATTTAAGATCCTCAAATCCCTTGTAGGGTATATTTTTTGATTTCGAAATAATCTCCCAATTTTTATGTACTATCTCACTATCATCAATAAGAATAATCCCAGATGGAGAAAATTCTATTTCCTTGAGGGGAAGTTTAATTTCAACTTTCACCCCTTTTTTATGAGCCCTTCTATTTTGAATTTCAATACTTCCTTGAATTGATTCTACAAATCTTTGAGATTGGTACAATCCAAGTCCTGACTGGGACTTGCTACTGACATCTCGTGAAAGTGGATCCTCCACGTTGAGGCCTATGCCGTTGTCTGTAACTGAGATTTCTAGATTGTCTTTGTCTTTTGATGCAAGCAATTCAATTTGAATGTATTTATTTTCCGTAGATGCCTCAATTGAATTGTTGATAATATTAGAAAGAGTCCTCTGAAATTCTGACTTACTAATCGAGACTGAAAAGTCTTTGGCAATATCCTTGATTTCAAGATCAATTTGAAGGCTCTTCAGTTCAGAATACTCTTTTTTCTTAAGGGAAATAGTTTCCTCCAAAAGACTTTTCAAGTTCAATATTTCTTTAAAGGAGTTTTCTTCTTTGTTGTAAGAGTTTAAATTCTCAAGAACTTGCTCAATTTGCTGAAAAGATTGCTGAACAAGGTTTTTAGAATCGTTGTTTTCTTGTATGAAGTTTTTAAGCTGAGTCAAAGGGGATTTGATATCATGATAAACAAGATCAGCTAATTCTGACTTGGCCTCAGCTATTTTTGCTATTGTTAACTTCCGGTTTACTTCTTTTTGTGCTTTTGAAGAGAAAAAGAAAAGCAGGATAACCAATACTGAAAATATAGAAAGAGGAGTGATTAATTTTAGATACTTCTTAAGAAAAGAATATTTAATAAAATGCTTACCATAGATCTGTTTTGATAATGAAAATAGTCCCTCTTGAGGTCTTTGTGGGGTAATCTCTATGTTATCGATATGAAAGCTTCTTTTTATACTAAAAATATTTTTTTCTAGTAATTCTCTTTGATCTAAAACGAGATTGTCCGTGAGAAGATTTTGATTTTTCCTATGAACTAAAATTACTTCATTTTTTGTTGTTTGGTATCTATCAAGTGCGCTGAAGATTAAAAGGCTGAAGCTTAAAAAGAAAATAGCATAGATGCTTTTTTGTAAGATATTATCTTTCATAGACGACCTCTTTTTTGATATTCCATGAAAGGTAGTTTTCCTCTGTTTTGGCAGGAATTTTATTCTTTTTATTTTTAAAGCACTTAAATGACTTTTGAGTACAGTCTTCTTCTAAAATTTTAATAAGTTTTAAAGAATGGTAGCTGTAAAATGCTAAGTCAGAGCTAAATTTAGATGACTTTGTAAATGTGTTGAACCGATATACTGATTTAACGTATTTAAGATCTTTGAAAACTTGATTTAGATAGATGCTTTTTGGGCCCCATGAATCGGCTCCGATAATAATTTTTGAGTATTTGCCTTGATCAATATCGTTAATAGCCTTTGCGGATTCGTTCTCATCGAGAATGATAAAAATTGCATCATGTTTGGATTTAATTTTCTTACTTGTTTCGTAATATTGTCCCTTAATTTTTAAATTCTGCTGAATCTGGTTTTTTAGATCAACTGAATAAATGTTTGAAGGACTAAAGATTATTCCAATATCCTTATAGTGATTATTAAGGTGCTTAGAAATCTTTTTAGAAAATAAACTATTTATACCTGATGTTAAAAATATGGTTTTTGAACCACTAAAAGTGTTAGAGGTAGCAGTAGGGGAGAAAAGCATTTTATCTCCAAGGAAACTCTTTATAGCGGAGACTTTATTAGACTGACCAAGACCAACAAAGTAATCATTTTTCTCTTTGTTCAATCTAAAAGTCTTTTGAAGTTCTCCGAGGTTTTTACCGATGTCAATTTTGTTCAAATTAAAGCAAGTGCCTTTGATTTCTTGTTTTGCTTTATCTAGACCTTCAAGAATTTGTCTGCCGTAAACAGTGCCATCGTTTCCGATACTATTGAAGTGTGAAAGCACACCAATATTTACGCAAGAGTATGCGGGTGAAAGTGTAAATATTAAAAATGTAATGCTAAATATCTGTTTCATCTAAAAACTTAAATAACGAATAAACGTTATTCACATTCTCCTTAATAAAATCGACATACTGATCATTGTTTCCAGATAGATCATCAGAGCATATTTTCATCATCCCAAATCGGACATGAAACTTTGAGCATACATAAGCGCAAGCTGCCGATTCCATTTCAACAAAATCGGCATTAAAAGTTTTGTTGAGATATTTTCTTCTCTGAAGACTATCTACAAAGGATGCCCCAGATAAAACTTTTCCCTTTTTGTATTCAAGATAATTCTTTTCACAGAACATTTTAAAGAGTTCAGTCATCATTGGCTGGACTCGATAGTCTTTGTTATTTTTCTTTTTTTCTTCTTCACTTAATGAAAGATACGACCTTCCTGTTCCCATCTTTTCAATATTTTCCCCATAATAAAGAGAATCTTGATCAGCTATTGTTGAAGCGATAAAGTAATCTCCTTGCTCGATCTTATCTGATAGGGCACCACCAACTCCAAATAAAAATACAGATGAGACTTCGTACTTATTTAAAATAGCGGATAAATTCATTGAAGCATTGATCGGCCCAACTCCTGATTTCATAAAAATCCAATTATGATTTGTCCCTTCACACATCAAAGCATTTTCTTGAAAGTTATATTCAAAAAAACTTAAATTTGCTTCTGAGACGTATTCTTGAAGATCCTTAAGTAAAGAATCTTGCTCGCAATCCATTGCGGTCATAAATATCTTAAATGTTTTGTACTCATTACTCATCTTTAACCTTCAATAATTCTTTTTGTAGAAGTTCTATTGATTCAAGAGCGACCTTAATGAATTCATTTTTAAGAACAATATCATCAATCTCATCTGCAATTTTTAAACTGTGTTTGATTGAGCTGAGATTTCCCTTTAAATCATGGATATTGATAGAATCTGCAATCATCGGAAACCTCCTCTGTTTACAAATGCTTCTCTATTTAGATTGTATTTCTTATAGAAATTACAAAGATTACTTGAAGAAATATGCAGCATGTTTGAAGCGTCTTTGGTAACACCCGTGGATTTCTCAAGTGCTTTTACAATTGCTTGTTTTTGAAGTTCATCAATGACAAACTTAAGTCCATATTTTTCAATAAGTTTGAACTGAGAATGAGATAACTTGATCTCTCGGACTCTATCTTCTTTGAACTCAATATCAGTATGATCAATAAGGGTTAGCTCTTTAAGCTCCCAAGATTTAATAAGGGCCTTAAGCTGTCTTGAATTTTGAGGCCAATCATAACTTGTAAGTTTATTAATGGCCTTCTCTGTTAAGGCCATCTTGATAGTGCAATCCTTCATGAAATGATCGATTTGTAGTTCTATATCTTTTTTTCTTTCATTTAGTGGAGGAATGCGAAGATTATAATAATCGATTCTTCCATAGAGATCTCTTTTAAAAGTTCCAGCATTTACAAGCTCCAGTAGATCCACGCTGGATGCAGCAATGAGTTTAAAGTCGGAGAAAAGTTCTTTTTCTGATCCTAAAGGAGAATAGATTTTTTCATCTATTACTTTTAAAAGTTTTTGCTGGGCCTTTAATGAAAGAGTATGAATTTCATCGAGAAACAATACTCCTCCATCAGCCAATTCAAAAATTCCTTTTTTATCATTAATTGCCCCTGTGAAAGATCCTTTCACATGCCCAAAAAGTTCAGACTCCAAGAGGTTGTCACTGAATTGAGAGCAGTTGACTGACTTGAAGGGTGTATCTTGCTCTGGAAACCATGATTCATAAAGAAACTTTGCAATAGTTGTTTTTCCAACTCCTGTTGGCCCAGAGATTAAAATAGGAATGTCATGATTGGGATTTACGGTGAGATTTAGAATTGATTGAATAAGTTTTTGATCTTGAGTTTTAAATTTTTTTAAGAGCCTTATTTTTTGGAGTGAGTTATCCTTATGAGAAAAATGATATTTGTTAAAAACTTGTCCAATTCCTTCTCTTATTCGATCTTTATTAAGATAACTCTTAGCTCCAAGAGTATAGCAATTTCTAAAAATTTCGTTTTTATCCATGCTGCTTATAACAACGGGATAAACAGAAGACTCTTTAGCTTGCTTTATAACCTCATAGCCTTCAAGTTTTCCTTTGTAGTAGAGGTCTATAAAAGCAATATCGTATTTTCTATTTCTTAATTCTATTAATGCGCTTTCTTTCGAGTCACAAGTGGTAACAAGTCCTCTTGAATTGCATTCATGCGAAATAATTTTTTGCCACCTTTGTTCGTCATCAACAATAAGGATTTTTAAATTTTTCATTGGGATAATATTTACAAGTTTAAATATGAAAATTCATTTTTAATTAACTTACATTCATAAAAAATGAATCCATTGGGCAATAAGTTTAAATAATAAATATTTGAAAAATTCTTTAACTATTCAATTTCTAAAGGATCATAAAATTAATGCAATTCAGCTTAAAAATGGCCTCATTCCTGCATATTAGTCCAACTCAAATTTAAAAATTGTTCATCACAAAGGAGAAAGAATGGACGCACATGATCACACTTTTCACATCGAATCAAAACCAAAACAAAAAACTAAAAAGAAAAATGAAGACCTCAATAGGCTTAAAAAGTATCTAAACTCTTTTTCGTTTTCTGATTATGAAATTGAAAGGGAGGAGTATCGAAGTTTTCAATCAAATATAAACGATTACTTATATTTCGATATGTTGAAAATTTAACTTTAGAAAAGCTACTTCAAGGAGGAAAGCATGGAAAAAAAGCTAAGAGAGCTAGAAGAATTCGTTTTTGTTTCATTGGATGAATTAAGCGGATACTTCACTGTTACGAATCATATTTTTAATAAAGGGAGTTATTTTATATGTATTTAATTTTAAGTTTATTTTTAATGATGTCTTGCTCATTTGAAAATACTGAGCAGAAAGTTGATAAATCAAAAGAATTAATGGCTATGGACAGTGATGGTGATCAGGTTTCTGATTATGATGAAATCAGACAGGGAACGAACCGGTACGTAGCAAACCTTGTTATAGAAAAACCTGAAATCAAAAATCTAAGTTTGAAACTTGAGTACAAAGTGGAGGGTAGTGAAAAAGTAAAAACTTATTCAAAGAATTTTGATAAGATCAAGTTAATAGATTTTCAAAAAGAGCTACTTTCTTATGCTCATCATGAGCATGGGAATTACCTTGTAAATCAGCTTTTAGATCCTCATAAGGATTCTTTCAGAATTGATTTAAAAACCTCTGATAGGCTCAGTCTTAAGATTGATTCTAAAAGGTTGTCAGAAGTTGAAACGGAAACTATTTCAGTTGTTTTTAAAGGAGAACTTAAAAACTTTGAGAAAGGACAAGTTTTTGAGATTTTTCTTGGAAATAGTTATATCGGAGCAATTGAAAGTAAAAAATTTGAAATTGTTACTACCGTTGAAGATTTTATTACCCTTTTAGGGAAAGGAGAAAATCTTTACCTGAGGGTTGCTGATTTCAAAATAGGAGATAAAACCTATCCTGAATTTAAAAGGGCCCTTCTTCAAAATTCAAGGTTGATCGCAATTAGCTATCCTCATAAAAGAGTAGAGTATTTTGTTTCAAAGAAGATTAAAAATCTAAAAGATGGATTTAAGCAGATTTTTTCTAAAACCTATACTGGAGAAGATGATAAAATTACTAGACTTGGCTCTCAGGTGATTAATGATTATCAAGGCTTCGTTACAGCCGCCATTGGAAACCCTTATGAGAGCTTGAATTCAGAAGTTCGGGTGTCATTAGTTGATAGATTAGACTCCAGGATGAAGTCAGATGCCCAAGGTGTAGTTTCTAGTACCTACTCAGAATCAAAACATTTTTTAGGGATTATCGATCGGAACTCAAGCTTTAAGCTTATGCTCAGAGTCTATAATCAAAATGGTAGTTGGTATAATAGGAAAGTTTTTGATTATTCTAATAAAAAATGTCCTAGGACAGGATGTTATCCTTGGGATAAGGCTATTAGGTGTACTTACGAAATTTTAAAATCTAAAAAAATTGCATCGACATTATCTTTAAAAGCAGGAAGCAGTCATGAACTTCATTACTTTTCTCTCGAAGTAAATAATAAGAGATACAACTTAAGAGATGTTTTAAAAGAAAAGCGTGCTCGTTTTAAAATTGTTAATTCCAAAGAAGCTGTTATTGAGTTTGATGATTTTGAACATTTTTTTGATGGAGATGAAACAAGCGAGTTAAAGCTCATTGTTCGAGGTGCAAAAAAAGTATTCTGGGAAGGGTTGAGAGTTGCAAGATTTAAAGGCCAAATAACTTGCTTACTTGGAACGAGTGATCTTATGGCACGGTCTAAGTCTAAACTTGCTCCAACATCTGTGAATTATGGATTCATCAGAAAGGCCCTTAAACTACCAAACTCAAGGATTGCAAAGAAAAGAACTGTAAGTCTTCAAAGAAACATCGGATATTCCTTTGAACTAAAAGGGGCTATTCATGAGTAGAGTGCTTCTATTAATTTCAACACCAGTATTTGCAAGATCTATTAAGGGAACCATCGATAATATGGGCCAAGAGTCTCTAAGCCTAGGGCTTGCTTTATCAATTCTTGGAATTGCAGTAGGGGCTGCAAGTCTTATGTTTGGGAAACAAGATGCTACTCAAAAAATAGTAAGGGCAGTTATGGCAATTGTTTTATTTTCTGGGGCACCAGCTTTAGTGAGCTTTATCAAAGGATTAGTTCGATGAGGAAGTTTCCAAAGTCTTTGACGAATTCTCCCAAATTTCTAGGGTTAGACTTGATAGATTTATCTGTATTGGCGTTAGCAATTGTTCTTCCGCAGATATTTTTCATGAACAATATTTTTATAAGCTTGGGTTGCTTTCTATTCATTAAGCTAGGAAGGCATATTCTTGATATCGAATCAATCTTAAAAGGATTTGAGATTAAGTTTAGAGAGATAGGCCCTTACTCGGAGGATCAGTAATGATCCTCCCTTTTAAAATATCAGGAAGCCATGTAGTTGATTTGAAAGAGAATACCACTCAATGCTTTAAAGTTAATCCGATAGATAATTCTATCTATTCTCTTGAAAAACTTCAGAGTATTTACGAGCAGTATGAAAGTGATTTGAGAGAGAATCAAGAGGTTTTAAAGTTCTTTTACTTTAATAGGTCTGCTTATCTCAACTCGGTAGAGAATATTAGTTTTAATTCTATTTCTGTTAAAGAGGTAAATGCAGACGAAGTTTTAAAAAGCTATCTAGGCGATTACAAAAAGAATATTGAGTTCAAAGAGCATTTTTACAGAATAGATAATCAATACACTTCAATTATTCACCTTAAGTCTTTTGAAGAAGTTGAAATCTGCACCCTTGAAGACTTTGATTTTGTTTTAAATTTAAAACCAGTTGATAAGCAGAAAACAATTTCAAAGCTAGATCTCAGAAGAAGGTTACATTTCTCAAATCTTTTTAAAGATTTAAAGGATATTGATAGTGAGAGTTCATTTAGTGAATCTGAAGAGTATCTTGAAAAGGTAAAAAAAGATCAAGATAGATTTTATCAATTTGAGTCCTTTGTGTATGTGCGAGCTTTTGATGTTAAAACCCTGAATGAAAAAATTAAAGAAGCTTCTATAGCCTTAAAAAGTAAGCAGATTGAGTTTAAGGTTTTAGGAAAGGATTTATCTTATCACTTTTACTTTAATCTTCCTGGAGTCATTCCAAGTTTTAAATACTCAAAGATTGCTCCTGTTTCTTTTTTAAGCTCACTTCTTCCTTTAAATCAACCAAAGGTTCATGATTTTGGTTTTGAATTAAGGACGAATAAGGAAGGTGAAATCAATTTTAATCTTTTTGATAAAGGATCAACGAATTTTAATGCTTTAATTACAGGCTCTAGTGGCGAAGGAAAATCGATGCTTGCGAACAAAATTCTTCTAGAAGAGATAAAAAAAGATACGAGCATTATTATTTTAGATCTTGGTAATTCTTTTAAGAGATTGGTTGATTACCATGGTGGAGTAACATTGGATGAGTCTTTTAATCCATTTCAGTTTAAAGATCATAAATATCTATTGGAATTTGTTAAATCAATAATTCCAAATCTCTCTAAGTTTGATTGCGGGAAGATCTTATCGATTTTGAAGGAAAGCAACTCAATAAACTCATTAGAGAATTTGAAGGATATCCTTCGAGACGTGATTGAAGACATAGGCTTTCACTTTGAAGAATATGTTGAGCATTTTAACGAAGAGATTCTTGAAAATAAAAAGCTCATGTATGTAGAGCTATCAAAGTATCCAGATAATATTAAAGGTCCTTTGATAATTTATATTATTGAGTATTTTAAAAACATTCAGGGAAAGAAAATCCTTTTAATGGATGAATCGTGGCAGTTTCTAAAAAATAATGGTGAATTTATTGCTGAAACTTTTAGAACTCTTCGAAAACTTGAAGGGTCTGCGATTGCTATCTCTCAATCACTTGATGATTTTACTCATCACGATTTAGGGAAGGTCGTTTTTCAAAACTGCTTTTATCGTTTTAGCTTTAGACAAAAAGTTACTAATCCACCAATAGATGAACACGAAAGAGACTATTTGAAGTCGATAGCATCGATTAAGGATAAGTATTCTGAATTTGTTCTAAGTGTAGGGGATGAACCGAGAATCTTGAGGTATTACCCAAAAGATTTAGAGTTCATTCTTTTTAATAGCTCAAGAAACTTCACCAGAAGAATCGAGAGCTTTATAGAAGGGAAAAAGAATTTCTTTTCTTATAAGAACATTATCAATCAATACAAACATGAATATTTCAAAGGAGTGAATATTAATGAAGTATCTTCTAATTAGCGTATTAATATCTCTAGGAGTAACTCCCTTCTCCAAGGCATCGATCTTCGGAGAAGAGAATATTACTCTTGGAAAGATATTAGTTACGACCATCAAAGAATTAAATGAACTTGAAAAATTAGTCTCAAATGCTGAAAAGTACACAAAGAAAATCACAGAGTATAACGAGCTTGTTCAGGATCATTTATTTAAGGCACAAAGAATCAAGCTTCTTGCAAAAGAGATGACTGAAAAGAGGCAGATTAAGAATCTTTCAGATGTAAATCACAATATTAGAGAAATTGATTCAACAATTGAAAACATCCAAGGATTAATGAATGAGTACAATAAAAATATTTTTAGAGTTGAAGATATTAAAAAGGCGCAAGCTCTAACAAGCAACTCTCAAGCTCTTAGAGAAAAACTAGCTCGTCATCAAATTCAAAAGGCATCAAGTGCTAGATCACTAAAGAAGGTAAATCAAATTACAAGCCAAAATACAGGGCTTATGTTTGAAACCCAACTTCAGATGAAAAAGAATCAAGACCAAATGCTTGTTGAGCTTGCAAGGCATAACAAGCTTAAAAGTGAGGAGCTTCTTCGAGCAAGGCGAGTAGATCTGTTAAGAAAAAATCTTTATACAGGAGGTGAGTAATGGAGGATATTCTTTTAATCTCTGAGCCTTCAATAGAAAGACTTTTTCAAGAGCTTATCAAAATCTCTAAATGGGCAATCCTTCCAGCATTTTTAATTGCGATGATTAAAGAGTATGCAGGGGATTTTGATTTTCTGTCAGCTTTAAAGGCGTTGATTATTTCAGTTTTGTTTGTAACTTACTTCCCAAGCTTTCATAAGAAAATGACGAGAGTATCTCTTGAAACTGCTACTGAGGTTTTAAATAGAATTAGTCCTCACAATAAGTTTTTTGGAGTGGCAAAAAATGAAAAGGAAAATAAATCAATCTTTGAAACTCTTCTTGGAGGATTTGAAGATTTAGTTGCAAATTTCTTTTACTTTTTATCAAGAATATTTTCATTTCTTTTAAAGCTCATTTATAGCTCAGTTTTTCATCTGACCTATATCTTTAGTGGATTCTCTGCTGTTCTTTACTTGGCAGGCTTTAGAGGTTCAATTGGAGGAATGATTAAATCAAGTACGTGGTGCATGGCCTTACCCTTTATTCTAGTTTGTATTATTTCAATAGTAGGCAATGCGATTGATTTTACTGATTCTTCGGCCCTTAAAGGAATTGAAAAGATTCTATGGTTATTTGGAGTCAATCTTCTGATGCTTATTGCTCCTGCATTTACCTTTTCATTGATTAAAGATGCAAATATCTCAGCTTCAGGAACGAGTTTTTCAAATCTAAACATGAAAGGTGGAAGAAATACTTACAAATGGACTCCTATGGCCGCTGGGAAAATGAGATCTATCGGGTCAAGGATTAGATCTATTGGAGTTAGAAGATGAGTGAGGTGAATTCTATAGAGGATTTATATGGGAAGAGTCATAAGCTTTATAAGTATGCTTTCTTTATTTCTTTAATAGTTGTTACTCTATTAATTGCTTTGTTTTTCTATCAAGCAGGAAAGATTGAAAAAAGATACTTTGCTCTTGCCCCTTCACTAGAAAAGATTCCTCCTGTTGAGGCAATTTGTGAAGAGGGTTTCAAGGACATTGTGACTGATAAGAATGAATCTGTATTTTTATCTAGTGGAATTCAAGCAATTCTAAAGCAAAGACCTTTTATTATTGATCCTTTTAAAATCAAGTCTCTTGGGATGAAAGATGGAAATTGCTTCATCATCTTAATTTCTAAGAAACAGACTTACTTATTTAAAGTTGGATTTATTAAAAACCAATTACTTGGATCAGTTATTGATAGTGTCGATCAAATTTCACCAAAGGATATTTTATGATTTTCTCATTATTAGGATCTGTGATTTTAATTCTTGTTGGAAATTCATCTCTTACAACTCTTAGCTTTGATACTGAAATCGTGAGTTTTGTTTATGGAGGCAAACAATCTGATATTTATTTTAAGAAGGCTCATAATAATAAAACTCTAATTATTAAGGCTAAAAAGAGCTTTGATCCATCAAACTTATTAGTCGTAACGAGAAGAAGAAAGTATGCCTTTGATCTTAAGTATTCCAAAAAGCCTGATGGTTTTCTTGATATCAAGCATGGAGTCATAAATAGGTCTTACAAACTTATTCTTGATAAAAAAAGATTCAAGGTCTTTGAAGGCAATACTTCTCTTAGAATCTTAGGAAAAGGTATCACGGTCAATAATCAAAAAATTAATGGAAAAGCTTACGCTTCTAAAGGAGCGAGATTATTCATTAACAAAAAGGAGGTGAGACTATGAGATATTTGCTCTTACTTCTCTCACTTGAAGTTTATTGTTCAAACTTTAATCTTTTGAAAAGTAAAAAGAAAAAAGTTCGTAAGGCAAGAAGAGTACAGGTAAGAAAAATAGCAAATCTTAAAGAGTTACAAAAAATTGAAGAATCTAAAGAGAAGATGGAAAAACTCTTAGAGGAAATGGATAGCTCTCCTTTAGTTGTTGAGAATGCACTCATTAGAGCGGGAAACATTCAAAAAGGAAAATTAATTAATTCTATTGATACAGCGCAATCAGGATCACCTGTAATTATTGAGTTTAAAGAATCTTCCAAGCTCGCTGGCTCAAAACTACTTTGCATTGCTAAGAGGGTAAAGAAGAGAGCTGATCTTAAATGCCAGACACTTTTAACTCCTAATAAGGATATTGAAATCAATGCAAAGATTCTTGAGTTAGATGGCTCCTTGGGATTAGTAGGAAGCTATAGCTCTGGAAACATAGGAAGTTCAATCATTGAAGGAATTAAAGCTTTTGGTAGAGGAGTACTTGGTTATTCAAAAACAAGAGTATCAAGTGACAGAGGGAAAGTAATTGATTCAAGTATCCAAAATCAGACGATTGATGGACTTGGAAATGTTTTAGATTCGGGAGCAGATGATTATCTGAAGAACAATATCGATAACTCTGAGTCCGTAAAAGTTTCTGGTGGAAGAGACGTATTAATTTATTTTAACAGGGAGGTTAATTATTAAGTTTTTAATTTTAAGTATGTTGATATTTTCATCTTGCTCTAGCTTGAAAGGAAATATTATCACAGGCGCAATTTTAGGAGGAATTGCTGGATCTATTGGAGGTTCAGTGTTTTCACCTAATAATGATGCAAAATCAAAAAATGCTTATCTTTTTGGAGCACTCGGTACGGTAGCAGGAAGTGGAACAGGTTACTTTCTTTATAAAGATCCTCAGAAAATAAAAAAGGAAAACGAGTTAAAGCTATTAGAAGAAGCTAAACACAAACTACCAATCTTTGAATTTTCTGAAGAGTTAAAAGGAGTAAAGCCAGAGGTTACTTTTAAGCCACTTAAAAAGTATGAAGTACCAACTACAAAACTTCCCAAACATTTAAAAGGAAAGGCAAAGAAGCAATTTGTTATCGAATATGAAACAAAAGCTCAGACCATTGAGTATGGAGATAAAACAATTCAAATCGATCCATTTAAAGCTTACGAGGTGACTTATGAATGAGATAAGAAAAAGAAAAGAAGGAGAAACTCTAATCGATGAAATCTTTCTTCAATTTTGTGATTTAATTGAAGATAGTATTATTGTTCTAGCCAATGGGATTGTATGGTTTTTAAAGTGGGTTGCTCCAAAGATATTTAAAGGGCTTAAGGGAAAACCGAAAGTACTGCGAATCAATGCACTAACCTGTAAAAAGAAAACAGAGAACTTCAAGGCAATTGGTGTAGATTGTACGACAAAGAAAGTTGTTCCTTTTAGTTCAATAAACACAACGAAGCATAACTTTATTGTTGGAGCTAGTGGATCTGGCAAAACTAATTTGATTAATCTTTTAATTAGAAACTCTTTAAGAAATCAAAGACCCGTGATATTTCTTGATCCGAAGGCAGATAGAGAGTCCTATAAAATGTTTAAGGATATGTGTCATGCATACTCAATTCCAACTTATGCATTTAGCGAGTTTGAAATTGACTTCTTTGCCATCAATCCCATTAAGGATGGAAGCATCAATCAGGTCACTGATAGGATTATGAATGCTTTTAATTGGAGTGAGGAGTTTTATAAAGAGGAATGCGCTGAAGCTTTAGAGGATTCTCTTCAAATCTTAAAAGAAGAAGGGAGAAGTTTTACTTTTGAGAATATTCAAGAGCTTCTTCAGAAAAGAAAAGATCAGTTAAACATTAAAGGGCTTATCAATAAAATTAAAAGAATAAATAAGTCGGATTATGGGAAGATGCTTAATACTGAAGGTGCAATGAGTATTTCTGATCTTAGGAGAAATAACTTTGCTCTTTATATTGGAGTTTCAACTCAAGGTTACGCCGATACCGCTAAAGCTTTAGGAAAGATTTTTCTTGGAGATTTTCTTTATCATTCTTACTGGTATCTCTCTCAAACTGAAGAGACTAGGAAGCAATACAAACCTGTATCTGTCATTTTTGATGAGTTTGGATCAGTAGCAATGGAGCACTTTATTGAGCTTTTAAATAAATGTAGAGGCTCAGAGATGGAGCTAACAATGGCAATTCAAACTCTTTCAGATCTGGAATCTGTTCATCCAACATTCTTTAAACAAGTCATAGAGAATTGCAATAACATCTTTATATTAAAGCAAATGGTTGATGATGCTGTTGGTTTTTTAGCAAAAAGTGCTGGAACAATTACGACAGAAAAACTTACTTCTGTTGCAGAAGATGGGGTAAGTACTGGAAGAACTTCTGTTAGAGAGGTTGAGCAACTCGTTATCAACCCTAATATCATCAAGAATTTGAAAGTTGGACAGTGTGTTCATGTCACGTTTTCACCTAAAAAAGAAATGATTTTGAATCTTAGGTACGAGAAAGCGAGGTGGAGAAATCTTCTTTGGAAGGTGAAAAAAGTTTCACCCATGATGGTTGAGGCGATGAAAAAAAGAAAACTTTTAGAAGAAAATGATCCAGATTTTAGTAAGGAGATCCAATGATAAATATCAGAATGAATGAGTTGCAAATTCTAGAGCCGCTTATTAAGTGGAGAATCTTAGATCTTAAAACACTTAAAAGAGAGTCTTCATATCAAAGTGGCTATGTCTCTTTTTGTAAAAAAATACTAAGACTAGAAAAATTAGGAATAGTAAAAAAGGCGATAGATAAATTTACTGGCATAAAATATGTTTTTCTTTCAGCACTTGGAAAAAAGTATGTGGCAGGTTCGGAGAGTTATGAGTGCATTGCTGAAGGCCATGAAAGACATGATTTGATCAGTGTTTATCTCCTTAGATACTTTCAAGATTATTCCAGAGTAAATCACTGTTTGGTAGAACAAGAAATCAAGCAAGATAAAAAGTTTAGAAGCAAGGATCAAATAATTCCTGATGGACTGATAGAAGTAAAAACAATCAATGAAGAAGTGAAAAATATTTCACTTGAAGTAGAGCTTACAAGAAAGTCAAAGGATAGGATTAAGAAGAAGTACGAGCAGTATTTGAATGACAAAAACATAGATATGACATTTTGGTTTTTTGCATCTCAGTCTGTCTTAAATTCTTATCAAAAATACTTTAAAGAATTACATGGAAAAGAGGTAAATAAATTTGTCTATTTTTTAATCTGTGAAAATAAGCTTTTGGATTTGAAAGTGATGAATATTC
>CALHLC010000060.1 GCA_938034385.1 uncultured Bacteriovoracaceae bacterium
CAGCACCAACGAGTCCAACAGCACCAACGAGTCCAACAGCACCAACGAGTCCAACAGCACCAACGAGTCCAACAGCACCAACGAGTCCAACAGCACCAACGAGCCCAACAGCACCAACAGCACCAACAGCACCAACAGCACCAACGAGCCCAACAGCACCAACGAGCCCAACAGCACCAACGAGTCCGACAGCACCAACGAGTCCGACAGCACCAACGAGCCCAACAGCACCAACGAGTCCGACTTCACCAACTTCACCGACTTCACCGACTTCACCAACTTCACCGACTTCACCGACTTCACCGACTTCACCGACTTCACCGACTTCACCGACTTCACCAACTTCACCGACTTCACCAACTTCACCGACTTCACCAACTTCACCGACTTCACCAACTTCACCGACTTCACCAACTTCACCAACTTCACCGACTTCACCGACTTCACCGACTTCACCGACTTCACCAACTTCACCAACTTCACCAACTTCACCAATTTCAGCTTCCCCTATTCCTGTCGGGCCTTTCCCGCCTGTTGTGTCCCCAATAGGACCAATTACTCCTCCACCTGCAGTTTGTTTAAAAGAAGACACCCTCGTTGAAGTGAATATAGATAGAATAACCCCAGAAAAAAGAACGTTTATTGAGATAACATTTTTTGATGGGAGTAGATTTTTGTTTTTACCAAATTATGAAGTAAACATTAAAAATCATGGAATGATCAAAATGAGAGATCTTGAAGCTAATGCAAAAAAACAGGTTCAGGGTGGATTGCAAGGAATAAGAAAAGTAATTCTGGATAAAAGAAAAAGAAATCAGAGTAAAGTTGGAATTCAAACTATTATCCCTGGAGATTTTATTAAGTCATGGAATCATTTTGAAGAGAGAGTAGAGTTTAGAGAAGTGATTTCAACTTTTAAAAAGAAATATGTACCTTACTTATTTGAAATAAAAACGAAATCTGGTAAAGAATTACACGCAACCGCAGATCATATGTTTTATTGTTTAACTTCTGGTAGATATTTACGATCTGATAAATTATCAATAGGAACTCATTTAAGAACAAATCGTAGAGAGGTTGATGAGGTCCTTAGTGTTAAAAAATATAAAACTTTAGAAAATGTATATAACTTAGAAGTTGAAGGTTATTCAAACTATTTTGCTGAAAATGTTTTGTCAGATGGGATGCATCTGAAATTAGATTTTTATAAAAAAGTTAATAATTTAATAACTACAAAAAAAATACCAATGACAAGAATGAGACCAGGGTTAACTTTAGGTTTAACGGTGGGAAGTTTTGAAGTTGCAATGGCTTTTAGTGGGATGTCTGGGACAGGCTCAGCTGGTGGTGGCATGGGAGGTCCTCCTTCTGGAGGAACGACAACGTCTGGATCAACAACGTCTGGATCAACAACATCTGGATCAACAACATCTGGATCTACGACATCTGGATCTACGACATCCGGATCAACAACAGGAAGTTCAAAAGCAAGTGGGGGAGGACATACCACTGGCTCAGGTGGTGAAATACAAGAATGAAGCAGAAGCGAAAATTTTTCTATTTGTTAAAAAAGAGAGAGTTGAATATTAGAGACTACTTTTTTATTTTGTTGGTAATCTCTTGTAGTGTAGATGAAAAAAATTTGAAGTTCTCTACTACTCAAGAGTGGGATCGAGAAATTTTAAAGTTTTCTAAAACTTCAGAGGTTATAATGCCTTTAGAAAAATGGGAAGAGATTCTCAAAGTAAAACCACCTCCAAGTGAATCAAAAATAATTAAAGAAGAAATAGAGTATCTTTTGGACTTAGAAAAAAAAAGAACACAATCAGATGTTAAGAAGATCATAGATGAAGTCTTTTTTGTTGCATATGGAAAATATGGGTTACAAAGAGAACCGTTAACAAGAAAAAAATATAGATACTTAAAAGAAGTTTTAAATATAGCACATACCGAGTTAGCACGAGTATTAGTTTATTATAAAAAGAAATTTGATAGAGTTAGACCAAGCTTCTATGACAAACGTTTGAATGTTGCAATTAAAGTGCCTGGCCATCCTAGTTATCCATCAGCTCATGCAGCTCAAGCCTTTATGGTTGCTGAAGTTTTAGCCTTTGTAAATCCTAAAGGGCGTTCAAGGTATAGGGAATATGCTGAACAAATTAGTTTTCATAGAGAGTTAGCAGGTCTCCATTATCCCTCTGATTCTAGAGCAGGAAAAATTCTGGGAGTGAATTTTGCTCATGTCTTAATGTATAGTAAACAAATAAAAAACCTTATTGGGAAAACAAAAAAATTAAGAGAAATGAAAGCCGAAAAATAGAGGATGAATAAAAGTCAAAAGATCGTCTTCTACTTTATTACGTTTTTTATAATATTCCCGACATTTGATAAATGTTTTCTAGATCATGTTACCTGGCATTTCTTTGATCGAAAAAAGGCACATTATACTACATATGATTTTTTTCGAAGACCATTTAATTTCGTGGCAAACAAAATTGGAAGTAATGTTTTTTGGAAAATGTATTCGCCTGTCGGACGAGTCGCCCGTTCTTTAAAATATTATGGAGTTAAAGGTAAAGAAGTTACTTCTCTTAGTTTCTCTAATGTAGAAAACATTCAGGAAAAGGGCCTTCTTTGGTCTCAATTTTCTAACAATGCTTTTTCTAAGATTAATAAGCTCGTATTGGATACAACTATAGCGAAAAATCGAGAATTATTAGGACAGTATTTATGTAATTATGAGCTACAAGAAAATAATATTAAATTTGAAAAAATTGAAGTTTGGCAAGAGAGTGCGAACATACCAGATTTAAAAAATAATAAGAATTGGGATTTCAAGAGTGTTGAAAAAGAGAAGTCGAGAATATTAGAGTTTGATTGTCATGACTTTAAAAAAGTGAGTCCTTTTAATGCTTGAGAAGAAGGTCCATTTTTCTAATAAATCTTTTTTTAGGTTTAAATGTCTACTTGTAGCAATGATTCTCTTTGTTTATTTGAACAGGTTTTTGAATTGGGAGTTTTTATATGGACCAGAAGGTTTAGTGGAATCAATTGGTTTTATTCAAGGATTGATGAAATTCAATATTTTAGAAACTAGAAGCATCATTATTCATTGGTTAATATATTTGATTTCAATATTAAGTTGTATTGGGATTTTTTGTGATAAAACATTTCGACTCTCAATCATTTGGAACTTTTTAATGTTTACTTCCATGGCTACTAAACACAGTTTCTCTTGGCTAAGTGAGGATGGAACGTATATTTCTGTTCTCCCTATGCTGCTTTTGATCTCCACTTCAAAAGAGAGAATAACATTTCATCGTTTTTATATTTTAAAATTTTTATTTTTAACCATTTATGCAAGTGGATTATTTTGGAAGTTTTTCTATGATCCTTATACATACTTATCTGGAGAAGCCGCATATTTTGTTCAACATGAAAGATTTTTTCCTAGGTTTCCAAGTATATTTCTTTTTCAAATCTACGGAGGCATAATATCAAAAATTGTGACGTGGGGAAGTTTGTTAAGCCAATTTATATATATTTGTTGCTTGGTTTCATCAAATAGAGTGCTAAGAAAAATGGGGTGTTATCTTATCTTTGGTTTTCATCTCGGAACATTCATTGTTTTAGAAGGAACGGCTCTTTTTGCATTGTCGTTTATACCATTTACTTATTTAGTTTTAAAAGAATATGAGTACTCAGACTAAATTGGAATTATTAATTTAAAACTCAAATTATGAAGGAGTGAGAAGTACTTGATTTCTCTACTATCTAAATACTTTACGGACAAATAATGAATCCCTACTATATGAAGACAAATTTAATTATCAAAGGAGAATAAGATGATTTTTGATTTCGTAAAAAATGCAGGTGAGAAGATGATGAGCTTTTTTAATAATGATCATTCAAATGAGCAAAAAGCAGAAAAGATTACTGAATTTGTTGGAAAAATGGGATTTGAAGTAAATAATTTTTCAGTTAAAGTTGATGATGATCAAGCTCAAGTTTGTGGTGAGGCTTGTGACCAAGCTACCAAAGAGAGAACTATCGTTGCTGTTGGAAATGTTGAAGGAATTGCAAAAGTTGAAGATATGTTAACAGTTGCTGCAGTTGAAGAGTCTGTTCCAGCTCCAGTTTTTTATACAGTTAGATCTGGAGATACACTTTCTAAGATTTCTAAGTCTTATTATGGAGATCCAATGCAATATAATACGATTTTTGAAGCTAATAAGCCTATGCTTGCTGATCCGAATAAAATTTATCCGGGTCAAACTTTGAGAATTCCAGGTGGAAACCCAACTATCGCATAATTTTTGTGCCCTTATTTATCACAAATAAGGGCTATTTTTCACTCCTTTAAGAGCAATATATTTAAAGAAGCTTATTAATCCTATAAAAATTACACTCCGCAGCATTTTAATCCTATATTCTGTTACTTTTAAAGAAAAAGGATACAGATATGAAAAAATCAATTGTTTTATTACTTTTATCTATCGGTTTTATTTCTTGTTCTAAGAACAGAAATTTACCTTATGATAGTGAAGCTTTTAAAAAGCATGTTGCAGTTCAAAAGTTGAAAGATGCAAAAAAAGAAGAAGCCGCTAAAGCATTAAAAATAAAAGAAGAAGCAGAGAAGGTAGAAGCTCAAGAGAAGTCTGAAGCTAAAGAAAAAGAATTACTAGCACAAGAAGAAGCTAAAATTTCTATTCCTTCGCAAGAAGAGACGAAAGAACAGTTTTCTCAAATGATGGATAGCGCTTCAGAAAAAATCGAAGCTACATTATTATCAAATGAAGAAGTTGTTTCGGACTTACAAGAGATAATGAATAATCAAGCAGAAATTAGTGCAGGAACATTTGATATTGATAAATGTACTCAATCTATAAGACTTGCAGTTCAGAAAAACTTAAGTGAGAAAATCGATGCCAAAAGTGATGTGAATGTAACAGCTCAAGGGATAAAGACTAAAAAAGATGATACGTTTGTTGGTCCTGTTCAAGACGATGATGTTGAGTTGAATATTGAAATTGCAGGTAAGAAGTTTAAGTATATTGTTTCTGAATTATTAAATAAATAAGTTGAATTATTGCTCTTTAATCATTGAATTGATGATTAAAGAGCAGTTTTCTCACTTATCTACTAGAAATTTACTATTCCATATAGATAAAAGCTGTCATCTCTAGAAGCAAAGGTAAGAGGTTGTCTCTCTCCTCTCTCATCATATAAATTACTACCATTACTGTGACCTATCATAAGTGTAAAAGTCTTATTGAAATTATAGTAAAGATCTTGGTAGGTAGCGAAATTATCATCAACTCTTCTACCTGTTGAGTCCCATTGCATTTGAAAACTGAAATATATTTCTAGGTAAAACTTTAAATAAGATAATTCTACCCAAAACTGATTACTAAGGGCCTGATCAATTGTATTTTGAATTTTAGAGAGAGGATTATCTGGCTCCACTAAAACAGTATTGGCTTTATTAAAGTTACGAGTATACATTGGCTTAAAAACAAATGTTGCAGATAGATCACTGTTTCTGATCTTTGGTGTGTAACCAAAAATAGGCGAATAATCTATCCTTGGAATAAACTCTTTATTGTCTTGAGAACCTTCAGAGAAAGGAAGATATACCCTTAACTCCGACCTAACATTCCATAGATCATTTTTATAAAAATTAAATCGATGTCTTAATCTAGCATCTGATAAGCTTGATTCATCAGCATCATCAAAATTAAGAGAAGCTCCTAGTCTGGCTTGAAGGTTATGAGTATTTTGTAAATTCCACCCTAGGTAATACGTTAAACTTCCATTAGAAGAGTCTCCTAGGATATCATTGCTTTTTTGAGTTAAGCCCAACCAAACTGAATGTGATACCTGTGTATAACCACTAATCGAAATCAAAAAACAAAACATCAATTTATATAATTTCACTATGCCTCCTCGAATTTATAGACTCTTATGATTTTCATCTATTTCTAATTTGTCGTAAAGCATAAACTCAATTGAAATACAATCAACTTTAAGGTAGGTCTTAAGTGTGAAAACTTTATTAATACTAACCTTTTTAGCTCCAGTTTTGGGGCTGTCTAGAAAGCCCGTACCAGCTTCTCAGTACGAGCAATTAACTGGAAAGAAGCTAAGCAAAGACAAGAAAGCAAAGTGGGATAAGCTCTATAGTAATTCTAAGTTTGTTTACGGGAAGGCTCCTTCAAAATTCTTATCACAAAGCTATCAGTTTATTCCATTTGGATCTTCTGTTTTAGATCTTGGAATGGGAGAGGGAAGGAATGCTGTTTTTTTAGCTCAAAAAGGTTATCAAGTTACTGGGGTTGATTTAAGTAATATTGCAGTAAAGAAAGCTCAGCTTTTAGCAAAAGAGTTTGGAGTTAAAATTAAGACTATTGTAGCAAATCTTCAAGATTATGAATTTGCTGAAAACTCTTTTGATTCAATTATATGTTTTTATTGGGTAGATAGAAAAATGTTATCTAGGATTCATAAATGGTTAAAGCCTGGAGGAACAATCATCTATGAAGCTTTCACTTTAAGACAGAGAGAGAATCAAAAAAATCCAGATCCACTGTCATATTTTTTAGAAGAAGCAGAATTATTAACGTTATTTAAGAATTATAAAATTTTAAAATTTGAAGAAGCAGATCATCTAGATGAATTTAGATCTAGTGTTATTGCTAAGAAAGGGAAGAAGTAGATGAAAATTACCTTATTTTACGATCATGTCACAGTGTTAGATTATGCCTACTTTTCAGAACATCTTGGGCCTGTAGGGCATTCTCAAGTTGTTGATGTGGAATTTATTGGAAAAACAGATCATGAAGGAATGCTTTATGATTTTTCATTGGCAAAAAAGAAGGTTAAAGAAATTATAGATAGAGAGTGTGACCATCGATTTGTCGTTCCCAAAGCAATGACAACAATGAAGGACGGACAAGCTCATATTAAAACCTCTTTTGGTTTTGGTGACGAGTCAATTGAATATTGGTGTCCTGCTGAAGGAATTTGTGAAATTCCATTTGCTCATGTAAGTGATGCAACCTTAGTAACGCATTTAGAAGAGCTAGTAATGAAGGAGATGCCTGAAACGGTGAGTGCCATTAAATTAAGCTTAAGGCCTGAGATCTTAGAACCAGAAGCTTCATTTTTTCATTATACACACGGACTAAAAGATCATTATGGAAATTGCCAACGATTAATTCATGGGCACAGAAGTACTTTAAATGTTTTTAGAAATAGCATTCGTGATTATGAATTAGAAGAAATGCTTGCCAGTGATATTTTCTCTAGCAATATTCACTTTGTTATGTGGGATAATATCACTAACAAAGAAGAGATCATAAAGTCTGAGGATATGGAATTTCCAGTAGGGAGATTACCAAATACTCCTTTTGTTGAAATTGAATATACTTCACAGCAAGGTAAGTTTAGAGCAAAACTTCCTGGAAAGATTTGTTATATAACACCTAAAGAAACTACAGTTGAAAACTTATCTATACATTTTTGTACCTTAATAAAATCTGAATATGCTCTAGAGAATGAGCAAATAACAGTCAATGCTTTCGAAGGGATAGGAAAAGGCTCAACTACTACTCTTGTTTAGTATTCTTTGATGCTAGGTCTCTTTTCAGCTATGATGAGACCTAGAGGTACACCGTTGTTATGTTATTAGCTGATTATAAAATTCCAAAATCTCATGAACTTTTCTTAGAGATTTCAAACGAAATCAATACTATTCGAGAAAACAAACTAAAAGAAACTCCTGATGCCAATCAGAAAGAAAAAATTAGGAGCGTAGATGAAGCAATCACGATTCTAAAAGTCTTATCTGTATTTAAAGATCTCGTTGAAAAGTTTTTAAGTAAAAACCCCAGTTTTGTCCCTGTTATTGAAGGTGACTTTTTAAGATTAGAAAAATTAGAAAATAAAAGAGGTATTCAAGATAAAATTCTATTCCATGATCATCTTTTCTTCAAAGAAGATGACTTTCCTGTTTCTATAGAGGGTGAGTTTTTAAGTGATATTGTGCCTAATTATCCTGATGTATTTAAAAACTGGATTGAAGAATATATCGGAATCCATGAAAAAAATGAATTAGAACTAAGAGAGAAATTTAATGATAAGAAAAATCTAAGTTCTCTTGAGTGTCAGTGCTTTGATTGCGTAAGCTTGTATAGAACGAGAGTAGCAGAAGTTACAAAAGAAAAAGTTTTAAAAAGAATCTCTAAATTAGAAGATGATATTGATAATGGGATAGCGAGTGACTTAAAGATCAATAAGTTATCATATTTATATCAAGATGCTCATAAACAAATACAAAGTATTTTAAAAAGATCTAGGCAGAATTTAAGGAAGTCGAGTTTTAATAAAATTAGTAATGACTCTAAAGACTTAATTAAGAATAAATTTTTCTATCAAGTAGGAGAGAAGAATACGGCGAGCTTTTATGTTGAAAAACTAAAGGCCTTTTTGTTTTCCAACTTAGATGGGGTAAAACCTGAATTCTTTGCACAAGAAGAGTTAGAGAGGTTTTTCACTAGATTAAAATATAATATTTGGAGACCAGCGAGTTTTTTAAAAAATGATTTTGCTAGGTTTACCCAAACTCTTCTAGCTCTTAAGAGAAAAGATGTATCGTCTGGAATTCTAACACAGTATTTAGGACAATTTTGGATTCACTCTAAAGCGAGAAGAAAAAACAGACAAATTATCTATCACATGGGACCAACTAATTCGGGTAAAACTTATAACGCAATCGAAGCATTGGCTAAAGCTAGTAGAGGTTGTTATCTAGCTCCGCTTAGGCTTTTGGCAGGTGAGATTTATGACACGCTAAATACTAAAGGAGTTCCAACTACTCTTTTAACTGGAGAGGAGGTTATAGAAACTCCTCACGCTGAACATTTCTCATCTACAATTGAGATGGCCAGACTTAAAGATGAGTTTGACTGTGTTGTAATTGATGAGATTCAAATGATCTCAGATAAACAAAGAGGTTGGGCATGGACCCGAGCACTCATCCATATGGATAGCCAAGAGATTCATTTGTGTGGAGATGCTTCAGCTCTTGAATTAGTTGAAAAGATTCTAAAATTAACAGGAGATGAATTATCTATTAATCAGTATGAGAGAAAAACGGAGTTAATAGTTGAGTCTGGGCCAGTGGAGATGGAGAACTTAAGATCGGGTGACGCTCTGATTGTATTCTCGAGAAGAAATGCTTTGAAGAATAAAATTGCACTTGAGAAAATTGGTCACAAGGTTTCTATTATTTATGGTGCACTTAACCCTGATGTTCGAAGAGAACAGGCAAGAAGATTTGATAGTGGTGAGACAAGCATTATTGTAAGTACAGATGCAATTTCTATGGGAATGAACTTACCAGTGAAAAGGATTGTCTTCTCTACATTTGTGAAGTTTATAGCATCTAAAGAATATCACTTAAGCTCAAGTGATATAAAACAAATTGCTGGAAGAGCAGGGAGATTTGGAAGGTTTCCTAAAGGTTTTGTGACTTATATTGATAATGAGAAGAACGAAGGTGGAGTAGATACTCTAAAAGGATCTCTTGAAGGTACGTTAGAGCCAAAAACTAGCTCAATGCTTGGACCAGATCTAGATCTTTATTTAAGTGTTAACTCGGCCTTGAGCGATGAAGGGCTAGTAACACTAAGGTTTTCTGAGTTTTTACGATTATTTAACGAAATGGATTTCAGTGAACCATTCTTATGCGTTAAATTGTCAGAAATGATTGAAGTAGCAGAGATGATTGAGGCCATAGACGATAGACATGGTAATACCATGAAGCCTAAAGATATTTTTGGATTTTCATGTGCTCCGGTAAGTTTGAGAAATCCAGACCACCTGGAATATTTCTTATTAATAGTTAATAAATTTGCCAACCAATCAGTGATAAAGAATCGGTTAATTGACTCAAAATCTATAAGTATTGATTATTTAGAAACAGCTATTAAGAGTGTTGAATTATATCAATGGCTTGCAAGGCATTTTGAAATGCAATATTTTGAATTTGACTCGCTTGAACTGAGTGGAAATAAGAAATCAGCAGTTGAGCAACTTAATTTATTACTTTCAGAGAAAACAATTAAGTATTATAATCCAAGAGCACGCTTTAGTAGAGGGCGTGGAAATAATGGGCCTAGAAAAAAGAAAAAGTTTAATAAAAAAACATCTCATGGAAAAAAAGCAAAGTTTAGTAAATCAAGCAAGAAAAATTCTCGAAGGAGAAAACCTAAAAAGTAAATTAACTGCTTTTGAAAATCCTATATTTGATCAAGTTAAAGATTATTCTATTAAGGAGCCTGGCCGACTAGAGAAGCTAAAGTTTTCTAATAAAAAGCTTAAATTTCCTAAGAATTTTGAACATATTGAATCAAGAGCTCGGGCTATTCACGCTTTTGCAAATCATGAATTATTGGCTATCGAAATTATGTGTCTGGCATTATTAAAGTTTAGTCATATTGATGGTTTGACTTCATTTAAAAAGTCATTAATTAATACAATTCATGATGAACAAAAACATCTAAGTTTATATATTAAAAGAATTGAAGATCTTGGATACGAGTTTGGTGATTTTCCTTTGAACTGTTATTTTTGGAGTCAAAGCCTCGAAATAAAAAGACCGGCACAATTTAGTGCTATGATGTCATTAACTTTTGAAGCCGCTAATTTAGATTTTTCTCATCACTATATGAATGAATTCAGAAAGATAGGAGATAAGGAAAGTGCAGATATTATGAAGGTTGTCTTTGATGATGAAGTCAATCACGTTCATTTGGGTCTTCATTTTATGAATTCCTGGAAAGAGAGACAGAAAATTTGGGATTATTATGTCGAAAACTTAATCTTTCCCCTTACTCCTGCGAGATCGAAAGGCATATATTATCAAAGAAGCTTTAGAGAATTAGCAGGATTTAATGATGAATATATTAAAAGTTTAGAGAACTTCGATGATGGTTATAGGATAACGAATAGGAAAAAATGTACTACTTAGATTTTTACGAGCCATTTGGAACGAATACTCGTTGGAATAGTCTTTTTGATTATTTATATTTTTTTATTGAGGGATCTGAGTTTTATACACGTAATAATTTTTCAGAGGAGTATGTTAAGTATTTAGATGATCGTTTTTCAATAAAAGCGAAATTTCGTAAAAGAAGACCTTATCACCAGTTTAAAAACTTTATTTACTTTAATGATAAACAAGCAAACTCTCTTCTGCACTCAAAAGAACCATTTTTTAAATTTCTAAAAAAGCAAGGATATTTTTATCATGAAGCGTTTATTACTAATGAAAGTTTAGATAGGCCTGGATACATATATAAAATGTTGACTGGATTTTCTGGTAGAGGGATTTTTGAAGATTATATGAAAGATACTATGATAGTGGAGAAAAAACTTGATAGAGTTTTGGATTTCAGTATCTTTTTTCATAATGGAGAGTTAATCATTTATGAAAATATTGTTGATAAAACCTTCCATTATAAAGGTAGTGTCTTTGATAAAAGCAACCTTTATGACCCTAAAGCTTTTCTTCATGAGAAGTCTGTTTCAGGGCCAGTGATAGATGATTTTTTAAAAATATTACAAACTTCTATTTCCTTCGTTAGTGGTATAAGTAATGGATTTTCCATTGATTACTTTATTTATCGATCAGACGGAGGACTACGAATTCATCCTGGTTGCGAGGTAAATGATAGAAAAACTATGGGTTACTTATTTTACCAAGTACTATTAAGGCATTTTCCAAAATCGAGCAAAGCTATGTTCTCGCTTGAGAAAAAAATACCTGAAAAGGGAGTAAGGTTGTCTCCTTTAAATGCAACCTTTCCAGTCCACTACTTAGATCTCTCTGGATTATAATTGTATTAGAAGTATAATTAAACTAGATGTTAAAATTTCTAAAAAGTCTATTTAAGAAAAATGGTTCTTCTCCTTCGACTAGCGATGAAGAATACCTTGATTTTAATGACTATACAGATGTGAGTATAGATCTAAAAAATATTCATACAAGAAAGTCATCTAAATTAAATTTAAAACCTAAAATTGAAGAAAAAATTATAGCAGATATCATACCTAAAATTGATCCGGAATTTAAGGCAACTCCCAAGGAAGATAAAGAATTTGCTACCAATAGTAGAATTATTTTTGTTGATGAAAAAGAAGAAACAGAGGTAAATACCAGAGACTTTGCTCGCCTAGGAGAATTACTTAAAAAAGAATCGAACTCTAAAGGAGTCGACTCTTTTGAAAAATCACAATTAGTGTTGCAGAAAAAAAGAGATGATTTTACAATTAAGAAATCTCCAAAACAAAGAAGAAATGTAGTCACTAATACTAATATTCATTCATCTCAAACGATGTCTAAAACATATGAAACAGTGAACTTTAAGATGGATGGACCAGAGAATAAGAAAAGTAAAAAATCGTTATATTTACTTATCTTAAGCTTGTTAGGTTTAATTACTCTTTTCATTCTTTTAAATTCTGACTCAGAAGATCCTGAAGTCACATCTGAAACAACTCAGGATAGAGTGGAAGAGCTAACTCAAACTTCCAAGCCTAAACCGAAAGTTATTAGACATAAAATAAATTATAAATCTTCTGGAGCAGGACTTGTATATAGTTGCTCAGCAAAGCATTGGGCCTGTGTTGATAATAAGAATTTTAAGAAATGTAAGCTTAGCTCGAAACAGAAAGTGTGTATTGGAGTGAAAGTTTATAAATCTAAAAAAGGTTGTCAACGAGTACAACAAAAAGCGATCAACCTGAATAAAAAATTAAAGTCTTGTCTCTAGATTAAGCCGCTTCTTCTTCATCACCAATTTTATATTCAAATTCTTTAAAATCATCAATAAGAGTAATAAAGGTTTTATCTTCTTTGGTACTATGTCTTCTTTTCATAGCTTTAACAAAAGCCTTTGCAAGGAGTGGGTCAAATTGAGTACCAGCGTTTTCTAAGATTTCACTATAAGCAATATCAACACTCATTCCATCTCTGTAAACTCTGGAAGAAGTAATTGCATCAAATGTATCAGCAAGAAGAATAATTCTAGAAAAAAGAGGTATTTGATTACCAGATAATTTATCAGGATACCCTCTACCATCATATCTTTCATGGTGATGTCTGGCATTAAGTGCAATTTGCTCGAAACCCTCGAAATCTTTTAAAATCTCATAGCTCATTTCAGGATGTCTCTTCATCACTTCAAATTCATCATCTGTTAATCGGTGAGGTTTTGATAAAACTCTATCAGGGATTCCAATTTTTCCAATATCATGAAAGAGAGCAGAGAGTTCAAGGTCATACATTTGCTCATCATTCATATTCATATGATCAGCCAAGATAAGGCAATTTTGAGCAACTCTTAGACTATGTCCATAAGTATAGTTATCTTTTAGATCGAGAGTTTTGAGAATGCTTCTTACGGCCATCTCATAAACCTTCTTGTCTTCCTTGGTGGCTAAACCACTGGAAGATTTCACTAATTTTAATGACTTTCTATTTTTACTCATACTTGTCTCTATATGAGTTATCGGTTGAAGTTTTAATTTCATTAAGCTTAAATGAATTGTAGGAGAAAGAAGGTTAAAATATGATTTATTTGGTCAACTTTGCGGACAAAGAGCAAGCTTTAGTTCAAGAACACTTAAACCTAAGAGACTTTAAAGTTTTAACTGAGAAGCAATTCTATGAGGTAGAGCTCTTAGATAATTCGATCTGTCTTGTGAATGATATAGAGGTAGATCTCTCTAAGATTACTAACAATAAGAGAGTTCAATTTATAGGGTATAATTGTAAGAGCTCAGAAATGATAAATTTCTCTAGTTTAAGTAAACAATCTTTAGAAAATACTCAGCATATCCTTGATAAATTTTCTTTGTCCATGAGTAGAGAAAATTATCTTTTTAATAGAATTAAACAATCGAACCAAAAAATTAAGCAATTAATCTTAACCTTAGAGTCTGATGTAGAGAATAATAAAAAAAGATATAAGAAAGTTCGAAATTTTTTAAAAAAAGATTTCAAGAATGTCTCTTTTCAAACTTTGTTTAAAGTTGGTTTAAACTCTGGTTCTGAAATTCAAGAGATTTTTGAATCTCAGACACATGTGTATTGGGTTTTTATTCATACTGATAATTATGAGGCGTCTTCTGAATTTTATTCTATCTTGGCAGAGTTAAGTAATAAAGTAGAAATAAGTCTGAACTTCTTAGTAGCAACTTTATTAGAAAAATCAAAATACCTTCCCAACAAAAAAGAAAATCTTCAGTTATTTATCGGTTGCTTAAGCAAGAAAGACTTAAAGCTTGATGCTTATTTATTTGGAAACTTTTATGTATTAAGTACAGTCAAGGAACATATTTATTTTAGAAAAAATATTCCTTTTGATTTAGACTTCCTAGAAAGAGGAAAAATAAGCTTTCAATTCTCAAGAGATGAGAAAGTATTGATTTTATCTCCTGGGGCGTTGCAAAATCTAGATGATTTTAAATCTGATGATGAACTAATAGCATTTATACTCAAGCATTTGAGCACAGGTAAAGATGACTTACTAGATGAAATTATGTTAGATTTAGCTGATATCCAAAAGGGGAGATTCTTTGATTTCGACGCTAGTTTAGGATATCTGGAGGTTTCTAAAAATGCGATTATTGATATTTCTTAGCTTTATTTCTTTGCACACATTTTCTCAAAATATCGAAGGCTGCTTAAAAAGAGATTTTAGTAGTAAAATTACAAACTCCGATTTTATGTGGGGATTAGTAAACTATGAGTTAAATATCTCGAAAAAAAGATGTGTCATAACTTTATTTCAAGACAAAGTTTTAAAGTCTGAATGGAAAATCGATATTTGTAGAGAACCTATTCATATCAAAGCAATGCAATACTTTACGAATAAAGAATATATCAAAGAGATGGAATGTAATACCAAATCAAAAAATACGTTTTGCAAAAAAACGGCAGAACTTTCAAGGCTACTTCAAAAAGAAGCTTTGATTCATGCCAAGGGTGAAAGAGAAGATTTAAGCTCAGAACATGGTCAGGTTTATTGTTTATATAAATTAATTAATGAATATTTATTACATGATGAGATTTTTTCTATGAATAAATCATATGAGAATGCACAATTTCATGGTGTAAGCTTTGGGGCAAAGACAACAAAGAGAATGACGAACACTTTTGTTGAGCCGACATTGACAACAACAACCTCTACTACTCAATCAGTTTATATTACTGAAGATGAAATAAAAGAAGGGACTGACCCAATAGACCCATCTTTTAATGAGGTTCGAGAAGATGAAGAGGTAAAGGTTCAAGTCGTTGAGCCGACACCAACTTTGAAAGATGTCGAGCAAGAAGTAATAGAAAAGGTCAACGCTGAAAATAAGGTCAATCCAGAAGAAGCATTTAACAAAGGTGTAAGCGATCCTGCTAATCCAGAATTAGAAAAGCATATTGAGTCAAACGAAGAGATAAAAGTTCTACCAGCAGTTGAACAGTTAGATTCTTTTTAATCAATTATTTTTTCGAAACATATACTTAAACTCAGTTAAAGCAAGATAAATCATAATACCTACGATACCTATCCAGCATTCGATAGCATAAAGTCTTCTCTTTACGATAAGCTCAAAATCCGCTGTAGCGGCTGCATCCCATAAGGGACCTGATTGGCTCGGATCAGCTTTTAAGACGAAAAATACAACATAAGCGCAGTAAAAAATTTCAACCAGGAGGTTAATAATTACAAAATAATGGAGCCCTTTAAAAAAAGTTCTTTTATTCATTTTCTATCCTATAGTTAATCACAGATTTCATTTGGACACCTTTCAGTGAACGTCTAATCCATGATGGAGAGGTACCCTTAATAGAGTATACTAAATTTCTAGAAGTTCTAGTAATAGTAAATTTAAGATGTGATAAATGCTTTCCATTAATTTTTATAGAAGCATTTTGAGAAAAAGATTGATTCATGTTTAAGAAACGAAGATCTGGAAGGGGAGAAGCAAAGACTAGTTCTCCTGTTTTTTTCTCGGTATCCTTATATTTATGAAAAGATTGAATAGACTTTAGTTCATAATAATCATTATTTTTTATAAAATGAAACTTCGAAAATAGATTATCACCAATTATAACTTCATTGTTCTCATTTAGAACTTGTTGGTATTGAAATGAAGTTGCTGCACATCCAAATACCGTTTGGGAAATTTTAAAAGACATTGGGATTCCTAAAAGTTTTTGTAACGAGAAGGGAATATCATTCTTACAAACTCTATTGTATTTAAGAGAGCTAAGGAAAATAGAAAAAAGACCAAGGTCTTTGCTATGATTCATCGTATTTCCATTGAGAAAAAACGGAGTATTAGAAGGGGGGGATCGTCTCAATTTCAAAGAAATCGATTTTTTCTCTTTATTTGAATAGTTTACAAAATAAAACTTATCATCTTCAGTAACGGTTATTTCATTAAGATAAGATTTAATTTTTAAGACAGAAAAAAGTTCAGTGACTTCTTTTTCATCTAATTTGTTATAACCAGCTATTTGTTCACCATTAGGTTTGGACTCCAAAGTAAACCAAATCTTTTTCTCGCCTATATATGTTGATGAAATCTCGAGCATGGAATAAGGTCCCTCGCTCATGCAAAAGACATAGTCACAATCAAAGTATAGTCCAAAAGTCATGCAAGGTATTATTGGAGGACCAGTAAGAGGATTTTCGCACTGATAAGTATTAGCTATTGGCGGTGGTGCCTTAATTGATCTTTTTGAAATAAAATAAGAAAGAGGATTCATACTTATTTAAAAGCTTGCTCAAGGTCCTTTTTCAAGTCTTCAACATTTTCTATCCCAACACTTAATCTAATAAGGTTATCAGAAATATTTAACTTCTTTCTCATGGTAAGAGGCACAGAAGCATGAGTCATAATTGCGGGGTGATTAGCAAGACTTTCAACTCCTCCTAAACTCTCTGCTAGTTTAAAGAACTTAAGTTTTGATAGAAATTTTCTAGATTCTTTTATTCCACCCTTTAGATAAAATGAAATCATTCCTCCATATCCAGACATCTGCTTCTTTGCAATTTTATGTTGAGGGTGATCTTTAAGTCCTGGGTAGATTAACTTTTCAACTTTTGTATGTTTTTGAAGGTACTTTACAATCTCTTTGGCCCCTTGCTCATGAGCTTTCATTCGAATTGCTAAAGTTTTAAGCCCTCTTAAAACCAACCAACTATCAAATGGTGATTGAGATGGTCCTATAGAGTTTTGCAAATACCAAATCTGATCATAGATCTTTTTTGAATTCATCATCATGGCCCCACCAACTATATCACTATGACCGTTGATATATTTAGTTAAGGAATGGACGACAATGTCAGCTCCAAAGTCCATAGGTTTTTGGAAAATAGGAGACATAAAAGTATTATCAACGATTAAGATCGTTTTATATTTTTTACAGAGTTTAGAGATTTTTGCAATATCACTAATTTTAAGTAGTGGATTGGTTGGAGTTTCAATCCATAGAAGATAGGGCTTAAGTTCTTTTAAGCTCGACTCAACTAACTTCAAATCAGTTGTATCTATGAAATGAGATTTATAATGCTTATCAAAAACATTATTTAATAATCTATTTGTTCCCCCATATACATCATCACCACATAAGATATTTCTTCCTTTTGGGATAGAGTGAATGATTAGAGTAACAGCTGCCATTCCAGATGAAGTAGCGATACAATATTTTGCATTTTCAATCCCGGCCAGACATTCTTCTAGTCTTGTTCTTGTTGGGTTATGACTTCTTGTATATTCATACCCTTGATGCTTACCAGGAGAGCTTTGAACATATGTTGAAGTTTGATGAATAGGAGGCATGATAGATCCAGTCACAGGATCAGGATGACCTCCAAGGTGAATGACCTTAGTTTCAATTTTCATATCTTTTTTCATAATTAACCTCGAAAAAGAGAATTAGTCTTAGACTATAGTAACATCTGTTTTAGGTAAAACACTATTGATACTTGCTGCGAGCTTTTGATCAATAGGCTCAAGCTTATAAGAGTGAGATGTCATCCATTCGTTATTATAGATTTTACTAACATACTTAGATCCAGAATCTGGTGCAATTACAAGTATCTTTTCTGGATTATCAAGAGTTTTTGCATATTTAATAGCTCCAAGGACTGCTGCACCTGAACTTCCTCCAGCAAAAATACCTTCAAGTTGTAAAAGCTGTCTTGTTAAAACAAATGATTCTTCATCTTCAACAGTAATGAACTTATCAATGGCCTTAAAATCAATAGTTGTAGGGATAAAATCTTCACCTAGACCTTCAAGAACATAGGAGTGAGCTTCGCTCATTTCACCTGTTTCATGAAAGTGCTTAAGAATAGACCCTTTAGGATCAACTCCTATGACTTTCAAATTAGGCATTTTCTCTCTTAAGAACTTACTCGTTCCAGAGATCGTTCCCCCTGTTCCAACTCCAGCAACGAGTGCATCAAATTGGCCCTCAGTCTGTCTGAAAATTTCAGGTCCAGTAGAGTGGTAGTGAGAGTTTGGATTGTCTTGATTATGATATTGATTAGTATAAAAACAATCTAGATTTTCAACTAAACTAGCTGCAACGCTATAATATGACCTAGGATCATCAGGCTCAACGGCTGTAGGGCATAAAACTACAATCGCTCCCATCGCTTTCAGGGCATTGATTTTTTCCTTAGATTGCTTATCTGCCATGACAAAGACGGCCTGACAGCCGTGTACAGAGGCAAATAAGGCTATCCCAGCTCCAGTATTTCCACTAGTGGCTTCAACGATTAGTCCGCCTGGTTTTAGCTCTCCTGCTTCCATAGCAGTTTGGCAGATATACTTCCCAATTCTATCTTTTATCGATCCACCAGGATTTAAGTATTCAAGCTTTACATAGATTTCAGAATCTATATGTTCAGCCACTTTTCCAAGTTTAATGATTGGAGTTTCACCAATAATATCGAGAATGTTTTGATCAAATTTTTTCATTTCTAGTCCTGATTTTGGATATTCAATATTTCATGTCCAGCAGCAATTGTCGAGATTCTAGCTATAGTAGAATAAACTCCCTCTTTAGCCTTATGGTCAAACCCTTCATGGATCTCGCTGATACAAAATTTCTGATAGACCATGCCGCGAGCATTCAAGTTTCCGCTAGCATCTTTTAAAGGATTTGCTCTCAAGAACCCACCAACAGGTTTACCACCGATGAGATAAATCGTTATCTCAGCAGGCCCACCATCGTGGGTTAAGACTGTATCGACACCTTCTTGAACAATTACCGAGGTGAACTTAATCTTATTTTTTCCGATGTCCATTTTATTTCGTTTTTTTCTATTCATGGAAAGAATTTCATCTGGTCCATCAACAACCATAATACCCATTCCATAAGTTCCTTGGTTAGCCTTGATGAAGATCTTTTTATCAGCTCCAACTTCAGATTGAATAGACTCAACACTCTTAGCAAGTTCTTCAAGACCTTCTTTAGTGCTGAAATCGATATTCTCAGCAACATTGAACTTTGCTTGCAAGAGGTTTGGATTTATTGAAAACTCTTCACAAAATTTGTCAGCGATTGTTTTGTAATGAAGAAAATGAGCACCTTTTGTTCGGACCTGCCATCCAAGTCTAGGAGTTGGAACAACCTTTTTCTCAACTTTTTTCCAATCAATCTCAATGGGACTTGATTGGTCATGATTTAAAACAATTAAATCATAAATTCCATTTTTAGAATAAATATCATCTTCAAACTTTGCTTTAAGAATTTTTAATTCATGGCCAGATTTAGAAACTAAGTCTAACTCATCACTGTCTTCAAATAAGTTTTCATCTAAACTAATGATATCAACTTCGAAATCATATTTACTTAAAAGAGTATGAAGAGAGTAAAGGTTATCAAGATAAAATAAGTTTTTAGTATGAGATTCAGGAATAAGTGCAACTTTTTTTGTATCTGGATTAAGGGCCAGAACTTCTTTTTTGATTCTCTCGGCTGTGATATTAAAATCAAGAGTACAGATATTATTAAATCCAGCAGGGTAGAGGTTATTATCTACCGGAGCAAATTTATTTAAACTCTCTCTTATATCTACACTATTATAGAAAGGAACAGGTACATGAGAGTAATGTTCATCAAAGTATTGATTTATTTTATTCCAATTATGTGTGACGAAATTTTCTAATTCTTCTTTATTGTTAATTTGAAAGTTCATCTAAAACTTAAAGTAAGGAACAATGAGTAGTTTCATATAAGCTCCAGACAACTCAGACTGATTATCAATAGAAGCATTAAATGGTTTATGGAGATGGGCCATAAATGAAATGCTAAATCTGTTTGAGAGATCAAGGTCAAGTCCTGCAAAAGCATTGACTCCAAAAACTGACTTTGAGCCAGAATCTTTAGGAGTATTAGAAGTTGCACTTAAAATTCTTTGAGCTGAAGGAAAATAAAATCCAAACCCACCTCCAAAAAAAGGTGCAAACTTATCATAATCAAAGATCTTTGCTTTAACGCCTATATTAAAAGACTTTGTTGAAAAGCTTTCTTTATTTAAGCTAAATTTATGAGCATGAAGATTTGCTATTAATTGAAACATAAAGCTAGATTTAAAATTATAGTATAAATCAAAAGCCAAAGCGTCTTCGGCCCAAGTTGCATAATCTCCAAAAAGAAATGCTTGTCCAAAACCTATTCCGACCATATGTCTTCTGCCAAGTGAAGTATTGGGATCAACAAATTGAACGCTATTTTGAGGTACAACTGGAACTGGTTGAACTGCTTCTTGATTAGGTTGACCAGTTTGAGGTTGAACTCTAATAATTTTTCCTTGTGGAGCCTGATTTGTTGGCTGAACAATAACACTTGGTTGAGGGTTAGCAATTTGAATTGTTTCCTGTGCAAAAGTCTGAAAACAAAAAGGCCCCACACTAATTAGTACGAGGCCGTATATAAAACTTAAAATGTTTTTCACTTCTAGTCCTTAAGTAAGATTTCTATAAAAAATCTTAGTTCAAAGTCTGAGGAGTTTCAATTCCAGTATTTAAGTTATTTAAATAATTCGCCACATCTGGAGAAGGCATAGCTGGTTTTACCTCTTTAGGTGCAGCCATTTTTTCCTCAGTCACGTGACTTCCAATGTTAGCTTTGATCTCAAGAGATTTTATGTATCCCGTGAAGATTCCAGCATCTGACTTGATCACTCTTTTTAATAATTCAGTGTTTTCAAGACCAGTGTTTTTCTTTTCTTGATCAAAAAGTAATTGGATCTGAGTAGTATAAGTAATGTCTCTACCAGACTTGTTATCAATAACCTTTATTTCGTTACCGTCTCTTATAATCTGAGCGATCTCTTCTAAGGTTACGTAGCACGACTGATGGGTGTCATATAGCTTTCTATTCTGATACCGTTTAATGATTCTCACTTTTTCCATTGAGACTCCCTTGTTAATTAAAATTCATTTGACCCTTCTCATAAATGCGATGCCTTAAATGCACTGCAATTTGTGAGGTAAGTCATAACCATTACGCAGGGTGTTTTTAGCAACACATTGCACATAAAGTCAACTCGATTAGTCAGAATCTTATTTATGTACGTAAGTAGCTAAAATTACTGAGCCTATTTGTGAAAAAATTACCTAGTAGCGTCATTTAGAACAAGTAATTGATCATTTCCTCCGATGAATATCCATTGGAGGGCGAGAATTTGTTAAGAGTTTTCCCATTATTTATGTCCTTATTCTTAGTGATCTCATGCAATATAACGTCATGTAGCACTTCAAAGAAGGTCAAATCAAAGCTGAAGATCTCAAAAATGAGTAATCCCTGCGTTGATTGCGGCTCAGTTAAGTCTCAATCAGAGCATCTTTATTTAGAGAAAATGAAAAAGAAATTCTCTAAAGCTGAAAGTAAATTTGTAAAGAGTCATATTCTAAGAGATCTCTATCTTAAAGGTACGACTTATGAAGGAAATTATGAATTCGATAAATCCGAACAATTCTTTGAACTTTTAACAAAGCTCACTCCCAAAGATCCTCATCTACTTAGCAAATATATAATGAGCTTAGTGAGAAACGGGTCAGTTGAGAAGGCCTTAGTTATTTTAGAAGATATGAACCTTGAAGAATTAGACCATGAAGAGAGTACTCAGCTTCAACAACTTCAAGCCAGTGTTTATGAATCATTAGGAAACTTTGAAGGAGCTGCTCATGTCTATGATAAAGTTTTGAGCGATCATCCTGGAGATATAGATGTTTGTATGAAGCGAGCTTTTTTAGAGCGAGAAAATTCAACAGATAGCGCAATAAAGACACTAAAGAGTTGTCACGACAAAAATACAAATGATGAACATAAATCAGAATTAAGCTTTAAGATGGGAAGATTATTTTTAGATCTTGGAGAGTTAAAAAATGCTGAGAAATATTTTAAGCTTGCTTATCAAGAATATCCTGAAAATTCGAAGTCTCTTGCAGCAATAGGAGTCATACTAGGTGAGACGAGAAGAGTTGATGTAACTCTTTCAATTTTTAAAAATCATCTAAAGAATTATCCAGACGATTATTTAATATCTAAGAGATTGATGGATCATTATGTAGAGCGAGAAAAGTATGAAATGGCCCTTCCTTATATGGAGAAAATGGTTGATTTAAACCCGAAAGATCCAGCAGTTAAATATAAGCTTGCCTATTTATATAGGGAGGTTGCTGCTTACGACCAAGCAATTGACGCTTTAAATGAAGTGATTCCTTTTGGCGTAGAAGTAGATAAGGCCCATTTTTTTATGGGAGATTTATATATAAAAAAGAAACAATTTAAAAACGCAACTTTAGCATTTAAAAAGATAAAACCAGAAAGTAGTTATTATGCTGAAAGTAAAATGCGTGAAATGAATTTATTGCGAGATATTGCGTTAACTCCATCAAGGTCAATTGCTACTGGCAAAAGCAACGAGATTAAGAATTACTTTACTTCTCTTGAGGATATAAAAAAAGAAGCAAAAGGTGGATTAGACTTTGAGGTTGGAGTCAATAAATCGCTATATTGGAAGAAAAAGAAAAATTTCAAAAAAGCAGCTAAAGCTTTAGAGGAAATAAAAAATCATAAGAAATTTAATGATGATCATAGTTTTTTTCTGGCATCTATGTATGAACAGAATAAGTTATTTGATAAGGCTGACAAGATAGTACTTGAAATGATCAAACTTGATCCGGGTAATGCTCAAGCTTATAATTACATTGGATATTCACTCATTGAAAGAGTGCCTAGTGATTTAAAGAGAGCAAAAATTTATCTGGAAAAAGCTCTGAGTTTAAAACCAACAGATGCTCATATTCTAGATTCTATTGGTTGGCTTTATTTTAATATGGGCAACTATAAACAAGCTATCCATCACCTAAAGAAGTCATTTAGTAATGGGATGGAAAATGATTTTACTGTGAATATGCACCTTGGTATGACCTATCAAAAACTTGGAGATCAATATCAGGCAAAAAAGTACTTCGACAAATCTCTTATTCATGCCACCTCTGACCTTGAAAGAGAGAGTATATTTAAGCTATTAAAGCCTACACTTAAAAAGATGCCAGCTTCCATTTAATCTTATAAAATTATCTCATGAGATTATTTTTAGTGATATTCCTTTTAGGGTGTCAAACCATACCTAAACTTGAAGACGAACACGCTCAAGTGATGAACTTTCAATCATTTAAGAATAATATCCAAGGCTTTTGTTTAAATGGTGAAGGTAAAGGAAGAATCCAAGCAGGTGATCAAGGCTTTACGCTTGGTTATGATACTGAAAACCCAGATCCTAATACTTTTATTTTAACAGTTTATATTCCTTTGCGTGGAGGAGAAGACTTAAAGATCCATAGAGTGGGAAGTGGTTATCAATTCTCGGGTGGATTTTTGAAACTTATGAAGTCTCGATTTTTTAAATTCGCTGACTCAAATCCAAACTATGAAAGAGACGATTTAAATAAATTTTTACTTTTTTTGGGTGAAGAAATATTTAAATCAGTAGATTTTTCAAAAAAATCTGACCAGGAACTAAATTCTTACTTCACCAACTGGTGCACTGAGACTCCAGGATTAAAATGCACCTCGCAAAGCAAAGCAAAGATTACTAATGTGATGAGCCATAGTTCTGAAGTGATCAAGAAAACCCCTAATTTTGACCTTTTGTGGAAAAGTACCAATCTTACTCCCGATATAACGCCTTATTACAAACAGAGCTTTTTTGAGCTCAATAAGGCCAATCAGACTGTCCTTTCAGCAAGGCTATATGTAAATCAATGCCATTCAGGCACCAGTAGATTGTAAGAAGCAAATTATTGATAATAGAGGTCACTATCAGTAAACTGGGTTGGACTAATCTTAATTATTCAAGGGGGATAAATGAAGAATTTAATATTCATTCTAGTACTGTCTATTTTTTCATGTACTAAAAACAGTTCAACAAGTTCAACTGCCGGCGCAGCTGCTGGTGGAGAAAAAGTTTTAAATCTAGTTGTTACAGCTGATGTAAAAGGATTTGATCCTAACCAAGCATCAGACTTGTATGCGGGAAATGAAGTAGCAAGAGTTTATGAAGGCTTACTTCAATTTCATTATTTAAAAAGACCTTATCAATTAGAACCAAATCTAGCTGACGGTATGCCAACTGTAGGTGATGGTGGTTTAAGTTATACTTTTAAACTTAAAAAAGGCGTTATGTTTCATGACGATGCTTGTTTTCCAAATGGAAAAGGAAGAGAGTTAACTGCCGAAGATATTGCTTATTCAATTAAAAGAATGGGGGATCCTAAAGAACAATCAAAAGGTTGGTGGTTAATTGAAGGAAAAATTGCTGGTTTAGATGATTGGAGAAAAAATGGAAACTCTGATTATACAAAAGAGATCGCTGGGATAAAAGTAATAGATAAGCATACAATTAAGTTTACTTTATCTAGACCATTTCCTCAGTTCTTATATGCATTTGCTATGCCATTTACTTATGCTGTAGCTAAAGAGGCTGTTACAAAATATGGAAAAGAATTTGTTAACCATCCAGTAGGTACTGGTCCATTTATCACTGGAAAGTATAACCAAGGTAATCAAATTGTTTATACAAAGAATCCAAATTATAGAACAGTCACTTACCCATCTGAAGGAGAGAGTGGAGATTCTGCGAAAGGATTTTTAAAAGCTGCAGGTCAAAAACTACCATTAGTAGATAAGATCGTTGTAAAGATTATGAAAGAAGAGCAAACAAGATGGCTTAACTTTTTAAAAGGTAATTTAGATGCAATGGGAATTCCAACGGAGCAGTTTACAAATGTAATGGTTCCAGGAAAAGGTCTTTCTGATAAGTTTAAAAAGATGGGAGTGATGGAGAGAAAAAGTGTAGGCCTTGATGTGACTTATACTGCTTTTAATCATGAACATGAGCTATTCAAAAATAACGTAAAGTTAAGACAAGCAATGAGTCTTGCTCAAGATAGAGATATGGTTAATAAGAAATTTTATCAAGGTATTTCAATTCCAGCTCAATCAATTACTCCTCCAAATATTGCAGGTCATATTGATGGATTTGTTGGTCAATACCAAAATTTAAATATCGTAAAAGCAAAAGAGCTATTATCTGAAGCTGGATTCCCTGAAGGGAAAGGTCTTCCAGAAATTACTCTTCACTATACTTATAATACGAAAAGTCGTCAGATTGCTGAGGTTTTCCAACAAAATATGAGTAAAATTGGTGTGAAAATTAAGCCAGTTGGGGTGACTTGGCCTGAGCTTATGAAAGTAGTTAATACTAAACAATCAATGATGTTTTCAATGGCTTGGGGAGCAGATTACCCAGATGCTGAGAACTTTTTACAATTATTATATAGCAAGAACTCTGCTCCAGGAGCGAATGGTTCTAACTATAGTGACCCAGAGTATGATGCTATGTTTGTAAAAGCTTCAATGATGGAAGATTCTCCAGAAAGAACGGCTTTGTATGAAAAAATGTACAAATATGTTTCTGAAAAAGTTCCTTGGATCTTAGGTTTCCATAGAGTAGGCTATGGTCTAAGTCATGGTTGGTTTAAAAACTACAAGTTTACTGAATTTAACCATGGTGTAGCTAAGTATTATGATATTGATAATGCTGCTAAGGGCGAATTAAAAACTAAGCTTTAGGAAATTAAATGCTTCAATATTCAATAAGAAGACTATTATACATAATCCCAGTTTTACTGGGAGTATGTTTTATAGTCTTTTTTCTATTTAATGTAGTTGCAACTGATCCAGCAGCTCAGCAATTAGGAAAGCATGCTACGGCAAGCTCTATTGTAGAATTAAGAAAAGAGCTTGGGTTAGATCGATCTTACTTTGTACAATATTTAGATATTGTGAAGTCTGCTTTTACTTTTGATTTTGGTCGTTCTTGGTCATCTCATCAAAAGATTTCAGACATATTAATGAATAAAGCTGGAGCATCTTTATCTTTAACTATACCAGCTTTTATAATTTCTATGTTCTTAGGGATTTCATTATCACTTTTCGTCGCTTTTTATAGAGGACGTTTAATAGACTATGCAACTATGCTTATTTGTATCGCAATGATGAGCATTTCGTATTTAGTTTATATTATTGTTTTTCAATATGTTCTAGCTTATGAATGGGGACTTTTTGAAGTGTCTGGATATGAAAGTGGTTTTCCTGCTTTTATTCCTTATGTAGCACTTCCAATTCTCATCTCAGTGGTAACATCCTTAGGACCTGATATCAGATTTTTCAGAACGATTATGTTGGATGAGATTTACCAAGACTATGTAAGAACAGCTAGAGCAAAAGGATTAAGTGAAAAAGTGATTCTTTTTAAGCACGTTCTTAGGAATGCACTGGTTCCTATTATTACTTACATTATTATTCAATTACCTTTTTTAATCTTGGGAGCACTTTTATTAGAAAGCTTTTTTGATATTCCTGGACTTGGAGGAGAGTTATTAAGAGCACTAAACTCGTCTGATTTCCCAGTGATTAAAGCTTTTACTGTACTTACGGCAATTGCCTATATGGTCTTTAGTCTTGTTACAGATATTTTTTATGCCCTTGCTGATCCAAGGATAAAGTTACAATAATGGAAAAAGAATACTCATTGTGGGCAGATGCCTTTAGGCGTTTAGCAAAAAACAAAATAGCACTGGTTTCTCTCGTGATAGTTATTGTTTATGCTGCAATCGCACTTTTAGTTACCTTTGGTCTATTAGCTGATGATTGGGCACAAGAAGTTGGGCCAGCAAATGTTGCACCAGCCGCTGATTACCTTTTAGGAACGGACTTTTTAGGTAGAGATGTTTTAAAGAAAGTTATTTATGGAACTCAGGTTGCAATGACAGTTGGTTTCTTTAGTTGTGCTATCGCTATTCCTATCGGGGTAACTCTTGGAGCTATCGCAGGGTATTTTGGTGGTATTGTCGATGATGCAATTGTTTGGTTTTATACAACATTTGCTTCTATTCCATATTTAATGATGATTATCGCAATCGCTTATGTCATGGAAAGAGGACTAAAAACAATGTGTATTGTTTTAGGGGTTACTTCTTGGGTTGGACTTTGTCGTTTAGTTCGTGGAGAAGTTATAAAACATAGAAATAGAGATTATGTTCAAGCAGTAACAGCTTTAGGTGGGGGACACTCTAAAAAAATATTTACACATATTTTACCCAACGTTTTTCACTTAGTTATCATTAATGCTTCATTAAGATTTCAGAGTGCGATTAAATCTGAAGTAATTCTTTCTTATCTTGGTCTTGGAGTACAAAACGTTCCAAGTTGGGGGAAGATGATTGATGATGCTAAACAAGATTTGATGCAAGATCGTTGGTGGCAATTAGTTGGAGCATCTTTTGCGATGTTTTTAATTGTTCTAGCTTTAAATATTTTAGGAGATGCACTAAGAGATGCACTTGATCCGAAATTAAAAGGTCAGGAGTCTTAAATGAGTAAAAATCTTTTAGACGTAAAAAACTTAACGGTTGAGTTTCACACAGGTGAAGGGATCACAAGGGCTGTTGATAACGTGAGCTTTACTATTGCTGAAGGTGAAACGGTAGGACTAGTTGGAGAAAGTGGTTCAGGAAAATCTGTTACATCGCTTGCTGTGATGGGATTGATACCAAACCCTCCCGGAAAGATTACTCAAGGTGAAATTTTATTTGAGGGCAAAGATATAGTTACTGCTAGTGATTCTGAAATGAGAGCATTGAGAGGAAATGATATTTCGATGATTTTCCAAGAACCAATGACAGCTTTAAATCCTTTATTTAAAGTTGGAGCTCAAATTTGTGAATCAATCATGCTTCATCAAAAAGTTGGAAAAAAAGAAGCTTGGAACAAGGCCTTGGAGCTAATGCACCAAGTTGGGATTCCTAATCCTAAAAATAGAGCACATTCTTATCCTCACGAATTATCTGGTGGTCAGAAACAAAGAATCTGCATTGCTATGGCAATTGCTTGTTCTCCAAAACTTTTAATTTGTGATGAACCAACAACTGCTCTTGATGTAACTATTCAAAAACAAGTTTTAGAATTAATAGAAAACCTTCAAAAAGTTCATAGGATGGGAGTATTATTTATTACTCATGATCTTGGTGTTATTGGTGATATTGCTGATGATGTTTTAGTTCTTTATAAAAGTAAGCTCGTTGAACATGATAATGTAAAAAAGATTTTCACTAATGCAACTCATCCTTATACAAAAGGTCTTCTCTCATGTCGACCAGGAATCAAGCATAATCCGAGAAGACTTCTAACGGTTAGTGATTATGTTGATGCTGATGGAAACGAAAAAGTTGTACCAGCAGCAGCACTTGAGCCATATGAGAAATCTTTTGAATTCACTGATGCTAAAAACCCGGTACTTTTAGAGATTAATAACTTAAAAACTTATTACCCAATCAAAGCTGGTTTTTTTAGAAAAACAATTGCTCACGTAAAGGCCGTTGATGATGTGAGTTTTAATATTAGACGTGGAACAACTTATGGTCTTGTTGGAGAATCTGGCTGTGGCAAGACAACTCTTGGGAGATCTATATTAAGATTAGTTGAACCAACTGAAGGACAAGTTCTCTATGACGGAATAGATGTAACAAGTTTAAATAGCACTGATCTTAGAAATTTAAGATCAAAAATGCAGATTATATTCCAAGATCCATACTCATCCCTAAATCCTAGAATGACGATTTCTCAAATCTTAACTGAACCAATGGAAATTCATAATATTGGAGAGAGTAAAAAAGAGAGATTAGAATTAGCAAAATCTCTAGTGAGTAGAGTAGATCTTGAGCAAAATCACCTTGCAAGATATCCACATCAATTCTCGGGTGGGCAAAGGCAAAGAATAGCAATTGCAAGAGCTCTTGCAGTGAACCCAGAATTTATCATTTGTGATGAGTCTGTATCAGCTCTAGATGTATCAGTTCAAGCTCAGGTTTTAAACCTACTTCAAGATTTACAAGAAGAGCGTAACCTTACTTATATCTTTATTTCGCACGATTTAAGCGTTGTGAACTATATCTCAGATTACGTAGGAGTTATGTTTCAAGGGAAACTAGTGGAGCATGGAACAGCTAAAGAAGTTTACACGAATCCACGTATGGCCTATACAAAGAACCTTTTAGAGGCCATTCCTAAAGGAATTCCAAAAACTGTCTAGATTTACTTGTCAAAACTAGCCAAAATCGATAATTTCACTATTACCATCTTACTTTATTTTATGCCCGAGTGGTGGAATTGGTAGACACGCTAGACTTAGGATCTAGTGCTAACGCGTGGAGGTTCAAGTCCTCTCTCGGGCACCATTTAACAAATTTAATTTTTCATCTTTTCAAAACAAATTCTAACTATTTAATTTTATTAACCTACGTTATTTTGGGGTTGACCGTATCTCGTTTTTATTATTTCACAATGTTTCGGAGTGTTTCAGGAAATTGGCTTGGTTTGGCTTACTCCTGGCTTAGTCAGTTCCAAGGTGAGCAAAAATCCTTAGAGACTAAGAAGCACCTTTACTGCATTTTGTTATGACCGCAAATGAGAAGAAATCGTATTTTATAGCTAGTGAGATTTCGTGCACTATTGAAAAGAATAATGAGGAAAATTTATTCTAAAATTTAAAATGTTAACTTGAGAGGTCTTTTTTGAGCAGCAAGAAAAAGGTCACTGAAAAGTGACCTTGAATTGATAGTTTAAATATTTGTGTATTGATATTCTTACAAGTGATTTAGAGAATGTACTGCAATATATACTAACTTAGATACATGCTAAAATGTTATTGAAATATACTTTGAATTTAAATAAAATATTCAATTCTATGAATCAAATATATTCACAACATTCTCATTTTTGGAAATATCATATTTTATATCAATTTTTATCAATGTGGATTTTTTTATTTATTGTCTATCTTAAACCTAGTTTTCTACCTTTAGATGGCATCGAGTTAGGTTTGCTGTACTTTGTTTACTTATATATTGTTATCAAAGGTTTTTGGCCTCTTGGTATTTTTTATACTGACACAGATATTCTAATCCCTAAGTGTAATAAAAAAATGATTCAAAAGAAATTAGCAAATGATTATGGATATGCATCAGGTTTAATAACTGAAGAAGACTTTGAAAAAATTCCTTTTTCGGAGATTTCAAATATAAAATGGAAAAAAGAAACTTCTCATCGTTTAAAAGAAAAATGTACTCTTTCTTTTAAACAATCAAATTTAAAGCCAATTAGTTATACGTTTTATGATAACTATGATAAAGATCACTTTTTATCTAAAATAGATCTTTAAACAAATTTTAAATGGCCTCTGAATATACTCGCTTAATAGTGGAAACTAACTGTAATTTTGGTTATGAAAAAGCTGATGAATCATCAATGATTACAAAATGTTAGAGTTAGTTTCCACTATTAACCGAGAAGACCGTACAATAAGGATAAAAACTAAGAGCCTTGTCTGGTACAAAGGGCCTTTTTTATTTTAATTGGGTTTTGAAACTGATTGTTACTTAATCCTTTAATATCTAATTCAAAGCTAGATAGGCCAAGAAAATATCCAATATTTACAAAGTCTTCAACTGTATAGTTCTCATCTAATTGGTTTCCAATTAAGTATTTAATCTTTCGTTTATTTGCTTTTGTATCGATCTTTAGCTTTAAGATCATATTTGATTTCTTAGAACCTTCTTTTGCAAGTTCCATTACTCCTGTTGAGACACCATCTTGATTGAAGGAAAAATCGTTACTGATTATATTATCATTTCCAGTGAATCGATGATAAAAAAGACTCCCAGGGTGATCAGATGAAAAGATCACTTTGTCTTCAGTTATATTTTGGTGTATCTGAACACTTTTAACATCAATTTCATTGCCTTCAAATCCTTCATAAAATTCAAATGTTGCACAAAGACTTTTATTACAACCTGAACATATTGGTCCATAGGCAAAAGAGTTGAGTCCTAAAAGTAGCGATATTATAGATAGTGGTTTCATTATTTCTCCTGAAAGTTTGATTTGATATACCTTTAGTTTATAGCGATATCAAGACGAGCTTATAAAAATTATAGATTATTAAGGAGAACTTGCTTGTAATAGATTTGAGTGAGAGTAAGTGATTAGAATGAAAAGGCGTACCCTAGACCATACTTTGCCTGCAAGCTGGATATTGGCGAGTGAGATACTTTTTCAACATCATGACCTAGAAACGGGGCGTTGGTGACTTTAACTAAAGTTGCTTTTAATTCCAGCTCAATATAGAGCTTATCAAAAAACGTAACTCTAGGAGATAATGAAAGGTGAGCTCCAAACCCTGTGATCTTGAAAGGGTTATCAACAACTTCTTTTTTTTGAGCATCTCTATATACTAAAGTCTTGGTTTTAGTTACTAAAATCCCTGGGCCAATCCCTTCTCTTAGTTGGAAAGCAATCTTATTGTTGAAAAATCTTTTGATGTCTTGAGAAAACTCAACCCCAGTAAAGACGTAATTATAACCATCGGAATGTTCATATTCTAACCAAGAGCTATTACCAGTAGTCTCAATTGTATTCCAGGTTAAAGGAGTATTAGATTTTGGATCATAAGTATTACCTGTATAATTACCAAAAATTTTATAGTTTCTAGAATTATCTAGAATCCACTTCATATGATCTGTTCCCAGAACGATAGCTAAGTTAGGTTTAAGTTGATAACCAAGCTTAATATTATATTGAGGAACAAATATCCGATCAAAAGAAAAATAATTTTTAAAACTGAATTCGGTTTGTCGATCTTCACCTCTTGCACAAGCAACTTCGAAAGTTCCATCTTTTGTTCTAAACTTAATATTAGATTTTGAATGCCAAGATCTGTTATAAGACCATGATAAAAAAAACTTCTTTGCAGCAAAAGCTGGCAGCTGGATAAGAAGTAATATGATACAGATTTTTTTCATTTTAGAACTATAATGCTAGTTCAGAAAATTAGTAATGAACAATGTATTTCTTATTTAGCCGTGAAATGCTTCACACAATAAGTCATTCTGGTTACGTGGGAGAGAATATTACGAGCTTTTATATTATTTTCAAAAAAGATAGGGACACCTGAAAGGTATTTCTTTAATGTTTTTTCTTGTGAGTTACTAACTTTTTTCTTTATTGAGTTGCGAACAAGCTTGTTGTTATCTATTGCATTATCTAGTTGTTCGACTAGGTCCTCTTTGATTGATAATAGCTCTTTTTGTTCCTGTGCATTTAGTTTTATTCCATATTTATCTAAAATATCGTCTATTTTGTTATTAGTAAGTTCATCAAGGAAGTTGAGAATGACTTTAGATTGTAGGCTTGCGGTTTCTATTAAGGATTGTGCATGATTTGCCTTATCTATTTTTAAATCAGGGAAAGTAGAATCTATTAATTTCGTTAACTCTGAAAAACAGTTTTTAGTTAAAGCATTATAAGTAGCCTCCCTTCCAAGTGAGTCGGATTGGTAGATGGAATTTAGTATGAATGCTAAACCTGGATCTAGATTTTTTTGTTTTTTAAAGCTATTGGATTTTAAATTTTCAAGATTTAAATAATAGATAGAGTCCTCATAAGAGTTAATGTTCTTACCAATTTTTCTTCTTACATTTTCTTGTTCTGAATAAACTCTAATGCCTCCAGCGAAATTATCGAAGAAACCATCTGGCAAAAGAGGGTTGCTTAATGAGCGTTGACCTCTAAATGCTTCAAATGAAACAATAACTTTATCAACATATCTATTTTCCTTAAGGTCAATAAATGAAGTGTTTTCTTGAAGTTTAACTAACTCAATCCCATTACCTTTTTTAAACTCAATTAACATGCTTGCATGGGCCTCAAGTTCTTGAAGTTCCGGTCTTTTCTTAGCTGCCCATTTTTCTTTTACAATTTTCATGGATTTAGTACGAGATTGAGCAGAAATAACTTTGTTTTCACCTTCTACTTTTACACCCTGAACCTTAGCAATAAAATGCTTACCTTCATGCTTGAAGTTTGCAATATAAAGAGCATCACTTTCTAGTCCAAGGATCATTTTCTCACCTGCAGTTAATATAATAGGAGTTCTCTTTTCTTTGTTTTCAATGAATTGAGAGAGGAACTTACCTTGAGGCATGGACTCACCATTTTGAGTAAATCTGCTGAAATTTACAAAAGAGACCCTTGGTGTTTGAGCAAGACAGACATATGTAAAAAGAAAAAGAATAAAGTACTTCATTTATAATTAGCATTATATCAAAAGCTAGTATTAAAACTTCACTAGTTCTAATACTTCCATTCACCGAGGAAGTGACTCTATTATTTAGGAGTAATCTTAAACCTTATGTCTTTTTCCAAAAATTTTTTCTTTAAGATTCTAGTTTAGAGACCTATAGTTGAGTAAGAGAGTTGTAAGATGATTTTGAGAGCTTAGTATGCAAGATAGCATCACAATATAGATATATCTTTTTTTAGTGTTTATAATAACGAAATAATGTTGAAAGTATTACTAATTGTATTATTAGGTTCAAGCTTTACGTATTTAAAAGTATTTAACTTGCTTATGCCTATTGAGTGTTATGACTTATTTCTCAATGATGAAATAGCAAAATCAAAATATATATCTAGTAAATTAAATGAGAGTGAAGAGAACGTTAAACAGAAGTCGATTATTGTAGGAGACTCTGACATAATGCTCGCATTAGACCCTAGAGTTTTAGGTAAAGATTGGCTTGCATTCACGAGAGGAGGGACTGACTTAGAAAGAGAATATTACTTCCATAAGATGTTAAAGGAAAAAAAATATAAAAATATAATTTATGGTTTTAACCTCTCGCTAACTCACTATGTTACCTCGGGAGAAGTGACTCACTTTGATAGAGATCTAATTACAGGGATGATAGAGTACAAAGAATTGATTGAAATGGTTGTGAATTCATTGTTTTTTTCATTCAAAAAAAAAAATAATGATTAGAGATTCATTTCAAAGGATCTTATTAGGAATTCTCAGTAAGTTTTTTATTGGAGTGAACTATATAAGGGATACAATCAAGAATAAAACATTTTTTAGGTTGCCTTTTTTAGACTTGCCAGCAAGGAGATGTGGAAATCGAAGTTTTCTCCATGAAAACATTGAGAACTATTCAAAACAACAGGGTTATCGATTTTCAACAGAAGAAAATGCATTAGTTCCCAAAATAGCGGAAGAGGAAGAATATCTTTTTGATAATATTGAATCACTTAACGTGAGAAGCTATTTAATAACTCCAATGCTTGAAAATCTCATGAACATGTCTGAATGTCTTTTTATTACTGTTCCGCCTAAGATAAAAACTGATAATAATAAAGTTTATTATGAATCAGTAAAAAAATATAAAAAATACTTAAACCCGATTATCAGCAAGTATAAAAATGTAAAATTTCTTGAAACTGATTGGTTATATCCATATTATAATTTTTCTGATGCCCATCACATGAATTTAGCAGGAGCTCAAAAATTTACTCAAAACTTGAAAGAAATAATTCAAAATACGGATTGTAAGAGTAATTAGTAGCTTTATAAGAGAAATTAAAGTTGCTCGCCGCGTTATCAGGTTCTTTCTTGAAAAATTTACACTTCAGCTACCCTCTAAATAATAATTCTTCATATTTGTATATTTAAGTGTATACCTAGTTTTAACAAAGGAAACCCGTGAATAGTACAACATTTGAGAGCTTAGACTTAAACCCAAATATATTTAGAGCAATTCAAGATTTGGGGTTTGAATCTCCGACTGACATCCAAGCTCAATCAATTCCCTTATTAAGAGAAACTGATGGAGATTTTATCGGGCAAGCTCAAACAGGAACTGGTAAAACTGCTGCATTTTTAATTCCTTTATTAGAGAAAATTAATCCAAACGCTAAATCAGTACAATCGCTTATTTTAGCTCCTACTAGAGAACTGGCAAATCAAATAGAAGTGGAGATTCAAAAGTTAGGAAAATATACAAATATAAAATCAACAACTGTTTATGGTGGTTCTTCTTATGAGAAACAGATTAGAGCTTTAAAAAAAGATAGACCTCAGATTGTTGTTGGGACTCCTGGTAGAGTTTTAGACTTAATTAGAAAGAATTTTTTGCGATTAGATGAAGCTAAGTATTTTGTCTTAGATGAAGCTGATGAGATGCTAAATATGGGATTTCTTGAGGACGTGAAAACAATACTTGAAGAGTTTAATGAGCAAAGACAATTAATTATGTTTTCTGCAACTATGCCAAAAGCAATTTTGGGACTAATAAAAAAGTCATTTAGAAATTACGAGATGGTTAAAGTAAAAAAAGAGTATTTGAAAAAAAATATAGATCAAAAGTACTTTATCGTTAGAAATAAACATTTAACTGAAGCCTTGGCTCGATTAATTGATGTTGAAGATGATGTTTATGCGATTGTCTTTTGTAAAACTAAAATTGAGACAAAGGAAGTTGGAGCAGACCTAAGAACAAGAGGTCATAAAGTAGAAGTCTTAAATGGTGATATGGGACAAAATGAAAGAGATTATGCTCTTAGAAAGTTCAAAGAGAAAAAGTGTAATATCATTGTTTGTACAGATGTTGCAGCCAGAGGAATAGATGTTCAGGAAGTAACTCATGTTTTTAATTACGGGTTGCCTCAGAGTAATGATTCTTATGTTCATAGGATTGGAAGGACAGCTAGGGCCGGTAGGTCAGGAAAAGCTTATACTTTAGTTACTCCTCGAACTGTTTTTGCCATTAGAAAAATTGAAAAAGATACTCAGCAAATTATAACTCCAGCAAAACTTCCTAAAGTTGCAGCACTGAAAATGCAAATCGTGAAAAAAGAGCTCGAGACTTTAATGCCTATGTTAAGTGTTTTACGAGAAAAAGGTTCTGACTTTAAAACAGATGATTCATTTGAGTTATTTAAAGAGCAGTTTGGAGAACTTGAAAGAGAAGAAATTTTAAAATTAATGTTTACTTGGAAATTAAACAAAACAATTAGACATTATAATAACCTTGAAGAAATTGAAGGAACTGCTGAGTCAGGAGGATCTGGACGATCAGGTCGAAGACGGGATAGATCTCGATCAAGAGATAGACGACCAGCTGGCAGAAGTGGAGATAGAAGCGAGAGAAGAGATTCATCTCGAGGAAGAAGACGTGCTAGCTCTGGAGGCGGTGGTCGATCAGAATCTTCTGGTTCCGATAGAAGAAGGTCTAGATCAAATGATTCCAGGCCATTTAGGGACTCAGGAAGGGCGTCTCAAAGATCGTCTGGCCGTAGATAGAAAAGCCGCCCATGTCACTTGTTCCCGAGGGTTTTGCTCGGGATCAATGAAGTCATATTTAAATTGATGAAATAAGTGATATAATATTGATGTGAAAAATATCATTTTAATTTTCTTGTTATTATCTTGTGCTAGTGCAGAACAAAAATCCCGCTCTATTTCTTCGGTTTCAAAAAAACAGTTTTGTGGCAAAGTAGAGGAAATGAACTCAAAGTTTAGCAAGGTAGAGTTTCAACTCCCATTAGAAGCTAGGGTAAGTGAAAAAATGAATGTCTTCGTAGCTAAAAATCTACAAAAATTGATCAATTTTTTGCCTCCTGGAGCAAAGCTCTCCAAGGGAGACGAAAATGGGGTACTGGTTGGGACCAAGCATAGTATTCATAGCAATATAAACTCTATATTATCACATCACTTAATGACTATTCCTCTTTCAACCTTAGAGAACATAGGAAAGTCTTATGTGGCAAGCGATACCAATGGCTTTCTATGTTTTAGTCGTGACGGAGAAGATTCGACAGTAAGCACTAAGGAAGATACTTTTAACCAGTGAAATATTTCTTAGTACCACTACTTTTTATTTTTAATTCATATGCCTTAGATCCTTTTGAGACAGACGGATGTACTTTTATTATAGATAGACCAATTTTTTCTAAGAAAAAGAGCTTCAAGCCTTGTTGCTATCTCCATGATATTTCATATTGGATAGGAGGAAGTAAAAAACAAAGAAAAACCTCTGATAAAGAGTTGAAAAAATGTATAAAAAAAGAATCTAATGGTTTTTATGGATCTTTGTTTTACTTAGGTGTTAGAACAGGTCATCTCTCTCCAATCAAGTCTAGATTTCAGTGGGGCTGGGGACGAAAAGATAAAGACTTTTCTACTCCTTCAGGAGCAACATTATCAAAAGCGAAGCTATATTTTAACTCTAACGAAGTGAACGAATATTTAGATCATCTGTATTCTATTGATGAAGTAAAGTAAGAAAATTTTTCAAGGTAATAATTATTTGTTGTATTTTAAATGAAGAGTAATTGGTTTTCACCTCTGAAAAAAAATTGTTTATAAAATTTATCTAAGTTTTTTCTGTAAAAATTGACTCATAGTTCTTGCTAGTTGACCTATCAAGTAAGATAAACTTCTAACTCTAAACTGGTCTCTTGTTTGTATTAATGTTTATAATTAAGAATAATGCTTAAATTATTATTCATAATATTAATTGGGTCTTCTTTCATTTATTTAAAGGCTTATAACTTTTATATACCTGACCTTTCCCCCTTATTTCATACCACTATCAAACTCGGTTTAACATAGCTTTTTTCTATTTTTATAATTTTAGCTTT
>CALHLC010000061.1 GCA_938034385.1 uncultured Bacteriovoracaceae bacterium
AGGGCCAATGATGCTCCACCAGGAATCATTACAATATGGAGAGGTTGGCAAAGATTACAAGACATGGTCGAAATTCAAGAGATAACCAGATGATAAAAAATAACTTATGGGTAATAGTAAGACTATTAACCGAGAAGACCGCCAACTCCTAGCCCAGCAACACCACCAGCACCAACACCAAACCCGACACCAAACCCGACACCGAACCCAACACCGAACCCAACACCAGTACCAAATCCACCAACACCAAACCCAACACCTCCAGCACCAACTCCTAGCCCAGCAACACCACCAGCACCAACACCAAACCCGACACCAAACCCGACACCGAACCCAACTCCATTTCCTTGATCAAACAACTATAAACTAACAATAAGTCAACATAGTGAAAGTTGTTTAATTACCTTTGATGGATCTAGAATTAGAATTTTCAGAGAAAATTGATTAAAAAGAATAATGAGATGTTCTTATCATAAATGTTTTAATCAAGTATCGAGGAAAAATGATCAATATCGATTTAAGGAAGAATTTTAAGATATAATAATTAAATGAATAATAAAGGTCAGGCTTTAGTTGAATATGTCTTGCTACTTCTTGTAGTTGTATCATTTGCCAATATTTTGCTTGTAAATTTGAAACCAATGATTGTTGGTGATGAAGGATTATTGAAAAAGTATATTGAACTTGATTTTGGTAATTCAGGTGCTGAGTTTAAAGAATATACAATTCCAAGATAATCTCTCTAAAGAGTTTTAGATATAAAATAGAAAAGATTGAACTTTTTACTCGAACTGAGAAATAACCTCGTAATAATTACACACCTTGTTAATGGCATCCCAATTTTTGCTAAGACTACTTCAAGAATAAAAAAGTCGCTTTAAATTAATGCGAATCAGGCCTTTTATGGGCAAAAGTGTGCTTTGAGAACTTGGAGGGAATAATGAATTCAAGAAATTTAAATGTAATTTTCTTGAGCCTGTTTTTGGGAGCTTTCAGTGCGATTGCACAGGAGAATAACCAGAATGATTCAGGGTCACAACAAATTGTTAACAAGGTCATTAATTATAGTGATAGACCTTTAAATATTGATGGAGAAGTGGCTCAAGAGCAACCGGCAACGGACTCAGAGTTAAACTTTATTAATAATGAATTGAAGAAACAAAAAACTCAGATTTATCTTAATAAGGAAAAGTCTAAAGGTTATAAGAATCTTCAAAATACTACTGAAACTTTAGTTGGTGCAACAGAAGATTATGTTACTGAGAGAAAGTCATCTGAAGCTAAGATAAAAGAATACAATAAGCAGATCAAATGTCTTCTTGATGAGAATGCTGGTGATCCAGATTGTGCTAAAGATGAGCCAGTAGTTGTCGCTCCAAAGCCAAAAGTAATAGTACAAAAAGTTGAAGTTGTTCAAGCAGCACCAGCACAAGTGAGTGTTGAAGAGATTTCTAACAGTGAAGAGTTTTCTTTTATCGATTCTTTAAAAATTCTTCCTGATGTTGGAGTGAGAGTTTATTCAAGTGGTCAATACTATAGAGATTTAGAATCTACACCTGCTTTTGGTTTGAAAATTGAGTCTGAATTAAATAGAAGAGTTTCGATTGGACTTGGATTTTCTTATCACAAAATTAGATTTTTAAATGATAATTACTCTAATGACATAGGGAGCTTTGGTTATGGAGCTCACTCAGGTGGTAATTTTGGAGATCAATATAATAATAATTATATTGATAGCTTTGGAAATGTTGGAAGATCTATAAAAATGGATTCTTTTGGAACTGAATTATACGGAAAATTCTACCTTTTAAGAAGTACTCGATTAAGACCATTTATTGGAGTAGGAACGAATGTTAATAGATTAAAAGTAACTTATGATGATAGTTTTGCTGATAACTTTGATTACGGAAATGACACTTATTACTTCGGTGGAGAGAACCATAGTACTTGGACTCTTGGAGGTAATTTAAAAGGTGGAGTAGAGTTCTCTTTCACTAAAAATATCGGTCTTTTCATTGAAGGTAGTTTCAATAAAGGTTTTACAAGTTTTGGTGGATCAAACTTAAGAGATTTCTATGGGGATGAGGTTATTTTAAGAGAAATCTCAAATGACTTTGCAAAATCAAGCTCATTTGGAATTAATATCGGTGGTGCAATTACATTTTAATTAAGGGCCTATTGCTCTTTATTTATATATCGCTCCTAAAGATACTATTAGACATCTTTAAGAGCGATTTTTTTTTCTATCTTTTTAACTTTCATTCAATTTCGAATAAGATAAGACCATTAACAAATCAATGTAACTACAATTTATTTAAGGATGTGTAATGGCTAAAACTGTATATCTAGTAAAGGGAGTAAGAACTCCACAAGTAAAATCTGGAGCTGACATAAAAGATGTAGCTGCTCCATTCTTAGGACATTATTTACTTAGGCATTTAGTGAATGAATTTAATATCCCAACAGATGCAGTTGATGAAGTAATAATTGGTAACACGGGAACTCCAGCAAAGTATGCAAATGTAGGAAGAGTTGTTGCCCTAGAAGCTGGCCTGGATAAGACTACTTCTGCTTCAACTGTTCATAGAAATTGTGCTTCAGGACTAGAGGCCTTGAGTCATGCATATGATAAAATTGCTCTTGGAAGAGCTGATATTGTTTTTGCGGGTGGTGTAGAGAGTATGTCGCAGATGCCTCTTATCTATAATAAAAAAATGACGAATTTTTTTATTAATATGATGAAGTCAAAAACTGTGGGCCAAAAGCTTTCAGTTCTAAGTAGTTTTAGACCAAATTTTTTAAAACCAATTATAGCAATAGAGCAAGGATTAACAGATCCATTTTGTGGTAAAAATATGGGGCAAACTGCAGAAACCCTTGCTAAGGAATTTAATATTTCTAGAAAAGAACAAGATGAGTATGCTAATAATTCTCATCATAAGACAATTAGAGCAATGGAAGCAGGAAGGTTTGATGATGAAATTGTTCCTATCGTTGCTGGAAAAAAGATGGATAAGCACATTTCAAAAGATATAGGTCCAAGAGCAAAAAGTTCAGTGGAATCACTTGCTAAGCTTAGACCTTATTTTGAAAAGAAAACTGGTACCGTTACAGTTGGAAATAGTTGTCCTATTACTGATGGTGGATCTATGCTTTTAATGTGTTCTGAAGAAGCATTGAAAAAATATAATTTAACTCCTATGGCAAAGATTGTTGATTATCATTTTCATGGTCTTGAACCTGAGAGAATGGGAATGGGACCTTTAATGGCCATGCATGGAGTTTTTCAAAAAACTGGTTTAAAGCTTTCACAAATGGATCTCATTGAAATTAATGAAGCCTTTGCTGCTCAAATTATTGCCGTTAGAAAAGCAAGCGTTGATCCAAAATTATCAGCTCGATGGGACATTTCTAATCCTCCAGGGGAAATAGATTTAGAAAAATTAAATGTAAACGGAGGAGCTATTGCTCTTGGACATCCGGTTGGATCGACTGGAAGTAGATTAGTTGTAACTTTGAGCCATGAAATGAAAAAAAGAGGTTCAAAATATGGAGTAGCTAGTCTATGTATAGGGGGCGGCCAAGGTGGAGCCGTCATTTTAGAAAATTTATCTTAGAGTTTAGGAACGTTATGAGTTTTAAAAATATTGCATTTGAAGTTAAAGAAAAATTTTATTATGTCGGTTTTGGAAAAGATGTTGAAAAATCATTAACAACTTTAACCGAAGAAACTCTAAGAGATCTTGATACCATTTTAGAGTCTGTAAAAAACGATGCTGAGGCTAGAGGAGTGATTTTTCATTCTCTGAAGGAAGGAGTCTTTTTAGCGGGAGTAGATGTTTCTATTATTCAATCATTGGAAACTGCCGCTGAAGCTGCTCAAGGCTCTGCTTCAGGACAAGTTCTTTTTAATAAAATTGAGGATTTAAAAGTTCCTACTGTCGCTCTCATTGATGGGTTTTGCTTAGGTGGTGGGTTAGAGTTGGCTTTAAGTTGTAATAAAATTATTGTAAGTGATAGCCCAAATACAAAGCTTGGTCTGCCCGAGGTAATGCTGGGTGTTCTTCCTGGATTTGGAGGAACTTATAGACTTCCTAAGAAAATTGGTATGGCTAAATCGTTAGATATTATCTTATCTGGAAGACAAGTGAGAGCAAAGAGTGCTTATAAAATGGGATTAGCTGATTTTATCATGCCTAAAGAGAGACTATTAACTTTAGCTCCAGAATATATTTTGAAAAAAGTAACACCAAGAAAGAAGAGCCTCCAAGAGAAGGTGACTTCTCTTATGGAGAGTAACCCATTAACTAAAGGGATTATTTTTTCTAAAGCTAGAGAAGGTGTGATGAAAAAAACAAAAGGTCATTATCCTGCTCCTTTGAAAATTATTGAGTTGCTTGAAAACCATAGTGGTAAATCAAGGGATGCTTATTTAGAAAAAGAAGCGAAGTTTTTTGGTGAACTAGCTCAAACGAAGCAATCTGAAAATTTAATTAACTTATTTTTTCTACATGATAATTCAAAAAAGTATTCTAAAAGTACTGATTTAAAAGATGTTTCAACTGGAGCAGTTTTAGGTGCAGGGACAATGGGCGGTGGAATAGCGTGGTATTTTGCCAATAATCAAATCCCATCTTTCATGAAAGATTTAAACGAAGAGGCCTTAAACCTTGGTCTTAAACAAGCTTCTTCAAACTTCTCATCTAAGTTGAAAAGAAGAAGAATGACCCGAGATGATTTTAATAAAAAAATGTCTAGTATTTCTCCAACTTTAACTTATTCAGGATTTAATTCAGTCGATCTTGTAGTTGAAGCAGTTGTTGAGAATATGGATATAAAGAAGAAAGTTTTAAAAGAATTAGAAACAAAAGTGTTGAGTGATTGCTTAATAACTTCTAATACTTCTTCTTTAAGTATTAATGAAATGGCTTCTGTTTTAAAAGACTCTTCTCGATTTGCTGGCCTGCATTTTTTTAACCCTGTTAATAAAATGCCTCTTGTTGAAATTATAAAACATAAAGATGTATCACAAAATACATTGGATTCACTATATAAGTTTGTTGTAGAAACTAAAAAAACACCTGTTATTGTTAATGATGGTCCTGGTTTTTTAGTGAATAGAATTTTGAGTGCCTACTTAAATGAAGCTGGTTATATGCTCGAAGAAGGATATTCTATTGAGGATCTTGATAGAGTTATTTTGGAATTTGGCCTTCCTATGGGACCATGCCACCTTCTGGATGAAGTAGGGATAGATGTTTCCCAGAAAGTAGGGAAAATAATGTATGAAGGGCTTGGAGAGAGACTGAAACCTTCAAATATTTTAGATGGAATTTTAGAAAAAGGTTTCCTTGGTAAGAAAAGTTCTAAAGGTGTTTATCTTTATGATGAAAAAGGAAAGAAAGGGGAAATCAACCCTGAGATGAAAAATCTTCTTCCAAGTCAAACAAAAACATCAAGTGATATTGTGATGACAGAGAGATTGATTTTTCCAATGATCAATGAGGCTGCGAACTGTTTGAGAGATAAAGTTGTAGATAATGCTGCAAACCTTGATTTAGCTATGATTTTTGGAATAGGATTTCCTCCATTCAAAGGTGGATTGTTACGATATGCTGATGAAGTTGGAGTTTCACAAGTTTGCGAGAAAATAAGAAATATGAGCAATGATTTTTCCAAAGAAAGGTTTTCACTTTCACCATATTTGGAAGACTTAGCTAAACAAGGGAAGAGTTTCTACTCTTAGATATGAATAAAGCAAAATCTTTTTTAGGGTATTTTTATCGATATCTTTTTCATTCAAAAACAAGGCAGAAGTTAATTTTTCTAGCTGTTTTTGGGCTATTTTTATCTTCCATGGCACTTTTAGTTATCCAGGGTGTAATGAATGGCCTTCAAGAGCAAATGATCAAAAGATCTAAAAAAGCTAATGGAAGTTATGTTTTGCGTTTTTCTGAATATGATGAAAGCTCAATAGAGAAACTTATAAGTGAACTTAAAGCTAATAAGATATTCTTTACTAAAGAGATAGAGCTTGAATTGTTAGGACGGCATGATGGATATATTGCTCCTATCATTTTAAGAGGAATAGATTTTTCAACAAGCAAACCAAAGTTTTTAGAACATTTAAATTACGGAGGAGTAGTTCTAGGGGAAGATTTATCTTTCAGATTAAAAAGTGCACTTTTATCTTCGATTACTTTTTTCTCGCCTGCTCATGTTGATTTATTTTTTGGAGAAGTTCCGAGAATGTCTAGTGAAGACGTTTCAGATATTGCTAGAATAGATGTTCAAGATATTGATAGTACAACTGCTTGGGTTAGAAGTAGTTTCATTCATAATTTAATTAGAGAAAAAACATATAATGTTCTTAGAGTATACGAGGACTATCCAAAATCATTTATAGCTGGGATTGTTAATAAGTTAAAATTAAATGAAAGTATTTCTATAAAATCTTGGGAGGACTCTAATCCTGAACTTCTATGGGCATTTAATTTAGAGTCAGTAGTGATGCTAGTTCTTTTTGTATGTATGTGTTTTTTGGTTTCAATAACGATTGTTGCAGGGAATTTAATTTTCTTTAATAAGATAAGATTTGATTTAATAAGCTTTTGGATCTTAGGGCTTTCAAAGAAAACTATTTCTTTTCTTATGTTTTTATATTTTCAAGTACAAGCATTGATTACTTGTATTGCAGGACTCTTGGTTGGAGGAGCTGTTTTATACTTATTAAAACAATATGCTCCAGACATAATGCCTAGCGTCTTTCTAGAGAGATCTTTGCCAGTTGAAGTGAAGCCTTATCATATACTCATTTCTTTTTTTGTTCCTTACGGAGTTGCATCGCTATTTTCTCTTTATGCATTAATTACTTTTAATAAAGAAAATTCATCATATATTGAGTTAATTCGAAAAGTTAGAGAGTAATGAGAATTACGAGAAAGTTTATTCCTTGGATTGTTTTCCACCTCTTTGAGTTTTGGTATTTCTATATTTTCGCTCTCATCTCGTTATTTATTCTTCATTCTGCTCAAGTTCAGATCCCAGAGCTGGCAAAAAGCTTAGGGGATAATATTTTATCTAAAAACTTTGATAAATCGATTATCTCAACTTTGTTATTACTCTCGATTACTATTTTAGTTTTTAGGACCTTATCAAGATGGCTTTTTTTTCTACCTGCAAGAGTACAACAAAAAAACTTAAGAATAGAACTTTTAGAGCTCATTCGTAATTCTTATCCAAGTCAATATAGCGAATATAACTTTGGTCAAATTTACCAAATTGTTTTAAATGATCTGAATCGACTTAGAGGATTTATAGGTTTTGCTCTTTTGCAAATTGGAAACATTATAATTGCAGCTTGGGTATTAGTTCCTAAGATTTTTGAAATTGATTCACGATTATTTATCGCATTTTCACCTATGGTTGCGAGTGTCATTTTATTTTCTGTAATTATTTTCTTTTTTCAACCTTTTTTAGAAAAAGCAGTTGGAACTCAAGGAGAAGTTCAAAATATTTTAATTGAAACATTTGACGCCAAAGGAAGTATTGCCAACTTTCAAAAAGAAAAATCATTTTTTAGGAACTTCAAAATCGCTAGTAATAAAGAATTGTCTTATTTTTTCAAAGCAAGTATAGGCCCTTCAATGGCCACACCGCTAGTTCCATTAGGAATGAGTTTTTCTCTTTTATGGGGAGCATGGCTTATTTTTAAATTAGAATTGGGAGTAACGACAATTATTCTTTTTTCAGGCTTACTTTACATTGCTCTTGAACCATTGATGTTCTTGTCTTGGATTGGAGTAGTTACTATGACTGCTCTTGTTAGTTGGAAGAGAATTAAGAAGTTTGTTGGATCATTAACTAAAAAGATGACTATCGATGGATCAGTAGATGAGATAGAAGGTAAATATAAATTCAAAACTCTTTTATGGGAGCAAGATATTGAGCTAAACTTTGAAAAAAATCAAGCTGTTGGGATTTGTGGTAAAACTGCTAGCGGAAAGTCTCACTTATTGTTTTCAATTGCAGATCTTTTAAAATCTAAAAACAAGAGTTTTTCGTTAGTATTACAGGAGCCACATCTTTTTAATGATTCAATTAGAAATAATTTGATACTTGGTAGAGAGAATATAACTGATGATATGATCCTCGAATTGATTGAAATTTTCTCTCTAGATCAACTTGAGCAAAGAGAAGAAAATATTTTAGATCTTATTGTGGGAGAAAATGGTAAGAAACTCTCTGGTGGACAGATTAAGCGAATGGCCTTGATTCAAAGTCTTCTCTCAGATGAGGATGTTTACCTTTGGGATGATCCATTTTCATCTGTTGATAATATTTTAGAAAAAGAAATTTTAGATAAGCTGAATCAGAAAGGGTACTTTAAGAACAAGCTTCTCATATTTACCTCTCATAGAGTAACCACTTTTCAAATTGCTCAAGAGATATATTTCATAAAAGATAAAAAAATAACTAAACATAATAATTTAGATTCCAAGGAGTTAAGTGAGTTCTTCCAAAGCCAGCGGGGCTAGAAATAAGAACATTCAATATCTAAGACTTAAAGAGTATCCAGTTCTCTTGTGTATTCTTATATGTACTTTACTTGCTTCCACTTATGTAGGTTTTCAAGTTCCTATTTTAATTTCTAAGATTTATGAAGCTTATGGATCAAATAATGAGTCCATCTTTTTTCTAGCAATTAGAAATGCTGCAATTTTCTTCCTGATACAATATTTTTTAAGACTGATTTATCAAACCCTTATGAGTCTTTATATAAAAAACTTACTCTCTAAGTTAAGACAAGACCTCTTTTCAAATTGGATTTATTCTCAAGATAAAGTTATTACCGATGAGCTTTCATACTTTGCTCAAGATAGATACACTCGAGGTGAACTTCAAGCAAGAATGATTAATGATACAGAATCAGTAAGAGAACTTATCAGATCAGGGAGTTTAACTATATTCTTAGACTTCTTTTTTCTTATTTCTTGCATGCTGAGTTTTTTCTATATCCATAAGTTTTATGGGGTAGTACTTATCCTTACGGAGTGCTTTATTTGTATTTTACTTATTTGGATCAGCAAATTCATGGTTCATAGTTTTAAAGAAACGAGAAGATCCAATGGTGAACTATCCAGAGTACTATCAAGTCTTTCTCAGGGATTTAAGAGTCTTTTTTATACTAAGAGTGATCATTATGCTCTGAAAGTTTCTCTTCCCAAATTTGAAGATTTTTTAAAAGTACAATTAAAAGCAAACTTCTGGGATGCAAGTTATTACTCGTTTGCAGAATCTTTATTTCCAATCATCTTGGTGATGGTTGTTTTAGTTTTTCCTTACTCTGAAGTAACAAGTGTTGCTATCTTTGCGGCCCTTATAGACTTAATTCAAAGATCTATTGGACCGATAAAGAATGTGGCATCAAAAATTTCTAGTATTCAAAGGGCCTTAACTGGTATTAGAAGAATTAATGAATTAGATAATGATTTGGAAATATATTCTTTCAAAGATGAAAGAAAGCAGTCTTTAGAAATCGATAGAATGAACTTCTCAATTAAGCACTTTACTTATGAAACCGCACAAGAAAAAAACTTCTCTCTTAAAAATATTCATACTTCTTTAAAAAAAGGTGAAAAGTTAGGAATCATTGGTCAGTCTGGAAGTGGAAAATCGAGCATTCTAAAAATTCTATCAGGTGATATTTATACCAATAAATTAGAAATGGATTTTCATTCATCAAATGAGAGCATCAATTATCAAGGTCAAAATTTAAAAGATGTGAATACCTTAAGAAATTATCTTTGCTTAGTAAGCCAAGATTCTTACTTATTTTCAGATACTTTAGAATTTAATATTACATTTAATAATAATCACTCTAAAGATTTTCAAAGATTTTATGATGAAATGATGGAGAGGATTCCCTATGTTAAAAGCTGGGGCCTTTCCCCGAAAGAAAAAATTGATCCTCAGGAAATCTCTCTTGGCCAAAAACAGCTCTTATCAGCTCTGAGATTTTGCTACCAAAAGAAACCGATCGTTTTACTCGATGAAATCTCTTCAGCTCTAGATGGGGATCTTGAGCAAGCCTTAAGTGATTTTATTGACTATATACAAGATGATGTCATGATGATTATTGTGGCCCATCGTATCGAAACACTGCTTAGATGTGATCAGATCATGTTTGTGGATAAAGGTGAGCAAATAGCAATCGGACAACACAATCAATTACTTAAAGACTATACTGATTATGCCAATTTTTTTAAAATGCTAAAAACGACAATCCAATAAGGGAGTATTTATGAAATATATATTATTAATTTTTTTACTGACTATTTCTTGTAATAAGACTCAGTCAAAGCCTCTGTTTAAATTCCTAGGACCAAATGGTGATAATTTTGCAAGTATCAATGGGACTAAGATTACAAAAAGTGATTTTAATAAAGATGCAAAGTATCGAATTGAGGTTTTTAATAAAGAAAAAGAACTTTTTGATTATCAATTATCTGAAATTAAAAGAAAGGCCGTTGAAAGCATCATAAAAAAAGACCCTGCTTCAAAAGGTATGAAGCAAGAAGATTATTTAAAGAAAAATGTTTTTAGTAAATTAAATATTTCAGATGAGACTATTAATAAGTTTATCGCTGATAATAAAATCCCTAAAGAAAGAATTGATGCGAGGTTAAAGAGTCAGGTTAAAGGTTATCTCGCTAATCAAGAACAAGGAAAAATGCTTGAGAATTGGATTACTTCAAAGCTTGGTGGAAAACAAATTGAAGTTTTTCTTAAAAAACCACAGCGACCAAAATTTACTCTACCATCTTTAGCTGGAGCTCCAAGTTACGGGCCAAGTAGTGCTAAGGTTACTATTGTTGAGTTTTCTGATTTTCAATGTCCCGCTTGTGCAGGAGCTGTTCCTATAATTAAAAAGATTAAAGCGGCCTATCCAAAAGATGTAAAAGTTGTTTATAAGAATTATCCTTTAAGTTTTCATAAGCAAGCAAAGACTGCTGGTGTGGCTGCAATGTGTTTATATGAACAAAAGAAAGACAAATTTTGGGAGTTTCACTCTGAGCTATTTGCAAACCAAAGAAAGCTAACAGTTGCTGACCTTAAAGGTTATGGAAAGAAGTATGGGATTGATCAAACAAAGTATGAAAAATGTATAGATGATAAAAAGTTTGAAAAGTACGTAGAGCAAGATATTAGTGATGGTAAAAATATAGGAGTGTTTTCGACGCCTACATTTTTTGTAAATGGGAAAATTGTGACAGGAGCTCTACCTTTTGAACAATTCAAAGAAATTATCGACGAAGAGTTAACTCTTTGAGTTTAGAACCATCAGTATCACCTGTTCGTAGGGCCAAGATTGTTGCAACTCTTGGCCCTGCCAGTAACTCTAAAGAGGGAATAAAAGCTCTTATTAGTGCAGGACTTGATATAGCAAGAGTGAATATGAGTCATGGTTTTCAAGAAGATCATGCAAAAACGATCAAGCTCATAAGAGAAGTTTCTAAAGAACTTGGAAGAGAGATTGGCATCTTAGTAGATCTCCAGGGACCTAAAATTCGTGTTTCAAAATTAAAAGAAAATTTAGAACTTGAAGATAATTCTGAGTGGGAACTAGGGCATGAATCTTTAGGGAAAACTGGGAATTTCATTCCAACAACTTATAAAGATTTAGTTAAAGATGCTGTCGTTGGAGCTCGAATATTATTTGATGATGGGATTATTCAATCAAGTGTTATTGAGAAAAATAATGATACGATAAAAATTAAAGTAAAAGTTGGCGGGACTCTGAAGTCTAATAAAGGGATTAACTTACCAGATTGTGAGGTAAGTGCACCAAGCCTCACAGAAAAAGATTATAAGGATCTTTTATTTGCTCTTAGACAAGATATTGATTTTATAGCTCTTAGTTTTGTAAGAACAGCTGAAGATATAAAAGCTGTTAAGAATATGCTTCATGGCTTGAAAGTTAGAGTGCCCATTGTTTCCAAAATTGAAAAACCTGAGGCTATCGAAAATATTGACGCGATTATCAAAGTTAGCGATGTGATTATGATTGCTAGGGGAGATATGGGGGTAGAGCTTGGAAATCATTTAGTACCTTCTATCCAAAAAAGTTTAATAAAAAAGTGTAATCTAGTAGGAGTTCCAGTTATTACTGCAACTCAAATGCTTGAATCGATGATAGAAAATTCTACACCAACAAGAGCAGAAGCAAGTGATGTTGCTAATGCAATTTGGGATGGAAGTGATGCTGTTATGCTCAGTGGTGAGACTGCTGCTGGAAAGTATCCTGTGATGGCGCTTCAGACAATGGATCAAATTGTTAAAGAGGCTGAAAAGACTCCAAGAACAAGACCAAGGTTACGAGATACACATATTTCAAGTGTAAGTTCAGCAAACCAAGTTGCAGCAAGTATGATTGCTGAAAAAACAGATGCTAGGTGGATTTTATCTTTAACTCAAAGAGGAAATTCATGTTTAAAGATGTCTAGATATAGACCTAAAACGGGTGTTTTAGGGGTAACAACTAGTCTTAGAACTTTAAGAAGGATGAACCTATATTGGGGAATCACTCCATTTTATGTGGATATGACAAATCGTAATATGGATGGACTTGATTCTAGGGCCTTAGATAAGTTGAAAAAAGAGCATAAGCTCATTAACGGTGACAAAATCGTAATTACTTATGGCGACGGAAATACCTTTAGAGAAGGAACATCCAATTCAATAAGAGTTGAAGTGATTAAAGACCTTAGAAAAGCTAGTTCAAGTGAGCATAGATTTGAGCGAGCTGAGTTTGATAAAGGTAGTATTTCTCTAGATTTAGATGTTTGTGCTTATTGCCAAAGCTGTGTCTCGGTATGTGCCTATGATGTATGGGAAATAGATGAAAATAACGAAACACGAATAAACGTAGATAATGCTCAAAACTGTATTCTCGATAATCAATGTATTGATGTTTGTCCAACAGGAGCCATTGAAATTATTCCTAAAAATTAATATAAGTTTTTCATGACAAAGCTTATTGATCAAAATCTTTTAAAACTTCAAGGTGTTGTTGATTATGGATACACAGAAGCTGATAAAGCTTTAAGTTATCAAAAATATCTAGATTGGATCAATGAATCAAAAGCAGGAAAGTTAAGCTATCTTACAGATGAGCGATCTTTAAAAAGAGAGAGTTTAAAAAGTATTTTTCCTGAGTTTAAGTCTGCTTATGTTTTTCTATTTAATTATCCAAAATTTAAAACAGAGCAGGGTGATCTTAAAATTGCTTCTTATGCTTTGAGCTTTGGGGCGAAGGATTATCATTACGTTCTAAAGGATAGACTGAATATCATTGCAAAAAGTATAACTCATAAAGAATATAAAATTAGTCTTGATATTGAACCGGTTCTTGAAAGAGACCTTGCCCATAGAGCTGGACTTGGTTGGTTTGGAAAAAACTCAATGTTGATTAATAAAACACATGGATCATATTTTTTAATTGGATCGATTCTTTTGTCTGAAACTTTCAATCAGCCAATAAAAAAAATAGAAACGGATCATTGTGGTAGTTGTACTAAGTGTATTGATTTTTGTCCTACGAATGCAATTTCAAGCGATAGAACATTGATTGCTCAAAAGTGTATTTCAACTTACACAATTGAAGAGTTTAAAGATGTAGAGCCACCAAAGAGTTATGAGTCAGTGAAGGAGGAGATTTTTGGTTGTGATATTTGCCAAGAGGTGTGTCCATGGAATCACAAAATCCCTGCTGAACAATCGCCTGAGAACTTTGTAACAGATTTCTTTTTTAATAAATCGGCACAGAAAATTCTTTTACAATTAGAGCAGATGTCTAATCGTGAATATAAAAGAATTTTCTACGGTACAGCGCTAGCTAGAACTGGTCGAGTAGGAATGATGAAAAATCTTAAAGCTTTAAAGAAACCTTAAGCTCCAACACCTTGACTAATATAAAGATTAAAAATCTTATCCTTATTTCTTTTGATAAAAAAGTTTCCTTGCTCTTTTTGATCTAAAAGAAATTGATAATAAGCAGGAATATCCATATTTATTTCAAAAACGGACTTTCCTTCGTGTTCACCAAAGTCAATAACAACTCTATCTTCTGCGATGACTCCTGTTAATGGACTTGGTATGATTTTTTGCTTTGCGGCCATGATTTCCCTCCTGGAACTCACTAAAAGATTCCTTCCTAGAATCTTGTTAATTAAATTTTCCCCCGAAAAAAGGTGTCTGAAAAGTGACAATTTGTTACACGGTAAAAAGGAAAACCTAGTAAGTCAGTTTGACACTAGTGTAGAAATGCCTATTCTATTGATTGTTTATGAAAGAGAAAATTTTGCCTATTCAACAAGAATTAAGAAGCTTAGCAGATTCTGCAATAGCCAAGAGAAGTCGGGTTTATACAAAGTCTTACGCTGGAGGTTATGGAGAAGGAGATAGCTTTTTAGGATTAAGAGTTCCTATAATTAGAAAAGCTGCTAAAGATAATCCAGACCTACCAATTAAAGATATTAAGTTTTTAATAAAATCTAAATTTCATGAAGAAAGAATGTTAGGACTGGTTTTTTTAGTGAATCTTTATAAGAAAGTTAAAACTGATTCAGAAGAAGAGAAAATTTTTAAAATTTATGTAAAGCATTTTAAATATATTAATAATTGGGATTTGGTTGATACGAGTTGTCCTCATATTGTTGGAAAGTATTTAATGAATCGAGATAGATCCATTTTATATGAATGGATAAAATCAGATGATCTTTGGATTAGAAGAATAGGGATGCTTGCTAATTGGTGGTTTGTTAGAAAGGGTGATCTTAAAGATGTCTTTAAAATGGCAAAAATTCTTTTAAAAGATGATGAAGATTTAATGCATAAGGCTGTTGGTTGGATGTTACGTGAAGCCGGAAAGAAAGATCAAACTAGGCTTGAGAAGTTTTTAAACTTACACGCTCACAAAATGCCTCGAGTAATGCTTAGATACTCTATAGAAAAATTCACACCGTCTAAGCGAAAGAAGTACCTGAATCTTTAATATGGCCTGAAGCGCTGCAATAGTTCAGCATGCTACCCTTGACATTCACAGCTTTGATACTAAGTTATCTTATTACTTTTTTAAGTCATAAACTTATTTAAAAACAAGGAGATAACACATGGCAGTAAAACCATTGCAAGACAGAGTTCTCGTAAAGAGATTAGAAGAAGAAACTAAAACAGCTGGTGGAATTATTATTCCTGATAACCACAAAGAAAAGCCTGCTCAAGGTGAAATTGTTGCTGTTGGAACTGGCTATAGAAACAATGATGGATCAATTCAAGCTCTTGAAGTTAAAGCTGGAGATAAAGTTCTTTTTGGAAAATACGCTGGAACTGAAGTAAAAGTTGATGGACACGAATACATCATTATGAAAGAAGACGATCTTTTAGGGATCATGTGTTAATTGGTAAAAAAATAAAAATATAATTTAAAGGAGAATATATTATGTCAGCTAAAGAATTAAAGTATAGCGAAACTGCTAGAAACCTAATCTTAAACGGAGTGAACTCACTTGCTAACGCAGTTAAAGTTACACTTGGGCCTAAGGGTAGAAACGTAGTAATAGAGAAATCTTTTGGTGCACCAGCAATTACTAAAGATGGTGTTTCTGTTGCAAAAGAAATTGAACTTGAAAATGCATTTGAAAACATGGGTGCTCAACTTGTTAAAGAAGTTGCTCAGAAAACAAATGATGATGCTGGAGACGGAACAACTACTGCAACTGTTTTAGCTCAAGCGATTTATAGAGAAGGTGCTAAACTAGTAGCTGCTGGTCACAACCCAATGGATCTTAAAAAAGGTATTGATTTTGCTACTAAGAAAGTAACTGAAAAACTTCAAGAAATGTCTAAGACTGTTGATACAGAAGCAGAGATTTCTCAAGTTGGTGCAATTTCAGCAAACAATGATAACGAAATTGGTGAACTATTAAGTGAAGCAATGAGTAAAGTTGGTAAAGAGGGTGTTATTACTATTGAAGAGTCTAAAACAGCTGATACTTACTTAGATGTTGTTGAAGGTATGCAATTTGATAGAGGTTACCTTTCTCCATATTTTGTAAACAATACTGAAAAAATGGAAGTGAACTTTGATTCACCAAATATTTTATTAACTGATAAGAAAATTTCTTCTATGAAAGACTTTCTTCCTATCCTTGAAAAAGCTGTTCAAACAGGGAAGCCACTTTTAATAATGGCTGAAGACATTGAAGGTGAAGCTCTTACTACTTTAGTAGTAAACAAGTTAAGAGGAACTTTAAATGTTGCAGCAGTTAAAGCTCCAGGATTTGGAGATAGGAGAAAAGAGATGTTAAAAGATATCGCTACTCTTACTGGTGGAACTGTAATTTCTGAAGAGCTTGGAATGAGCCTTGAAACTGCTGAGTTAACTCATCTGGGATCTGCTAAGAAAGTTACAATTGATAAAGAAAATACAACTATAGTTGATGGTGTTGGTGAAGCGAAAGCTGTTGCTGATAGATGCAATGCTATTAAAAATCAAATCGCTGAAACTTCTTCAGATTATGATAAAGAAAAACTTCAGGAAAGATTAGCGAAACTATCTGGTGGTGTTGCTGTAGTTAATGTTGGTGCTCCAACAGAAGCAGAGATGAAAGAGAAGAAAGATAGAGTTGAAGATGCTCTTAACTCTACAAGAGCTGCTGTTGAAGAAGGAATCATCGTTGGTGGTGGTGCTGCACTAATTCATGCTTCTAAAGTATTAGATGGTCTTAAGACTGGAAACGAAGAGCAAGATTTTGGTATTAGAATTGTTAAGAGAGCTGTTGAAGAGCCACTTAGACAAATTGCTACAAATGCTGGAATGGAAGCTTCAGTAGTTGTTAATACTATTAAAGAAAACTCTGATGCTAATTATGGTTATAATGCTAGAGATAATAAGTATGAAGATCTTGTTAAAGCTGGAATTGTTGATCCTACTAAAGTTACTCGTTCTGCACTTCAAAATGCAGCATCTGTTTCAGGATTAATGCTTACTACTGAAACAATGATTGCTGAACTTCCACAAAAAGATTCAGCTGCCGGTGGAATGCCTGCGGGAATGCCTGGAATGGGCGGAATGGGTGGAATGCCAGGAATGATGTAATTTATTAGAAAGCAAGCTTTCTGAATTACTGAATGACTTAGTGTTTTAGTACATTAAATTTTTTATATTGGGGCCAGCAGTTTTGTTGGCCCTTTTTTTTTTTGTATTCTTAACAAAGAATCAATTTAAGCCTAGCATAGAGATTGATGAAGAAGCATGGACTTGGCCTCATTCAGATCTTAAATCTTATAGCAATTTTGACTGTCATGATTACGCTTTCTTTAAAAAGGATAGAGGCACTTAGAAAGAAAATTCGATCATCTTATTATAAATTAGAAGTTCAAGATTTCATGCAATCCATTGAGCTTAGTTTAATGAATTCAAGAAAGTGTGAATATATATTCGAAGGAACATCTCTTAATAATTTAAGTACTGCCATCTCAAAGTTTGAGGATCTTGCAAGTGTTGGAGATTCTTTTGGATTTAGAGACATGTTTACAATTACTAGTAATGGTCTTGTCTTTGAAAAAATTAATGAGAAGTATTTTGATGTTGTTTTTAAATTAGAAGTGAATCATGATGTTTTTGCACCGAGGGTAATTGAAAGAAGAATACCTGTTTTTTATTATGCCCAACAAGATAAAATTATTACATGTTTTCATGACCCATCTGATGATAATCCATATGATCTTATTCCAGATGGACATGTTTCCAAAGGTCTAATTACTTTGTGTGAAAAAGAGAAGATGTTGGATCACGATAAAATGGAATGTAATATTCATGGGTTTGAAAAGTTACCTTCACCGGGAGGAATTGCTCATACTTGTGCTGACAATGAATTAGCTGCAGGAATTAAGTTCGATGAGAGTACAGGTCAGTATAGTTTAAATTGTGTTAAGAATAACTTTTATGTTGCTGGGGAAGATTGTGATGATGATTGGATGAATTTATATACCTCTAAAGGGTGGGGATGTTCTAAAACTCATGCTGGTCATATTATGGATAACTTAGGAACAAGTTCGGCTTCTGGCTGTTCAAGTGCTTCATTTAGTCTCACTCCAGGAGTGGGGGTATCATGTCGCTAAAGAACCAAAAAGGAATTTCACTTGTTGAAATGATGGTAGTGATTGGCTTCCTAGGATTAGTAGCACTCCTTGGATCTCAACTTGTTATTCAAACAAGTAATATGAGTAAAAAAATGGAATATATTGCTGAATTAGAATCTTTCAGTGCTGAGATGACATATTTCTTTGGAAAAAAGACCACCTGTATGGATAATTTTTTCGAAAAAAAATACTCAGGAGGAGAAGAAGAACTCTCTGAAATAGTTGATGAAAAAGGCAAGGTCATTCTCTCCAGTGGCAAGAGTCAATTTAAAGATCCAATAGGCCCACAAAAACCATTCATGAAAGATTATTATATTTATAAAATTACTCTGAAAGAAATAACCAAAGGGAGTGACTATAGAATTTTTCTTAGGATGAAAAAATTTGAAGAATCAAGTCTTGGTTTAAAAGAGATAACAAGAAATTTTAGGGTTTTTATGAATGTACAAGGAAATGAAGTACAGGAGTGTAATACTGGACTTGCTCTTGAAAAAAACAAGTATATTCATTCTGTCTGTAAAGAGTTAGGTGGAATAGTTGAAATGAATGGAGATTGTACTCTACCAACTTATGATCTTGAAATACCAGATTGCCCAGGACCTCCTGACTCTACAGTAAATCATTTTTTAGCAGACTTCGAATATGATTCTCATTTAAATAAGTACTCTATCATCTGTTCTGCTTATCCAACCCCAAACTTCGAATGTTCAGAGGGCACGAGTGATCTTGCAGTATCATTTGATCCTATCACATTAAGCTTAGGGTGCTCTCCCCCTAATGGTTTTGAAATTTTAGGACCGTCAGGAAGTTCTGGTACTTTTGGGTTAAAAAATAATGGATCTAGCATAGGGTTATGAAAATAAAAAATCACAATTCATTTGGGTTTTCTATGATAGAGCTATTAGTATCTATTGTCCTACTTGGGTTTGTTATTATTGGTTTCATACGATTCCAAATGGAACTTAGTCTTGAAAATGAAAAAGTGATTAATGAACATGCAATGATTGCTTATGTTCGGGAAGTAGCCTTTCAACTTCAAGATGATGAAACATGTACTTTGAATTTCTCGAAAGGAGAAGTCTTTGCTCGAAGAAATGTTAAAGATATAGAAAAATTAGATGGTTCAGAGATAGGAGACTTGGAAGATGGTGGTATTGTTCCAGGGACGAGAGGAAGCATAAAGCTCTTAAAATATGATTATGTAAAGAAAGAAAAGCCTACACTTAGAATATATTTTGAAAGGTTAAAGGGGAAGGGAGTCAAAGAGTTCTATAGAGATATAACTTTACCACTAGTTTTAGATGGTGAAGAAATCTTAAGGTGTATAAGTTATAAAAAGAATATTATTGACTCTATTCGAAGAAGAGCATGTAAAGGGTATGATGTTGCTTTAGAACTAAGAGAGGGAGAAAAATTAGGAAATGTTGACGAAGGTTTGAATGAATATTGTCAAAGATTTCTTCCTATTGAAGAAGATGATTGCTCAAAAGAAAATTTATATATAAGAGGACTCTTTACCGAAGAGAAGAATTTCTCATATCGATGTGATTTAAGTGGAGTTGCTCTTGAGCAAGAATGTAAAAAGGGAGAATATTTAGTTGGTTTTAGCGAAGAAGGCGAAGCTATTTGTAGGCCTTTAGAGGGGAGTGATTTTAATCATCTTCTTGGGAGTGTAGCTAATTGTCCGACTCCAGGATGTGGATTTGCACCGAGGTTCAAATTTGTTTCAGCTTCAATTAATGCTCCATCAACGCGTAGTGGGAAAAATCCAGAAGCTTTAAGTTTTGAATGTGTTGGATCCGAACCAATGTGTCCTCCTCCTCCTCCGCCTCCTCCTACGACGACTAGAGCTATTTCCACTACGACTACGGCCGTAGTTACAACTACTACCGCTGCTCCGGTTACAACAACAACAGGAGCACCAACAAGTCCAACAGCACCGACGAGCCCAACGAGTCCAACAGCACCAACGAGTCCAACAGCACCAACGAGTCCAACAGCACCAACGAGCCCAACGAGCCCAACAGCACCAACGAGCCCAACAGCACCAACGAGTCCAACAGCACCAACGAGCCCAACAGCACCAACGAGCCCAACAGCACCAGCGAGTCCGACAGCACCAACGAGTCCAACAGCACCAACGAGTCCAACAGCACCAACGAGTCCAACAGCACCAACGAGTCCAACAGCACCAACGAGCCCAACAGCACCTACTTTAGTGTCACCGACTTGAGCCACTGTTGTCTGATTGCCAAAGA
>CALHLC010000062.1 GCA_938034385.1 uncultured Bacteriovoracaceae bacterium
AGGATTCAATACCTCTTAAAATCTTAATAATTTGTTCTGGTTTAAAGTTTTTTCTTCCCATTTTCTTCTCCATTTGTTGCGTCCAGATAACGCAATGCTTACGACATAACGACTGGACTAGTCAATGGGGGAAGGTCAATCGGTCTTTCATGAATAATAGTTTAACTTGCTCAGACACTTCTTCTTTTATCTCTTTTTTAGATTTACACTCAACTCTATCAAAATAAGAAATGTAAATTTTTGTAGGCAGTTTTTAGAGTTTTTTCTTCTTAGCAAACGCCAACAAAGTGAGACTAAATCTAAAAAAATGTGATTTAAGAATTTTTAAAAAATGAGCTTAGTTTATTATTTTCGATAAATTATTTTCGATAACATGACTCTAATTATAGTCAATTCACCTATTAACTTAAATTATAGAGTAATTTTTTTCAAGAAAACCATCAATTTTGAACATGCTGTTAGACTTTTCCTTACGTAAAGCGAAGGAGGATGCAATGTCTATTGAAAGTTTAAGACTCTACAGAAATGTAGTAAAGAAGTGGGGCCCTGATGGTTTAGAGCATTACAAAAAAACAGGTAATATGCCTGATGTAAAGTTATCAGGTGAGGAAATGAAGTATGTGAGTGCAGGTTGGTTCAGAGTGGATGATCGATCTCAGATCATTAATTTAATTGACATTGGGTTTAAATCGAAATGACTCTTTTAAATAGACTTCAAGATTTTTTTTAGAAAACACGTCTAGTTAAAATAATTAGTTCTGAAACAAAAAACTCTTACTTATGATGAAAAGAAGATTATAGTTTTGAATTTTCTGTTTCAGAATTTAATTCAAACGAGCAAATGGAAGATATTAATGTCTCTTTATGAATTATTTTATTCTTTACAAAAATCAGAGAAATAATCTTCTAGACTCTCTGATTCAAGCACTTGATCCAAGCTTTTAACTTTTGCAAGTTTGTAATCGTTTTTTTTAATTTCATCATTATCTAGCTCAAGAGTAGCTTTTATGACTATCTCTTGACCTTGCTCTTTAGAGTTGAATAAGTCAATGAGGACTCCGTGATAGGTTCTATACATCAACCATGCTTCTTCTACTTCAAATTTCTCTGATTTATTCGTGTATGAATGAAGAAGAGGAATTTTAATATTCCCTGAAGGACTTGAAAACATACTCACAACAAAACAACCCGTTTTTTCTTTTTCTGAATTTCCAAAAGAGTTTATAGATAAAGCTAACAATAGTGTTAAAACTTGATATTTCATAATCATTCCTTGATAAAATACAATTTTATGAGATAGAATATAACCTGTAAAATAAATCTCCTACTAGAAAAAAGGAATCTTCTAGATGAAAACTATCTTAATTATTCTATTGTTTTTATTTTCTTCTCAATTAATGTCTAGGGATTCTAGAATCAATTCTTCAACTCCTGAAACTAAATGTTTTTGGATTAATAAAGTTAAAAACTCTGCAGACCCCAAAAAGACTTCTTTGGAGTTGGTAGAATGGAATAAACCTGAAATAAAATATAAACATCAAGAAGGTGCTGGAACTATCAGCCGTGCTTTTGAACTAGGTGCCTTCATTAGGTTATTTAAAAAGATCCACCTAGGTAAAGATAACACAACATTAGTTAAAATTTCTGGAAACTTCTTCACTGGATCTGATGGTAACAATTACATTGGTACAAAAAAATTACATAAGGTCTTACATGCTCGTCATGCTGAAAGAGCAGCAGAAGAGACTTGTACTATTTAAAGTGACTAAATACAAAATTTAATCTCAATTAAAGTGTGAATCACCTGATTTTTAACAAGATTAAAAATGAAAATAAACATCTCTTTAAGAGTTATTATCCAGAGAAAAAAAATATTTTCAAAGCCTTAGAAATATGTCCTATCAATAAAACAAAAGTCGTTATTCTTGGTCAAGATCCTTACCATGGTAAAGATCAAGCTCATGGTCTGGCTTTTTCTGTTCAAAAGTCACAACCTATACCACCAAGCCTTAAAAATATTTTTAAAGAGCTGCAACTTGATATGGGTATTTCTATTCCAGCGAATGGAGACCTGCAAAGATGGGCAAGGCAAGGAGTTTTATTATTAAATTCTATCCTTACAGTTAGTCCAGAAAGCCCTGGATCTCATAAGAATATTGGCTGGGAAGAATATACCGACTCTATTATTGAAAAATTAAATGACCAAAAAGAAAACCTCGTGTTTATGTTATGGGGAGCTTATGCTCAAAAAAAAGATAAACTATTAAACTCTAAAGAACATCTCATCTTAAAGGCCCCTCATCCCTCTCCTCTTTCTGCGTACAGAGGATTTATAGGATGTAAACATTTCTCTAAATGCAATCAATACTTGAAAGAAAAAAACATTGATGTCATCAAATGGTAAGGGAAATTAATTTAATTTAAAGTCCATTGCTGATAACTTGCTTAAGTTCATTATACTCAAAATCTGATATGAACCTATCATCATAAACTCCTTCAAGATAATCAAGAAACTCTTCTTTTGTCTCAAACCGACTAGCAACTTTTTTCTTATATCTTTTTAAAACTAGTTTATAATGATGTGTAGAGTTTTCTGCTAAATTAAGAACTGATTGTTTCATATCTTTGCAAGTCGGATTTGCTTGACATTTATTTAAAGCTTTTACCTGAATAAAATCTGAGCTTCTCAAAGCACCATCTATATTATCAAGCGTCTTTCTAACTGCCTTTTTTAAACTTTTTTGCTTAAAGGTATCATCAAAATTCGAAGCAACAAGATCAGTGTAATACCTCTCTAGTTCAAAGTATTTTTCTCCAATACTTTTCTGAAAGTTATTACTACTGGCAATATTAGAAACATCGTCAGGAAAATCAATGTTTTTTTTGATTCCATTCCATTGAGCTTTAGCTATATCATCTATTTTATCATCCAAGTAACGACTACCTCTAAGAGCAAGTTCTACTTCATCTCCACTACCTGCGACCCCTTTTTTCATAAGTAAGTTCCATTCAGCGACTTTTTTACCATCTTTTAATTTTATTTGCTTTCCAAAACCTGCCTTCTTAAGTAAAGCAGTCTTTTCTGCTATTTCTTCTTTTGTAAACTCTCCAACCTTGGCCCCTCGAGATTTTCCTACTAAATGTGCTCTAATAAGAGCTTTTTTCTCTTTCTTTAATAGTTTCCTACCTAAAATTTTTTCGGCTTTAGAAATTCTTGCAATATTTTCAGATCTTTCAAAAAGTTGATTTCGAAATATGACAAGAGTATTTTTTCTTTTTTGAGCAGCTAATTTCATATAAAACTTCGCGAGTTCTTTTTTACTCATTTTCTTTAAAGCTTGTTCAGAAACTTTAGGAGATATTTCTTTTATTAAGTTTTTTAGCTTTCTTGCAGAAAATTTCAATAGCTTACTGGCTAAGTGTTTTCCTAAAACAAAAGCCCCTCCAGAGATCAGGTCAAAAGTTGGATCAGCTGTTCTAATCCCAGCATATCTAAGGCTAATCTCTCCAGGACATCCGTATTCAGCATGTGTTTCAGGATCAAAAGATAATAACGGCTCATAATAATCACCATAATACCCTCCCCAATATTTACTTCTAAATCTTTCTAGATACTTTGCTTCATCTATTGTTAATCCAATTGATTCAGATTTTCCAAATCCAAGAGACTTTGCTTTTAAATATAAAGCATAATCATATTGATGAACTCCCCACGATTTATTTTGCGGGTCAATCTTTTTTTGAGCTTTTGTTTTTCGCCAAAACCAATCGATCTCCCCCGGTTGCGGGTCAAAGTTCCCATCTTCATCTCGTATTTGATAGTCTCTATCATAAATTTTACAATTCTCTATTGGCAGAGTATCTACACAAAAATCTAATAATAAAGTCGCCGTTTCAGGTAAATAGACCTCATGATATAATGCTTTATTTGGCAACCTTGCAAGTCTTCCATAGTAAGGCTCATCACTTTTTAAATTCAAGTTAGCATCTATTTTAGAAAATTTTTTATACATCTCATAATATTCATCCATTTGAATTTTTATACCATCTAAACATCCATTACCACCTGGATCATAGTATTTATCATTATTGTATAGAGCATCTGGTCTAGAACATCCTGAAGACATATTATTTTTTTGATCAATATAATTTAAACCTTGATAAAACACGGAATTAGGAAACATTGTAAATGAAGCAAGTATCAATGAAATATATATCATTCTATTACTATAATATATGGCTATATAGATATATTCTAAAACATGAAGAACTATCCAATAGACTTTTCCACTCAAGCTCTGTGAAGTTTTCCATTTATTATAAAACTCATAAAAGAGCTTAAGTTTTTAATTTAAAACCAATACTTTCAAGCTCTTTGACCGCTTGATTTTCGTAATCTTTTATTACGCTTGCTTCTAATGTCTGGCTTAGGTTTCCAAAGCTAAATCGCAAAGTAACTGCATTAAACTCTTCATTTAAAGCAAAGACCTGGACAATCTTAAGAGACAACAAATCCTTATTCTTGAGTTTTTTACTCACACTCAAACATTCATCAGCCGCACTCCCAACTGGAACCAATACAGTACAATCAAATTGTGAACTAGGAAACTTTGAAATAGGACTATATTTATGGGCCTTAGTCGTTTGTTTTTTACAAAAATCGGTTAAGTCTAACATCAAAATCGAAACCTTACCTTTAATTTTAAAGTCTCTAAGAACGATAGGATGAACAGAAAAAGCTGCTCCGAGAGTTTTTCCTCTCACAACAATATCTACAAACTCATCAGGGTGTAGACCTTTCCAATCTTCATTTACTAATGGGTTAGGTCTTTTGGAATGAGTTTGAATCTTATAATTCAAACCAAGAAAATTTAAAAACTTCTCAGTTGTATTTAATGTATCAACAAATTTATTTTCACTTTTTGAGTAATTTAATAACCCAACAATATTATTCTCTACGAAAAAACTATCTGTCTTCGGAAGATATGACCTTCCCCACTCAAAAAAGCTAAAATCTGAAAAGTTTTTAGCATTCACTGCAGTCATTTCTAAAAATGAAGGAATTAAACTTGGTCTCATTCTATCTTGCTCAACAGAAATGGCATTAACTAATTGTAGATCTTCATTCAAATCAGGCCATGAAGACTTCAATAAAAGCTTCTCCCCTACTAAGGGATAACTTAGAACCTCTAAGCTCTTAGCATGTAAGCTCATAAAATCTTGAACCTTACGCTCTATTTCTTTATAAGGAGTTAACCTTACTGGTGTCACAGCTAACTTTGGAGATTCAATAGGGATAGTATCGTATCCAACCACTCTCCCAATCTCTTCAGCAAGGTCATGCTGGCCTTGAATATCTTTGGTCGCTCTATAAGTTGGTACTTTTATAAGTAGTTGCTCATCTCCAGAAACTTCAAAATCAAGAGAAGTAAAAATCTCTTTAATTTCCTCAGTACTTAATTTAAGACCTAAGATTTTATTAATATAAGTAACACTTGTCTTAATTTCATTTCGAGTTTCACTAATTTTCTGTCCATCATAAACTGGTTTTCCTAAAATTTTAGCATCAGGACAAACTTCAAATACTAAATCTATCGCTCTAAGAAGTGATCTATAACATAGATTCAAATCAAGAGACTTTTCAAACCTTGTCGAAGAATCAGTTCTAAGTCCTAGACGAGTAGAAGTTTTTCTAACCTCTTCTGCTTTCCAATTAGCAACTTCTATAAAAATATTTTTCGTTTCTTCATTAACTCCTGAACTAGCTCCACCCATAACACCAGCTAGAACTAATCCTTTCTCATCATCACTTATTAGAGTATCAGTACCTACAAGTGTTCTCTCTACCTCATCTAAAGTAGTAAACTTATTTCCATCTTTAGCAAGACCAACTTGAATATCACCCTTGATTTGATCTCTATCATAAATATGCATAGGCATACCTAATTCCATCATTACGTAATTAGAGATATCTACAATATTATTAATTGCTCTAAGACCTACAGCTTCCAATCTATCAATCATCCATTGTGGAGATTTTTGAACTTTTATATTATCAAGACTAATTCCCCAAAACCCAAGGCAAGATGAATTACCATCAACTTTAATCTTTGTTGGAATTGCTTGATCATTAAATTTTGATTCTATACCTGCTGCCCACTGAGAATTAAAATTATCTTTAAGAGGAGTTTTATAAATCGCACTAAACTCTCTAGCTAAACCATAATATCCCCACAGATCAGGCCTATGAGTAAGTGATTTATTATCAACATCAATTAAAGTATCACTACTAGTATTTAAGTATTGTTTAAGGCTCTGTCCTATCGTTGCATCAGAGTTTAATTCCATTAACCCTGAGCTTCCATCACCAAGGCCAAGCTCCGTTTCAGAACAAAGCATTCCTTCACTTAATACGCCTCTAATTTTCTTTGGCTCAAGTTTAAATCCACCAGGCAGCACCGTACCGATAGCAGCGTATGGAACTTTTAAACCAGCTTTTACATTTGGAGCTCCACAAACAACACGTGCTGTTGAACCACCAATATTAAACGTTACCAAGTTTAACTTGTCAGCTTCGGGATGTTTTTCAATTTCAGTAATCTCTACAACCTTAATTATATCAAGGTGAGCATTTACCTTCTTTACTTCTTCAACCTCAGCAGTCGTCATCGTAAACTTATTAGCAAGATCATGAATATTTTCACTCTCTGGTAAATCAACAAAATCTTTAATCCAATTTAGAGAAATTAACATATTACTTTCCTAGAAGTGAGAGAATTGAGAATTAAATCTCAAATCACCTTTATGTAGATAACGAATATCATCCATTTTATAATTAACCATCACCAATCGATCTAGACCTAGACCAAAAGCAAACCCTGTATATTTATCTGGATCGACTCCGCCTGCCTTTAAAACATTTGGATGAACCATTCCACAAGGCAATAGTTCTAACCAACCAGAATGCCTCGCCTCTTCATCTTTTGGATCTGGTTTTTTCCAACGAATATCCAACTCAAAACCAGGCTCAACAAAAGGAAAGTATCCAGGCCGCAGACGAACTTCCATATCTTTTTGAAAAATCTCTTTTAAAAGAGTTTTCATAAAATAAATTAAATGACCTGTATTAATATTCTCTCCAACCATCATCCCTTCAAGTTGATGGAAACAAGACTCATGAGTGGCATCTATTCGCTCACACCTAAAAACTTTTCCAGGACCCACAAATGCAAAAGGAGCTTTTCTCTCTTCCATTCCTCTAATTTGAATAGTTGATGTATGAGTTCTTAAAAGATGAGCTTTATCTTTAAACCAAAACGTATCTTGCATATCTCTAGCAGGATGAGTTTCTGGAATATTTAATGCTTCAAAATTATAATGTTCTGTTTCTATATGAGGACCATCTAAAACTTCAAAACCCATAGATAGAAAAATATCTTCTATACTTCTTTGGATTTGATGAACCGGATGAATACCGCCAGAGTTTAGACCAAGATCAAGATTAGAATCACGAAGAGAAAAATCAATTTTTTCTTTTTTTAATTTTTCATTCATCTCAGAGATTTGAATATCTTTTAATTTATCTTGGATTGAAGTTTCTATATTTTTTTTAACTTCATTAGATTTTGGACCAATAAGTTTTTTCTCTTCCACACTGGCATCTCTTAAGCCTTTCATGACTTCAGAGATGAGCCCTTTTTTTCCAATATACTTGGCCTTTAAATTTAAGACATCTGCTTGCTTATCTAGTGGAGTGACTTCTTTTTGAAAGCTCTCCCAAAGAGATTCTATTTTGTTAATCATGAAGACTATTATTAGATATTTTTCTTAAAAAGTCCTGAGCTTTTATAGCAATGCTTGTCTGTTTTTATTAAAAAAATCAATTTTCTCAGGATGTTGATAGTCAGGATAAGTCCAAGGTAAGCCTGAGAAGCTTTTATTTTCGAACTTATATGTAAGTTCAGCATAAACTCCATCTTGAAGATAGATTCTATGTGAATATGGTTTACCTGTAGCAAGGACCATATTCTCAAGACTAAGATATCCACAATCGAGATTAATTGTTCTTTTTCCATCAACCATAGAGTCTATCTCAAGATCAGTTGTAATTTTTTTAAGACTAATGAGTTGATCTCTATTTCCACGATTTTTAAAGATTAAGATTTTTCTTTTTAAGGTCTCACCCATTTCTTTTGAATAATAACCAATGAGAGGATTCTCTACTGGAGTAAGTTCATCTTGAATTTCAAATTCGAAGTGTTCAAATATTTCTTTTATTTTCTCATCATCCCAACACTCAACATTATATAGAACACTACAAAAAAAGAGTACATCTCGTGGAATTTCTAACAAGCTCACAATCTCTCCAATATTTCATCTCGACTAACAGTTGCCGTTCCTACTTTCCCAACCACTATGGCTGAAGCAAGGTTTGAAAGCTCTGCAGCTTCCTTAAGGTTTGCACCAGATAATAAACAAGAAGTTAAAGTACTCAAAGTCGTATCACCTGCTCCACTAACATCAAAGACTGCAATGCTAGCTGTCTCTACTCTTTCATTAAACTCAGAACTTAATAAATAAATGCCTTCAGCTCCTTTTGTCATAGCAATAGCATCGGCATCACAAGCAACTTTCAAGTCACTTAAATGAACTTCTGACTTTCCTAATTCTTTAGAAAAGCTTTGGGCCTCTTTAAAATTTGGTTTAAATAAAGTACATCCTGAATAATCCTTAATTGATTTTTTCACAGAAGGATCAACTATCACCATTTTACCGGCCTGCTTAATTTTTGAAATAATCTTTTTTAAATTTTCCGAGTTAAATAACCCTTTCCCATAATCTTGAATAATAAATCCATCATAAGAACTTGTATCAATCAAAGATAATAGTTTCTCTGAAAGTATATTATTTATAGATTTAGTTGATTCAAAGTCAACACGACAAATTTGTTGGTTACCGGCCATAACTCTTTGCTTTAAAGTCGTCGACCTTTCACTATCTTCCAAGAACATGCTCTCAATTGAACGCTGAGTACATATTTCTCTTAACTCTTTTGCGGTACTATCATTACCAACTAATCCGATTAAAGTAGGGTTAGCTCCTAAAGTTTTTAAATTTTCAGCAACATTGGCCGCAAGCCCTAGTTTTTTCCATTCTCTATCTACACTAAGAACTGGAACCGGAGCTTCTGGTGAAATTCTCTCGACGCTACCTTGAGTATAAAGATCAATCCCAATATCTCCAATCACTGCAATTTTTAATTCAGAAAATTTTGCTAGAATCTCACTGGCCCGTTTTTTATTCATGCAACACCTTTAGCCTTAATTAGATCACTAACCTTTTGAACAACTTCTTCAAATTTCAAATCACTAGTATCAATTAGTATTGCATCGTCAGCTTTAGTAAGAGGAGCATGGACCCTATTCATATCTTGCTCATCACGAGCTCTAATATCTTCAATAAGCTCACTCATACTTATTTTAGAATCATTTAGTTCTCCCATTCTTCTCTTTGCTCTCACTTCAACACTCGCATCTAAATAAATCTTTAAAATAGCATTTGGAAAAACAAATGCTCCAATATCACGCCCTTCCAAAATACAAAGTTCTTTGCTTTCTTTTACAATTTTTTTTTCAATTTTTTCAACTTTATTTCTAACCATCAAATTAGCAGAATGCTTTGAGGCCAAGCTTGATACATGATGTTCTCGTATCTTACCAGACAGTTCCAATCCATCTATCTTAAGAGATAAATTTCCATCAATTTTTTTATATTCTAATTTCACAGAATCGATAAAATCATTAAAGTCATCTTCTAACTCATCATAGCTCTCATCGATTTTAAGGGCCAAGGCCCTGAAGATAGCACCTGTATCAACATGATTTAAATTAAACTTTTCAGCGATGGCCTTTGTGACACTTGATTTCCCACTTCCAGCAGGTCCATCGACAGCTATAATATTTTGTTTATCCACATGTAAGAAGTAACATTTCTGACGAATTTAGTAAATCTGAAGGTGTACGAAGATCTCTTTATTTGGAACAATAATAGCATGAATTCCAAAATAAAATCACAATTTATAGCTGCTCTAAGTGACTCTCAGATCAAGTGGTATCCCTTTACTCAAAAAACAGTTGAAAAAGCTAAGAGTGAGCAAAGGCCTCTCCTTGTCCATATTGGATATGGAACATCTTTTTACTCTACCGAGATCCAAAAAAGTGCTTTTGAGGATGAGAGTATTTCAAACATAATTAACTCTAAGTTTATTCCAGTTCTCATAGATAAAGATCAACATCCTTTAGTTCATCAATATTATCAAAAAATGCTTTTTTATGAATTAGGTGATGGCGGATTACCAGCTAATATATTTTTAACTCCAGAACTTGACCCTATTTTTCTAGGAACCCTCCTCCCAAAAGAGCAGCGCGATGCTTACCCTGGCCTAGAACATATTTGCTCATCAGTTTTAGAAAGAATCAAAAACGAACCTGATGAGATAAAAAGCAACTCAAAAAAAATTACAAAAAAATTAGCATCTAAAATGCTCCCAAAAGATCCAATCAACTTCGATGGACATTTTCCTAGTCCAAACTCAATTATGAATGCTCTTGTAGAGTTTCAAGATACAGAGTTTGGAGGTTTTGGAGATCAGACCAAGTTTCCTTATCTAACATTTCTTGAATGGGCCGTTGAGCAAATCTTAGAAGGAGTTTTAGAACAAAAACATGTTGAGTTTATTATCAAAACAATAGAGCAAATATGTATGAGTCCTTTATCTGATCAAGTACGAGGAGGAATTCATAATTTAAGTAGAAATAAAAACTGGCGTGAAGTAAATTATGAAAAATCTCTTCCAGAACAAGGAAACTTCTTAAGAGTTTTAGCAAAGATCTCGCTTCTCCACCCTAGTCCAGTTTTCTTAGATACAATTATTTTAACTCTAGAATACTTAGAGCAAGAAATGTTTGATGAACAATCTGGTTTCTTCACATCTCAAGGATCAGTATCTGAAGGTATAGAAGGACTCTATTTTAATTTTACAGAACAAGAGTTTGAAGATGCGTTACGTGATCTAGAAGAGATTGATGTTGAAGAGATTAAAAAGTGGTTTGGTATTAAACCTTTGGGAACAAGACAAAATCAATTAAATGAAATCGCTCTTAACTTTGAGCATATAAAAGATTTTTTAACCCCAGAAAACTGGGAAAAAGTTAGAAAAGTAAAAAAACATTTATTTCAAGAAAGATCCAAGAGGATTCCACCTAAAACAGATTCAAAATGTATTAGCGGATGGAACTTTTCTATCTTAAGTGCACTATGTGATGTTATTCAATTTACTAATATCGACATTATTCACAAGCAAGCAAGTAATTTATTGAATATGTCCCTTCAAAACATTCACTCAACCTTCTTTAGTAAAAAAACTGAAACAACCAGAGTTCTTCATCACACCAATTTGAAAGAATTTAACAGTGAATACTTTGTTGATTATGTTATGTTTCTTGAGGCCCACTCAAGACTCTATGAAATAACAGGCAACCAAAAGTTCAAGAAAAATGTTTTAAATACTTTTCCTATCATTATAGAGAAGTTTTATTCAGATAATACTTTTCTCATCGCTCAAAAAAACTCAAAGTCGTTAATACAAAATATTGAACATTCAACCTTTGATCAAAACTTACGATCAGCGACTTCTACCTTCATTGCTCTTTTAAGAAAATGGTCTATTGAAAACCCTGGTCTAAAAAAGACAACTGATCTTATTCTAGATGAATTCAAACAAAGAGTACTTAGTAATCCTATTAACCATGGGGAAGGAATAAGAGCATTAACTTATCCTGATGAAGCATATTGTAAAATAACAGTTCCGAGGTCATGGTATAAATCACAAGACTTTCTAAAAATGAGAACTCATTTCTCGACAAGATTTTTACTTGATAATCACGAGCCTGATTGCTGGATAGTAAGGAGTCATGAAAAAATGGAAGCAACTGGAAAGGACTTTAAAGAATTTGAAGCTTTCTTTAAGGTTAAAAACTAAAAAGCCTCATTTTTCAATGAGGCTTTTTACGTGCGTTGGTTATGACGGGTCTGCTAAATCTTAATTTTCGGCAGATTCATCTTCTATATTTTTAATAACTCTTGTATCTCTTCCTTCAGTTTTAGTCTTTACAGGAAAGACTGTACTTATTGGTTTCAAGTTAAAGTCAATCTTATAATCGTTTTTAGTAAAAATCCTTGAAGGGTTTAAGAAACCTTTCTTTTTCCCTTGTCTAGTATAAACTCTATAAACCTCAAACTCATCTTTTTCAAGCAAGTCATTTTTAAACTTAAGAGTTAAAGTATCATCATTTTTTTGATCCTTACACATCTTAATTGTTTTCTTAAATCTATTACACTCATTATAAGAGTAGTGATCAACACATCTTGCCTTAAGACCAACCATTTTCTTATTTCCATTTTGATCTTTTACAAACTTATAAACTGGCTGACATCCAATAGCTTTAATCATTGCTGCAGCTTTTCTCATTTCTTTATCACCATCTTTACCACAGAAATCTTTTCCATCAGTTGCAAATTCAATAAACTCATCTTTGTTTTCAAAGCTTTTATACTCATACATATTTGCTCTCATCTTTATTTTTACTACTTTAGGAGTAAGACTCGTTCTGATTAAGCATGCATAGTTATTATTAGTTTCAATTCTTTCTGTATTTAGTTCAATGATTTCAGCGTGAGTAGCAGGGTTACCATTAGAATCATAAGTTCCAGCAACACAATCTTTATGCATTTCAGCTCTTTGAGCCGGAGTAGTCATAAATAGATTATCTACATTTCCAATTTGAGGAATCTTACAAGGCTCAGCTTCTGGATTTTCCTTACAGTCGATCCCCATATCACTCTCTACTTCTTCAGTAATTTGTTCTGGAGAAGTTTCACTAGAAAAGCTAGGAGTTTTCTTAGCTTTAGTAGTATTAGTTTTTGCTTTCTTATTAACTCTAACGATTTCTTCCTTGCTCCCACAAGCAATCATTAAAACAATAAGTGCATTCAAGATTAAAAATTTCATAATTCATTCCTTTTTTTAATTACCCTCAAATTTTACCCTTTTCTAAAAAACTCATGAGCTAAAATGTAGCTTTTACTAAGCCTGCCTGGGCACATCTCTAAGACCCTATTTTTACAGAGGTTTTGATGTAAAAAAAATAGACAGAGCTCCAGGTTTATCTCAGTCCCATATATAATGAAGCCTATTTTGTAGATCTGCCTGAACTTTGCTTTAATGGAATATATGAATTTTAAAGAATTAACAGGTCGATCCAATACTCATTTAATATCAATAGAGGGTAATCAATTATTACATTCTGAAACAGTAAGTGATTTCTTGCAGTTAAAAAGTCATATGCATAAGAAAGGGATAGATATAAAGATAGCAAGCGGATTTAGAAGCTATGAAAGACAACGTACTATTTGGAATGAGAAAGCAGAAGGTAAAAGAACTCTAAGAGATCCTCAAGGAAACCCTTTAAATTATCATGAACTAAATTGTGATGAAATTTTCCAGGCCATCTTAAATTGGAGCTCCATTCCTGGAACTAGCAGGCACCACTGGGGAACAGATCTAGATGTCTATGACTACACTTATTATCAAAATGGAAGACGTTTACGCCTGGCTAATGATGAGTATTCAGGAAATGGGCCAAATGCAAAATTAAGTGCACAACTCTACGATGAGGAGAGCTTATACTTTAGGCCTTACTTAGATGGAAAAAGTTATCAAGTTGAGCTGTGGCATATAAGTAATACCAAAATCTCAGAGAAGATATTAAAACTCTATACTATTGATGTTTTTAAAAAATCGATTGAATCTGATCCATTACTTAAATTAAAAGATAAGGTTCTTGCTAGGCTAGAGCCTCTTTATAATAAGTATATCGCTCTAAATGGTGCAAATTGATACTGATTTTACCTGAGACCTAAAATAGCTTTACTACACGCTCCTTCTGACATTTTTAGCACAATTTCCTACCTGAAGAGCTGTCATGACAGTCAGACTTATTCCTTTTGAGAAGTAATCCACATTTGCTACCCTAAATTATAATTTGGTGGGAAAGAATCTCAATTAGAATTAAAAGTTCTAAAAACTTTTGGAGGAAAGAATATGAAAAAACGTAAAAATTTATTTTTCGCTTTTGCCACGTTCTTCTTTGTGCTTGCTTTCAGTACGGAAACATATGCACAGCGGAGAAACGGTAATTCGAATCGGAGTTCAGCAAGTCGAGGGTCATCAAGTGGCAGCTCAAGTCGTGCAACAACAAGAAACACTAACCGTGGATCACGGAGTAGTTCTACAGCAAGAAGTACTAATCGTGGATCAAACGGTTCTGCAACTAGAGGTTCTAATAGAGGATCAAATGGTTCTGCAACTGGTAGAGTCAATAGAGGAAACAGAAACGGAAACGTTAATAGAGGAAACAGAACTGGAAACGGAAACGTTAACAGAGGAAACAGAACTGGGAATGGAAACGTTAACAGAGGTGGAAGACCTGGAAATGGTAGAGTTAACAGAGGTGGAAGACCTGGAAACGGTAGAGTTAACAGAGGTGGAAGAGGAACTGTCCATAGAGCTCCAAGAGCTGGAAGAACAGGAAGACATAGAGTAGGAAGAAGAGGAACCGTTCCTCATAGAGTTTACTCAAACTATGGCAGAAGAGGATATTTTAGACCTTATAGAACTCATAGAAGAGGAATGTATGTTTATAGACATCACTCTCCATATTTAAACATTTGGAACCATACAATTTTCTGGAATCCTTATAGCTATAGTGCATATGTGTTAAGACTTAATAGAAGACATTACTATAGAAACTGGATTTTCTTCTATCACTATAGAGCAAACGGATATTATGTACACAATGGTTACCCATACTACTCGTACAATCACTACAGACACAGATACTCAAGAGTAGATACATGTAGCTATCAATTAGTTGATAAGTGTTACGGATCAGTTATTAAAACTTATTGGAATCAGTATTGTAACGTTGGATATGATAGATGTTCAGACATGAGAGATAGATTAAATAGAAATGAAAATGACTATAGATTCTCTTGTGCCGAAACGCACAGATCTCAAAGTTATCAATATTTCAATACAAGAGATACTAGTTACCTAGCTTGTGATGGATCAACAGACTTTGATGATCATTACTACGATGATGAATATGATCATGATAATGACTACGGAAATTATTATGAAACAAGTTCAAATAGTAACAATCAATATAACGATGATTTATACGATACTTACTAAATAAAGAGTCTAGCGTGGCCTTCGGGTCATGCTATACCAAGCACACCAAAGGGGTCTTCGTTTTGCGAAGACCTTTTTTTTGTACTTGATCAATCTATTGTTCTTTAAAGTGCAAATCTAATCATTTATAGTATTTAAATACTTAAATTAATTACGATTGGAGATTCATTAATGAAAACTACATTGAACTTATTACTAATTTATTGGCTCTCCTTTTTTTCAACCTTAAGTATCGCCAATGACTTAATAAATGAACTCAATGATTATTTTATTTATGCAAGCAAGTCCAATACTCAAAACGTTGATATTAATAAAGTAAAAGATCTTGTAGAGCGCGGGGTTGATTTAAACTCTAAAAGTCACTCTGGAGCAAATGCTATCCAAAGTGCTTTTGAAAATTGGGCCTACCTTTCTTACAATGAAAAAAAATCCTCTCAAATGAAAGACATTATCCTATACCTTTTAAGCTTTGATGGGATTAATGTTTCAAGTCCTGATAATAGAGGACTTGGTCCAGTCTATGCAATGTTTAGATGGGGAAATAGATCAGGAAAGGATTTTGATATACTTTTAAAAGCTATTTTAAAAAAGAAGCCTGATTTAAATGTTACAGGGTATAGTAAGTTCACTCTAGGAATGCTCTTTTCTGCCGGTAGAGGTAGTTTAGAAGATTTCCAGATCTTACTTGATCATGGGTTAGATCTTTCTGGAGTTGAACAAGAAGGAGCAACGACATTACACTATGCAGTTAGAAAGAAAAAATCTACTCCTGACGAGCAATTATTAACTGAATTTGTAACATCTCATTTAGATAAAAACTTAATTGAAGAATATAAAAATAAGCAGGATGGTTTTGGATTAACTCCTCTTCATTATGCAGTTAGAAGAGAAAATCTAGATGCTGTAAAGTTCTTAATAAATAATTTGGATGTAAAAACATCAATAAAGGACTCATCTAAGAAAACTCCTCTAAATTATGCAAGCGAGCTAAAGTTCGTAAAAATTGAAAAATTTCTATTAGAACATAATGCAAAGAAAGTAACCTTCTCTAATAAACTAACTTGTCGACATAGAAACGAATTAATGAAAGTTAGTTATGAAAGTGTTTCAAACCTAATCGAAAAATGTAAAATTAAAAAATTAAAGAGATTACTAAAAATACTACCAACAAATTATCTTGCCAATCACACAGTTGCTTATGCAACATTAGCAGCGATGGATGCAAGTGCTGCTCACCCTATGGTTATTACCTTTGGTGAAGATGCTAAATTTATGATGAGCTTTAATGGTCATAAATCTCAAGATGGATTTAGCAAACTAGATATTATTCAATTTAGAGATGACACTAAAACATTTGAATTTCGACAGATTGTATTTCCTAAAAAGCAAACTCAAGCGGTACAATATTCTAATAAAAACCCTGCTAAATGTTTAAGTTGTCATGGAAATAACCCAAGACCATTATGGGATAATTGGACTTTTTGGCCAGGAAAGTTTCGAGGTGAAGCTGAATCAATCCATCCAAAAGAATCTATTAAGTACGAAGCATATTTAAAAAACAGAAATAAAGGTAGATATAAATATCTACCGGGACTCAGTCCTAACCCGATTAGTATATCTCTTAAAACTCAAAGAGTTGGTAAGACAGGTAATATTAAGATGGACATTTTAACTGAATCTCTAATGACAGAAATGATTACACGAGAAATGAAGAATACTTCTAAATTATATCAACATAGATATGCAATCCTTAGTGCACTTTCATGCGAAACTGAACCAAGTAAACTTCTAAAAAGTGATTTGGTCAAAAGTTTTGTCCACGATTTAGATCATTATATTTCATCTACGAAGAAAAAGACTAGAGCTGAGTTTATTAATAGATATGACTTATTAGAAGAGTTTCTAGGTTCAAGGCCTGAAAATACTTATGTCTTAGGCCAAAGAGCAATTGGTATAAGCTATTCCGATGATTCAATGGGTAGAAACTTTAGAATCAAGCAAACTGCAAGACTGAGATATATTATCGAAGGTCTAGGTCATAGTATGGACCATTGGTTTACTCCTTTTAATAATGGTCAAGGTAACTCCTATGTTCTATCTTCTTGGTCAACAGTAGAGAGAATGGCTTGGAAAGAATTACTAAGCGAGCAAAGTGATTCAGAGTTAATTAAACTATACAAACAAGCTCATCAAGATTCACTTATTCATACTATCGAAGCGATTCCTAGCTTACTTTTCAAGTCAGACTCTGATCTTGCTAAGAAAGTTTGCGAGTCACTAAAACAAAAATCTTTGAATATATAATAGAAGTTTTCGGGATAGAGAACTTAAACCTCTATACCACAAGAAGCTAGCCATTCCTGACTTGGAGGCAACATCTTTCTTTGCTTTAAATCAAAGAAAGCGACTGTGAAGGTGGCTTTAGAACAAAGGTCGTCTCCCCTTCTCATTTCTTGATTGAGCCACATAAACTTACCTTCAATTCTATCAGCAACAGAGATGACTTTGATTTTATCTCTGTTTTTTAACTCTCTTCGAAAGTTCACAGTCACTTCCAAAAGAACGGGACCTTTCATTTCTTTTTTAATTCTATCTAACCCAAATCCATTTTTTTCTATAAAGTTCCACCGAGCAAGCTCGTAGATTTTCAAATAATTTGCATTATTAACATGTCCAAAGACATCTAGGTCCGTTTCTTGAATAGTATATTCAAACTCATACGTTGTTTTTGATTTAATTTGCATGCCTTATGATCTTAAAGAGATGCGTGATTGTAAATGATGATATTTCTTTTTCTATAAACCTTTTTATGAGCACTACTAACTCTTCTAAAAAGACTATATCCTTTATTAGACCTAACACCTTCGTTAGCTAATGCTCTTTTCACTTCTTTTGAGCTCTTTATATTTAATCCACCAGATTTTTTCTTCTTAAGCTTAGCAAATGGATTTTCAAATCCTACTCCACCTTTTTTCTTTGATCTTCTAGAAGCAATTCTCCTCGATCCTCTTCCACCTCTTTTATAAACATTAGCTACAGAAGATCCTCTTTTTGAAGGAGTTTTATAACTCTGGCTACCTTTTGAAGCTCCAGCAGCTGATCCACCTCCGCTACCTCCGCCGCCACCAGCACCACCAGCGTTTACTACGCCTCCCCCAGAGCTTTGAGCATAGCCCGGAGTAGGACCAGATCCACCTGTAGCAATCTGGTCTTCTGGGTTGCTACTATCCTTAGCAGCATTAGCAAGGCCACCTGATGCTCCACCATCTTCAAAAGAAGAATCAGAGCCACCATTATTATTATTTCTTGATATCGATCTAGCACCTCTATCTGTACCAGCCGGAGGTATATAGCCTCCAGATTGACCAGTAATAGGGTTAGAACCATTTAGATTTTCTGACATACATTCACTATGCATAGGATATTCATTACAATCTACTGCAGTTGTATTTTCTGCCACTTTCATAGAATCTAAGTAATGTGCCTTATCAAAAGCATTTCGTTGTTGATCACCAGCTAAACTCTGAAGTGCCACTATCTGCTCATATGCAATTTTTCCATAATCTGTAATTTTCTTAATCATCTCTGCTCTAAGATTTGGTTTATAATCAGAATCCCAGGCAATCATAAACCCAGTCATATTTGCTGCAGCTCCAACAGCAAAAGTTCTTCTCCATTTAGCATAATCAATTTTTTTCTGGATAATAGTATCGTTAGATTCAAATTGATATTCAGTAAGACTTTTATCTTTCTGGCCTTCTTTTAGAATCTGATTAATATTTGCTTGAGTTGTATTTTGTACGCTAGTCATCTCTCTAACACCTTGCATATCTTTAATACCTAAACCTGCTATAGCCGTATAATTTGTAGTAACAACAGCTGTACATGCTGTTTTAGATTTCATTAGTTTAACTTTATCAAAAGATTGATACTCTTCTAATGAATATTTGCATGGTCCAAAACCACCTTGTTTATCAACATGTTCTGTATCGTTTGCTAGTTTTGTTGCAACACTTGCCTCTGCTTCTTCTGCTTTGATTTGAGCAATTTTCTCTTGAGCCTTTTCCTCTTCTGCTGCTGCATGCTCAGCATCTGCTCTTTCCTCTAGAATTTTTCTTCTTGCAGCTTCTTTTTCTGCTATTGTTCTTGCTTCAGCTAATTCTCTTTCTGCTGCTGCTTTAGCTACTGCTCTCGCCTCTGCTTCTCTAATCACACATTGATCATATTCTTTTTCAAGCTTATCCATCAATCTCTCACTCTTTGAATTACCAGCTTGTGCCATCGCCGTAAGAATCTGAATACAGTCTGATCCCGCAAACGAATTCATTGAAAATAAAATGATAAAAAATGTTCCCCAAACCTTCATATCTAGATTATAGATTCATACATAGGATTCTCTTTAGATCTCTAGTTAAAACTGAACTATTTAAGCTACTTAGCCTCAAGCTCTCAATACACAAACCGCCAACTTTTCTCCTCAATTCTAACTAGGAGCCTAAAATTTAGACATTTTAAACACTTGTTTTGAAATTTTTCCTAAGCTCAAAAAATACATTTATATAAGTGCTAACCTAGCTCTAGAGAAACGTATGAAGATAGAAGAAGATAACATTCAACCAACTAAGGTCACATTTCTATACAAGAGAGATGATAAAGAGCAAGAGACAATCTCTGATGACCCTCTAGAGGATCTCTTTAACGAGTTTGGAACAGAGACTGATTATCAACCGGAAGTTGATGAAGATGAAAACAGAGACTTAAGTGAGTTCAATGAAATAGAATATAAAAAACTTGATGATTACTTTTATGATCAAAAATTCTCTCAAAAAGACTTTGAAGATGACCTTGAGGAGCTTGAATACCTATTGAGTAAAAGCTCATACCTAGCTAGAAAATTAAAATATTATAACGAATACCTATTAAATAAATAAGGCAGGAACAACTCTGTATTTCCTGCCTTATCTTTATGATAATTTGCTTCCTTGCAAAAAAATTATTTTAAAACCTTATATGGATCATCAGTATACTTAAGAAGATAATTTACTGGTTTCTTATTTTCTTCAAATGTAGGATCTATTGCTTTTGCTCCCGGATAAAAACCACCACCAAATCGAGATGCTGGAGTTAGCTCAAAAGTAAAACAAAAGATATTATGAACTCCATAGGCCCAATCACAAGTATCTCCTGTAGCTACATATAGGTCAGATGATTGCTGAGGCTTATAATTATTCCACTGTGCCATCGTTTCAGCCATCTTCTTGAAGACCTTTAACTCTTGACCAGGGAGTGGATCGTAAGTTCCTCCCCAAGGGTAGAGAATCAACTCAGAGTAAGTATGAAAACTAATCATTGTTTTAATATTTTTATGATTTTCTACAAAACGCTTAATAGCTTGAGTTTCAGGTTCTGAAAAAGGAGCTTTCCCCATATAGACATCTGAGCTTGGATTCTTTGAAGATCCACCTTGGCCCCATCTAAAATCATAATTTCTATTAAGATCTACACCAATATATCTTGATCCTTCATTTTCTCTTCTATTTTTTCTCCACATTTTATATTTTCGGCCCTTAATATCATGAAGAGCTCCGTCTGGATTAAGAAGAGGAAGAATATAAATCACTCTATTTTTCATAAAGTTTGCAAACTCTGGTTGAGTCTTAATTCTATCTGCATAATACTTTGATAATAAAAGGGGAATTTCAGTACTTAAGTGTTCTCGTGCATGGTGAGTTCCTACTAAGAACATCGCAGGCTTTTTCATTTCATCAGCAAAACCTCCTGCTGTGATCTTTACTCCAAGAAGCTCTCTATCTTCAATAGACTTTCCAATATTAAAAACCTTGACCGTTTTAGGGTGGTCTTTAGCAAGGTTCTTAAGTGAAGTTAAAACTTCAGCATAAGTGTGATACTTCACATCCTTTTTAGGAAATTCATACTCATCTGCATGAACATGAGATTTATTATTTTTAGTTTGATACGAATCAACAACTTTAAGCTTTCCTTGAAACTGCTTTTTTAATTGTTTTAACTCGGCCTTATTAACAACAGCTGTTACATAACCTTTTTTAATACGATCAATGTGAACTAAATTTGCAACCTTTGTTCTCTCAAACTTATTAGCTGCTTTTACTTTTACTAAATAAATTGTTCTAGAAAAACCAAGGTTTCCTAAAAACAAAAAACATAAGATCATCGACAATCTTTTCATTACTCCTCCAATGAGCAAAAATTAATAATAAAATATTTTTTCAGTCTTAGAGGTTAGGGTCAATACCAGTCAGCATTTGTCAGTTAATTCAAAATCTTAACACTTCTCTCGCATGATTAGATTTTAGCCATAGACAGTACCTGAGTACCTTTAGGTCCACTTCAAAGTAATAACGTTTAAACTCTTGATTATTCTTAGGTGATTCCTATTTAGGAGTTCTCTTCTTCTTTTACGATAATGAAGTTAGCTGGAACATTTTTTATAAGATCAAAGCTCGTACTATTAAATTTGAAACCATTCGTAAAACCTCTACTTGGCTCAACCATAAGAAGATCAACTGGGTTTTGCTTTATATGATGAATAACATTCTCAGCAGGAGTTTTATCTACAGCAAGAATAATCTTCACATCACTTTCAACTCCCTCTTTTTTAAAGAAAGCTTGATACTCTTCAAATTTCTCTTCAGCTAGCTTTCTCTTATATGCAAGGTAATTATTCTTGTTTTTTTCAGTATCTTGATTGGTAGCAAAGATGTTTTTGTGAAGATCTCTCGAATCAAATGCTTCTACATAAATAATCTCAACAAGGGCATTGAAAGTTTTTGCAATATTTCTGGCATGCTCTAAAAACTTTTTACCATCTTGTTCTGGGTCAAAACATAAAGCTATTTTCTTAGGAGCATGGTCAATTTCTTGCTTTACTAGATAAATAGGATTCTTAGTTCCAAAGATTAGTTTCTCAACAAAGTTTCCAAAAAGAACTCTCTCCCACATAGAATCATCACTAGTAGTAATCATGATTAAATCATCTTCAGACTTACCGTTTAAATAATCTTTAAGGGATTGAAACTTCCTTCCCTCAACAAATTCTACATTTAAATCTTTATGAGACATTGATAATCTTTTAAATTGATCATTGATTTCATCTTTTAGGTGAGTTGGAGCTTTGCTCTCCCATTCACTCACGTCATAATATAGATCGTCAGCACTTACCATGCTTTTCATTTTATGAATGATATTATCCCAATGAAATGCTTTCACTGAAACATGTTTCTTTAATTTTTGAGCAACCTTAATAGCAAGATCACTTTGCTTAGAAAAATCAGTTGCAATTAGAATTTCTTTCATAATACCCGAGCCTTTTTCTTGGTTAGTAAAAGTTTTTATAGAAAGATCATAAACCTTAAGTAAAAATAAGAGAAGATAATTATTCAAGGATGAATTTATGAAACTTCTAATCGCACTATTTTTTTGCTCTCTTGTCACAAATGCAAGCACTCATAAAAAAAACTTTTTTTTAAAAAAGACAAATCATAAAACTATACTCGAGGAACTTAGTCTAAAAAAAAATCTTATTAGTTTTAGAAATGCTGCAGGATTATTTAATGGAGGGGTTTGTTGGTGGCACAATAGACTTCAAAGAAAGATACAATATTTAGTTGAATTCAATAGCAACTCTCCAAAACTGGACGAGAAAGACTATCACAAGATTATTAGAAAAATTATTAAAGATAATGATGTCGTTAAAATTGATGGTTATTCAAACCTTCAAGACTTTAGTGCTGACTTTAAAGATTATATTTTGAAGAGACTTACTTTATGGCAAGTAAAAGATGGAACACTTGGTTTCTCTTGGATAAGAGGTCTTCGAGGAAAGCTTAAAACATCTCCTGATAAACTAAAGAAATCAATGGACGAATTATTTCAATATACTGTGAATGAAAAAAATATTTCTTATGTAAAGCTTCAATTAAAAGGCATTGAGGCACACTCTTGGTTAGTAACCAGCATGAATAAATTAGACTCTGGATATAATCTACATTTGTTAGATAGTAATAGCCCTAATAAGCCACTGACTTATAGATATCAATCTGGAGATACAACTTTAAGTGGTTTTAGAAAGTATGGAAATTTTTTGATTTATTTAGAGAAAAAAGAAAAAAAAGAGATGAGAAAAATAAAAAAGGCCGTAAAAACGTTCTGTGAACTTTAGTGTTTTAACGGCCCCCCATTAAGATAGAAGACTACTCTTCCATATAATTTTTAACTTTATATTGACTTGCGATCAATCCAAAAATAATTGCAGCGACAAACATGACAGCGGCAAAGAACATAAAAAAGATATATTCTTTAGAAGCTGTTACTCCCATCGAGCCTGCAAGCTCTGTAATTGAATTGGCTGCAGTTGCTGCGTAACTAGTAAACATATTTCCAAAAAATACAGTTAATAGGAACATTCCCATGACTGTTGATTTCATTGACTTAGGAGCTTGAGTATAAGCAAACTCAAGAGCTGTAATCGAAACCATAACTTCGGCCATAGTAATAACTAAATATGGAATAACCTGCCATGAAACATTAATCTGGTTTCCAGCATCTAATTGGCCTTGAATTAATGCCACAATTACAAAGGAAGCTCCTGCTACAAACATTCCTAATCCCATCTTTTTCAGTGGAGTCATAGGAGTGATTTTATTAAGAGCAGGATAAATTACGAACGTAAATATTGGGATTAATGACATAACCATAACTGGATTTAAAGCTGCAACTTGAGAAGCATGGATATTCCAATTCGCAACATAGTCAGCTCCAACTAAAGAATATATTCCGGTCATCATTCCAGACCACATACTTGTAAAGCCAGGTAGTGCATCTGCAACATTAAGATTCATTGATTTTGCTTGAAGCACCCAAGTAGATCCATGCTGATCAAACAAGGCCCAGAAAAATGTAATCATCAAAAAGACAGTTGAAATACCACCAACAGCATAAAGACCTTCAATATTAGCTTCTCCGTGTATTTTCTCAGCTTTTTGCTTACCTTTAGTAAAGGTAGAATAAAGCATTTTTGTAAAAGTACTCTTTTCTTTACTCATAAGCATTCCATAAATTACTACAAAGAATAATCCGATTGCTGGTAGAAACATGATAGCAGAAAGTCCAACACTCTCTACAAGACTTGGAAGTAGAGGCATAGCAGCTGTAAGAGCTACACATCCCCAAAACATTAAATTAAAACCTTTAGGTGCTTTTTCCTGAGCTGGAACGTGAACAAACTTATCTCTACCCATCCAGAAAATGAGAGTAGCTATTGCCATAAGAACACCTGGAATACCAAAAGCCCAATGAGCACCATATTCATGATAGGTCCACGGAGTAATAAGAGTTGAAAACATCGCTCCAAAATTAATCATAAAATAAAATAAATTAAATACTTTATTTAAAAGAGTCTCTTGACCTTTTTTAAATTGATCACCAACGTGAGCAGACACGCATGGCTTAATCCCACCAGAACCTAAAGCAATAAGTGCAAGACCAGTAGTAAAACCAATTTGAGAACTTTCAAAAATTGCTAGATATAAGTGACCTACACAATAAACAAGAGACAAATATAAAATTGTTTTATATTTTCCCCAAAACCTATCAGAGATAAAAGCTCCATACAATGGAAAGAGGTAACAAATCCCTGCAAAAATATGGTATAGCGATGTTCCTGCTGATTCAGCCATTCCTAGACTTGAGATAAGAAAGACGGTCAGAATAGATCTCATCCCATAATAACTGTAACGCTCACACGCCTCGTTTCCTACGATGTACTTAATCTGCGGTGGATACTTATCCAGCGCCACAGATGAGTTCATCACCTTTGCTTTTGTTTTACTCATTGATATTTCTCCTATTAATATTGGCTTAGACCAAAAAACATAAAAATTTAACGAATCGCACTAGTATTTGCAATATGGATTTACTTACTTAAAGTTACAGATTTTGTCCTCCAAACTTGTAGTTTTTACCTAATTTTTCAAAGATTTCGATCAAAGTGACACCAATTGAGCAAACTTTCTAAAGATTATCCTTATATAGAGAGTAAATTTGATAAGAACTTATTCATCTTCTTCCAAGTCCAAGCTTCAACACTAGACCTTCATTTTCTTAAATATTCACAATTTTTAGTTTTTTTGAGATTTATCATTAAAATTGAATCATTATTCTAAAGATAATCTCTTTGCACAGATTCAAATTCATTCATACATGTCTAAATAGAAAACATCTTTCACAAGCTCTACTGAAATTTTATTCGCATAAAGATCAATGAATTTGATTTCTCGATAGTTTACATTTTAATTCCCACCAACTTTGTCACGAAAAAAAAAAGTCAGCGTTAACCACACTACTCGATGGTAATACCGAGCAATCTAATATTATAATTACGTCAACAAAAATTAAGTTTACAGGAGAATAAAATGGCAACTTCAACTGTCTCTTCAAGTAGTAAAACAACTATGACCATTACTAAGACAATTAAAAAAAGAAGTCCTCTTTGGATTCCTTTCTGGATTGCTCTAACAGGACTTTGGACTTTCCTCTCGGTTGATTGGTATGTCTGTGTTATTAGACAAGAATGTAGACCCGCTCTAGCTGCAGCTCCTGCTACAACTATGCCGGTACAAAAAGTTATTCCTCCTCCAGCAAAAGTTATAGAAAAATTTGAAAGAATTTACTTTAAGAAAAATCAATCAGACATCTTTCTAACAAATTCTCTTGAAAGTGCTTATTCAGAAATTGGAATTATGAATACTGATGGAGCGAATAAGGAATTTCATATTACGGGCTATTATTTTACAGGAGAAGCTGAATCGATCGGATTAGATAGAGCTGAGAGTATCAAGCAACGGTTTACTGATTATCCTTGGTTTGATCAAATTAGAACAAAGGCCCAACTGATCTCAAAAGAGTTCCCTCTTACTAAGTATGATACTTATGCTCATGCTTCTGAGTTTAATATCGTTGATACAAAGGATAAGTATAGAGTTGAGAGAAAGACTATCTACTTTGCGACCAATGCCGCAGATCCTCAAGCAAGTAATAATATTAAGCTCTATCTCAAAGGTGTTGCTGAATCCTTCAAAAGAGGGACCATAGATAAAGTTCATGTTGTAGGACATACAGATAACCAAGGTAAAGCAGAAAACAATTATCAACTTGCCTCTAATAGAGCATTGATGATCAAGCAAATGCTTGTTGACTTTGGAATGGACGCTGACAAAGTAACAACTGAATCTCAAGGAGAAGCTCAACCTGCTGCCACGAATGATACTCGTGAAGGTAGACAATTAAATAGAAGAGTAGTTTTAGATTATTAAATTTTTTAAATACAAAGGAGTAGAATATGTACAACAATTTTGGAGATCTCTTTACACATGGGAGTAGCCTATTACAGATCCTAGCGATGCTAACTGGTAGTGGAATACTAGGCTGGTTTTTAGGTAGATGGTTCTTAGGTGGAAAGTCTTATACGATTACTGAAACTTATAATGATAGTCATATCATGAACAAGTTTAAAGAATATGAAGCAAAATTTGATAGATACGTTTCAAGAGATATGATGCCTAGCTTTCCTGATTTTTCAAAGTTTGCATTAAAAAGTGATATAAAACCTCAAATGCCATTCCCTGATTTAAGTGCATTTGCGAAAAGAAATGATATACCTAAAGTTCCGGCCCTCCCCGATCTAAGTTTATTTGCCAAGAAAGCTGATATCAAAATGCCAAGTATGCCTGATCTTAGCTCTTATGCTAAAAAATCTGACATTCCAGCAAAAGTTGATTTAAGTTCTTTTGCTAAAAAATCTGATATTCCTAATGTAGATTTAAGCTCTTACGCTAAGAAATCTGATATTCCTAATGTTGATTTAAGCTCTTATGCTAAAAAGTCTGATATTCCTGCAAGAGTAGACGTTAGTTCTTTTGCTAAAAAATCTGATATTCCTAATGTTGATTTAAGCTCTTATGCTAAAAAGTCCGATATTCCTGCAA
>CALHLC010000063.1 GCA_938034385.1 uncultured Bacteriovoracaceae bacterium
TAAGGATTCAATACCTCTTAAAATCTTAATAATTTGTTCTGGTTTAAAGTTTTTTCTTCCCATTTTCTTCTCCATTTGTTGCGTCCAGATAACGCAATGCTTACGACATAACGACTGGACTAGTCAATGGGGGAAGGTCAAATGCTCCTTTAAAGACGGGGTATGTTTGATAAACCATCTCTAAGGAGATCCAAGGGTTTTCTCCAAGACTAAAAAAGCTTATGTTTAATCTTTGGGCAAGATAGCTATAATTTCCAAAGTCAGCATAATAAAGACCAATAATTCCTATACCGAATAAAAACTGTGTAACTATAAGAATACATTGAGTCAGGCGGTTCTTGGGGAGAAAGCTCAGAACAAAAAGTATACCCCCTATAAGAGCACTAACTCTTAAATCAAATTTAAATCCTAGATAAAGACTTTTTAGAATGTAATTTGTTGGGAGGGAATTAGGAGAGAATAAAAAATAAAAACTCATTCTGAAGAACAATAAAATACTTAGAAATAGCAAGATAGACTTAAATATTAAATTAAACTTTGAAAACTTACTTGTTTGAGTCATAAATCATGGCAATGGTACTTAATAATATTAGAATCTCATCTTAGTTGAACAGATGAATATTTAACAAGGAATATTTACTAAGTGAGATGCTTAAGATTGAACCTCTGGGTAAATAATATACATTTCCTCCCAGAGGTGATGTTAGTTCTTTTTTACTTTATGAGGAAATCCCACCAACTTTCGTTCACTTCAACATTATATGAATATTCAGGATAGCTCAGATTATCTAAGTCTACTTCAGAAAAGCTTTCTTGAATTGTTTTCCATGAAGCTCCCCAGTCATATTCTCTCCAATTTTGTGGTTCATACCTAATAGAATACTTGAGCTGTACTTTAGCAGTTTTAACTGGATATCCTCTTTTAGCACAAAATAGAGTTTCTAATTGTGGAGTCTGAAATGAACTGAGCTTTATATTATTGCTGATATTTGAAAATAGATTTCCTAAGCTTTTTTCTTCATTAGTATCATAGAACTCATTTCCCCCTTCAACTTCAAGAGAAAGAAAATACCTAAGTTCATCTGCCTTATCATAATTTTTTAAAATATCTCCTCTGGCATCTGATCCATCGGTATTTAAAAATTGAACATCTTTTTTGGTAATATGAAAAATGCTTATCTCTTCTATTGCTTCCTGAAAACGATTGAAGCTATTACGAAGTTCGCTTTTAGTGAGAAAGTTAAACGTGCTGTTTAAGTCTGCTACTTTAGTATCATCATTACGGTAATAATGATTAATAAAATCAATATGACTTGATTTCCCAGTCAAATGATCAATAGCAATTAAAGCAATTTGAAAATGTTGAAGTTTCATGAACTTCTTACGTTGAAACTTCATCTTCATGTTATCAAACGAGATCTTTGTTATTGAGTTTTTTATCAATGTCTTTTTAGATTTAATTTGATTTGTGCCGCAACTTTCTGAGCTGTCACTCATGGGTCTAGAAGTAGAACAACTAACTGAGATGATGAATTCAACATTTTCTAAGTCTTTCTGAGAGTGAGTTTTTACATTACTTTCCATCGCCGGAAATGATAAAGTAAATGCGTTTGCCATAGATGTAGTGATGAGTGAGAAAAGTAAATAATTAAGTATTTTCATAAATTTATCCTCCAAAGTGAGAATAATCTAACATCAGCTCTAATGCGATGCCTTATCATTTGTTAACCTGTATATAGAATATATAAGCCTTAATTAAAGTGAATTGAAACGCTAATTCGAAGGGCTTTGAGCTTCATCTCTACCTAAAATATTTCCGCAATGAGGGTGAGACAAAACCCATTTTCGATAGTCTGATAATTTAGAAGTAATTATCTTATCGTTTTCTTCCTTGGAGACGTGTTCCCCCCAAGCCTGAATGACTAGAGCATCTATTTTGAAGGTTTTAACATTTGGTGCAGCTTTAAGAAAGAAGCGTATTTTAGGATCGAGTTTCTTGTCTTGAAAGTCCTCGTAAACATAGGACTGTACTGCATTCGTTGAGATGTTTTCAGAAGAGAGTAATAAAATCGCAATATTCATATCAATACAATTATTTTCAAAGTCAAAGCTATTAATTAAGTTATTTGACCATTTATGCGGCATGAATTGTATTTTTAACTTGCTCATAATTGGCATAGTTATTTTACGACAATGGGGATTATTATGTAGGAGTTCACCCCATAATGACCAATTATTAATATGGCATTGGACATTACCAAAAGCTTGTTTTGTTTCCTCATCAAAAAATCCAGTAATAGTATTGGATTCCCTAATATCTCTATGTATATCTAGAAAAGGTGTGCCTTGAGGGAGCAATATTTCAATAAGCAAGCCTCCCATAAGTTCTTCTTTAGTGTAAGTATTTAGGCTATAATTATGTGCTGCTCTAGTCCCAAGAGCAAACTTTGAACTAGAGAATGGATCAAAGGTTGTATAAAGACCTGGGCCCATAGCTGCATATCCTTCAAAGTCTACAATCTCTTCTCCCCAGAAATGATCTGTGGTCCACTTTATATATTCTTGTACTAATTGCTTATTTTTTTTTCTATGTTTTGAATTTTCTTTTATGCCAGAACCTTCTTTTGTTCGCCAGTGATAAACGTACATGTCTTTATTTAATTTTTTATAAAGTTGATTTCTAATTAATGTTTGTTCGAATAGACTTTGAGCGATTTTCAAATCGTCATTTGATGAAAGTTTTCGAAAACTTTGGGAACTAGAACAAGAATTATAGATAATTGAAAAAAATATAATGTAAAAAAAATTCATAATTAATAGTATGACTGTTTTTATTAGTGTACAAGGCAAGAGAGGGTGCACTTAATTTAAACTTAAAAAAAAGAAACCATCATTCGATGGCTTCTCTTTTTATTGAAAAATGTATAATTTCCTTAGTAAGTAATTATTGTATTTCAACAATATCGTTACAGCCACGCATTCTTCCTGATTGACCTTGATATTTTTTTACTTCACCTTCACTATCTTCAACAGTTACTACAATTGATCTATTAACACCTTCTAGACTGATTCTATGAGTTGTTTCACCTTGGCTATCTCCGATAGTGTAAGAATAAAAATCTCTTCCACGAAGATCTTCAGAGAACATAAAGTGTGTGTCAGTAGACTTTTTATAAAGTGAAAAAGCTGTAAGAACTTTATCATCGTTAAGTTCTATTTCTTGTCCTCCAGGACAAGAAAATGCGATTGTGCTTAAAAAAAGTAGTGTAGAAATAGCAATGTTTTTCATCATTTTTCCTTTGTTATAATTAGTTTTTTAGCTTTTATGCTCTCGTTTTTTGTGCACCGTAGCATAAGAGTGCATTTTTTCCAATGCTGCTTGTAAAATATTCATGATCTATGATTTAGAAACTACTGATATAGAATTAAGAGTAACGGACTAGGGAGAGGTTATTTATTAGGAAAATGGCACACCGGACAGGATTCGAACCTGTGACCTACCGCTTAGAAGACAGCTTCCCTATCCATTTGTACCCCATTGATTGCAGATTTTGAAGTTAAATTGAAGAAAAACTCATCCTTGAGCTTGATTTCATCCTTCCGTGAGCTTTCTTATTATTTTTTTGAGATTGTAAATGTTCGAGTTGAGCTACAGACACTGAGTTCCATTTGAGTGGGAGCATGTCTGCCATCAGTTTTAACTTTTATGATGCTATTATTTTTATCTTTATTGATTGTGATGATTGAATCAGCAGCAGCTTCAAATCCAATTGAGCCAATTGCTTTGTCAGATGATTTATTTGCGTGCGTAATGAAAACAATCGAGCACTGTGTCTCTCTGATTACCTCGGATATAGGTTCAAATAGAGCGTAAGAACTATTGTAAGAATCGAGATCTTCTATGTTGAGAAGGTTAACCATTGGGTCAATAACAATGCATTCTAGGCTGTATTTTGTGACTATGTGTTTTAGAAATTGCGCAGCTTCTTGTGGTGAAAGTGAACCCTTGAAGCTCTCTATAAAGAAATTATCTAAAGTTTCCACTTTCTTGTTCTGAAGTATTTGAAAAATATGGCTTTGCACTTCTGCTGGGTCTTCTTCTCCAATGATGTAGGCGGTATTCCTTCTCTTAATTTTTTTGCCGTTGAAATCAATACCTATGGACATAGAAATACAAATATCCCTAAGCAATGTACTTTTGTAGGATTTGGGTTTTGCTACAGCCAGTACAAGCTTGCTAGAATGAAGTAATCCAGTAAATAGTTCTTCCGATTTTGGAAACTCTTTGTTTAAGAATTCATCTAATGTGTTTAATTTAAAATCTCGACTCATCTTATACCTCCTGGGTGATAAGGGTTATGCAATAAGAGAAGTTCTTAATGCTTTAATGAATCATATTTATTGTTTGTGCTCCCTTATTATTAAATGAATAAAAACGAATGCTTAGCGCCACTAAAGGTACTTAGAATTAAAAATAAATAGGATATTGCATAACGCTCTTTTGTTGACTGGGAGGTTTTCTATGAGCATGAATGTAAAATCTGAAAAATTAATTGAATTTCTGAAAAAGCGGAGCTACCGACCAAGAAAAGGCAACCTTGAGAAAATGAAATCAGAGCCTTGGTTTAAGAATGTCGTTAATGGAGTTTATGGAGAACTTTCTCCCAAAAGCCACAAAGAAAAAGCAGGAGCAATTCTTGAGTCACTCATTTCACATGTTTTAATGGCGGAGCAATCACAATGTCAGCTAATTTCACTTCGAACTTCATGTAATACAAGAGATAAGAGTGGTGAGAATGTTGAAGAGAGCGACTTTCTTCAAGTTTACTATTTCATCGAGCTTAAAGACTCGGATGGTAACAAGAGAAGTATTGGTAAAGACGGAATAAGAAGGCAAATAAAATTTTTAACAGAGAAGGGAGTTCTTCAAAAATACTACAAGCCTATCGTTGGGAAAATTTCACAGCGATATACTTTTGATATTTCATACTTTGAGCAATTCATTTCCAAAGAACTTTTTGGAGAATATCAACTCTGGCGATGCAAAACTGTTGTAAATAGTAGAAGTGGTATTGTTTTTAAAATTAAGTCAGACTCTTCAGAATACCATAAGCTAGTTCATAGTAAATCTGAGGTTAAAACGAAATATAAAAAGAAGGGGAGAGGGAAAGTTGTTGATTACCACTACTTCTACTTAGATTATAATAGTGTCAGAAATAGAGATGCGCTGATCAGAAATCTTAGTTTTTTAAATGACTATAATGGCTTTGTGGCTAAAAATGAGATCTATCTAAATGGGAAGCTTGTCTGCGGTTTAAAACTATGGAGGCAATTCTCAGATTCAGAATGTAAAGCATACGGAAGGTTTCATCATGGACTTCAAAATCTACCATCATCTTCGGTTTCTGTTGAGCCTCAGGAGTTACCAGTTAGCCACAGAAACCTTTTTTACCCAGGTCGAGAGTTAATCGAAATAAACGGAGAAGTTTGCGTAGAACTTGATTTTGGAGCAATGGTGCCTACCTTGTTATCATTGGAGCTTGGTTATGAACCAAGGAGTGCTGATGATATTTATTCAATTACTGGCGAGTACTCGTGTTTAAATTATTACTCAGGAGAATCGCTTGAAGAGAAGGTAAAAAATCGACGAAAATTCATTAAAACTTCTTTTAACATGCTTATAAATATTACGAATAAAAATATTCAATGCATGACAATCGCTGTGATGAGCGAGTGCCGAAGTTATCTTGCTGAAGAAAATTACAAGAAGACTGAAAAGGTAGGGAGATCAGTAATTGAGCAAGTCATAGCTCAAAACCCACAAATCTCAGAATACAAAAATATGCTAAAAGATAAGCCATGCCTGTTTAAAGCAGAGAGTGATATTTGTATGAAAGTATTAATTAAGATGATGAAGCAAGATATCTTGGTAATTCCAATTCATGACAGTTTTATCGTTGCAAAAAAACATAAAGGTGCCTTGAGAACGGCAATGCAGGAAGCTTTTCTGGAAAGCTATCCGCACTGGACGGGACTCCCTTCAATTAAATAGTTAAATAGAAGTGTTGACATATTTCTTCACGGTAGTAATATCTCTTAACATCGTGGGAGTTGCTTCTTTGCATCTGAGAGGCTCAAAAATAATTGAGCGACCACTAAACTTGATTTGGGTAATTCCAACGTAAGGAGATCTCTATGAAGTATAACTTCTATGTACTTGCTGCATTTTTTTATTCATTTAACTTACTTTCAGATTGCAGAGTGAATAGCTTCGACCTTGAGCGAACCAACACTTCTGATTTGACTAGCATTAACGATAGAGTACTTTTCCAGGAATTAGAAGGTAAAGAGCTGTGCCTTGGGTTCGAAGAGTTCTCTACTTGGAGCAAAAATAGAGGCAAATTTGTCTCTTACGATTTCAATGTCAAGAAGTATAGAATAACCTTAATTGATGCTGAAGGAGTAAAGCATAAAGGCTATTGCTCCAGGAAACTAACTGAGAGAGATTGTCCTCGGAGCTGTTCGAGCTCTTGGGTTGAATATCAGTGCTCTTTCAACTAGAGACCTTATTCAAGTATTAAAGAAAACCTCACAGTATATGATAGAGAGATACTACGCCATCAAGGCGGGGTAATCTCGATATCATTATTCTTCCTTAGGGTAAGAAAATGAATCTCAATAAGAAGCAAAGACTAAAGGCTGCATTCCCCCGACGTCTGTGGATTGTAGTGATAAAGCTTTAAAGAAAAAAGCAGTAATGGATATCATTAAAAACTGGTATTTTTCCAGACCTTAAAAGGTAACCCCAGTATCAAGAAGCAGCTTTATTTCTAGACTGATAGAGCTCAGATCTGTTTTTACTCAAAGACTTTCTGTTTTCATAGTTAAATGTCTCAAGTATAAACTCCATGACTGCAGTTCTTGTAATTCCCTCAGATTCACAGATTTTATTAAAATCATTAATAAGATCCACTGGTAATCTGAATGTGTAATTTTCTTTCTTTCCGAATGGTAAGCTTTGCTTCTTTAGATGTGCTGGTATTTTCATAAGATTATTATAGCAACGTGAATGCACCCATAATGCACCCAGGAAATATTATCCACTGCTGATAAATGGTTATTGTAATTACTTAAGCCATTAGAAGTTGTAATCGCCATAAAAGATGGTCATAGTGCAAGTGCATTAACAAACATAAGGCTCGATATTTACATGGATACATAGCAATGCCTTATGATTACATTATGAAAAATATTGCAGTTTATTTACGAACATCTACAGAAAAGACCAAGGGTTTAGATTCTCAATATCAGTCAATCTTGAATTCACTAGATTCAAGCCACAAAAGACCAGTATGCATTTACTCTGATTCAGGTATCTCTGGAGCAAAACTTAATAGAGATGGTCTTAATGCTTTAAAGAATGATGTTGATTTGGAAAATATCTCGATGGTTATTACTTATTCATTTTCAAGAATCTCAAGATCTTTAAGAGATTTAATTAATCTTCTTGATTATTTTGATGAGAGGAAAGTGGTGGTTAAATCTATCACTGAAAATTTTGGGTTAGATACACCGAGTGGAAGGTTCGTCATTAATATACTCGGCTCACTTGCTCAGTTTGAGAGATCGATAATCTCAGAGAGAATAAAGAGCGGAATGGCTGCAGCTAAGAAGCGTGGTTCAAGGATCGGGAAAGAGAGATCCATTAATCATGACCTGGTTTTAAAATTAAGGTCTGAAAATCTAACATACCATCAAATTGCTACAATCGCTGGTTGCTCAAAAACATCAGCAAGGAGGATTTGCCTCAAGTTTCATAACCCAAGCCTTATGGTCAACAAGGGTAAAGAGTAGTGAGGATCAGTGAGTAATGTCATGGGTACTTGTTTACATGGATGAGCCAGTAGATAAGTGGATGATGAAGTAGATATCGATGAATATTAAATCATAAATCACGAGAAGATATTTAATGAATAATTTTAATAAAATCATTAAGGAAAAATTTGATGGCAAAGAGAACCTCTCCAGGCTTTCAAAAGAGCTCCAAATTAACCCGAAGACTCTGAATTCATGGCTCTCAGGAGTCAATCCTAAGCTCACAGAAGCCAACTTGAGAGCATTCGAAAGAATTGCCACTTACATCGGAATGGATCTCTCAGAGCTTCTCGTAGGCGAAAAACAGAGCTCTCATGAGGTCGTATCCAGTCTTCAATTTAAAGATCAAGGTAATACATATTTTGTAAAAATCACCAAGCAAAAAGGAGAATAGGATGAAAGCATTAGGATTATTTTTAACATTATTAACAACCAGTTGCGCAACTATGATGACTGGAGGAGAAAAAGCTGAATTGACCCAGTGGGGAGATTTTTCACTTCACCTCGATGAAAGAGGTTGGATTACGTTTTATGGTAAAACAAATGGTTACAACGCAAGTTCAGCAAAGGTCGAAAGCTTGAAGAGTAAAATAAGCACTATTCTTAAGTGGGATCAAACTTCCAGAAGATCAAAAAGTACAATTAACAAGAAGGTGGGAGCTCTCTCTATTGGTGGACCCGTGGTTTATTTTGTAAAAACTCAAAATGGAATTGCTTACGGCAAGGTCTGTTTCAGAAATCATGAATATCAACACATTGAAGATACTAAGTGCTCAGTAGCAACAACTGATACCCTAAGGCGCATGCTCAGTAGCGACCTAAGTAATAGCTCGGTTCAAAAAGTTAAAAATGAAATTCAGAATAAAAGAAGTCTCTCCTCTTCTCTAAACTAGGTGGTAATGATGAAAAACTTATTTTTAGCACTGCTCTTCATGCTTGGCTTTAATTCTTTCTCTCAAGGTGAATGTTCAACTATCTCCAATAGAGACTCAAGGCTCAATTGTTACGATAAGCATTTTAAGAAGTCTCCACGCTCTATTGCGAGTAAAGGAAAGGGGAAATGGTTAAGCAGTGTCACAACTAATCCTGTGAATGATTCAAGGACTGTGACTCTTTACTTAACGGCTGACTCTGGAAAAAGCATCTATGGCAAAAAGGCGAGCCTTATCATTAGATGCCAGTCAAATAAAACCGAAATGTTTGTGAGTTTTCATGCATTCCTAGGGATGGATTCAGCTCAAGTAACCTCTAGAGTGGATAAAAGAAAGGCGATGGTTGAGAATTGGGGGTTATCCACAGATAAGAAAGCCGCATTTTACCCTGGTTCTCCAATACCAGAGATCAAGAGAATGTTAAATGGAAAGGCTTATGTCGCTCAGGTTACTCCTTATAGTGCTACCCCAATCACTGCAATCTTTGATATTAAAGGGATTGATGTTGCGATCAAGGAGCTAAGGAAGACTTGCTCTTGGTAAGCTCCTTCATTTATGATGCTTTTTTCTTAATTTTGCTTAGTATAGCATCGGTTAGTTTTTGAAGGTTTTCCACATCTATTGTTTGTGTGTTTGCTTTACCACTTACGCTCCAGACGACTTCGTACTGTCTGTGAAAGGCTAGGTAGTCTTCGAGTGTTGCTCTCATGGCTTTACACCTCATGAATACTGTCGAGCTGACAGGTCTTTCATGCTCTCTCCAGCTTCTCGAGTTTTCTCCAATAAGGGGAAAGTGAAAATAGTCAATTATGAAATTTATAAATTCATCTTTTGATGCTACAAGTGTTGCATCTTCCTCTATCTTGTTAAGGTACTGTAGTGCTTTCCTTCCTCTTCTCTCAAAGTCTTCAATGCTTAAATTAAACTTTAATATCCCATTTCTGATCACTTTCGGGTAGGCATATCGATATGCATCCTTATTTAGGCTTTCTTCAATTGAAATTGTTTTTAGTTTATCCATTCTTGCCTACCTCCTCACTTGAAATGTAAAAATAGATATTACGACAGAATTTAAAATCGACAAAAAGTATGCGCTAACTGCTCTTCGCTTTATTACTGAGTTTTTAATTGTTGCCAAGAATCATCAGCACATGAGCTTATTCTTGTATTGTTTCCCTCTACTCTGGTAAGCTAATCTAATGAAAGATTTTGTCTAAGAAACCTTCTTTGAAGGGATATAGATGCTTTCCTCGAATTTCCTGAAGTCTTTTAAGTATTTCATGGTTGTTCTTAAGTCAGAGTGACCCATTGCTAACTGAATGTCAGAGTGAGAAATTTCAAGTTTTTGCATATCTCTGAATAAATTAGAGCAAAATGAGTTCCTTAAATTGTGAAAAGTGAAGCGTAAATTCAAAATTTTCATTAAAGCTGACCATGACTTAGTAACCGTGTCTGGGTGTAGTTGAGGGATATCTTGAATATGACTATGAACTTCATCCAAGTTACCCTCTGTGTAGAAATGAGGGATTTTTCTAAACTTTTTACCCCACTTAAGTTCTTTTAGGCTCTTTGTATCTTTCACTTGTTTCTCAATGTAGAGACAGCTATTCCGAAGATTACCTGTGCTTAGTGCGAGGCATTCGGATCTTCTCAGACCGTACTTGTAACTTAGCCATATAAGAGAGTGTATATTGATTGGCTGTTGAGCTTGAGGAATGTTTTTGTACTCTTTTGAGCATGCTGCAAGGATTGTTTGAATTTGCTCATCAGAAATATAATCCTCTCCACTCAGCCTTTTGTCTTTGTGCTTGAATGTTTCCTTTCTTTTCCTTTCATATTTACGAACTCTTTCAGTAAGTAGCAAAGGGAAAGAGAATTTGAATTTATCAATCTTCCCAAGACTTTCTTCATTTAGAAATTGAAAAAACAGATTTAAAGCGATTTTTATGGATTTCATCGTTTCAAGAGATAATTGCTTTTTTATGAATGATTCGACTAATTTATTCTGTGAGGAGATACTTTGCCACTGCAAATAATCAACAATTCCTTGAGCCTCAAAGTACTCTATAATATGCATTCTCACGTAGCTAACTGTTTCCCTGGAATATCTTTTGTTGTCTGTTCTTTTAAAAACCCAATTATAGAAATCAATATTGAAGCTTTTTGTTTTAAGGAATGCTGTTTTTATTGACCAATTTTTTTTAGCTTCTTCCTCTCTCAGTATTCTGTGGTTTACCCTTTTTAGGAATTCGTCGATTTTTTCTTTGCTAGTGCAGATATCTTTGTATTTATTATTGGGGTATCTCTCTAGTTTCTTCCTGCCTTCAGCGGTTATAACTTCTCGGCGAATATAATACCGAGCCATGGATTTATCCCATATTCCGTACCACTTGGATTTTTTCTTGTTTTTCATAAAGCTTCCCCTTTTGAGTATCGGTTTTATGGGAAGCTCACTTGATTTAAGTTGTGAATTTGGATATTGACCATCCAAGATAGTTAAATTTTACCATCCAAAAAAGTCTTCTAAATGTGTGTGAAATGCTTTTGTTAATGGCACACCGGACAGGATTCGAACCTGTGACCTACCGCTTAGAAGGCGGTTGCTCTATCCAGCTGAGCTACCAGTGCACATTTAATTAGATTAAACCTAGGTACATGAAAATATAGAAAATACTGAGGCTTGTCAAAAAAAAAGAGCAGGCTCAATGACCTGCTCTTGAAATTAGTGGCTATTAAAATAACCTCTAATTAATCTATTTTATTAGTAATTAGCAGTTAAAGAAACGATATAAGCACTTGAGTAGTTCTCAAGACCAACATCTTCAAGCTTATCGTTAAAAGAGAATGTATATTCAGCAGTTAATCCAAAAAGCTTAGAAAGCTGAGACTTAATTCCTGCAGATCCTTCTATAATACTTCTTCCGTCACCATCAAGAGTTTTAATCCAATCAGCTTTAGCAACAAATGCAAGATTAGAGCTTAAGTTTGTTCCATATCCAAGACCAACAACAGAGTTATGTCTTGTTTTCTTATAATCTGGATCTATTGGAAGAACTACATAGTCTTCATAAGCATACTGATATGCACCTTTAATATATAAAAAGTGATTTCCGTAAGTTAGACCAGGCTTAGTATTAGCTCCTGTTGATCCATCTCCGCCACCAGAAGTCATGTCTCCAGCTTTTGCACTTCCTGCAGCTTTTCCAAAAAAGTTATAGATTAGACCTAATTCGTTACCCCATCTAAAGTCATAGTTTTCAAATTCATTACCTTGAAATCTTTCTTGTAAATAAACTTCAGTTTTAGGATTTAAAAATTTTCCTAATTTAAAACCAGCTCCCCAGTTATTTAAATTTTTTGATGGACTAAGGTTTCCATCTTCACCGTAATTGTAATTACCAAAAATATCAAAGCTCCAATCATGCATGCTTCCTAATCTAGTAGCAGAAGTATGAGTAGCTCCAAGAGTTGTTACCTGAGAGTTACCAGTGTTAGATAAAAAGTTAAGACCAGTTGAATGACTCCATTCATGGCTTGCCATAACTGAAACAGAGAAAAGTGCCGCACAAATTAATGAAAGTAATTTCATCATTTACTCCTTTTAAAGTTAGTTAAAATTAACTGTGTTTTTGACTATGGTACTTAAAATTAATGAGAGTTCAATGGTTAAGTTTACATTCTCTTGACGATAAATTTGATCAGCCATTAATGACACTAAATAAAATTCTATGTTTTTAAATTAAAAACATTTTATTCTATCCACTTTGTTTCTACATGATATTATCAATTTATGTTATCTGAACGTGTTCTAAATATGAATGAATCTGCAACCCTTGCTATGGCCCAAAAAGCCAGAGAACTCAAGTCTAAAGGGGTAGATATAGTTAGCATGAGCCTGGGCGAGCCTGACTTTGGAGCCCCTGAGTTTCTAAGAAATGCTGCTATTAAGGCAATAGAAGATGACTTCTCTTCCTACACTCCTGTTGTAGGTTTTAAAGATTTAAGACAAGCAATATCAAACAAATTAAAACGAGATAATGATTTAGACTATTCAGAAGATCAAATTATTGTTTCAACAGGAGCTAAACAATCTATAGCAAATTTAATTTTATCTCTTATTAATCCTGGAGATGAAGTTATTATTCCGGCTCCTTATTGGGTAAGCTATGAAGATGTTATTAAGTTTGCAGGTGGGAAACCAGTTATTTTAAAAACTTCGATAGAAAATGATTTTAAAGTTAGTCCTGAGCAAGTAAGAAATTCAATTACTAGTAAGACCAAGCTTTTTCTTTTCAGTAATCCATGTAATCCATCAGGAACAATGTATTTTAAAGATGAATTGATTGAAATTGGCGAGGTTTTTAAAGGTAGCGATATTATTATCGCCAGTGATGAAATTTATGAATATATAGTTTTTGAAGGAGAGCATTTTTCTATAGGTGCTTTGGACAGTTTAAAAAATCAGGTTGTTACTATTAATGGTTTATCAAAAGCTTATGCTGTTACAGGTTGGCGATTAGGATATCTTGCAGGACCTACTGAGATTGTTAAAGCATGCTCTAAAATCCAGAGTCAGTTTACTAGCGGAGCAAACTCTGTTGCTCAAAAAGCGGCGATAGCTGCTTTAGAGTCTGGGAATTCAAAAGTTTTATATATGAGGGAAGCATTTTTCGAGAGAAGAAATTTCTTGATTGAGCAAATGAAGAAGAAGGTACCTCATGCTGTCGTGAATTCTCCTCAAGGAGCATTTTATCTCTTCCCAGATCTTAAGTATTATTTGGACAATTCTAAATTGGAAAATGTTGAGCAACTCAGTGAATATTTACTGACTGATGCTTTAGTCGCTTGTACCCCAGGAAGTGCTTTTGGTGGAGATACTAATATCCGAATGAGTTATGCTTTATCTTTGGAAGACATAGAAAAAGCTGTAGACAGAATAGCTACTTCATTAGATAAATTAATTTCATGAGTAAGACGTATTTAACAGGAATTCAATCGACAGGGATGCCACATATTGGAAATTACTTGGGGGCCATTAAACCTGCTATTGATTTTTCTAATACAGCTGATGGTAAATTTTTATATTTCATTGCTGATTATCATTCTTTAACTTCGCTTAGAGATCCCAAAGCTATTTCTGAAGGTATTTATGAAGTTGCTGCTGTTTGGTTGGCCTTAGGGCTCGATACCAGTAAAGCGATTTTTTACAAACAAAGTGATGTTCCAGAAATCTTTGAACTAACTTGGATATTAAATTGTCATATTCCTAAAGGAGACTTGAATAGAGCTCATTCTTATAAAGCAGCAATTGCTGCCAATGAAGAAAATGGAAAAAAAGATTTAGACCATGGAGTGAACGTCGGACTTTTTGGTTATCCCGTTTTAATGGCCGCCGATATTTTATTGTTTGATACAAATATTGTTCCAGTTGGAAAAGATCAAGTTCAACATGTCGAAATAGCCAGAAGTATTGCTCAAAGAATAAATGGTCAATATGGGCAATTATTAACTGAACCTCTAGAGAGTCTAAGTGAAGGTGAGTATATTGCTGGTCTTGATGGTCGAAAAATGAGTAAATCTTACGGAAATTCAATTCCTCTTTTTGCAACAGAGAAGAGATTAAAAAAATTGATCAATAAAATAACAACAGACTCAACTGGTCCTGATGAGCCTAAAAGTACTGAAGATTCTTTGATTTTTGATCTTTATAAACTTTTTGCTAATGAAACACAGATAAATAGTTTTGCTAAAGACTTTAAGGAAGGAATTTCTTGGGGACATGCAAAGGCTGGGTTATTTGAAGTTGTAAACGATCATCTCGCTCCATTTAGACAAAGATATAATGAGTTAATGGAAAATAGAAACTTGATTGATGATGAGTTAGAAGCAGGTGCCAAGAAAGCTAGAATTATCGCAAAAGAAACGATCTCTAGATTAAGAAAAAATATCATGGGACTTAAATCTTAGTTGCAGCTTTAAGTAATCGATCTTTTACTGCAAACCAATCCGGATCATCTGGAATATTTTTTTTATTAAAGTAAATATAATCAACTCCAAGGTTACTTAGATCAATTAAGTTTTTATAAAGAATTCTTGCACTAATAGCAGCAGATTTATCTAAAATTAATTCTTGTCCAGTTTTATTTTTCAAATGTTTTAAATCACTTTTCTTTTCAATTAAGTAGAAAGGAATAGATGGTTGATAATGATCTTCTAAGGCCCCAGGTGATTTAATCTTTTTTGAAATCACTATTTTATGATCAGGGAGAGTTTCTTTAATTTGCTCTATTGAAACTTGCCCGAGTCGATAAATATGAATTTTATTTTTTTTGATTTCTAAGACTGTCGATTCAATACCTATCTTGCAATTGCCACCATCTAAAACTTCAATGGAGTCCTTGAAATTCATTAAAACATGTTCTGGTGTTGTAGGAGAAGTTTTCTTAAACATATTAGCACTTGGAGCAGCGAGGGGAACTTTTAGTTCATTGATTAGTCTTAAGGTTAACCCATGATTTGGCATTCTTACACCAACAGTATCTAGATCAGCAGTAATAAGGTCGGAGATAATTCTTCTCTTAGGAGCGACTATAGTTAAAGGACCTGGCCAAAATTTATCCATTAACTTTTTTTGATCATTAGTGATTTCAAAAAATATATCTTCAACTTGTTCAATGTTACCAACGTGTACAATAAGAGGATCAAAGAAGGGACGTTTTTTGGTTTCAAAGATTCGTCTTAGAGTTAGCTCCAGGTCAATTCGACCAGCAAGACCATAAACGGTCTCCGTGGGAATAGCAACTAGGTTCCCTTTTTTTAATGAATCGAGAGCTCTCTCAAACTTTATAAGCATAGATTTTTTTAAATGAGAATGACGAATTTGTAAACAGAACTAAGGAGAAAAGTATCTCTCTAGTCTATTAGGTTCTTGTTTGAAGGTTTGAAAACCTAATTGTCCTGAAAGTGTTTTTGATCCTATCCTTGCTGAGTATGATCCTGCACTTTTTATGCTAGTAGGATCAAAAAATCTCAGGAAGTAAGATGTACTCTTGGATTCTTTAAGTAATTGTTTGTAAAAGCTTAATAAGTCCTTGGCGATGTTTTTATTTTTATAAAAATTCTCCTTTAGCTTTTCAAACTTATCAATCATATGTTCGTAACACTTTGGCAACACGTTACAAAAGAGAGCAATTTTATTTTTCACTTTATTCGTTGGATCTACTAATAAGGAAGTGATTTCTTCAGACTGAATATCTATTTGATGATGTACTTTAGAATAATTATTCACAGACTGACTAAAAGGTAAGGTTCTTATCTGAGTTGAGAGATTTGTAAATGCTCTTAATTGTTCAAAAACATCTTCTAGATCTTCGCTATCTTTAATTCTTAAGTAGTTTTCTAATTCTATAGTGAGAGCGTAATAGGAACTATCATTTGAATCCATCAAGAGAGTTAGATTCTGTTTGTGGTATTTTTTATAATATTTAAATAATTTAAATATTGGAAAGGATTGTTCGATAGCTGAAGTAAAAGTTCCAAGAAATGTTTTCTTATATTTTGACTTCGATTCGGTATACTTAGCAAAAAGATGTTTTTTATTATTTCTTGTGACTTCAACATAGTTTTGTGATGAGCTCTTTTCACCTTTCCATCCCAAAACATCAAAGAAGTATCCATTTGTTCTACTTGACTCCTTAACCTTAAAGTCTTGATAGGGTTGTAATCTTTTCTTAGACAGAAAAGAGATTGAATCAAAATTTAAAAAGTTCAATACGCTCAAAGCTCCAATGTTTTGTGCGAGTTGATCCTTTGTAAATTTATAAACTTCGGTTTTTGCCATCTCAGTTTTGGATTGATAGCCAAGGTCAATAAGAGTTAGCTTTAAAAGCTTAAATAATTCAAGCCTGGCCTGCATCGAAAATTCAAATGAAGTATTACGAGAACTCTTATTTTCTAGAATGAATTTATTATTTAGGAATCTAAGGTTTGAATTTCTGAGAGTCTCAAGTGATACCGATAACTTTGCACTAGTACTGAAGTAGGGTTGCCAAGTCATACTTGCACTAGCTTTTGCATTAAAAACAAAATGATCACTGACCGAAAATTCTTCCGTTGAAATGTGACTTAGGTCTTGATAATGAAGAAAAGGAATAAGAAAGTCATTTAGCTTACTCTCTATTGCAGATTCATTATCAACGTGAAAATGAATGAAACTCATTTTTCTGTGGAATTTTAAATTAGCAAATGCCTCTAGATCAGTTTCAATAATTTCAATTAAATCTAAGTTGGCTAATTTTTTTAAATATGTTTTCGCATCTACTTCAATAATATATGAATCTTCAACTTGCCATGGAAGCCTTGCATGCTTATTACTCTGGGTAATTGTTCTTTTGGCATATAGATGAACTAATCCCATAGGTTTTTGCCATTCAAATCCGTTTAAATTTGAAATTCCAAGGTTGAAATCAATCTTTTGATCTTCAATCAGTTGTTTTAATTTATCGATTTCATTGAAAAGATCTGGCTTTATTTTACTGGCAATGAAAGCATATAAGTTTTGAGAATTTGTCTTCTCTTGATCAGAGATTTGATTATCAAGTTGGTCAAATAATTTAATATTTAATTTTCTATTAATTAGACTCAAGGTTCTTCTATCGTTTCCATTACCTCTGTTTATTTGGTTTGAATTATCTTGAATACGTGACTCTAGTCTAAGTTTATCTTTTAGAAGCTTAGATAATTTAAATCCTTGTGAATACAAAAGTGAGCTAAAGCCCATTAATAATAGAAAAAATCCTTTTTTCATACTTAATTATTCGGGATTTATAGTTGCAGGGTTTATCTTGGATTAAATAGATGGTAAATTTATCCCTTATGAAAGATAAAGCTCAATATATAGACCTTTTAAATGAGACCCATACCTGGCCGGTCGAGTATTTGTTTAAGTTTATTGCTAAGAAAGAGTTTGTAGATCAAGTATTAGAGATTTTTCCTAATGAAGAAATTTCAACTAATAAGTCAAAAAATGGAAATTATATTTCTTTTAGTATGAAAAAAATTGTTAGATCAGCCGAAGAAGTTTTAGAGATCTACGAATTGATCCAGACTATAGAAGGCGTTATATCATTATGAAATCAGCATTAGTTATTGGAGGAGGAGCTTTTGGAACATCCATGGCTTCTATCTTGGCCCAGAATTTTGATAAGGTGTATTTAAAAATACGATCTAAGGAGTTATACAATGACTTATTAGATCATGTGAATCATAAATATCTACCTGAGCTAACACTTCCGCATAATATAATTCCTTGTTTAATGTGGGAAGAGATAGATGAAGATGTATCCTTAGTGGTTTCTGGTTTACCAACGAAAGCAATTAATGACTTTTATAGAATCAATAAGTTAGAAATTTTAAAATTTTTAGAAAAAGGTGTTTCTTTTGTTTCCTTAACAAAAGGAATAGATCCTGAAACGCTTGTTCTGGCTGATGATATTTTATTTGATATTTTTCATCTACATAAAGAAAAGTTCGCATTTTTATCAGGTCCATCTTTTGCCAAAGAAATTGTAGAAAAACAAATTACAATGGTTTCGCTTGCTTCTACCTCTCGGGATACTTTGGAAGACGTTGTAGGGAAAATACAGACGGATTTCTTTAAAGTGCTTCCTACTTATGACATTAAGGGAGTTTTACTTGGAGGAGCTTTAAAAAATATTTTGGCCATAGCTGGAGGCCTTGCTGAAGGACTTGGTTTTAATCATAATACAAGAGCTGCTCTAATTACTCGCGGCATTGTAGAGATGTTAAAATTTGGTAAGGTTTATAATGCTAGACCGGAAACTTTTTATGGTTTGAGTGGAATGGGTGATTTGATTCTAACTACAACAGGAGATCTTAGTAGAAATAAATCATTTGGTCGTGAATTGGCTAAAGGTAGAAGTGCAAAAGAGATCATTGAGGAATCAAAACATGTTGTTGAAGGGTATAAGACAACTAAAGCCGTTCACCTTTTATCTGAAAAATATAAAATATCAGCTCGCTTGTTTGCGGGGATGTATGAGATACTGTTTAACGATGTTGCACCAGAAGAAATGGTGAAACACTTAATGTCAGTTCCAATTGAGTTTGAATAGTCTAATGACAGCTGATTTCTTTATTAAACTTTTTTGTGTTTTTAATTAGTACTTTTACAAAGTCGCTAACAGAACAATTCACCATAAAGCAAATCTTTTTTGTAATGATTTCTTTTGATACCTTTTGATCTTCAATGATTTGAAACTTTGCATAGGCATATTGGAAAAATCTAGCTTTTTTCTGATAATGGTTAGCTTTGATTTGAAAGTCAGCATCATTAGTAACAGCTTCGAATTTCTCGCTATCAAGTTTAACTTCTAAAATCTTCTCAACTGAAACAGGATATCCCCAAACATTTAGCTCTGGTGTTAATAACTGGTAGTCACAAGTAAAGCCGGTTGTCGCCAGTAAAATAAAAAGTAAAAATTTCATTAATGTATCCTTGTTACTATTTCGTTTAGTTTATTTAATGCTTGTATAGGAGTGAGGTTATTTATATTTATCTCTTCTATGAAAGTGATGAGCTCTTCGTTTTCTTTTTCAATGATTTGTGAATCATGTGTTCCAAATAAATCCATTTGTGAACTATCTGATTTTTCTTCTTCTAGGTTCTTGAGTAAAAATTTTGCTCGATTTAAAACTTCTTTTGGAAGTCCAGCAAGCTTAGCAACATGAATCCCAAAGCTTTGAGTCGCACCACCTTCAATGAATTCATATAAAAATCGAACTTCACCATTTTTATTAATGGTTTTAACAGTAAAGTTCTTAGCACCATCTAGGTCATCAACGACATCAATGAGTTCATGATAGTGAGTTGAAAATAAAGTCAATGACTTCACTTTTTGAACAAAGTATTCAAGCAGTGACCAAGCAATACTGAGTCCATCATAGGTAGAGGTCCCTCGTCCGATTTCATCTAAGATTACAAGAGATTTTTCAGTTGCATGTCTTAAGATTTCCGATGTTTCACTCATCTCTAGCATGAAAGTTGATTGGCCTCCTACAATATCATCATTAGCTCCAATTCTAGAGAAGATATAATCACAAATTGGAATTTTCGCAACTTGAGCAGGAACAAAAGATCCAATTTGAGCTAGAAATTGAACGATAGCGACTTCTCTCATGACAGTTGTCTTTCCTGCCATGTTTGGACCAGTGATAAGTCCTAGAAAGTTTTTCTCATCTAATAGAACATCGTGTGGAATAAAATCAGATTTTAATACTTTTTTAACTAATGGATGCCATACTTCACTTATGCTGATTAATTTTTCTTTGTGAAAAACTGGTCGAGTGAAATTTTCTTGAATAACTAACCAGCTAAGCCCTTGAAAAACATCTATATAACTTAAATAGTTTGAAATTTTTCTAAATGTAATGAGATTTTTTTGAATTTGATCTATAAATTTATCGAAGATCTCTTTATCAACTTTGAGTAATTCAAGTTCAGCGTTTTCAAGTTTTACTTGAATTTTATCAAGCTCTGGAGAGCAAAATCTTTGAGAGTTTACTAATGTTTGTCGTCTTATAAGCGCTTCACCAATTAGGTGAGATTTGGACTTTGGAACTTCTACATAATATCCTGCGATATTATTAGATTTAATTCTTAGAGTTGTTATCCCAAATTTTTTACGATATTTCTCTTGGAGCTTTTCTATTTTGGTAACCACACTTGCTTCTATATTCTTTAATTCATCTCGCTTTGGACTATACCCGTCTAGGATTAAGTTACCTTTAGATAAAAGAGCTCCTGGATCGTTACAGATGGCCTTTTGAATTTCTTTGGCGAATTTTTTTAGCTTTGTTGCTTCTGGCTTTGTAAGACTCATTGGGAGCAAGTCTTGATTAAAATCAAATTCTTTATTGATAGTGAAATATAAATTAATTGCTCCAGCAAGATTTAGTAAATCAAAACCTTGTAAACGATTTGTAGAATGTTTTGCAAAGATTCTATCTAGGTCTCTTAATTGCTTTAAATCCTCTCTTAGCTTTGTAAGCTTTTCTTCATTTTCAATAAAGAAGTCTATTAAATCATGTCGTCTATTTAATTCATCTTGATCCATTGATGGATTTAAACAAATCTGTCTAAGGGCCCTTGAACCCATAGATGACTTTGTTTTATCTATGAAATGAATTAGTGAAGATTTGTTAGATGACTTATCATTAATGATCTCAAGAGAGTTTAATGTTTGAAATGAGACCTTTAGTTTATCTGTATTATTGATGAATCGAAAGGGTTTTATATGTAATATGGTCTCTTCAGTTTGGGTCGAAATTAAGTAATAACTAAGAGCGCTAATGGAACTAACAAATTGAGGCTCATCCATTAAGACTTTATCTTTTTGATACATTGGAATAACTGACTTTAAAAAATGGATTGTGTTTTTCTCATTATAAAAGTCTTTGCTTATATAGGTCGTAAGTATTTCTTGATTATTGAGAGCATTTTTAACTTCATTATGAATCTCTAATTGATCAAAGAATAATAAGAATTCTTTTGGATTGTACAATTTTATTTGATCAACCAAGTCTTGCTCTGTTTTACATTTTAAACCGAAGAAATCTCCAGTTGTGAAATCTATAATAGAGAGATAATAATTATCCTTCGAGTAAGTAAAAGATGCTAGGAAGTGATGAAGGGTAGATTTATTTTTCTCTAAATCATATGGCAGAGCTGGTGAAACAATTTGAGTAACGGCCCTTTTTACTATTCCCTGAGCAAGCTTTGGATCTTCAACTTGTTCACAAATGGCAACTCTAAGGCCTGCTGTCGTAATTTTATCTATATAGGCACTAGCACTATGATGTGGTATTCCGGCCATTGGAACAGGCTCACCAGCGATTTTCCCTCTTTTGGTGAGAGCAATATTTAAAACTTTTGAAGTTGTAACAGCATCCTCAAAAAAGACTTCATAAAAGTCACCCATTCTAAAAAACAAGATAAGATCACGATGTTTGATTTTAATATCGTGATATTGCTCCATCATAGGAGTTAATTTTCCAATTTGCTTTTTTAAAGTAACAATTTTTAGCTCTTTAGGTGATTCCACAAAATCCTTTGAGTAAAATAATCAAGAATTACGAATTATTAGGTTACATAATTACGAAATTACCGTCAAAATAGAAGGTATATATTATGAAGTTTATTGTTGCAGTGTGTTTAAGTCTTTGTCTCATCATCCATGTGTTGATGATGGTTGGTGGTTTGATAGGAGAGAGTGAAGCGGGCGCAAAAATAACTAAATCAAATAGTACTAAAAAATTAGAAAAATTTTTAGGCCTCGATTTTTATCAAACTAATAATAATAAGCCTGAATATAATATTAAAGCTGAAGAGGTGGATCATCATAATCTTAAGACTGGAAATCTAATAAACCCTGAAGCAACTTTTTTTCAAAATGATCAAGAGATATATTTAAAATCTAATAAAGGAAAGTTTGATATAGAAAAAGAGAAAATGGTTTACCTAGAAGATGCAGTTGAAGTTATTTCACCTGATTCTAATTTAGTCAGTGCTAAAGCAAGCTATGATTTAGATAGAGATATTTTACATGCTCGTGGTTCGGTTAGTTCAAATTATAGTGAATACGAACTTGAAAGTGATGAGCTTATTTTTGATCGAAAAAATGAAACAGTTGAAGCTAGCGGTGGAGTTCGAACAAAGTATAAGGGGTATAATTTAAATTGCGAAGAAGGAAAGTATGATCTAAAGACGAAAAAATTTGTTGGATCCGGGCAGGTTGAAACAAATAGTAGACATAGTATTAGTGGAGATAGGGTAAAGATTAAGAGTGATGAAATCGTAGCTTACCCTGAAGAGAAGAGATCAACTGTAAAAGGAAATGTTTCTGGGAGTATTCAGAGAAAAAGAAAATATGAAGGAAAAGTTACTTTTAAAGCAGATGAGATCAGTGCTGATTTAAATAAAGAAAAAATTGAATTAAATTCTAATGTTGAACTAAAAAGAAATAATGTCACTGTGACGGCTAATCAAAGTAAGATATTTGTGCAAAATTATAACAAGAGATTAAGTTATTATGAATTAAATGGTAATGTTGTCATAAAACAAAGATTAAAAGATCCAAAGACAATGAAAAAATATAATCGTATGGCCTATGCTGAAAAATTAGAAGGTTATGCACGAGAAAAAAAGATTGTTTTAACTGGAACACCAAGAGTAGAGAGTAAAAATAATATTGTTCGAGGATCTAAGATCATTATTAAAGAAAATGCGAACTTAGTAGAAGTCCTAGATTCGAACGCATTAATTAACACAAACGAGTAAGAATGGAAGCGGTAAAAGAAGAGAGATTATTATTTAAAAGCAATGGACTAAGAAAGTCTTATAGTTCTAGAGAAGTTGTTAAAGGTGTTGGCCTTGAAATCTTGCAAGGTGAGATAGTTGGTTTACTTGGACCCAATGGTGCGGGAAAAACGACGACTTTTTATATGATGGTTGGTTTAGTTAAAGCTGATAAGGGAATGATTGAATTAGGTGGAGAGGATATAACAGCACTTCCTCTTCATAGAAGAGCTCAAAAAGGAATTGGCTATCTACCACAAGAAGCTTCTGTATTTAGAGAGATGACAGTTGAGGATAATATACTAGCAGTTTTAGAAGTTAGAAATCTTAGAAGAAAAAAGAGAATGGCAATGCTTGATAGACTGATAGCAGACTTTAGCTTAGGAAAAGTTAGAAAGTCACTTGGTCGTGAGCTCTCTGGTGGTGAACGCCGAAGGGTAGAGATTGCAAGGTGCTTGGCCTTGGAGCCTAAGTTTGTTTTATTAGATGAGCCTTTTGCTGGTGTTGATCCTATTGCAGTTGCTGATATTCAAAATGTAGTTACAAGCTTAATTGAAAAAAATATTGGAGTTTTGATTACTGATCATAGTGTGCGTGAAACCTTAGGGATAGTTGATAGAGCATATATTATGAATGAAGGTGAGCTTTTAATTTCTGGGACTCCTGAAGAAATTGCTAATAATGATCTTGCAAAGAAGCATTACCTTGGTGAAGACTTTAGTATCTAATTGTATCTATAGCATTAACAAACTTATCTAATTATGATTTACTCTCAATTATTGGAGTGAAGATGAATAAACCAAATTTCATAGGAAATTATAAAGACTTAATGGATGAAGATAATTCTCATTATCCTGGGAGTGATGAACTACTAAGTTTTGGAGCACCTGTTGGAAAGAAACTTGGATTAAAAAAAATAGGGATTCATATTGAAACTTTACCGCCTGGACGTCGAACGTCTTGGCCTCATGCTGAAAGTGAAGAAGAGGAGTTTGTATTTGTGATCAAAGGGACACCTCAGGTTTGGATAGATGGAAATATTCACGATTTAGTTGAAGGAGATTTTGTTGCCTTTCCTGCTGGAACTGGTATTGCTCATACTTTTTTAAATAACTCAAGTCAGGATGTTTTATTATTAGTGGGGGGAGAGACTCGTAAAGATACCAATAAAATTATATATCCTCTTCACCCTAAGCGTAATGAAGAAATGAGAGAGCTTGGTTGTTTGTGGGAGGATCATAGTAATAATAATATGGGATCACATGATGGTAGACCGGATAGGTTCGATAAAGAAAAGTAGAATGAGTACTAAAGAGAAGGTACATTTAGGAACTGAGTCTAGTTTGAATTTTCATCAAGTTGATGGCGAAGTATTTGAAAGAACTCATTATAGATTTGTAAAAACTAAGAATAGGCCCCATTTTTTTTGGGGAAACTATATGATTTTTAATGAGCCGCCTTCGGTTGATGGATTTCAAAACTGGATAGATCATTATAATTTAGAATTTAATTCACAGGAGCAAGGTTTTATAACTATCACATGGAGTTGCTCTGACCTGGGTAATCCCCAAAAATTCTTAGATTTTGGATTTGAAATAGAGACTCAAGAAGTATTAAGACTCAAAAACATCACTAAGCCCGATAAGTTAAATAAGCATGTAGAGGTAAGAGTTATTGAAAGTGACTTTGACTGGAATCAGGTTAAAAAGACTCAATGGATTAAAAATTGGCCATTAAAGCAAGATCAAGAACATTTTTTAGAAAATAAAATTCATACTTATAAACGATTACAAGATCAAGGGTTTGGTTACCGCTATGGTGCTTTTTTGGGAGAGAAATTAGTAGGGGATTTAGGGATCTATATAAAAAATAGAATTGCTAGGTTTAATAACGTTTTCACTCATTGTGATTTTTACAATCAAGGGATTTGCAGAAGCTTAGTTTATGGATCTTTAAAAGATATTCTTGCAAAGAACTTAGCTGATGAGTTTATCATGCAAGCAACTGAGTCTGAGTATGCGAAAAATATATATAAAAAAATTGGATTTGAGGTTTGTGAACAATCTCATGATATGACTTGGATGTCTGATAAATGGAAAGAAAAATGAAAAAACTCTTAGTTTTATTTACTATTACTTTATTTTCAAATTGTTCATCGATAGATCAATCTTCAGGGACTGACTTTCATGTTCATGTCGGAAAACCTCCAAAAGTGAAAGTTGATGATGTTTCATTTGATGCTCAAAGGTCTTTATTAGCTCTCAAGAGTATAGACCTCTCTAGGGCACTTATTATTTCAAGAGCTTATCAAAGGCATAGAACCCATGAACAAGTTAAGGAAGAAAACGATTATGTAAATTTGACTCAAAATAGTAAGCCCCAAATTTTTACTGGTGCTTGTGGGATTTCGGTTACCCATAAATGGGCATTAGAAGAAACAAGGAGATGTATCTCTTTAGGCTTTAAGACCTTTAAGTTTCATTTTATGGCAGATGGATTGGATCTAACAAAAATAGAAAGTTTGAAGAAAGTGTATGTCTTATTAAATTTAATATCTCAGTCAAAACTAACTATCCTTATTCATGCGGCTTATCCTAAGTCCAAGCAAGAGCAATCTTTAGCATTATTGGAGTTGATTAATAAGTATCCAGATATTACTTGGATTATTGGACATTTTTATGGGAGAGATTTTAAATTACTTCCAAAGATTAATCATAAAAATTATTTTGTAGAAACTTCTATCTTACCTCTTTGGATGAAAAGCAAAGAGGATAAGTCAGCTCTTGTTACCTTTATGAGAAGAATAGGAATGGATAAATTTATTTTTGGGTCAGATTGGCCAGTTATTCACCAGGCGGAGACATTAAAGTCCTTAAGAGATCTTGGATTGAGTAAGTCTGAGATTAATCAAATACTTTTTAGTAACCCGAAATCTTTGGATAGATTATTCGTGAGATAAATAAAAGATATAATTATGATTGAATTAAAAAAAATTGGAATAGTGAAATCTACTCGAAGAGAAATAAGAGATGACAATTGGGATAGTGAGAATTCATATATAGAATTAGATCTTGAGCAGTTTGATTCAAGTTCTTTAGAAGGATTAACAGATTTTTCCCATGCTGAAATTATTTTTTATATGGACCAGGTAAAAACTGAGAAAATTGTTACTAAAGCAAGACATCCAAGAAACAATAAGCAATGGCCGAAAGTCGGGATCTTTGCTCAAAGAACTAAGAATAGGCCTAACAGAATTGGACTTTGTATATGTAAAGTTCAAAAAGTTGAGGAGAATCGATTATATCTAGAAGGGCTAGATGCAATAGACAATACTCCTGTGTTAGACATTAAGCCGTGGGTACAAGAATTTGGTCCCAGAGGTGAAAAAAGACAACCGTCATGGATCTCAGAACTAATGTTGGGCTATTGGAGTAGTGATGAGTGAAGTAAGAAAGGGAAGTTGTCATTGTCAGGCAGTAGAGTTTGAAGTTGAGCTTGAAAATGGTCTTGAAAATATTAGAAGATGTAATTGTTCGCTTTGTACAAGGAAGGGAGCTATTATAGCCAGTGTTCCAATTGAAAAACTTCGCGTTATTAAAGGCGAGAGTAACTTAAGTCTTTATCAATGGAATACTTTGCAAGCTAAACATTTCTTTTGTAAGACTTGTGGTATTTATACTCATCATCAAAGAAGAAGTAACCCTACTCAATTTGGTTTTAATATTGCCTGTATAAAGGGAGTTAATCCTTTTGATTATAGAGCTGAAGAGATTGGAGTAGGCGATGGAGCCTCACAAAGCTTGGAGTAAAAGTGAAGAAACTAATCATTCTCTTTGGTCCTCCTGCAGTTGGCAAGATGACTATAGGAAGAGAACTTGAAAAATTGACGGGACTAAAACTATTTCATAATCATATGACGATTGAAGTTGTATTACCATTTTTTACCTATGGATCAAGAGAATTTAATGAGTTAACAGGTCTTTTTAGAAGAGAAGTTTTTGAAAAAGTTGCTGGCAGTGATCTCCCGGGATTGATTTTTACTTTTGTTTGGGCCTTAGATAAACCAAAAGAAAAGGAGTTCATAGATTCATTGACTAAGATTTTTGATGATGTTGGTGGTGAAACTTATTATGTTGAACTGCAAGCGACTCAAAGGGAAAGACTCAAGAGAAACCATGGTGCAGATCGGTTATTTGAAAAACCATCGAAGAGAAACTTAGAATGGTCTGATAGAAACTTACTTGAATGTGATCAGAACTATCGATTAAATACTAGAAGTGATGAGGTGTTTTTTTATTCAAACTATTTGAAATTAAATACTGAAAACCTTGGAGCCCTAGAGTCTGCTAGGAGAGTTGTCGACTTTCTTGAGAAAATTTGACCTCTAGAAAGAGTCTCATCAAGTTATATAGAAAAATTAAGTCTTTAATTTCTTAAACATTTTCTCCAATTCTTTTCTTTGAAAACCTAACTTCTTTTTCACAAGCTTTATTTTTTTACCTTTTACTTTGAATAGAGTCCAAAAAGGAGCTTGAGTGATATTAAGTTTTTTAGTTAACTTCTCATTTGAGTAATGAGGGATTTCTTTAAGCTCATACTTTTTTATAAATTTCTTTACCCTTCTTTTATCTTCATCAATATTGACTGCAATAAATGAAATATGTGGGAACTTTTTTCTAAACTTTGGGATGTCAGATTTTAATTTTTTCTTACAATTTACACACCAAGTGGCCCAATAGAAAATCATGAGATGTTTTTTTTCTTGTGTGAGCTTACTTACACTTCTACTGGCTTCAATCTTCTTGAAGGATTTCACAGAAAAGACTTTAGAGCTTGCTCCTAATGAGAACAATGAAAAGATTAAAAAGATTTTACTCATTTTTCTTCCTTTGTCTTTGCGATATTTATTTCATTTAAAAGATTTTTTTCGCTTCCATTATATACACTGCTAATTTTCCCTTCACTAGTAACAACTAAGGTACAAGGAGTAACTTTTTTGGGACAGTGGTTTTCAAAGAAATAAAAATCTGGGTCTACACCAATTGACCATGAACTTTCTAGAAGAGTTTTTCTCTCAGCAAGTAATTCCTCTTTTTCACTTATTTCAAATGGAATATGAATAGTCATTAGGTCAACCTCATCGAGGTTGATATCTCCATTTGAAAGAAGTTCTCCTACGTGAAGGTGCTCTTCCTTACAAGCAGAGCATCCAATGGAACTAAGAAGAATAACATTTATTTTTCCAGTTGAAGGCAATTCTTTGCTTTGTCTTTGGTCATTTGAGTCGAAGTATTCATATGTAAAATTAAAGTCGCTTTTGAAAACAGACTTTTCTCCTGAAAGATTGCTTTTTAGAAATTGACCACAGCTAACTAAGAATAACAAAGAAAGTAATCTTAAAATTCCCATTTAAGTCCTCCTATTAACTGAGTGTTATCATCGTCAGTATTGGATTTTGTGAATGATGCTTTAATATAAGGAGTGAAGTCATCAATTGTGTATTGAATGCCAAACCCAAATTGATCAAATGATCTTAAAGTTTTAGTATTGTTTTTTTTGTTATCTTCTACTTCTAAATCAAGATCATAAGCAAGTGAGACTAATAGTTCTAAAATAGGTTCCCAGGTGTATTCAAAAGAAAAAGTATTATTTTGGAAAGTACCAAAAGGAGCATTATATTCCTGTGAAGTATTTTCTGAACCTAATTTGTACCCAACCTTAACAAAGTGTTCTCCAGATAGTGCGTAGGAGAATTTATTTGATAACCAAAAGGTTGATGGAGTAAGTTCGGACTTCGTTTTGAATTTTCCAGTCAAAATCATTTTGAGTTTTTTCCCAAGGACTTGTTCCCAAGATGATGAAAAAGAATAGGCTACAATATCAATAGGGAATTTCTTTATTTGGAAATCAGCAGGGTCTGAGTAATATGACTCAATGTTTTTAAAAGCTGAATAGGAGCCAACAAATGTTAATAAAGTACTTCCACCGTAAAGGTAATTTGTAAGACCTAAAGAAAAGCTTTGGCTAGCTAGTTCATCTCGCCCAATGGAAGAGCTCGCATCAAGAGTGTAAGAGATTTTCTTATTGAAATATCCACTCACTCCTGCATTTACGTCTATAAAAGTAGAAGATTTAGGAGTGTATTGAAAAAAACTTCCTGCTTTATCTCTTAGGAAATAGTTTGAGAAATCATTTTGCATGATTGTTGGGGAAATCCAATAACTTATCTTTTTTTTAGAGGGAGCATCATGATAGTAGTTTATGGAATAAATCATCATCTTAGATTCACCAGTGAATGATTTCGTTGTAGTATAAATAGCTTCAGTTGTCTCGGACCTAATAGATAAATCAAGAGAATCACCTGCAAAGCTTATGAATGGAATCAAGAAAAATATTATTTTGCACACGTAACACATCCCCCAAGGTTTCCGATAGATTCACTTGTCAGACGATTAATATTTGAATCTATACTTGGAGTCATTCTAGATCCTACAACCATTGCTTTGTGATTAAGGTAGGATTTATTAATGTTTTTCATGCTAGAGCAAGAAGAAATCATGAGACAAAATAACAATCTTGATACTTTGAACTGCATGACTTCTCCTTAAGAAATTCTATTGTGCCAACCTTCTTGCAAGGCTTGACCGATCCATTACTCTTTCCTTTTCGACATTTCCTTCACTATCTGTAGTGAATAGGTAAACTGTAGGATATCCAGTATATGGAAGCGTACTATCGGTAATAACATTATAGTCTTTATAGTTCTCAGGGCTAGATCTTCTATCAAGTTGCATATAGATCTTAACATTAGGGTTCTTATCTCCTTCTAAACCTTCTCTTTCAAAGTCTGCCATTAAGGTTTTACAATACCCACACCATTCTGCCGTAAACATAATAACAGTATACTTAGTATCTTTTGTTTTATTTTCACAAACTTCTTGCTCATCATGGACTGATGACTCACCAGCTCTTTTGATTAAAGTTAAAATATCTCCATCACATTCTAGCTCCTCAATAGGTGGCTGAGTAGTCGGTGGAGAGCTTTTTGGAGGTAAAACCTTGTCTATCTTACCATCTTTTACTTTTTCTTCTAGGCCTTCTTTAGTTAGGGCCAGGCTTGAACTTGTCTTTGGCATCAAGCAACTATTTAAAATTAAAATTGATAAAATTAGCGTTAGGTTTTTCACTTTGTTTCCTTTGATAAATCTTAATCAAAGAATAAAGCAAGGATGAATAAATCTTCTAGTGAACGAGTTAAGTGCTTGAAATATCATGAATAAAAGATATTATTTTTGCCTACTTTAATGGTCATATCGCTTAGAGCTAGGAATAAAACTCCGAAGAATACACTTTTGGAATCCTTGTTACTTTTGAATTTCTTAAATTGGGAAGATTAGAGCTTTGGAGTGAAAAAATATGAGATTTTTTATATTATAGATCAAGAGAGCCATCAGTTTTCACTTTACCTTAAATTTTTGAAGTGCTGCAAAACCTGAGTTCTTCAGCTTAGGAGTAGCTTTTTTTGTCTGAGGTTTGGTATGTTTCTCACTACCTTGAGATTGAGACTTAAGAGTTAATGATATTCTTCCTCTGTCGAGATCCACTTCTCTGACTCTTGCTTTTACAACTTGTCCGACCTTTAAAACCTTAAATGGATCATCAATGAATTTATCTGCCATTTGAGAAACATGAATAAGTCCATTTTCTTTAATCCCAATATCTACAAAAGCTCCAAACTTAGTAATATTTGTAACGATACCCGGACAAATAGCACCAATTGAAATATCTTTAATTCCTGTGATTTTATCATTAAATTCCATTGGTTTGAATTCTTCTCTAGGGTCCTGGCGTGGAGCCTTTAGTGAGCTTACTATGTCAGCATGAGTAAAATCTCCGAGTTTAGATTTTAACTCATTATCACTTTGAAGTTTATTGATGAAATCATTAGATTGTATAAGTTGTATGATCTCAAGTTTTTGTTTCTGGCACCATGATTGTATATCTGAGTAGCTCTCAGGGTGAATGAAAGTTGCATCTAGAGGATTTTTACCATCATAGATTCTTAAAAATCCAACAGCCTGTTCGAAAACTTTATCAGAAAATCTAGCCACTTCTAGAAGCTGGGACCTTTGTGTGAAGCCACCTTTTTTTTCTCTAAATTTCACAATGTTTTGTGCTACCTTAGGACCAATTCCAGAGATATAAGATAACAATGGAGCACTGGCCGTATTCAGATCTACTCCTACGTAATTCACACAATTCTCTACAACTGTTTCAAGAGATTTTTTTAAGAGTGCTTGGCTTACATCATGTTGATATTGTCCAACTCCTAAAGACTTAGGGTCAATCTTAACAAGTTCAGCAAGAGGATCTTGGAAGCGTCTAGCAATACTAATTGCTCCTCTTACAGTGGGATCTTTATCTGGAAATTCTTTTCTTGCAATTTCACTGGCCGAGTAAATAGATGCACCATCTTCGTTAACTAACATGGCCTTAACATTACCTGATTTAATATTTTCTATATTCGCTTTTAAGAGTGAGAGTGTTTCTCTTCCATAGGTTCCATTTCCAATTGCAATATATTCAACTTTAAACTTTTCAATGATTTTGGAAACGAGATCAATAGATTTTTCTTTTTCGTTCTTAGGAGGATGAGGATAAATAACTGTATCAATTAAAAATTTTCCACTCTGATTTATAAGAGCAAGCTTACAACCAGTTCTAATGCCTGGGTCTATTCCTAAAACTGTTTTGGGACCAAGATAAGGTTGTAATAAAAGAGCTTTAAGATTGGTAGAAAAAACTCCTATAGCAGATTCATCAGAGATAATCTTTAAATCACTCATCATCTCAAGTTCTAAAGATGCATGTAATCTTTTATTTGCGGCCTTGATTATTTCAAGACATATTTCATTACACTTTGAAGTTTTAAGCCATGGATGAAACTTAGAAATTTCATTGATAGTACTGGCTTCATCAACTTCGACATCAACCTTTAAGACTTTTTGCAACATCCCTCGTCTCATAGCCAAGAATCGATGACTGGCCTTAGGATCTCTCAATTGTTTTATATTTTGTGAGAATTGAAAGTAATCTTTATATTTCTCATAGTCTTTTATCTCAGCAGCTTTCTTCTTAACATTGGAGACTATTTGAGCGTGATTCTTATAGATTGTTCTCAACGACTCCTTAAGGGAAATATTTTGAACGATCTCATCGGCTAAAATCGCGACCGTTCCTGTTGAGGCATCATCTGAGTTTTTTATAGTCTCGTTGAAAAACTTAGGACATTCATTTTTAAGAAATTCCTTAGTTGAAGTTGAAGATTGCTTTATTAGTTCTGCAAGAGGAGCAAGACCTGCTTCGATGGCAATTTGGCCTTTAGTTTTTTTCTTTGTTTTATAAGGAGCATAAATATCTTCTAGTATATTGAGATCATTTGTATTTAAAATTTCTTTTTTTAGGCCAGGAGTTAATTTTCCAAGTTCTTCAATTTTCTTTAAGATAAATTCTTTTCTTTTTTCAGTTAATACAAAACGATCGTGAATTTGTTTTATTAATCCAATCTGAACTTCATCCATTCCGCCAGTCATCTCTTTTCTATATCTAGTTATAAACGGAATAGTGCAATCTTGTTCAAGTAAGAGATTGAGAACATTTCTTATCGAATTGAGAGGAAGATTTGTTTGAGCTTTGATATATTCCGGTATTAATAATTGATTCATGCTATATAAAATACATGAATATTTTATTTTCGTCTCTAAAACGAGACTTATTTACCTACTTCTTTTCGCTCTCTGCTCACTAATCCTAAGATCTTTTCGCCCTTGCTTTACAAGTGTTTCATTGATTCTTTTTTGTCTTCTTCCATCTCGAGAAGTAATGAAATTAAAAACTTTTCCTGACCTTCCTGCTCGACCAACTCTTCCACTTCTATGTAGGTAATAATCAGCATCAGATGGAATATCAAAGTTCAAGACCCATTCAAGATGCTCAATATCTATACCTCTGGCAAAAATATCAGTAGAGACTAAAACTCCACCAGTTTTTCTAAAGTTTGCAACAACAGCAACTCGATCTTTTATCTCAAGATCTTTATGAAGTAGATAAACATTCTTCGCATATTTTTCTGAAGCAAGAACTTCATGTACATGATGAGCTCTAGCTTTATTTCCAGTAAAAACTAGGCCATTGGTATTTTCTCTTTTTTTAGTAAACCCTTTTACGAATATAAATTTATCATCTTCTTCAACAAAAATATCAACTGTTTTTATATCATGACCAATAGTGTTTTGCTCTTTTTGACCAATAGATTTAAATCTTCTTCTTGGGAAGAAATCAAGCATAATATCTTCAAAATTTGTAGGTCTAGTTGCACCCATTAAAAATACTTGCATATTATCATTAGTGATTTCTTGAGCTATTACACTGACCGTTCTTTTAAAAGATGGCTCAAGTAATTGATCTGCTTCATCATAGACGAAGTATTTTAAAGATTCACTATGGAGTTCTTGATTCTTAAAAGCTCGTAAACATCTATCAGGAGTAGTAACAAGTATATCCATCTTGGATTGATAAAGACTTTGAAGAGATTTCCCTTTATCTCCACCAACTAGTTTTCTAATTCTGAGCTTTGCAAAATGAGAGATTTCTTTAGCTACAGAAAATACCTGCATCGCAAGCTCTCTTGTAGGCAGCATAATTATAACTTTAGGATGAGCAACCTTATCTTCTATAGATCTATCTTCCAACTCTTTTAGCTTTTGAATAATTGGCAAAAGATAAGTAAGAGTTTTCCCACTACCTGTCCTTCCTTGTACGGAATAATCTCCATCAGATAGGAACTTTGGGATGGCATTGTTTTGAACTGGTGTTGGTTTGTAAATTGATGCTGATTTTAAATAGGACAATAAATCAGTATTAGTGATTAATGTCTTGAATCCAGATACTTTCTTTGAACTCATGGCGACTCCTTGATCGGTTTTATCTATCTATAGCATTAAAAATTATGGATTTGCCAATAAATGAATCTTGAAATGAGTAAAATATTCATATTTTTCAATGGCTTAGATGAGAAAATCAATCTAATCTAAGCAAGTGATTAAGTTAAATGATCTATCTAAAGAATATGGTGGGAGAATCCTCTTTCATGAGGTGAACTTCTCTATAAATGCTGGGGAGCGTATAGGACTCATTGGTCGAAATGGATCTGGAAAATCAACTCTATTAAAATTACTAGTTAATGAGATTCTTGCAGATTCAGGTTCGATTCAAACACCCAATAATTATAAAGTTTCTATGCTGAGTCAGTATATTAAATTTACTGAAAAGTCGGTCTTAGCTGAATGTTGTCTCTCTTTAAGTGAAGAGGAAAAATATGATGACTATAAGGCCCAAAAGATTTTAAGTGGTCTCGGGTTTTCTGAAGAGGATATGGGGAAATCACCCAATGAATTCTCAGGTGGATATCAAATTAGAATTAATCTTGCTAAATGTTTACTAGAGCGACCTGATCTTTTGTTACTAGATGAGCCGACAAACTACCTTGATATTGTTTCTATGAGGTGGCTTAAGAATTTTTTAATTTCTTATCCATCAGAGCTTATCTTAATCACCCATGATCGATTATTTATGAATGAAGTTTGTACTCACACAGTAGGAATACATAGACAAAAACTCAAAAAAATTAAAGGGTCTACTGATACTTATAAAGAAAAAGTTGCTGAAGAAGAACTTGTTCATGAAAAATCGAGATTAAATCAAGAAAAGAAAGTTAAAGAGATTGATGCTTTTGTAAATCGATTTCGAGCAAAGGCATCCAAGGCATCTATGGTTAGTTCAAGAGTTAAAATGCTAGAGCGGATGAAAGAGTATGAGCAGTTAGCCGATAGTGCTTCAATGAATTTTAAATTTAATTATAAACCATTTAGTGCAAAGAAGATCTTA
>CALHLC010000064.1 GCA_938034385.1 uncultured Bacteriovoracaceae bacterium
GTGTATCACTATAATCACTATAGGCCTCATAGTTCATTGAATTACAGGCCACCTGCACCCAAAGCTAAAATTATAAAAATAGAAAAAAGCTATGTTAAACCGAGTTTGATAGTGGTATGAAATAAGGGGGAAAGGTCAAGGCTTGGTTCCACGTGATTTTTTATAAGATATTTGAACATTTGGTGATTTTTGAGCTGCAAGAATAAAGTCGTTAATGTGACAATAAGTATGTGTTAGTTTCTCTAACATAAGGGTCTCCTTTAAAAGTTTTTTGTACAATTAATTTTAAAAGAGATTCTTTATTTTCTAAAGGCCAAATTTAATACGGCCGTGCGTCAATTACTTCGAGTTCAGGTTAATACTTTGCAGCCTGATCTCATGTGGAGATAAAAAACAATCAGATCCTCGAAGTCACTATGAAGAAATTATCGACACTGAAGGTATATCAGCAGAGAATGGCAACGATGAGTCTACTGTAAATGAAGTATCCAGAATCTCTTCTAAAACTTTATGCTTAGCCAAATCGGCTGCTGACCTAGTTGCCGCTAGCTTCAAGAGCAGCTTAACTTATGCTGGACATGAAAAGTATTCAAATTTATTTAACGATCTTGAAGATTGCTCAATTAATGATTATCTTTGTATGATCCAAACATCAGGACAGATTATAAAAGCTGAATTTTCAAGTGAGCTTACGTATTCAGGAAGATCACATTATTCAAACTTGTTTAAAAAATTTAATGAATGCAACTCAGAGATTGAGTGTCTTACTAAGTCTGCCTATGATATGGCAGTAGCTAAATTCAAAATGAGTTTAACTTATTCAGGGGTAAGTCATTATTCTAAACTTTTTGAAAACTACAGCAATTGCGATGAGTCAGATCTTGACTGTCTTGTGTCTCAAGGAAGAGAGATAATTGAAACAGACTTTAAATCAAGTCTTACTTACTCTGGCAAAGATCATTATTCGCATTTATTTCAAGAAGCACAAGACTGTAAATAGTTTATCTACAGTCTGTTATCTCTTACTTAGCTTTTCTTCATCACTTATTAAAAATCATAATATGTTCTTAGAAATTTTCTAGGAGTCTTAACTTTTTGCAACACAAACATGACACACCCCCGCCAGACAGTTTTTCAAATTTTGAAAATTTAATTTTGAATTTTCGAAATTTCTTGCTATAAGTTTCCTCAATGAATGAGAAACTAAAAATATTTATAGTTGAAGATGACGAACTCACACTGAAGAGTATGGAGGCTTTATTAGCTCCTTACGGCATGATTCATAGCGTAAGAACAAAAGCACACGCAAAGCTTGCCCTAGAAAGAGAAGAATTCGATATTGCATTTTTTGATTTAGATTTAGAAAAAGAAAAAGCTGGATTTGACCTCACTGCAATGGCAAAAGGTCTTGGAATCTACACCGTTATTGTAACTGGACATAAGACTAGAGAATATATAAAAGCAGGCTATCAAAACGGAGCAATGGATTACCTCACTAAGCCAGCAACTGCTAAATCTTTAAAGTTGGTTCTTAATAAATTTAAAAATTCCACTCAAAGTGATCAAATTTTCACAGAACTTCAAAAAATCTTCATCACAAGAGACGAAGAAACACTTGAAGAGCTTGAGTTGCTAAAATCAATTAATCTAAGCCATAAGCCAATATTTTTATCAGGGCCTACTGGTACAGGTAAAACTCAACTTGCTAAATTTATCCATGATATTCATTTTGGAGATTCCAGGCCATTTGTTTCAATCAATTGCTCTCAATTTAATGAAGGAACACTTGAATCTGAACTATTTGGCCATGTGAAAGGTGCTTTCACTGGAGCACATAAAGACAAGACTGGAGTACTGAAGCTTGCTGATGGTGGAACTCTCTTTTTAGATGAGGTTCATTCACTTTCTATGGGTGCTCAAAAAAAGCTCATGAAAGCCATAGAGGAAGGAAAGTTTAGGCCTGTTGGATCAGAGCAAGAGATTTCATCAAAATTTAGAATTATCTCAGCAACTTGTGAAGATGTGCTTGAGCTTATTCAAAGTAAAAAATTTAGAAATGATTTATACGCTAGAATTAATACTTTTAATATCAAGATCAAAGGTCTCGTTGATAGGCCTTGTGATATAGAACTTCTTTTAAATCATTTCCTTAATAAAAGGGATAGAAAGATTGTTCTCTCTGAAGAAGCACTAGAAGTCTTAAAAAAATATAACTGGCCAGAAAACGTAAGAGAAATTGATGCACTTGTTGAAAATTGGCATATAAAAGGTGTAGGTGTTGTTGAAGTTGATGATCTTCCTGTTGAAGTTTTCAGCACTGAGAAGAAATCTTCAAATAAACTTGTTACCCCTACTCATCTAAAGATTATTAAAGAAATTGGCCTAAATGATTATATCGACATGATTAAGAAAGAAGCTGTAGAAGCGTTCTTTCAAAAAAATAAACTAAGAAAATCTAAAACTGCTGAAGAGTTAAAAATATCCCCTAGTACTTTTACTTATCTTCAGAAAAAACATGAACACTTAGATATTTATTGGAAGAACTAATGGAAGATAAGATTATTGATATTCATCATCAAGTGAGATCTAAAGTGCTTAGTCTTTACTCTTCTTTATCTGCGATACAAGAAAATCTTTATAATCCAGAGACTTGTAAGGAGTTACTGGAATTGATGATGAGAAAAAGACCAGAAATTGAAAACATAGTCGATGAAATACTTGAACTACAAAATACGGAGCTAAAACAATGACAAGTCTTAAAAATAAAGTAGCACTTATTACTGGAGCAAGCCAAGGTATAGGTGAAAGTATAGCTCTTAATTTATCAGCTCATGGTTGTTCTGTAGCACTTGTTGCCAGAAATGAAGCACGCTTAGCTGAAGTTGCTAAGAAATGTGAAATCGCTGGAGCAGCGAATGTGATGACAATTTCAGCAGATTTAACAGATCTTGAAAATCTTGAGTCTATAGTAACTCAAACTGTTGAAAAACTAGGAAAACTAAACATCTTGATTAATAACGCTGGAGTTTATCAAGGTGGAAATATTTCTGAATGTAATATTTTAAAATGGGATAATGCAATTGATTTAAATTTTAAATCAATTGTTCATCTTACTCATCATGCAAGTAAAGAGATCAAGAAAACAAATGATGGTGGAGTGATAAATATTTCATCGATTGCTGGAAAGATAACTTATAAAGGTGGAGCTTTATATTGTTCAACAAAGCATGCTCTTACTGGTTTTTCAGGCTCAATCTATGATGATCTAAGAGAAAACAATATTAAGGTCTGCACGATTTATCCGGGTTTTGTGAATACAGAGATGGGAAGAGAGGATCATTTAGATGAAACTAAAATGATTCAACCTGAAGATATTGCTAAGACTGTAGAATTTGTTCTTAGTTTTCCTAATACAGGCTGCCCTACTGAAATCACCATAAGGCCACAACAAAACTCAAGAAAAGGTTAAATGATGGAAACGATAGAAAATTATCAAGGCGTTGTTGAGAAGATTTATAAAATAGATCATCCTAAAGTGATAAAATGGACGAGTTACTTTAAAGAAAAAGCTGATATCGATGATATTTTTCATAACTTCAATCAAAGTAATCTTGATAGTGTCGATCATGCTAAAATCGTTGGAAGGTTTTGGTATGAATTTTCAAAGCTTGCTCCTAAAGTTCTTTGTATTTGTGCAGGGAAAGTAAATTGTAATCTTATTAGGCATTATATTATTCAAACTGCCTTTGAAGAGCTTGGAGAGAGAAATCATAAGGCAATTCACCCTGAATTATTCAAAGATTCCTTACGAAGGATTGATGCCTTAGGAATAACTAATGGACCTATAGCAAGTCTTAGAACTCTTGAGTTAGATACTCTTGATTTATTTTCAGAATCAGAGATTCTTGGATTTTTATTAGGAATGGAGCTTCCTGCTGAAGAGAATATTGAATCTGTATTTTCTGGATTAAGTTATGATGAAAGTGCTAGTGAACTCTTAGCAAAAACTCCATTTTTTAGAATCCATAGAGTTGTTGAAACTGAGCATATCAGATTAAATGTCGCTAACTTTTTAAGATTTTGTAGAACTGGTCAAGAAAAATCTGAGTTCATCAAAGGCTTTTATACTGCCATAAATTTTTGGAAATCGTTTTGGAATGAAGTTTCTAAAACACAAGACGAATTGGAGCTTGCCTACTCGTGAGTCAATTAAAAAAGAACCTCACATTATCTTCAGGCATCCCACTTGCCATAGGATCAATTATTGGTTCAGGAGTCTTATTTTTACCATCACTCACCTTCGCCACCGCTAAAGAAGATGTCTTATTGGTATGGATCATTGCTTGTATGATGTGTGTTCCTCTTTTATTTATCTTTAACTCCATGATTAAAGATGTTGATAGTAGTCGAGGCGTTGAAGGATTTATTACTTTAGGTCTTGGAGATAGGTTTGGAAGGTTTATTCCCTATTTATTGCTTGGAACTGTGACGATTGGAATGCCTGCATCAGCATTGATTGTTGGAGATTTTGTCTCAAGTTTAACAGGGCAATCGGCCCTTAAAATCATAACTGCTCTTTTAATTCTTGGAAGTGCAATTTTTAGTAATTATCAAGGAGTTAAGGCCGGTGATATATTTCAAAAGATTGTGACATTTCTTTTAATAATTATCTCCATCGCATTTTTATTTTTTAGTTTTCCTCAAGAATCAACAAGGTTGAATACTCTCACTCCAAATTTTAATCTCGGTAATATCTCTACAGGATTACTTCTTACCTTTTGGGCATTTGCTGGATTTGAAAATTTAACTTTTATTGCTGGAGAATTTAAAAACCCTAGAAGAGATTTTTTACTCTCCGTTATTATTGCTTTGTTTATCTGTAGCGGAATTTATTTAGGCTTAACTTATAATTATGCTTCTCAGATTAGTTATAATGAAATTGAAAATACTCAAGGTTTGTTTCAGCTAGCTGGAGTAATGAGTTCATCAAATTTATGGAAGATTATCGTTACTGTGTTTTCTGTTTTTGCTCTGCTTACAAATTTTAATAGTTGGGTCTGGGGAATTTCAAGATTGATCTATAGTTCTGCCTCTGAGAAAAGACTTCCTGAAATATTTTCAAAATTAAGTAATGAAACTCCAAAAAATGCGATTCTTCTTTTAGGATTTATGTTTTTAGTTAATACAATTATTCTAAGTACCAGCTCTGACCTTTTAACTTTAGGTCTAAAAGTGGTGAGCCTTAACTTTGTCATCATTTATGTTTTATCACTTCTGTCATTTCTAATTTATAAAAAAGATATGATCTGGAGAGGATTTTCTTTTATTCTTCTTATTGGATTTTTTATCTCCATGAAAGAATCGATCCATCTTCTTTGGTATCCTGCAATCTTGTTTGTTTTAAGCCAGAGTTATTCAATATTAAGGAGCAGTCATGCTTAAAAATATTTTCATATTATTTATTTCATTTAATATTTTTGCTGGCAGCGAATTATCCATTGGTGTTATTTTAAAATATGAGGATAATTATAATAAAACTACAAGCCATTTAACTGATGGAATTACTCTTGCTATTAAAGAATATGAAAAGAAAACTGGGTTAAAGATCAAGATTAATAAGTATTCTTATAATCAAGAAATGGCATCTGTTGTAAAAGCCACTCAGAAAGCGATAATAAATGGAGAGAAGTTCTTAATTGGCGGAGAAAATAGTAATGAATCCATTATTATTGGTGATTTAATTAAAGATAAGAAAATCATTTTTCTCACGCCGACAAGTACAAACCCAAAAGTTACTAAAAGAAAGCTAAATACCTTTAGAACTTGTTTTTCTGATGATCAAGTCGTTACCGCTCTACATAACTTTGTTAAATCAGAGTTTAAAAATAAGAAAATTGGAGTATTTCATAATACATCTTATCCATACACAGATTTTTTAAGTAAAAAGATGGCCGAGCTTTTAGGTGATAAAACCATTGTGAAGGAAAAGGTTACAAGAAATCAAAAAGATTTGAGAAAAATTGTTAAGAAATTTAAAGAACAAAATATTGAAGTCGTCTCCATGCTTACATTTCAAAGTGATTTCTTACGATTTGTCACTCAGGCCTCTGAAATCAACTACCACCCCACTTATATTGGAAGTGATGGATGGGGATCAAATGAGAGTGTTTATAAGAAATTTATTAAAGAAAGAAATCTTGATAGTAAATTTAAAAGCTACAGAAATAATTATTGGAACACCTTTGATCAAAGATCAATTGTTAAAAAATTTAAAAGTAAGTTTAAGAAGAACTACTCAAGAGATGCTAATGCTTGGTCTGCTATAGGATATGATACTGCTAATATTCTTCTTGCCTCAATTGATTTTAAGAGCAAGTTTAAGAGTAATTTAAATTCTCTTAAGAAATATAAAAGCGAAAGCCTTATTACTTCAAAGTCTTTTAAATTTGAATCTAACAACTCTCCACTTAAAGAGCTTTATATTTATAAAATTGATAACAATGGAGCGAAGCTATCAAATGAGGTTAGGCTGTGAAAATAAACACCAACAGGCCAGAGAGGATGATTGAGTATTATTCTTATGCTCTGATAGCCCTATTGTTTATTTCATTAATCACAGGGGCACTATTCTTTTCAAATATGCATGTTGAGCAAGAAAAGCAAAGAGAAGAAATTGCTAAGGCACAGCTTATTAAGGCCATTGATCTTCAATATCGCTTCATGGGTGAAGAGTTTTGGAGTCAAAACTATGAATCAATCTTTCTTAGGGTTCAAGATATTGCTAAATCAATTGGTGGAGCTGAGTTTGAATTATCTCTATATGATGAAGATTTTGAATGTGTTCTATCCAAAAACAATTTTGGCCGAGATATAAATTGTAAAAAGCAAATTGGGACACTTAAGAATTTAAATTCAAAAGTTGATAGCTATAAATTTAGAAATACTGAGAATGGGTATCATTATTTAGTAGGTTTAGGTGTTGGTGATATTACAAAAGGATATTTATCACTTAAAATAAGTGATGTTTATGGATTTTTTAAAGGTGATGCCCTCACCTATGCAATGGATTCATTTATACCTTTTATCACGCTTATTTTAATCTTGTGTATTGGTGGGATTTATCTTTCAAGAAAAAGACTTCTTGGGCCATACTTAAACAGCATTTTAGAGATGAGAAAAAAAGAGGCCCTTAATGAAACAGCTTATCAGGTTGCTCATGATATAAGGTCTCCTGTTTCCAAGCTTGAAAGGCTGATTGATTCTAACAAAGAAGATCTAGATTCAGAGTTTCTAAATTCTATTAATTCTACCTTAAAGAGGATTAGCGATATTTCTACTCATTTGATGAGCAAGTTTAAATATGAGCAAACCCTTGGACTTGATGAGGCAGTGAGTGATGTTAAAACTCTGACTAAACAAGCTGTTACTGAATTAAGAGCTGATTTTTATAAATGTGGTATTAAATTTAATTATGAGATTGATAAAACCTCAAGCTTTTATACAAAAATGAATCATAGTAAATTTATCAGTATGATTTCAAATATTCTTAGAAACTCTGTTGAGTCGATGGATAAGGAGAAAAAAGAAATCAGTCTAGAAATTGCAGAAGACTCAAAAAAGAATTTTTTAATCACAATTACTGATAATGGAAAAGGTATTCCAGAATCTGAGATTACAAAAATTGGAACTAGAGGTTTTAGTTTTGGAAAAACCAATGGAAATGGCATTGGGCTATATAGTGCGATTAAAGAGATTGAAGCGATCGGTGGAGAATTTGAGATTTCATCGATTGAAGGCGAAGGAACAAAAATAATTATTAAACTTCCTAATGAGATGAAGCCAGTTTTCTTTTGTGATAAAATTAGAGTTTCTAATAAAAAAGTAATAGTCATCGATGATGATGAAAATATTCATGATCAATGGAGTAAAAGATTTAATATTTTTAAATCATTTTTCAAGGCTTCCAGTTTTTTAGATTGGGCGAACGATCAAGAGTCTTTAGATGAGTATTTATTCTTAGTTGATTATGAATTTTTTGGTGAAGACACTAATGGAATTGAGCTTATTAAAGAATTGAAGCTTAAAAAAAAGATCCTTGTTTCAAATCATCATTTTAATCAAAAAGTTATCAAAAAATGTATTGCTAATCAGATTAGCTTCTTACCTAAACCAAATATCGATACTGTTGAAATTATCAATGATATTCCTATGGTTATTCTAGTAGAAGATGATGATTTGAATCAAAAAGTCTGGCAAATCCAGCTCAAGAAACTTAATCTAAATTATAAGATTTTTGAGACTGCTGAAGATGTTGTTTCTAAAATACCTGAGATCCCTAAAGACTCTAAGTTTTTTGTTGATAATGTTTTGGCCGGTGAGATGAAAGGTGTTGAGCTTGCTAATCAATTAGATAGCGAAGGATTTAGAGATATCTATTTTATTTCAGCAGTTCCTAATCAAGAAATGAAATTTCCGGTGCTTGGGAAAGAGTTTCAGAGAGAGATTATTTATGCTTGATAACCGACATCTAGGCATTGAATCAAGTTTAAACTTCCATCAAGCTGATACTGAAATAATTAACAAGGGCTCTTATCGAGTTGTCAGGACAAAAAGTAGGCCACATTTTTTTTGGGGTAATTATTTAATATTCAGTGAATCTCCTTCGGAAACAAATTACGAGAATTGGATTGAAAAATATAATTCAGAGTTTAACTCAGAAGAACAAGGATTTATCACTATTACATGGTCATCATCAGAATTAGGAAACCCTAAAATTTTTCTTAAGAACGGGTTTGAAATTGAAACTCAAGAAGTCTTACGTTTAAATAAATTAATTATTCCAGAGAAATTGAATCCTCATGTCCAAGTTCGAATTATAAACAAAGAAGATGAATGGAATCAGCTAAAGAAAACACAATGGATCAAAAACTGGCCTTTAAAACAGCCGCAAGAACAATTTCTTGAAAATAAAATTTTAACTTACCGAAGACTGCAAGATCAAGGTTTTGGCTTTAGATATGGAGCATTTATAGATGATGATTTAGTTGGTGATCTTGGTATTTACTACAGAAACAAAATTGCACGTTTTAATAACGTCTTTACTCACCACCAACATTACAATAAAGGAATATGTAGAACATTGGTTTATAAATCTGTGCAATTATCAATAGAGAATAATCTTGCCGATGAATTCGTAATGCAGGCTACAGAAACGGAGTATGCAAAAACAATATATAAAAAAATTGGTTTTGAGCTTTATGGCAAATCACATGACATGACCTGGATATCAGAAAAGTGGAAAAAGGATGTGAAATGAGCAAAAGAACTTTAAATAAATTCAAAGATCTAAAATGGAACGACCTCGAAGATTCATTTGGATCAACTATTCTTGGTCGTGGAGAAAATTACTTTAATAGCTCTCTTGTTAAAAATGTTAGAACTGTTGATGGTAAAATCTTAGCAATTGTTAGAGGAACTAGAAAATACTCAACAGTTGTAAACTATAAAACTAAACCAAGAAAAAGACTCGTAACAAATTGTACTTGTCCTTATGGGGGCAATTGTAAGCATGGAGTTGCTACTATACTCACCTATTTAGATTATATTAAAAATAATCATGAAATCCTTGAAACGACTAAAGATGATCCAGATTATTTAGATGCTACAGGAAAGCTAGAAAGCTCCTCTAAAAGCTCTTATGATGATGGGATTACTCTTGATGATCTAAAAGAATATCTCTTAAAGAAAAGTAAAGATGAGCTTGCTGATATAGTTATTTCAAAAATTGTTAAGGATCGTTATGAGCTTGATAGTTATGCTCAGAAGGTGCTGATTGAAAAAGGAATAGATTCTACAAAGCTCGTTAATAAAGCTATCTCAATGATTAGATCAGGTATGTCAGAGCCTGCTTGGACTGATGGCTGGACAAGAGAAGGTTATACTCCAGATTTTTCAGGAGTTAGAGAAATCATGGATATTCTCTTAGAAGCTAAAAAGTATGATGAAGTTGTGAAGATATTTGATGAGTTTCTTGATACTGGTAACGATTATGTGAGTACTTCTAATGATGAAGGAGAAACTTGTGAAGAGATTTCTTTAGCTGCTGATATAGGTTTTGAAGCTCTTGAAAAATCAAGCTTAAGTAATGTTGATAAAATCTATAAGACAATAAATGTTTTGTATGATGATGAGTTTTCCATGTTTGAAGCTGGTAAAGATTTACTTAAAAACATTAAAGATAAAAAAGCTTGGAATGAGATAGCTGACAAGCTTGATGGTGATCTTTGGGAAATGCCAGAGGAAAGAACTTATAGTTATAAATATCAAAGAGGACAGCTTGTTGATTATCTTGTGCTTGCTTTAGAAAAAGCTGATCGATCTGATGAAATCACTAAGATTTTAAAAGAAGAAGCAGAGCAAAGTGATGGTTGGATTAAGTACATAGATCACCTAATTAAAATCAATAAAAATGACGAAGCTTTAAAAGCTTGTCATGAAGCTATGAAATCTAAAGGTGTTAATGAATATCGAGGGGTAAAAGCAAACGTTCAAGAAAGGATTGTTGAGTTATCAAAAAAGAGTAAAGATTTTGATTCTGTTTTATTAATCAAACAAGAGCAGTTTTTAGAACATCCAAGTCTTGAAAGTTTTACTGAGCTAAAAAAAGCATCTAAAAAAACTAAAAATGAAGAATTAATAAGAAAATGGGCGGTGACCTATTTAAATACTGGTAAAGCTAAGAAGCAAGGTGCTTTAAAGAAAGCTTATCAAGCAGATAACAAAGATGGGAGATTTCCGAAAATAAATGTTCTTATTGATATAGCAGAAAAAGAAAAGAGAATTGATGATATTTATAAACTTTATAAGAAAGTGAAAGATCAAAAAGGTTATTATCTAAATCTTGATCAGATAAGTAGAAATATTAAAAAGAAATATCCAGAAGTGGCCATTGAGATTTGGAAGAAGAAGGCCGAATCCTTAATAGCAGAGACTAAGCCAAGATCTTATCATGAAGCTATCCCCTATCTAAAACAGGTTAAATCTAAGTATAAAGAACTTATGAAGCCTGAGAAATGGGATGGGTATATTTCTAAGCTTAGAGAAGTGAATAAGAGAAAGACGAGCTTTATTAAGGCCTTGCGGAAGATTGATAATGTTAAGATTATTTAAGCATTCGAATGTTTTGAAATATGATTTGAAGCTAGTATATGCTCTTTAATCAACCCTATATGACTGAATAGATGTCGCCTCTAATTAACTTTGGAGGAATAAATGGGAATAATAGTCTCAAATGATGAAATCATCTATACAGGAACGCCAAAAGATCTCAAAAAAAGCATATCTAAGAAGTTTTTAGAGCGA
>CALHLC010000065.1 GCA_938034385.1 uncultured Bacteriovoracaceae bacterium
ACGGAAGAGTGGGGAAGTTTATATGTTGGTTGTGCTGGTGGAGCCGACTTTGATTTTCAAAGAGAATTTACAACTATTGAAACTCCGCAATCACATGTTTGTTATAAAATAAGCTTAAATCATTTAGCTGGGGGACATTCAGGTGTCGATATTCATAGATATAGAGAAAATTCTGCTAAACGTTTAATAGAGTTGATAAGTGATATTTCAGAGCAAAGTGATATTTCAATCCATGAATTTAGAGCAGGGAAGGCCCACAATATTATACCTAGAGATGCTTACGTTGAATTTAGTACCAATAAAGACAATTTTAAAAAAATTCAAAATATTATTAATGGAAAGTTAGTTGTTTGGAAATCATATTTTTCAAGTGAAGATCAATCAGTAAAGATTAGTTGTGAAGAGATTGAACGGTTTGATAATGTTCTAGATAATGATTCAATGAAAAACTTTTTAGATTTTATGACTTTCTTTCCTCATGGAGTTCATTCAATGATTAGAGAAACAGTTGATAGCGACAAAGATCCTCTTGTTTCTGTTAGTAATAATTGTGCTGTTTGTATTCTAAAAGGGGAGCAGTTTTATCTGTTAAGTTCACTCAGGTTCTTTAATAGAAAAGAAGCTTGTGTTGTTGAGAATACTTTTAAAAATTTAAGCAAAAGATTTGGAATGAAGATGGTTAAAAACTCTGAATATCCAAGTTGGAATCCAGACTTTAACTCTGGACTTATTAATCAAGCTAAAGGGCTCTATAAAGAGCTGTATAACGATGATGCGCATATTAAGGCAATACATGCAGGGCTTGAGTGCGGGATTCTCTTGGATAGGTTTGAATCCAAAGCTGAAGCAATAAGTTTTGGTCCTACAATTGTTGATGCCCATTCACCGGATGAGCGAGTTAATATACCGAGTGTGACAAAGTTTTGGCACTTTCTTACTAGTTTTCTAAAAGTTTTATAAGGAGTTTATATGAGTTACGAATTTTACAAAATACTTCATGTTTTAATGGTTGTATTAATGTTTAGCTTTTTTGCTGTTCAAATTTTTTCTAATAGTGCAGATAAAAAAATGGGTATGTATAGCGGGATCGCTAGCTTAGTGCTCTTTATATCCGGTTTTGGGCTTATAGCGAGACTTGGAGTAGGTTGGCCAACATGGGCATTAATAAAAATTGCAATTTGGTTAGTTATTGCTATTGGTACTCCTATGATCATTAAGAGAATGAGTGGTAAAAAAAGAGCATGGTTTGGCTTAATGAGTATTTTATTAGCAGTTGTATTATACCTTGTTCAATATAAACCAGGTGTCTAATTAGATTCTAAATTTGCACGACTTTTTTATTGTGTGATACCATTTTTGTATGGGTGTAATTAGGCTTGCTTTAAATTTATATATGATCATTATTATTCTTGATATAGCTTTGGATTTTTTGCCAAAATATAAAGATAATAAATATGCTAAATATATCTCTCAATTCAGTGCCTATACAGTAACCCCTGTTAGAAAATTTTTATCTCCAGATGTTCCATACTTTGCCTCACATGGTTTAGTAATAGTATTGATCTTTATTTTAAAGGCAATTTGGTAATGAATAACACTGAGTTTGATATAGGCCAAATCGTTGATGAAACGTTTGAATTAAATAAAAAGAACAATGTTTTTAATTCAGTTCAGGAAGAGATAATTCCTAAAGATGTACCAGGTGTTATATTTAAAGTAAGACGATCCCTTTATTATACTCACTTGCAATGTAGTGAGTCGTCTAATTTACGTGTGGATTTTAATAATAGCTCTTCTTGGAATGAATCAGATGATGATATTGAAATTCATTTCTGGGAAACTAGATCTTTTCATGATGCTAAAACATTAGCTCGAAAGTTCAATGAATTTAAATTATTGAAGAAAACTGATCATAGATATGGCTTTCAGAACCATTCAAGGTTTTGGTATTTAGATCAACCGGAACCTAACAGAGTTAGACTTCTTTTTGAAAATAAAATTGTTAATTTAAATGCACCTACCTGTTTGGGGCCCTTAGGTGATGCTTCTCTTGCGAAGTATTATTTCAGTAAACTTGGGAAGCTGATTAGTCATGATATGGGGTACCGTAAGATATTAACAAATAACAAGGCATTAATATTTGAATTTAGTGACTCTGAAAATATGTCTAACTTTAAAGACTGGCTAAAAGATATTTCTGACTCTGATTTAGAAATCTTTAATCATGAAAACTACAGAACTGATCAAATTAATTACTTATCTACTAAAACTTATTTTTATGAGTTATCAATCATTTCCAAGTTTTGGAAGCATGTGAGTAAACTTATCAGGTAATGGCTTGTACTCACATAGATTTTTGATAATCTATAATTAGATATGTTTAGAAAAAAAAATAGAAGTTATAATTTAGATACAAGAAAATCAATAGCTAATCATAATAATATTCAATTTATTGAACCGGCTTTTTATAAAAGAAATGAATTAAGCTCAAAACAAAAATTAGTAAGAGCTGGCATGCTACTGATTTTACTAGGACTTTTAATTCGTATTGTTTTTATGAATGGTGGAATTATTGAACTGCAAAGTAAAAAAAGTGAATTGAAAAATAAATTTGAGACTCTGCAAAATATAAAAAAAGAAAATATTGCTCTTAAAGTTGAAATAGATAAGATTCAAAATGATAAGAGTTACCAAAAAAAACTAGCTAGAGACCATTTAGGATTTATTTCTGAAGACGAGCACTTGATTTTATTTGAGAGTGATCTTTCGGATTCTTCCAAAGAAGTTGATCCCCAATAAGAATTTTTTTAGATACTTTAGAATGCTTCATCTCAAAAACATGGTGGCACAAATAGGTTCCAGTCCTATATATTGGTGGAGATTCACTTCTACCAGGATGATGAGGAACATTCCTTTCTACATTTAAGACCTTCAAGTCTGCATCTAAAAAGAATATATCTAAATTAAAATAAGTATCAGGCATCCAAAAACTTCTTTGAGTTTTGTCTTCATTAAAAAATAGCATTGAATGATGATCATGAAAGAATTCTGGCTTAATAGAACTTAGACCATGCATTTGCTCCTCATCCGAGAGTGCGAGGTAGACTTTAAGTTCAAGGTCTTTAACGAGAAGTTCTGAGTCTTTAAGCTTACTCAAGTAAATCTCAGAATATGATTTACTGACAGATTTAGTCGGAGAGGAGCTTAAGCAAGAAAAGAGCACTAATAATAGAAATGATTTTTGAAATAGTAGTGATTTAGCCATATAACTTTAATATTAATACATATTTAGGAAAAAGCCATGACTATACCTCATATTGGATCAAATCATTTATTTAAAACTAAAAATTGTGGAGAGTTGAGATCTTCAGATATTGGTGAAGATCATCTTTTGTCTGGATGGGTTAATAAAGTAAGAGATCTTGGTGGCGTATATTTCTTAACTCTTAGAGACAAAACAGGAATTATTCAACTAGGGTTTGAATCATTTAAACAAGACTTAAGTATTTTAAAAGAGCTGAGTTTGGAAAGTGTGATTCAAGTTAAAGGTGTGGTTAGAGCAAGGCCTGATGGAGCAAGCAATAAGGATATGGCAACAGGTGAAGTAGAGGTTCAGGTTGAGGATTTAAAAATATTATCTAGAGCTCATGAAGTTCCTTTTTTACCACATGGAAAAATTGAAGCTGGTGAGGATCTTCGATTAAAGTATCGATACTTAGACTTAAGATCAGAAAAATTACAATCAATGTTGAGTTTACGCTCTGAAATGGCAAAAAGAGCTAGAATGGTTCTCTATGGTGAAGACTTTACTGAAGTTGAAACTCCTATTTTATATAAGACTACTCCTGAAGGAGCCAGGGATTATATTGTTCCAAGTAGAGTTCATCCAGGTAGAGTCTATGCTCTCCCGCAATCTCCTCAGACTTTAAAGCAACTTTTAATGATTGCTGGAACTGATAGGTATTTTCAAATTTGTAAATGCTTTAGGGATGAAGACTTAAGAGCTGATAGACAACCAGAGTTTTCTCAAATTGATATTGAAGTTAGTTTCTCAACTGCTGAGTACATGAGAGGATTGGCTTCAAAAATGATACAAAAGATTTTTGATCTAGAATCAGATTTTGAAATTCCAATTATGAGTTATTGGGACGCCATGAAAGATTATGGAAGTGATAAGCCTGATGTTCGATTTGATTTAAAACACATTGATATGACTGAGAACTTTAAAGGATGTGGTTTTAAGACATTTGCTGATATTGCTGACTCTGGTGGACTTATTAAGGCAATGTTTGTTTCTCTCAAAGATGGAGAGTTTGCTCGTAAACAAATTGATGGATTTACTGAAATAGTAAAACCTTATGGTGGTAAAGGTGTTGCGTGGTTTAAAGTAAAATCTGGAGAGTTTACGGGAGGAATATCAAAATTTATTACGGATGATTTAAAAGCTCACTTTAATAATGAAGATGGAATGTGGGTCTTTTGTGCAGATTCGAAACCATCTGTTACCCATGCCTGTGCTAATGCTTTAAGATTGCATCTTGGTAGGGAGTGTAACTTAATTGATCCAGATGTTTATAAATTCTTATGGATTAATGACTGGCCTTTATTTGAATACGATGAAGAGGCCGGGAGATTATTTGCGGCCCATCACCCTTTTACTAGTCCAAAACTTGAAGACTTTGAAAAGTTTAAAAGTGGAGATATAGAAATTGCTAAAACGATTAAGGCAGAAGCTTACGATGTAGTATGTAATGGGTATGAGCTTGCTGGTGGTTCAGTTAGAATTTATGATACTGATCTACAGTCTCAAATGTTTAAGTATTTAGATTTTTCTCCTGAAGAGGCCCAGAGATTATTTGGATTTTTTATTGAGGCCCTAAAGTATGGAACTCCACCTCACGCTGGAATGGCCTTTGGGTTAGATCGTTTAATTATGTTAGTTGGAAAAACGGATAATATTAGAGATGTTATAGCATTTCCTAAAACAACTTCAGCTACTGATTTAATGAGTAGCTCTCCTAGTATTGCTCAAAAGGTTCAATTAGAAGAGCTGAAGATGAATTTTACAAAGCAGACTTAGAATACTTTAGTCTTTGAGAGCTTTTAAAATATGTGCAATCTTCGTTCTTTGCTTATAGTTAATATGAATATCAGCAAACACTACTTTCTTATCAGCTGAGATAATAAAAACTGCTGGGTGAGCAACAAGATGATGAGTTTCTCCGGAATCAGACTCCACATCAATTTTGTATGAATTTTTGTATTTCTTTACTAAGGTATCATCAAGCTTGTTTGCTATCTTGAAATTCTTTAATGAAGTTGCCTTGGGGTCACTTAAAACTTGAAAACTATATTTAAACTTATCTTTTAATTTTTTAGCAATCATAGGTCTATCAACACTTATGGCAATAAGTTGAGTGTTTTCTAATTTTGGTATTAATTCTTTTTGAATTTGATTTAATTGTTTCACACAATAAGGGCACCATGATCCTCTATAGAAAACTATAACGACTTTCTTTTTTACTTCACTCAAAGTAAATGTTTTTCCATCTGTTTGAGGAAGGATAAGTTCTGGGGCAAGATGGCCAACCTTAAGACCTGGAGTTTGAGGTTCAACGTTCATGTTGCCACTTGAAAAGAGATTGATAGAGAAAAACAATATTAAAATTAACTTCATGATAAGCTCCTTAAACCAATGATTAAGTTAAAAGAGTTTAACTGCTGACTTGTCTTATTAATAGTCTCGATATTTTATGTAGACCTAAAAGCTCAAGAATAAGTGGGAGTTGAAGCAACTAAATACAACTCCTTTAAATCTTTCCTTCTTAACTAAGTAAGCAAATTCAATTAAAATTTATTAATTAAATATTAGGAGAAAATATGAACTATGATGGCAAAGTTTGGAGTGTAGATTTAGATTCAGAAGGAATTTGTGAATTAAAAATTGATACTAAAGATAGTGGTGCAAATGTAATGAATGCCTTAGCAATTGCTGACTTGAAAGAGGCCATCAAATGTATTCAAGGTTTAAGTGGAGTGAAAGGATTAATGCTAACTTCTGGAAAGGAGCATTTTATCTTTGGAGCAGATATTACTGAATTTTTAGGGCACTTTAAAAAATCAAAAGAAGAATTAGAGTCTTGGTTAGGTGATATAAATTCAGAGTTTAATAAAATTGAGGATCTTCCATACCCAACAATTGCAGCGATTAATGGTTTTGCTCTTGGTGGAGGACTTGAAGTTTGTTTATTAGCTGATATGAGGATAGCTAGTGAGACAGCAAAAATAGGTGTTCCAGAATCAAAACTTGGATTAATTCCAGGATGGGGAGGAACAGTTAGACTTGCTAGAATTTGTGGAGCTGACAATGCTATTGAGTGGGTTGCTCTTGGAAAACAGTGGAGAATGGATGCTGCTTATAAAGTTGGAGCAGTAGATGCTGTTGTTGGAAAAGGAGTTGATTTAAATAAAGCCGCTAGGACTATGCTGACTAGAATGATTAATGAAGAACTTGATTGGCAAGGAGCTAGGAAGAGAAAAACTAGTCCTTTAAAGTTAAATAAAACTGAAGCTGGGATGACCTTTAAAGGTGGAGAAGCTTTTGTTGCAGCTAAGGCCGGTCCTGATTACCCGGCTCCGGTTAATGGAGTTAAGGCAATTGCTGAAGGAGCAATGCTTGGAAGAGATGAGGCCTTAAAAAAAGAAGCTCATTATTTTGCACTAAGTGCTAAAACTAAAACGGCTTCTTCACTTGTTCGTGTGTTTTTAGGAGATCAATACCTAAAAAAGAAATCAAAAAAATTAACCAAAGGAATAGATAAAATCAAACAAGGTGCAGTTCTAGGGGCAGGTATTATGGGAGGTGGAATTGCCTACCAATCTGCTAGTACTGGAGTGCCTGTACTGATGAAAGATATTAATCAAGCTGGCCTAAGCGCAGGTTTAGCAGAAGCCAGTAAATTATTAGGAAAGCTTCATAAGCGCGGGAGAATAGATGCGACTAAGATGAATATGGTAATGGGAGCAATTACTCCTACTTTATCTTATGGTGATTTTGGACATACTGATTTTGTCGTTGAAGCAGTTATCGAAAATTTAGAAATTAAGAAGAAAGTTTTAGCTGAGGTAGAACAAAAAGTTAATGGCGCCGTTATAGCATCTAATACTTCGACTATACCCATTGATGACATGGCAGGAGCTCTTAAAGACCCATCAAAGTTTTGTGGATTACATTTTTTTAATCCAGTTCATAAGATGCCTTTAGTAGAGATTATAAGAGGAGCTAAGACTAGTGATGAGACGATTGCTAAGGCAGTACTTTATGCGACTCAAATGAAAAAAACTCCAATTGTGGTTAATGATTGTTCAGGGTTTTTAGTTAATAGAGTTTTATTTCCATATTTTCTAGGTCTAGTGAAGTTAATAGAAGATGGAGTGGATTTTAGAGTCATTGATAAACAAATGGAAAAGTTTGGATGGCCTATGGGACCAGCATACTTATTAGATGTTGTTGGTATCGATACTGCTGATCATTGTACTCATACTATTGGTAAGGCCTATGGTGATAGAATGATTTTTGGAGAGACCAATATTATTAATGAACTTTATCAAGCAAAAAGATATGGTCAAAAAAATGGAGCTGGTTTTTATAAATATGCTCCAGATAAAAGAGGAAGAATAAAGAAAACTTATGATGAATCAGTTGAGCCGATTATTAGTAAGTGTGCCAAGAATAAAATAGAAATAACTCCAGGTGAGATTATGCAAAGAATGATGTTGCCTATGATGTTTGAAGGAGTTAGGTGTTTGGAAGATAAGATAGTTGAGACTCCAACTGAAGTAGATATGGGAGTTTTACTTGGACTCGGGTTTCCACCAGCAAGAGCCGGTTTATGTAAATTTATGGATGATATAGGGATAGAGTCACTAGTTGAGGAAGCTAAAAAGTTTGCTCATCTTGGGCCAGCTTATGAAGTTCCACAAATGTTATTGGATATGAAAAATGAAAACAAAAAATTTTATGAGGGAGTATAAATGAAAAACGCAGTAATAGTAGATGCGATTCGAACACCTATGGGGAGATCTAAAGGTGGAATTTTTAGAAATATAAGAGCAGAGAGTTTAGTTGCTCAATTAATGGATGCACTTTTAGATAGAAATAAATCTATAGATCCAGGTGAGATTGATGATATTATTATTGGTTGTGTTCAACAGACTCTAGAGCAAGGGTATAATATTGGAAGAAACGCACAACTCTTAACAGATATTCCCGTTCATGTTCCAGCTCAAACTGTGAATAGGTTATGTGGAAGTTCTATGACTGCTATTCACAGTGCTGCTGCCAATGTTATGGCAGGTCTTGGTGATATCTATCTTTGTGGTGGAGTTGAACATATGGGGCACGTTCCTATGACTCATGGCCTTGATATCAATGCTGAAGCTCAACTTAGAGTTGCAAAAGGTGCTAACTCCATGGGGATTACAGCAGAATATTTAGGGATGATTCATAATGTATCTAGAGAAGATCAAGATAAGTTTGCTTGTGAATCTCATAGGAGAGCTCACGCAGCAACAAAAGAGGGCAAGTTTAAAAACGAAATTATTCCTATTGTTGGTCATGATAAAGAAGGAATTAGTTTTAGGTTAGATTATGATGAAGTCATAAGACCTGATACAAATCTTGAAGGGCTTTCTAAATTACGACCTGTATTTAATCCAGCAAGTGGAAGTGTGACGGCCGGAAATGCTTCAGCTTTATCTGATGGTGCAAGTGCTGTGTGGGTTATGAGTGAAGAAAAAGCAAATAAGTTAGGGCTTAATCCACTTGCAAGAATAGTTTCAATGGGAGCAGCTGGATGTGATCCTTCTATTATGGGTTATGGCCCTGTACCAGCATCTAATAGAGCTTTAAAAGTTGCTGGAATGAAAATTGAAGATATCGAATTGATAGAGTTGAATGAAGCTTTTGCTGCTCAATCTTTAGCTGTATTAAAAGGTATGAAACTAATAGATAAGCAAGAAATTGTAAATCCAAATGGAGGAGCAATTGCCTTAGGGCACCCATTAGGTTGTAGTGGTTCAAGAATTGTGACTACTTTACTGCATGAAATGAAGCGGACAGGAAAGAAGAAAGGACTTGCAACAATGTGCATAGGTTATGGGCAAGGTGTTGCAACTATTTTAGAAGCATTCTAAAAATTAGTAATAGCTCTTTAGTCAGAATAAAAAATATTTTATGTAGTAATAAAATATTTGAAGTTGTTAGAATTACATATTTCATGTGAGAACTTAAATAGTCATGTTTTAAGCAGGAAGAATTAACTTGTTAATTAACTTGACAGTTTTTCTTTTTTGACTTTTCTGACTCAAAAATTTCTAAATTCATAAAATATTTGTCACAAATCTCTAAAAAAACAAGAAAGTAAATTGCTTTTTTAAAGGCAGAGAAGTTACTTTGTTTTAGCAAAGTAAATCAGTAAGAAAGTGGTGCAATTTGAACCATAATTGAGCTCTAAGTGATTAATTTTACAGGGTTCTTGGTTTTACATTCCAGCTCTCATTTATGAAAATATAAGTAGGAATTTTTCTCAAAATCAGTCTAGGAAGGATAGTTTTTGCGAGTCTTATATCATCTAATTTTTTATATGTTTTTTGTAGAGCTTTGTTTGGCTGTTCCTGCAAATACATTAATTCAAAATCAAGCTTCAGCAAGTTATACAATTGGTGGTTCAACAAATAAAATATTTTCCAATTTAAGCTCTTTTCATGTCCTTGAAGTTCTAGATCATACACTTGTTTCAAATCATCCAAGTGGAGTTTTAAGCTTAACTCCTGACTCATCAAAGGTTTTAAGTTTTACGTTAACCAATATTGGTAATGGGCAAGATTCATATGTTTTAAGTCCAAGTCAAATGGGTGGTGATGAATTTGATCCAACAAATATTCGAATCTACTTGGATTTAGATAATAATAATATTTTTAACTTGGCCGTTGATCCTTTATATATTCCTGGAGTAAACGATCCTGTTCTTTCTATTGGGGGAGTACAAAATATTTTCATTGTGTCTGATATTCCATCATCACTGAATTCAGGAGATGAGGGAAAGGTTTCTCTTAATGCTTCTTCTAACACAGGTACAGGAGCGGTAGGAACTCTTATTTCTGGTGGAGGAGATGGTGGAGTTGATGCCCTTATAGGTAGTGCTCAAGGAAGTGTTGACGAAGAAAGTTTTTATTATATTAGCCAAACAACTGTAAGTGTAAATAAGTCTCAAAAAATTTTAGATCCCACCGGTCATAATGCTCCAAGCAAGGGAGCGGTTATTACATATACCCTAGACATAGAACTTCAAGGGAATGGACTAATTAAAAATGCACGCTTAAGTGATCCAATTCCAAGCGGAACAACTTATGTTCCTGGAAGCATGGAGCTTGAAGGAACTATTCTTACTGATTTATTAGATCTCGATGCAGGAAACTTTGATGGAACTCAAGTGATATTTAATCTAGGGAATCAAAATGCCCCTAAAACAATCCAAGCAAAATTTAAAGTGGAGGTGAATTAATGCTGGAATCAAAAACTATAAAAACTTATGAAAAATTTCATAAAGAAAACATGATAACAAAAGGAGAAATCATCATGGAAAAACAAAACAACGAAATCATGAAAACAAAAAGGAGAAAAATCATGAAAAAACAAATCATTTGTATGTTGTCTACTTTCGTAATGTTTACAAACGTTGCCTATGGAGCTTCTAAGATCAAGCTCATTAACGAAGCATTTGTAACAAAGTATGAAAAGAAAGACAGTGGGACAGTTGCTAAAAAACTTCTTCCTGCAAAAAGAGTCGTTCCAGGAGACTTAGTAACTTATGTCATAAGTTATGAAAACACTGGAGATGAAGCTGCTTCAAAAGTAGTAATCAAAAACCCTATTCCAAATAATTCTCAGTACCATTCATCTCAAGGGAACTCTCAAGTTTCTGTTGATGGTGGAAAGAGTTTTGGATTGTTAAAGAAACTTTCTATTAAAGAAAATGGAAAGTTAAGAGCTGCGAGTGAAAGAGACGTAACTCATGTTAAGTGGAACATCTTAAAGCCATTACAGGCCAAAGCTCAAGGTCAAGTAACTTTTATGACACGTTTACAATAATTTTCAACAAAAGGAGAAAAAATGAAAATGAAAAATGTAAAAAATTTCTTTGTACTAATTTTTATTAGTCTTTTGTTTGGTCCATTAGCCATGGCCCAAACAACTGCTGGTACATCTGTAACCAACCAAGCTTCAGTTGACTACGAAGTTGGTGGTGTTGCACAAACTCCAGTAGATTCAAACATTTCAGACTTTGTTGTCGCCCTATATGACTGAATAGATGTCGCCTCTAATTAACTTTGGAGGAATAAATGGGAATAATAGTCTCAAATGATGAAATCATCTATACAGGAACGCCAAAAGATCTCAAAAAAAGCATATCTAAGAAGTTTTTAGAGCGAAA
>CALHLC010000066.1 GCA_938034385.1 uncultured Bacteriovoracaceae bacterium
AAAGACTTGGGAATATCTAATTCCTTGGCTAACAAAGAAAGACTCTTTCCTTTAAGTTTTTCCTGCAAGATTGAATTAAATGTTATTTCCACTTTATTCATTATTAGACCTTAATGAACTAGATGGAAGAGAAATCCGACATCTCGAATATTTAGTCCGACAGGTCGGATCAATAGTAACGATAATGTTCATCATAAACCTCGTGTTGTGAGCTTATGACAATTAAATATAGATAAGAGTTAAACCTTTATAATTTCAATTACCTTGAAGGAGTTCTCTGAAAGCAGCTATTAAGAATTATACTAAGTTTATTTTAGATTTGATAAATAGATCTTCATTTAAAGTAAAGTCTTAAGAAAGTAGATGAAGGTCCTAAAAATCTCCTCTATAGGAGAAACTCTTCTTTGGATGATTGAAAAAGTATTATTGGAGTATGATTTTTTTAGTTATTTTAAACTTTTCAGGCAGTGTTTAAGAAAACCTGCATTCGTTTCATCTATAATACTATAATTCTTAAGTACTTCTTTGATTTTTACGTCTTGACCAGGAAACAGTTTTTGAAAGCTAGGAGTTTGAAATATTTTGAGTTGAGCTCTTAAGCTTCCATATTCACGGTTTTTTTGAAATAGCTTAAAGAGTGTTACTTGTGAACATTCTCCAAAGTTATATGCCTTTTTACTTTCAGATGAAATAGATCTTTCCAACTGCTCTGATGCACAAGAGATGAACAATAAAAAAATAATTAATTTCATATGATCTCCTTACTGTTCGCTTGAGAAGAAATCGTTTTTACACTCATAAGTTTCAAAGTTGAGTATATTCACAGCTTCGTCAGCCTTGATCTTATAAGTTGCTAGTAACTTTCCAAAAAGTCTCTGAAAAGATATTCGATTTTTTAAATCAGCAGTCTCATAACATTCACCTCTAAGTTTTGACTGACTTCCAATTTCAGATCCTCTACAAGAGACCTTGCTAACTTGCTCAGTAGAAGTACTTAAATCTTTTAATACATGTTTTATTTCAAGATCTTCACTTTCAAGTTTATTGATTATTATTATGTCTGAGTCAACTTTACTCTTACTGAAACTGTTTCCACTAGGATTCCACCTTTTACATGCCATTTCGTTTTTATTACTTGCCACTGATCTTTCATGAGAAGAATTAAGAGTTGAGCAGCTTGCCACTAAGCCAGCTATTATAAGTATCCAAGTCTTTTTCATATGCTCCTCCAAATATAAATTATTATCTCATAATCTTGCTAAGACTAAGAGTAGAGGAAATATATGCTGAGTAAAAATGATCAAATAACTTTCTAGATAACTCTGTAATAATTCAAATCGATTACTACAAGGATTATTACAAATTACTACAAGAGGGCTGATTTACTATGATTTTATATGAAATTAAGAACAGAAGAAGATGAAATCCTCATCGCTAACTCGTTGAAATTTTATTAAAAATAAGTTTTTTGTTTTTACCCGAAATGTTGTCTGTGAATGGCGGGAGTGAAGGGACTCGAACCCTCGGCCTTCTGCGTGACAGGCAGACGTTATAACCAACTTAACTACACCCCCGTTAACGAACTCCTATTATAGAAACCTTCTCATTTTGTGTCTAGCTAATTCATCCATTTGTTCAAAGGACTAGCTAAATGCTAAAATATTCTCAATGGAATTCATCAAGGTCCTTTGGGATTACATTCTTATATCATCTCCATACCTATTGTTTGGGTTTCTTATCTCAGGTGTGGTGCATCAATTCCTACATTTAAACAAAATTCAAAAGCTTTTAAAGAATAATAAGAAAACAGATGTGCTTTGGGCCGCTTTGCTTGGAGTTCCACTTCCTTTATGTTCATGTTCGGTGATTCCTACAGGAGCCACCTTGAAAAAAGCCGGAGCCAGCAATGGTGCAACATCAGCATTTTTAATTTCAACTCCAGAGTCTGGGATTGATTCCATTGCTATGAGTTTAAGCATATTAGATTTACCTATGGCCATTTTTAGACCAGCTTTTGCTTTTATAACGGCTACAATTGCGGGGACATTACAACATTTATTCAATCCATTTAATGAAGAAGTCGTTGAAGATAAAAAAGATTGTTGTCATTCAAAAGATGATCATCATGGACATGATCATAGTCATGATCACAAAGAAAATGAAAAAGGCCTAATCTCTAAATCTCTAAAGTTTGGATTTGTTGAACTCTTGGATGATATGGCAAATTGGTTATTTGTTGGATTATTACTTGGAGCTCTTATTAGCTATTTTATACCAGAGAGTTTTTTTAGTGATTTAAACCCTCACGTAGGAAAATTGATAATATTGCTTGTCTCTATTCCTCTCTATATTTGCGCTTCGGCTTCAACTCCGATTGCTGCTTCGTTGATTTTAAAAGGCCTCTCTCCTGGAGCTGCTCTTATCTTCTTATTAGCTGGACCTGCCACAAATATTTCAAATATTGCAGTTATTCAAAAATACATAGGAAAAAAAGGAGTCTTGATAAATATACTTACTATTATTGGAGTTTCTTATCTTGCGTCCTATATTGTAGATTATTTTTATACAACCTATCCTTTAAATATCAAGCTTGGAGACTTCCATGAGCATGTGAATGGACCATTTTTCACTGCTTGTGCAATAATTTTTCTAGGTTTATTATTAATGAGCTTATACAGAGTTAACTTAAAAAAGGCATAATGATGAAATTATTATTAATATTTATAACTTTTAATCTTCTTGTTGCTTGTAATTCAAAGACGACTGGCTCTAAAGTTGAAGCAGCCAAGCAAGCTATTGCTGCTGAAGCTGGTGACCATGATGAACCATGTGATGGACCAGATGCTATAGAGAAGAAAATCAAGGAAATCGAAGAGAAAGCAAAGAAAGAGAATGCTTTTAGTCTTACAAAAGGTGCTGATGAAGGTTGTGCTGAAGACGAGTAGAAAGCTCTTTGAATCGACAAATCTTTAGTCACTAAATTGTTTATTTTACATTCTTAAGAATCTAGCATCTTACAAAATGCTATTTTATATCAATGAATAAACTATTAGTTCTCTTTACATTTTTATTATCTTTTCAATCCTTAGCTCAAAATTTTGAGAAAAACTATCTAGGTAGAACTCGAATTTATGTAGGAAATAGTGGCTATGACATCACTCAAGAAGGTAGTGAGCAGAATATAGAAGCAGGAATAGAATCTGAAGGATTTGTTTATCAAAATGATAGATTTGATAACACGGCTATTTTACCAGTAAGAATAGAGATTTTTAGTAATAACCTTAAAGGTCTTTCAGAATATGAAATTTCTGTAATTAGAAAAAACTTAGGATCGAACTTAGAAGATAAGGCCTTTAAAAACTTTTTATCAGTGGACTTATTATCTCTTGAAAGATCAAGGATTTCAGAACTAACTGTTGATAAAATTAAATATTTCAATCTTAGATATACAGGTATTGTATCTCTGGCAAACGATCAGTTTAAAATCATTTTTGAAGGAAATGTTTCACCTACGCCAAGAGTAAGAAAAGTAGAAGCTAGCGAAGCTTATAAGACGTATGTTCATGATTTTACTGTTGGAAGTGAAGAGATTCTTGATACTCCAATAGGAACGATGGGAATGAGTAGTGATGGATTAGCATTTACTGAGACAGATAAAGAACTTAATAGAAATGATACATTAAAGAGTCTTCTTGGTGATTCAAACTTTTCAATTGGTATTCAACTTTTTAACTTCATTCAAGCAAGGGTAGGTATGAGTATTGATTCAGTAAATATTAAAGGGGCACATAATATTGCAAAGTTTGATAGCGTTGCTAGAGAGCTTAACATTGATATGAAGATAGGGAAGTTCTTTAAAAAAGGTGTTTTAAAAGATATGTCTCTATATTTCAATATGAAACAAAACAATTCAAATGTATTTATAAAAAATTCGAAGGATTTAACTTATAGAGCTGAGATTTTAAATGAAGATGCAACAACATATAATCTTGGTATAAGAATCCCTTTGAAAAGTGCAAAGAAAAAAGATAATCCTAGAATAGACTTCTAGTTCTTTACATTTTTACATTGATTGTCGCAATAAAATCTTTAGATAAACTCTCATATGTAACTTCATGATTTAAGATTTTAACACTTTCACCTGGCTTTAGTTCTGCCACAACATAAGTTTCTTTCCCCGATTTTTGATGAATTAACACATTGTGAGCCCCTATACCTGTTAGTGAACATTGTCTTACTAATGAAATATAAAATGGGTTGAAGACTTCTTGGCCTTCTTTATTAGTTAGAGTGTCTTGGAATCGAAGTATCCTTAGAGGATTATAGTTTTGAGTTGTATTCAAAATTTGAATCTGATTTTTTTCTGTACTAGTTACTTCTTTTACATATTCATGATCATCGCCAAGAAAATGAGTTGCCACATTTGCAGAGTTAAAAGAAATAAAGTTTAATTTTAAGCAATGATAATGACCCATTATTGATGAGAAATCTAAATATTCTCTTTTATCTTGGAAGTAACTAGTTAATGTTGGAGCCCATGTATTTGAATGAAGCATTCCTATATTGTGTCCCCACTCATGAAATAAAACTCTATATTTTGATTTTTCTAATTCTTTTTGGAAATCTCCAAGCGTACTAATTGAAATGGTTCTTCCCGGTTTTTCTATACTACCAACAACTCCCCAATTAAGACCTCTAAAAGTTCTACCTAAGTAAACGATATGGTCATAGTCTAAAACATTAATGTTTTGTTGTAAGAGTAATTGATCTGCTTTGTCTTCTCTGTGAACTCCACGTGAATCTTCAGTATCATCAGTAATTTGAACATTTGCGACTTTTACAGCAGTTACTTCATATTTATTAAAAGTTGCCGTAGGTAACTTATATTTAAAGACATTTAAGAGTTTTAAAAATGCTTCTGTTTTTTGTGGAGATTGAGTACCACTAATATTAGTGTTAACAATTACTCCTAACATTTTTATTTTCTTTGTTTCTGGAGTAGAACTTCCCATCATCTTCAAAGGTCTGCGGTCTTTAGTCCAGGTTGTAGAAGGAAAAACTCTTGTACTCGTTGTGCCTGGTTGAGATCTAGCAACAAGAGAGAGTCTTATAACTTTTATTGTTCTCATATTATCTGGAGCTTTTCCAGAACTACTATAAGTGTAACTTACTTTGACTTGATCACCTGTTTCAATATATTCAAACTCATCTTCCATCTTAATATTAAAGACTTTTTCTCCAGCTTGGATAAGAGTATAAGGAGTCCCATCAGTATTATCCTGGTTATCTACAAATATTCTCTTGATTGTTCCTGTCATAATTTTATGAACTTCTTTAGGAGGAAGAGGAATTTTAGGGATGGTTGGAAATTGATTTCTTGAAGGTCTGGCAAATTTATCACTCTCTTGAGACGTTTCACTAATTGAAGGAGCCTGTTTATTAAAACATGAGACAAGCATTGAAAGGATTAAAATTTTAAATATATTCATAGGTAGATTTTAAAAGAAAGTATTGTATTAAACTGGATAGGGAAACTCTGACCTTGATGAGCTAAAAGTGTATTAAAATTATACACTTTTATATTTTTTACTCATTAATTCTCATGAACTCTAAGTTAAGGGCTTTAGAGTTGGCATAAAGCTTGTATATAGAAAGGTATTAAAAATTACCCTAGGAGGGAAAATGAAAACATTATTTACACTTTTATTAACTAGCTTAGTTTTAGTTTCTTGTGGAAAAGATAGAAATGGATCTACCACTTCTACTACTATCCCACCAGAGATCATTACAGGTAATACTGTTGAGCAAGTAGATACTCTTGAAGAATTAAGAGATCAATTTGATGATATGTCCTTAACTGTTAGCTCTGGATATTCTTCAGCAATAGGTCAGTATAACAATGAAGGAATTCATAAATATAAATATTCAATTTCAGGTTCTTCACTAGTTACTTCAGTAGTAGATGTTCAAAGTGAAGAAGTAGATAGATTTACTGATTCAAAGGAAGAAATTGTTGATCAAATTTTTGATACTTCTAAGTTTGGTGAAGCAGAATCAGCTAGAATGGAGACAATCCAACTTTGTGTAGTAAATACTAACTCAGGAGCAGTTGAGCAGGTATTAGGATATGAAATTACTCATAATCTTTTAAACGGTGAAACAGTAACTAGAGTTGTAAGCCCTGACCTTCCATTACATTTAAACCCACTACATGCGAGTAACACTATAACGACAGGTTCTTGGTGGATATTTGACTCAAAGTCTCATTTTGGAAGTAAAACACTTAACCGATTAGGTCTTTCTTATCTAATTGATTATCACTGTGACGGTAATTTTTAATCTCTTCTCTCTTCAATAAAAAACAATTTGTTTAAGGGCTGAATTTAAATTCAGCCTTTTTTTTTATATTGATCTCACTTATCCTATAATCAGTAATATTAAAATTATCTGGAGGAAATAGTGGCACGTTATTCGGTAGACTTAAAAGATATAGAATTTAACTTATTTGAATTTTTAAAAATTCAAGAACATCAAAGCTACGGCCTCGATGAAGTTGATAGTAAAGGAATCCTAACCGAATATCATAAATTTATTGCCCAAAAAGTTTTTCCATCTAGAGAACCTTCTGATCTTGAAGGAGTTAAGCATATTGATGGAAAAGTTTATGCACCAAAATGTTTTCATGAATTTCATAAAAGTTATTATGATAATGGTTGGTTCAGCTTAGGACTTCCCGAAGAAATTGGTGGAACACCAGTTCCAGTTGCTTTGCAAGCAGCTTGTCTTTCATTTTTAATTGGAGCAAATTGTGCTTACGGTCTTTATCCAGAACTTTCACGAGGAGCATTAAATGTTATTAGGCTTAAAGCATCTGAAGATTTAAAAAAGAAATATATTCCCGGAATGATGGACGGTAGATGGGGAGGAACGATGTGTCTGACTGAAGCAGGTGCAGGTAGTGATGTTGGTGCATTGAGATCTACTGCTACTCCTAATGGTGATGGGAGTTTTAATATCAAGGGTGTAAAAATATTTATCTCTGGAGGAGAAACTGATTTATATGAAAATAGTATTCATCTCGTTTTAGCGAGAACTCCAGAAGGAGTTGAGGGAACAAAAGGAATTTCTTTATTTTTAGTTCCAAGAGTTTTAGTTAATGATGATAGTTCTCTCGGAAAGCATAATAATGTTGATTGCACTAAGATTGAACATAAGATGGGGATTCACGCTTCTGCGACTTGTGAGTTAACTTTTGGAGGAAATGGAGATTGTAAAGGCTGGCTTGTTGGTGATGAGTTCGATGGAATGGCTACAATGTTTATTATGATGAATGAAGCAAGACTTACTTGTGGAGTGCAAGGGGAGTCTCAAGGAAATTTAGCATATGAGTTTGCTAAACATTACGCTCAAGAAAGAATTCAATTTAAAAAAGAAATCGTTCATCACCCGGATGTTAAACGAATGCTTTTAAAGTCTAGGGCAGTCTCAAGAGGAATGAGAGCGTTGATTTTATATACTGCTAATCTTTTTGATAAGCATGAAGAAGATAGAATTGGATTATTAACTCCCATTTGTAAGTCTTATTGTACAGAGGAAGGTTTACAAGTCTCTATTGACTCCGTTCAAGTTCACGGCGGTTACGGGTTTTGCCAAGAATATGGAGTAGAGCAATTTGTTCGAGATTCAGTTATTGGAAAAATCTATGAAGGAACAAATGGAATACAAGCAACTGATTTAGTAATGAGAAAAATTATTAAAGATGAAGGTAAGACTTTAAAGAAACTCTTGGGAGAAATTTCAGAATTTACAAAAAACTTAGGCCCTGAATTTTCAGCTCAGCAAAAAACTTTCATTCACGCACTTGGTACTTATGAAAAGATTATGGCAACGATGAATGAATATGTAGGAGCTAAAAAATATAATCACATTCTACAAAATTGTCATGATGTTCTTATGATGACTTCTCATCTTGTGGTTGCATGGTTATTAGGAAAGCAAGCTGTGACTGAAGTGAAAGGGACATTTTCAGAAGATTACCTAAAGTCTAAAAAAGATGACTTCAAGTTGTATTGTTTATACTACCTCTCAAAGAATTCAGGATTGGCCCATACTATTAACGCTAATAAAGATGACCTCCTTGATCTAGTGATTTGATCGTCAGCGTGTTATCATAAATACGTATTAGAATTTAAATAATTAAAATTTAGGCGGTTAAGCTGTGAAAAAAGAAATTTTTGAGCTAGCCAGAGAGTTCTCTTCTGAGACTCATGGATCTACTAGCTTCAATGAGGACCCGGTGTTTGTCATGGGAGATTCTCCTATGGCGTATGTACCATTATCGTTTTTATCCAAGAAAATTCCAAAGATTAAAACTTTTAATGATTTACAAGAAAATGGATTTGTTTTTAGTTCTGCTGATTTTATAGATAGCGAAAATTTTTCAGATTGGTATAAAAGGCAATTTAATAAAAAATTAACTTTAAAAGCAAAAAGAAATATTGGTCTATTACATTATCCAGATGAGCTGCAAATTCTAGAAGCTATAGAAGGCGTTGTAAATTCTTATGGAATTTTAAGAAAAAAGCATGTTATCAATAATGGAAAAAATCTACCTGTTCAGCTTGGAGAGTGGTATGCCAAATGTACTTTTGGTTTAAAGCAGATTAAATCTAGCTCTCAAAGAGGTTTTGATTTTTATACTCAAGATGGAAAAAGAACTGAAGTTATTGTTTATTGGAATGATAGATCATCTCCTAAAGGTGTTAAGATAAGAAAGACTTTAGTTCAAATGAGTGATTATTGTGTGGTTGTCTATATAAATGATAACTTCATGATTAAAGATATACTCTTGCTAGATTCAGACTTTATTATGCGAAAGTTCTCAGATAAAGGTCATACTATCTTTTTAAAAGATAAACAGGTTTCAGCCTACTATTTCAGTGTCTCTTCTAAGCATTTAGAAAAGGTCGTGAATAAGAGCTTTTTAATGAAGTTTTCTTCTCCGGGACTTGTGATGAAGCTTGATGATAGGCTGTAAAATCAGTTAGTTAACTCGTTTTTTGCAAATCTTACAACTCTGATTTCAAGACAATTACATTATTGTATAAGTAGCTTGTGAAATGGGTTTTGCTGACATTTCTCCTGCTTGCTTGTGGTGAGACTAATTCTTCTTTGAAGGAGTATAGTTCTTATTTTCTTGTGCAGGAACAACCAGATAAGATTGAGTATTACTCTTCTTACTTTAATGGATATAGTTGTCCAGAAAAAAATCCTGATCAATTTGCGATTTATTTTAACGAGCAAGAAGAGGCCTTAGAGAAAGTAAAAATTACATCAGATATATATGATCAATCATTGGTGAATAAAATTTACTATCATACTGAAATTGATTTTATAGATGAGCAGATAGATCACGAAGGTCATGAATTAGATCTTTGTTTAGGCCATGTCGCTCCTAGAAAATCAATAGAGCAGATTGCTATTAACACGCTTGATAATATAAAGAATGCAAATGATTTTATGTTTGAAGTAGATGGAAATTACAAATCAACTCCGATAAATATTTTGATACACCCAAAACAAAAAACTTTTTTAAAAAGAGATGAGAGTGAAAGTTTTGTAACTGATTATTATAAATGGGAAACAGATAATATTAGCTATAACTATTATGAAGGTGATGTCATCAGTGGTTCTAGTATTAATATTTATCCAAGAAGTAATAAAGTTATTGAAGATAGTAAAAATACAAAAACAAGATCTCCGTTTTCAGGAAAGGCCTTATGGAGCTTTCCTTATGTATTAATGCATGAATATGGACATCATCTCTTATCAACTTATATTTGGAGAGGGAGCCACTTAGACAATTCACATCAGCATTTTACAGTGATTGGTCACTCCACAAGAGCTGAGAATAAAACTCTAGATAGACGAGGGAAATATAAGAGAGTGAATAGACTTATTTCAGAATTATATGCTGATCTTTTTGCATATTATTCCTTGCCAAGAAAATATACACAATTTAAGAATTCTCTATGCTTAAGTAATGATAGAGATCTTGAAAGTACTGAATTCTATGCAGGAAAAGGAGAAGTTTTTAAAGTTCTAAATCGAAACAGGTTAAATATCTTTAAAACAATTGGAGCTCAAAGTTTCAAGCCTCCTTGTAACTTGGTTTTTACCGATGTTTATAAAGTCGGTGCAATTTTTTCTCATTTTATTTTTTCAGTAAATAATACATTGAAACTAAGTAAAATGAATTCCATGAAAGCAATCAATAAAACATTTCAATACTTAGGACAACAATCTATTGGATTAGTTGGGCTAGCAAAAGATGGGCAGATAGAAAAATATTTAATTCAATTTATAAAGTTATACCTTGTTATCGTTGGAGATATAATTGAGTTGAATGCAGCTCCTTACCCAAGAGCAATATGTACTTTAGTAGAAGAGAAGCTTCCAGCAATTTTTGAAGAAGTGATTGATTCTAAAAAAAGATCGTGTCGATTAAAGAAAAATCCAAGAAGCTAAATTTTATACTTTTCTTTTAAAGCCATATGCATCAAGCCTAAGTATGAGTTCCTATAAGCAATTTCACCGGAGAGTAATCTTTTTATAATGTCATCGTATGATACTTCTAAAATTTCCTGGATACTTTCTTCGCCATCAGGGTTTGGAATCTTTGATTTCTCAAGGTTAGTTGCTTTTACAAAATATTGGAAATTATTAATAGTCCCACTAGATTTTGTTTCAAGTATGATTTCGAAGTCTTTTGCTTTAAAGCCGATTTCTTCTTGCATCTCTCTATTAGCATTTTCAAAGACAGTGTACTCATCTTCAAAAATTCCTGTTACCGGTTTAAGTCTAAGCTTTGGTGTTTCATGAGGACGTAATTCCTTAACAAGTAATAATTCTCCCTTGGAATTAAAAGGGTAAACTACAATACCTCCATGAAGATATATCTTTTCCCAAACATTATTTTCAATCTGTTGCTCTTTGATCTTAACAAACTTTCCGTCATAAACTGTTTTTTCATCCATCTTTATGCCTTTTGTTCCTTAAAAAAATCTAAGTGCTTGAAAGTAAGAATAGCCATTAAGAAATACAATACGGCTAGAACATAATAATGTTGATGAATATTAAGATCTATTCTGAATAAAAGAAAAAGCATAAGAGAAGATAATAATAATGAGATGGCTTGAATGATATTCATTGCAGATATCATTCTAGCACATTCTTGTTTTTTTGCGTTCATTTGAACTAGAGTTTGTAGAGGTACGACATAAAGCCCACCAAAGATTGAAACAACGCTTATAGAGATTAAAAGCATAATAGCTTTAGGGTTTTGAAAAAATGCACCAATCCCTTCAATATTTTGAGTTGTTTGTTCAGGTTGCTCTAGGAAGAAACAAGCAATTAAGTGTGAAAGAGTCATACCAATAATCCCAACAAAGATACATTTTGAAATTGAAGATTGAGTACTTATCTTATTTGATAAAATAGAACCTATTGCAATTCCAATTGAAAAACTCGCCATAAAAAGAGTTGAGACTCCTTCGTCTAAGAAAAAATAATTTTTAATAATTAGAGGCAGGGTGCTTATATAGTAATTTCCAATGAACCAAAGCCACGAAGCAAAAATAATACTATATTTTATTGAAGGGTATTGAAAAGCTAACTTTAAGTTTTGAACAAAGTTGGGGGAACTCGTAATAGTTGAGTTTTGGGCCTTAAGTTTAGGTATTCTTCTTGCACTCAAATATCCTAAAATTGAAAAGATGGTAAGAAATATTCCTATTAGGTGGGATTCAGAGGAGTAGAGTTTTACTAAAATACCGCCAGTAGCCGTACCGACTAAAATAGAAAAGAAAGTTCCCATCTGAAAAATACCATTTACTCTTAAAAGGTCTTTTGATTTTACGAGTTCAGGAAGAGCTGCATATTTTACAGGCCCCAAGAAAGCAGACTGCATTCCCATGCAAAATAATAAGAAGAGTAGAAAAGAAATATTTCTTGATGGGAGAGCAATAATAGTTAGACTCATGATAAAAACTTCAATGAGTTTAATATGTTGGGCCATCTTGTCTTTAGCAAACTTATCTGACAGTGATCCAGCTAAAGCTGAAAATAATAAATAGGGTAGAGTGAATAAGAAGCTTGCAATGGAAATTATTTCAGTGGTTTGAAGTCCATAAGCCGATAAGCTTTCATAGGTAACAATTAAAATGAGAGAGTTCTTAAAAATATTATCATTAAATGCGTTTAAGCATTGAGTAATAAATAAAGACTTAAAAGAGTTTTTCAAATTACTCTAATAATAAACTCGGAGCATCATAAACACCAATAATAGCAGACTGAATATCTTTTGGTTCATTTGTATACTGATCTAAATGTCTAATACTTGAATTTATAACGATAGTTCCCAAGTTATTTATTCTCGGGTTTCCACCAAAGACTGGAGTTGTCTTAGTATGCATTAAAACGGCTCTTTTCTTTTTATCCGTCTTGATAACTTGATACTGTCGAACAATCTTTCTTATTTTTTCAGAGTTTGCGATATAGAGTACTTCTCTATCTCTTGAGTCTTTTCCTCTAAAGATAATGATTTCACTATCAGTTATATCGGGAGCAAAGTGAGAAATACTTTTTATTTTCTTAGAAGTGCGAGCAATTTCTTTAGTAGTATTGTTTTTTTCTAAGTGGTTTAGCATTATTTTTGTTTTAGTTTTTTCTTCTACAATGAATGCAATACCGCCGTGCTTATTAATAGAAGTAGAGTTTCTAAAACTTATATATCTAGATCTTCTTGAAAAATCTTTATCTGCTGCAATAATTCTATGTTCACTGCTTTTGAGGTTTAACCTAACTATTAAATCTGGTGCATCTTCTTGAAGGTGAGTAAACCGAACTTTGCATACTCCGTACTGACCATTCATATCTAGGGCAAAGATATAAGAGATTTTTTTACCTTGAACCTTTTGACCTGTTTTAAATAAAGTCTTAACTTCAGTTTCTTTGTTTTCTAGATCAACTGAATAAATACCAAGGTTACCATTTTTGTCTTTGGCCCTAAAGTAGATAGCTTCTTCATTTTGGTGGAATTCATAAATGATAGATAGTTCTGATTTACTTGGTTCTAAAATCTTTTGGACTTTTTTTGTTTTGAAAATATATTTTAATAAAAACTTCGTTCCACCAACATCATTAAGAGTGAATAAAATCCCATCGGAAGCAATGATTGGATCACTTACAAAGGTGTTAGCAGGAGCTGCATAGATAAGAGTAGATTTTTTACTTGTATTAAAAAAGATCTTCTCATTTTCAACCATGTCGTTAGTAGGGATCTTGAAAGCGATATTATTCTCATCATTAATTTGAGGAGTCACTCCTCTTAGAGGTGAATAAACAGGCATCTTGTAGGAGTCAGTCTCAGAAGATCTTGCAAGAACTTTATAGTTCACTTCCACAGAGTAGGCATAAAAGTTGAGACACATTGATATTAAGATTAGTTTTTTCATAAGACATATTAAAAACAATAGACAGTGATGTAAATTATTGACGCTACGAGTGTAGCACTATTTTTCCTGACATTTGATGTTTTGAGCTAGAATAACTTGATTCTATTAAAATAGGTCTGATTTGGTTTTTTAAATCCTCATCTGAGGCAACTTTGACCTTTAAAAACTCAGGATTATGTCCTTCCCAGAAATCACCCTTTTTTTGTTCAAATAAGACTGAAGTGATTTGATTTTTAAACTTTGCTGAATAATTTTCTATCTTTTGATCACCTAATTGATTAAGAAGTTTAATTCTTCGTTTCTTCTCTGTGTTATTATGATGACCAGGAAGTTTAGCTGCAGTCGTACCTTTTCTAGATGAATAAGGAAAAACATGAAAATGGGTAATAGGAGATTGCTCTAAGAACTTAAAAGTTTCTTCGAATTGCTCATAAGTCTCACCAGGGTAGCCTGTAATGATATCTGCTCCAATAGCACTTTCTGGAAAGTGTGTTTGAATCTTTTTAATAACATCTTTATATTCAGAAATCGTATATTTTCTACGCATTGATTTTAAGATTTCATCATTAGCACTTTGAAGTGGAATGTGGAAATGATTTAAATATTTTCCAGAATCTTTCAATGCAATTAGTAATTCATCAGTAATGGTATTGGGCTCTACAGAGGATAGCCTAAGTCTTTGAAGGCCTTGGATAGATCCGACTTTTTGAACGAGGTCTGTGAGTTTCTCACCACTTTTTTCATATTCTCCAATGTTTACACCTGTTAATACAATTTCTTTATAACCAGCTCCAACTAATTCAAGAGCGTTGCTATATGCTTGATCAACAGAAATTGTCCGAGATCTTCCTCGAGCTTGAGGGATAATACAAAAGCTACAAATATAATTACACCCATCTTGAATCTTAAGAAAGGCCCTTGTGTGTTTAAGATCTGAAGGTGTTGTGTAAGCTCCCCAGAAGTCGTTGGTTTGATCAATCTTAATTTTAGTCTCAATCTCGCCAAGGTGCTCGAAGACATTATATTTTTCAGAGTTTCCAAGAATAAGATCAACCTCTGGCATCTCGGATAATTTCTCAGATTCCATTTGGGCATAACATCCTGAAACAATCACCTTTGATCCAGGACTGTGTTTTTTTGCCTTTTTGATGAGGTTCCTACAGCTTGAATCAGCTCCATCAGTGACTGTACAGGTATTTAGGAAAACAAGATCTGAATCCTGCTCAAAAGGCACTATTTTGTAGCCTCTTTGCTCAAATCCACTAGCTATAGAGCCTGTCTCAGAAAAGTTGAGTCGACATCCTAGAGTGTGAAAAGAAACGGTTTTTTGTGTATCAGTCATTGCGATAAATTAAATAACATTTATCTCTAAAATTGTCTTATGCTTTTGTTGATTTCATGAAGATTTGAGATTGACAGTTAAGCCTGAAGGCCCTAAATTTTATTTCTAACTAAAAATGTGTGGTCTCTTAGCTCAGTTGGTTAGAGCACCTCCCTTTTAAGGAGGGGGTCCTGTGTTCGAGTCACAGAGGGATCACCATTTTTGTTTCTATCCGTGCTCCCATCGTCTAGCCC